>CAZWXK010000020.1:0-25949 GCA_964637875.1 uncultured Rhodobacter sp.
CGAAGGCGGCCGTACCGTCGGCTCGGGCGTCGTGTCGAAAATCATCGAGTGAGCCGACAGGCAACCGCACAGACAGGGGGGGGCGCGGCGATGCGCGCCTCCCTTTTTCATGGGGGCGTGGCAGGCGGCACGCGCCTTTCTGCGTCCGGTTCGCCGATCCTGCTGCTGTCTGGGCTCCTGCGGTCGCGGCCAGGGCGTGACAGGTTTCGGCATAGTCCGAAAATCGTTCCTGTGTCTGGCTGCGCCCGATTCCGTCTTGCAATGATGGCGTGGCTTGCGTATGTCACATCTCGCACCGGCCACAGGGGTTTAGCTCAGTTGGTAGAGCGACGGTCTCCAAAACCGTAGGTCGTGGGTTCGAGTCCCTCAACCCCTGCCAGTGCACATCCACATTCGCGCAATCATCCGTGTTCGACCCTCTCATCGACCAGTGTGACATAGGTCTCGCGGCTGAAGGCATAGATCACGCAGCCCACGAGCACCGTTGCCGCGAACAGCAGAAAGATGTCGCCATAAAAGGCCGGTGGTGCCGGCTGACCCTCGGGGATGGATCTGGCCATGAGGCCTGTCAGGAATTGCATCAGGGCGACTCCGCCGACACCAAACAGGTTGAGCAGGGTGATTCCCCTTCCGGTCAGGTGACGCGGCATGAACATCTGGCCATGGGCCATGATGACCGGAAAGGATGCAAAGAAAAAGCCGATGGCAGTAAACAGGATGACCGAGGTCAGCCACCCGGCATCGGGCATGACCCACAGAATCAGCAGCAGCGCCGTGCCCAGCAGATTACCACCCAGAACCACCTTCTTTTTTGATCCCAGCAGGCGCTCGGCCGGGCCATAGGCAAAATTTCCCAGGGCCATGGCAATGGCCATCATCAGCGTGGCATTGCCGATTCCCGTTTGATCCATGCCAAAGACGTCTCGGAAATAGGGCCCGGCCCAAAGCCCCCGCAATCCGGCCGCGGGGGCGTAATTTACCAGCATCAGCGGAAACAGCACGATCAGATCGCGATTCGTCACCAGACTGAGCAGCGATCCAGGCGCGGCCGATTCGTGTTCCTCGCGCTCGGGGTCGCGCAGCACCGTCAGCAGCGCTCCGGCAACGATCAGCGCGGCGATGGCCAGCCCCCACATGCTCTGGCGCCAGCCGAAATTGTCGACGGCCCAGGCCAGTGGCGCCGAGGCCACCAGATTGCCGGCCGAGCCGAACCCGATCATGGCGCCGGCAAGGGTGGCAAACATCGCCTGCGGATAATTGCGCGCAAAGATATAGTACGAGCCCATCAGGATCGGTGCGCCGCCCAACCCGAACAGGGCCATCGCCAGTTGCACCGCACCCGGCCCCTGTGCCAGCGCAAAGACGATCGCGCCGCCGCCACCGCCAAGCAGCAGCAGGACCGAGGTCGTCAGGCGCGGACCAAACCGGTCGAGCGCCCAACCCACCGGGATCTGCATCGCGGCGAATACCAGGAACCACAGTCCCGATGCAAAGGAAAGGTCCGCCGGCTGTGCCCCGATATCGGCCCCCAGGACCGGCGTCAGAACCGCCAGGAATGACCGATAGAACTGGCTCAGGAAATAACCGAGAACCAAAAAGAAGATGCCGAGTTTCATGGACGGGTCTCCGATTGCGACGGGTCGGTGGAACGGTTTGCATCAGTTAGCTGTGCCTTCCGGCGAGGTGCAAGCGCAAAGAGGTTGCCAATGGCGATTTCATTTCGTCATGCGCTCCCGACCCTGAGGCGGGCGCCCGGACGGTTGCGTTTCGCCTGCTGTGGCCCCGGCCTCTTGTGTTTTTTGGTGGCTGCCGGTAAATGAGGCCCGGTCGGGCAGGGGCCCGCCGGTATCAGGAGCATGTCCGATGGCAAGAACCAATCCCTTGCATTTCATTCAGCAGGTCAGGGCCGAGGTATCCAAGGTCGTGTGGCCGAACCGCCGCGAGACCATGATCACCACCGTGATGGTTTTCGTCATGGCCGGCCTGGCGTCGATTTTCTTTTTTCTCGTCGACCAGATCGTACGTCTGGGGCTGACGACCATCCTGGGTTTCTTTGGCTGACCATGGTCATGCATGGGCGAAAAAATACGACGCAGCCCCTTGAATTGAAACGATTCACGCGGTAGAGGCAACATCACCCTGAACAAAGGCGTGCATCGATTCGGTATGCGCGCTGTTTTTTGTTGAGGGGCGAGCGGCGCAATCCGCTGAAAACACGGTGAAATATGGCAGGCCGTCTGCTGATCGAGAGGTAACGGGCAACATGGCATTAAGGTGGTACTCGGTAAGCGTCCTCTCGAATTACGAGAAAAAGATCGCCGAACAGATCAAGGAGGCTGTCGAACAGGCTGGCCTGCAGGACGAGATCGTCGAGGTTCTTGTGCCCACCGAAGAGGTGATCGAGGTGCGCAAGGGCAAGAAGGTCAAGTCCGAGCGTCGTTTCATGCCCGGTTATGTGCTGGTGCGCATGGAGATGACCGACCGCGGCTATCACCTGATCAACTCGATCAACCGGGTGACCGGCTTTCTTGGCCAGCAGGGTCGTCCGATGCCGATGCGCGACAGCGAGGTCGCCTCGATCCTGAACAAGGTCGAGGAAGGCGCGGAAAGCCCGCGCTCGGTAATCTCGTTCGATGTGGGCGAGATGGTCAATGTGACCGACGGCCCCTTCGAGGGTTTCACCGGCATGGTCGAGGACGTGGACGAGGAAAACGCCCGCCTCAAGGTGTCGGTTTCGATCTTTGGCCGGGCAACCCCGGTCGAGCTGGAATACACGCAGGTTTCCAAACAGACCTGACGTGTTGTGTCTGCGGGAGGCAGGGGTCACGCGTGATCCGAACCGTACCGCGCCAACATGGCCCGAGGGGACGCGCCCCGACGGCCGGAGCAAGAGGAGGCCGTCATGGCCAAGAAAGTCGCTGGCACGCTGAAGCTGCAGGTTCCTGCAGGTCAGGCCAACCCGTCGCCGCCCGTGGGCCCCGCCCTGGGTCAGCGCGGCATCAACATCATGGAATTCTGCAAGGCCTTCAATGCCAAGACGCAGGATCTCGACCCGGGCGCACCGTGCCCGACGATCATCACCTATTATGTTGACAAGTCCTTCACCATGGACATCAAGACGCCCCCGGCGTCTTACCTGCTGAAAAAGGCCGCTGGTCTGAAGTCGGGTGCCAAGACCCCCGCGCGTGAAACCGTCGGGTCGGTCACGGTCAAGCAGGTTCGCGAGATCGCCGAGACAAAGATGAAGGATCTCAACGCGAATGATATCGAGGCCGCGATGAAGATCATCCTCGGGTCGGCGCGCTCGATGGGCATCGAGGTGAAAGGATAATCGTCATGGCTAAAATCGGTAAGAGAACCAGGGCGATCCGCGAGGCCGTCAAGGGCAAGGACAATGTCAGCGTCGAAGAGGCTGTCAAGCTGATCAAGGACAACGCGACCGCGAAATTCGATGAAACCGTCGAGATTGCCGTCAATCTGGGCGTCGATCCGCGTCATGCCGACCAGATGGTGCGTGGCGTCGTTGCCCTGCCCAACGGTACCGGCAAGACCATGCGCGTCGCCGTGTTTGCGCGCGATGCCAAGGCCGACGAGGCCCGCGAAGCTGGCGCCGATATCGTTGGCGCCGAGGATCTGGCCGAACAGATCCAGGGCGGCATGCTGGATTTCGATCGCTGCATCGCGACCCCCGACATGATGCCGATCGTCGGTCGTCTGGGCAAGATTCTGGGTCCGCGCAATCTGATGCCGAACCCCCGTGTCGGCACCGTCACGATGGATGTGAAGGAAGCCGTCGAAAAGGCCAAGGGCGGCGAGGTTCAGTTCAAGGTCGAAAAGGCGGGCGTTGTTCATGCCGGTATCGGCAAGGCCTCGTTCGAGGCTGACAAGCTGGCCGAAAATGTGCGCGCCTTTGTCGAAGCGGTGCAAAAGGCCCGTCCGTCGGGTGCCAAGGGTGCCTACATGAAAAAGATTTCGCTCAGCTCCACCATGGGGCCGGGCGTCAGCGTCGATATCGCAAGCGCGACCGGCGAATGAGAATTCTCCTGCCCCTCGGGGCGGGGAATGGGGCGGGCCGCGCGGCCCGTCCGACGTCCGAGAAGGCGGGTGGCCAAAAGCCATAATTCCTGCCCGAGACGGGAAGCGAACAAATTCGACACCGGGGCGCAGCCCTCGGGCGATTTTGGGAGGGACCCGTAATCAAGGACCCCAAGCGCCGGGTTCGCCCGGCAAATCTGAGCCGGAGGGGCACGCCCCTCCATTGACTGGAGCAAGACTGTGGATAGAGCCCAAAAAGAAGCAGTGGTCGCTGAACTCGGCCAGATCTTCGCGGACTCTGGCGTGATTGTCGTTGCACATTACGCGGGTCTTACAGTTGCTGAAATGCAGGATTTCCGGAATCGCATGCGCGAGGCCGGGGGTGCTGTTCGTGTTGCCAAGAACAGGCTCGCCAAAATCGCTCTTGAGGGCACCCCCGCCGAAGGAATCGGGGATCTGCTCGCCGGGATGACCGTTCTCGCCTATTCCGAAGACCCGGTAACCGCGGCTAAAGTCGTGGAAGCCTTTGCCAAGGACAATGACAAGCTTGTCGTTCTTGGCGGGGCGATGGGGGGAACGGTTCTCGATCCGGCCGGTGTCAAGGCCGTGGCCGCCATGCCGTCGCGTGATGAGCTCATCGCTCAGATCGCGTCCTGCATCGGTGCCCCGGCTGCGAACATCGCCGGAGCGATTGGTGCGCCAGCCTCCAACATCGCCGGGATCCTCTCGACCATCGAGGATCGCGCCGAGGCCGCATGAACGAAAGCAACTGCGAGATCCGTGCATGACGCACGGACACGCCGGAACACAACATATCTGAAACGGAAACAAGCAAATGGCTGATCTGAAAAAACTGGCTGAAGAGATCGTTGGTCTGACCCTTCTCGAAGCCCAGGAACTGAAAACCATCCTGAAGGACGAGTATGGCATCGAGCCTGCCGCCGGTGGCGCTGTCGTGATGGCGGGCCCGGCTGACGGTGGCGCCGACGCAGCCGAGGAAAAGGATGAATTCGACGTGATCCTCAAGTCGCCCGGCGACAAGAAGATCAACGTCATCAAGGAAGTGCGCGCCCTCACCGGCCTGGGTCTGAAAGAGGCCAAGGATCTGGTCGAGGCCGGTGGCAAGGCCGTCAAGGAAGGCGTCAGCAAGGCCGAAGCCGAGGAAATCAAGGCCAAGCTGGAAGCAGCCGGTGCCGAGGTGGAACTCAAGTAATCCGCCGGGATTGCACGCCTTTCGGGGCGATGAAACGCTGGCTGAACCCGTGGAAATGCGGGTTCAGCCTGACCTGTCTTTCAAAGGGTCCCCGGGGCGGGACCTTTCGAAAGGCGCGGTTGCGGGTTCGGGTGCGCGATTTGGGATGTCGCGCAAGAATGGAACCCCACCCCCTTTGGTGAGCTGGCCGCAAGCGGTGCCCAACGGTTGCGAGCAGCGAACAGATGAAAGGTGACGACGAGCATGGCTCAGACGTTTTCAGGCCAGAAACGAATCCGCAAGCAATATGGCAAGATCCGTGACGTGATCGACATGCCGAACCTGATCCAGGTGCAAAAGAGCAGTTATGACCTGTTCCTCAGATCGGGGGATCAGGACAAGCCCCAGGATGGCGAGGGCCTCATGGGGGTCTTTCAGTCGGTATTCCCCATCAAGGACTTCAATGAAACCGCCGTGCTGGAGTTCGTGAAATACGAACTGGAAAGACCGAAATACGATGTCGAGGAATGTCAGCAGCGCGACATGACATACAGCGCGCCGCTGAAGGTGACGCTGCGTCTGATCGTGTTCGATGTGGACGAGGACACCGGCGCGCGCAGCGTCAAGGACATCAAGGAACAGGACGTGTTCATGGGTGACATGCCGCTCATGACCGATAACGGCACGTTCATCGTCAACGGTACCGAACGGGTCATCGTATCCCAGATGCATCGTTCGCCCGGCGTGTTCTTCGACCACGACAAGGGCAAGACCCATTCCAGCGGCAAGCTGCTGTTCACCAGCCGGATCATTCCCTATCGCGGCTCGTGGCTGGATTTCGAATTCGACGCCAAGGATATCGTCTATGCGCGCATAGACCGGCGGCGCAAACTGCCGGTGACGACCCTGCTCTATGCCTTGGGCTATGATCAGGAAGGCATCATGAATGCCTATTACGACACGGTCAACTACAAGCTCAACAAGCGGAAAAAGGCCTGGGTCACGCCGTTTTTCCCCGAGCGCATCCGTGGCACCAAGCCCGCCTTTGACATCATTGATGCCAAGACCGGCGAAGTGATCGCCGAGGCCGGCAAGAAGGTGACTCCGCGCACCGTCAAGAAGCTGATCGAAGAGGGCAAGGTCAAGGAAATTCTGGTTCCTTACGAGACCATTGTCGGTCGTTTCGCCGCGCGCGACATGATCAACGAGGAAACCGGCGAGATATGGGTCGAGGCCGGTGACGAGCTGACGCTGGAATATGACAAGGACGACAATGTTGTCGGCGGCACCCTCAAGACGCTGCTGGACAATGGCGTGACCGTGATTCCGACGCTGGACATCGACAATGTCAATGTCGGACCCTACATCCGCAACACCATGGCGATTGACAAGAACCTCAATCGCGAAACCGCGCTGATGGATATCTATCGCGTCATGCGTCCGGGCGAGCCCCCCACCGTCGAGGCCGCCAGCGCCCTGTTTGACACGATGTTCTTCGACAGCGAGCGCTACGACCTGTCGGCTGTCGGTCGGGTCAAGATGAACATGCGCCTCAACCTGGATGCGCCCGATACCCTGCGCACGCTTCGCAAGGAAGATATCGTCGCAGTGGTCAAGGCCCTGGTCGAGCTGCGCGACGGCAAGGGCGAGGTGGACGATATCGACCACCTTGGCAACCGTCGTGTGCGTTCGGTCGGCGAGCTGATGGAAAACCAGTATCGCGTTGGCCTGCTGCGCATGGAGCGCGCCATCCGCGAGCGCATGTCCTCGGTCGAGATCGACACGATCATGCCGCAGGATCTGATCAACGCCAAACCGGCGGCGGCGGCGGTACGCGAATTCTTTGGTTCATCCCAGCTGTCGCAGTTCATGGACCAGAACAACCCGCTGTCCGAGGTCACGCATAAACGGCGCCTGTCGGCGCTTGGCCCGGGTGGCCTGACGCGTGAACGCGCCGGCTTCGAGGTGCGCGACGTGCACCCCACCCATTATGGCCGGATGTGCCCGATCGAAACGCCGGAAGGCCCGAATATCGGTCTGATCAACTCGCTTGCCACCTATGCGCGGGTCAACCGTTACGGGTTCATCGAAACGCCCTATCGCAAGGTGGTCGATGGCCGCGTGACCGACGAAGTGGTCTATATGTCGGCGACCGAGGAAATGCGCCACGTCATCGCGCAGGCAAACGCCCATCTCGATGAGGACGGCCATTTCATCAACGATCTGGTCTCGACCCGCAAATCGGGCGAATACACGCTCAGCCCGCGCGAGCAGGTCGATTATATCGACGTCAGCCCGAAACAGCTGGTTTCGGTCGCGGCTGCGCTGATTCCGTTTCTGGAAAATGACGACGCCAACCGCGCATTGATGGGGTCGAACATGCAGCGCCAGGCGGTTCCGCTGCTGCGTGCCGAGGCCCCCTTTGTGGGCACCGGCATGGAGGCGGTGGTTGCCCGCGACTCGGGTGCTGCCATCGTCGCCCAGCGCGGCGGTGTGATCGACCAGGTTGATGCCATGCGTATCGTCGTGCGTGTGACCGATCATCTGGAACCCGGCGACCCCGGCGTTGACATCTATCGTCTGCGCAAGTTCCAGCGTTCGAACCAGAACACCTGCATCAACCAGCGCCCGCTGGTCAAGGTGGGTGACCGCGTGCAGAAGGGCGAGGTCATCGCCGATGGTCCCTCGACCGATCTGGGCGAACTGGCATTGGGCAAGAACGTGCTGGTCGCATTCGTGCCCTGGCGCGGCTACAACTACGAGGACGCCATCCTGATTTCCGAACGCATCGTCAAGGATGACGTGTTCACCTCGATCCACATCGAGGAATTCGAGGTTGCCGCCCGCGACACGAAACTGGGCCCCGAGGAAATCACCCGCGACATTCCAAATGTCGGCGAGGAAGCCCTGCGCAACCTGGACGAGGCCGGTATCGTCTATATCGGTGCCGAGGTGGGGCCGGGCGACATTCTGGTGGGCAAGATCACCCCCAAGGGCGAAAGTCCCATGACGCCCGAGGAAAAGCTGCTCCGCGCCATCTTTGGCGAAAAGGCATCGGATGTGCGCGACACCTCGCTGCGTCTGCCGCCGGGTGATTACGGCACGGTTGTCGAGGTGCGTGTGTTCAACCGCCATGGCGTGGAAAAGGACGAGCGCGCCCTTCAGATCGAGCGCGAGCAGGTCGAACAGCTGGCCCGCGACCGTGACGACGAGTTGGCAATCCTTGACCGCAACATCTATGCCCGCCTCAAGACGATGCTGCTGGGCAAGGTGGCCGTGAAGGGGCCGAAAGGTGTCAAGGCCAAGTCGGAGATCACCGAAGATCTGCTGGAATCGCTGTCCCGCGGGCAGTGGTGGCAGCTTGCGCTGGGCGATGACCAGGACGCTGCCGCTGTCGAGGCCCTGAATGCGCAGTACGAAGCCCAGAAAAGGGCGCTTGAGGCCCGTTTCGAGGACAAGGTCGAAAAGGTTCGTCGTGGCGACGATCTGATGCCGGGCGTGATGAAGATGGTCAAGGTATTCATCGCCGTCAAACGCAAGTTGCAGCCCGGCGACAAGATGGCCGGCCGTCACGGCAACAAGGGCGTGATTTCCCGCGTCGTCCCCGAAGAGGACATGCCTTTCCTGGCTGACGGTACGCCGGTCGATTTCTGCCTCAACCCGTTGGGTGTGCCTTCGCGCATGAATGTCGGGCAGATCCTCGAAACCCACATGGGCTGGGCCGCGCGTGGCCTGGGCAAGGCCATCGACGAATCGCTGCAGGAATATCGCCGGTCGGGCGACCTGGCTCCGGTGCGCGATGCAATGAAACATGCCTATGGCGAGGATTTCTATGCCGAGGTCTTTGACGACATGCCCGAGGAACAGTTCCTCGAGGTTGCCGGAAACGTGACCAATGGCGTTCCCATCTCGACGCCGGTCTTTGATGGTGCCAAGGAAAGCGACATCAACGATGCGTTGAAACGCGCCGGGTTCGAGACCTCGGGCCAGTCAATCCTATATGACGGCCGTACCGGCGAGCAGTTTGCCCGCCCGGTCACGGTTGGCATGAAGTATCTGCTGAAGCTGCACCACCTGGTGGACGAAAAGATCCACGCGCGCTCGACCGGGCCCTACAGCCTGGTGACCCAGCAACCGCTGGGCGGCAAGGCGCAATTCGGTGGCCAGCGCTTCGGGGAAATGGAGGTCTGGGCGCTCGAAGCCTATGGCGCCGCCTATACCCTGCAAGAGATGCTCACCGTCAAGTCGGATGACGTTGCCGGCCGTACCAAGGTCTATGAAAGCATCGTCAAGGGCGAGGACAATTTCGAGGCCGGCGTGCCGGAATCGTTCAATGTTCTCGTCAAGGAAATCCGCTCGCTCGGTCTGAATATCGAGCTGCTGGACGCCGAGGTCGAGTGAGGGCGCCCTGCGCGCCCCGCTCATCAGGAAATCGAGATCAGGATCACAAGATGAACCAGGAAATCACGAACAACCCGTTTGCACCGGTCCAGCCGCCCAAGACATTCGACGAAATCAAGATCTCTCTTGCTTCGCCCGAGCGTATTCTCAGCTGGTCCTTCGGCGAAATCAAGAAACCGGAAACCATCAACTACCGCACGTTCAAGCCTGAACGCGACGGCCTTTTCTGTGCCCGTATCTTTGGCCCGATCAAGGATTACGAATGTCTGTGCGGCAAATACAAGCGCATGAAATACCGTGGCGTCACCTGCGAGAAATGCGGTGTCGAGGTCACCCTTCAAAAGGTGCGCCGCGAGCGCATGGGCCATATCGAACTGGCGGCACCCGTTGCCCACATCTGGTTCCTGAAGTCGCTGCCCAGCCGCATCGGCCTGATGCTGGACATGACGCTGCGCGATCTGGAACGCATCCTCTATTTCGAGCAGTATGTGGTGATCGAGCCAGGCCTGACCGACCTGACTCATGGCCAGTTGCTGACCGAGGAGGAATATCTCGACGCGCAGGACCAGTACGGTTCGGACGCGTTCAATGCCGGGATCGGCGCCGAGGCGATCCGGGAAATGCTGGCCCAGATCGATCTCGACGCCGAGGCCGAGAAACTGCGCGCCGATCTGGCCGAGGCCACCGGTGAACTGAAGCCGAAAAAGATCATCAAGCGTCTCAAGGTCGTCGAGAACTTTCTGGAATCGGGCAACCGCCCGGAATGGATGGTGCTGACGGTCATTCCCGTGATCCCGCCCGAGCTGCGCCCGCTGGTGCCGCTGGATGGCGGCCGTTTTGCCACCTCTGACCTGAACGACCTGTATCGTCGGGTCATCAACCGGAACAACCGCCTCAAGCGGCTGATCGAATTGCGCGCGCCCGACATCATCGTGCGCAACGAAAAGCGGATGCTGCAGGAATCCGTTGATGCGCTGTTCGACAACGGCCGCCGCGGCCGCGTCATCACCGGTTCGAACAAGCGCCCGCTGAAATCGCTGTCCGACATGCTCAAGGGCAAGCAGGGCCGTTTTCGCCAGAACCTTCTGGGCAAGCGGGTCGATTTTTCGGGTCGTTCGGTGATCGTGACCGGTCCCGAGCTGTTGCTGCATCAATGCGGCCTGCCGAAAAAGATGGCGCTGGAGCTGTTCAAGCCGTTCATCTATTCCCGGCTCGAGGCCAAGGGCCTTTCGTCAACGGTGAAACAGGCCAAGAAGATCGTCGAAAAGGAACGCCCCGAGGTCTGGGATATCCTCGACGAGGTGATCCGCGAACACCCGGTCATGCTGAACCGTGCGCCCACGCTGCACCGCCTCGGCATCCAGGCGTTCGAACCCGTGCTGATCGAAGGCAAGGCAATCCAGCTGCATCCGCTGGTCTGTGCCGCCTTCAACGCCGATTTCGATGGCGACCAGATGGCCGTACATGTTCCGCTCAGCCTGGAAGCCCAGCTTGAAACGCGCGTGTTGATGATGTCGACCAACAACGTGCTTTCACCTGCCAATGGCAAGCCGATCATCGTGCCGTCCCAGGACATGATTCTGGGCCTGTATTATATCACGCTGATGCGCAAGGGCCTGAGGGGCGAGGGCATGGTGTTTTCCTCGATGGAAGAGGTGAACCACGCGCTGAATGCCGACCTGGTGCATCTGCATTCACGGATCACCTGCCGCGTGCCCCAGATCGATGACGAGGGCAACACCATCTGGAAACGCTACGAAACCACCCCCGGCCGCGTGCGCCTGGGCGAGCTTCTGCCGCAGAACAACAAGACGCCCTTCGACCTGGTCAACCGCCTGTTGCGCAAGAAGGAGGTGGGCGAGGTCATCGACACGGTCTATCGTCATTGCGGCCAGAAGGAATCGGTCATCTTTTGCGACCGGATCATGCGGCTCGGTTTCCGCGAGGCCTTCGAGGCGGGGATTTCCTTTGGCAAGGATGACATGGTCATTCCCGACAACAAATGGTCGATCGTCAATGCCACGCGCGAGCAGGTCAAGGAATTCGAACAGCAATACATGGATGGCCTGATCACCCAGGGCGAGAAATACAACAAGGTCGTCGATGCCTGGTCGAAATGTTCCGACGAAGTGGCCGATGCCATGATGGCCGAAATCTCGGCGGTGCGCGTCGATGAGGAAGGCCGCGAGATGGAGCCCAACTCGGTCTACATGATGGCCCATTCCGGTGCGCGCGGCTCGCCGGCCCAGATGAAACAGCTGGGTGGCATGCGCGGCCTGATGGCCAAGCCCTCGGGCGAGATCATCGAAACCCCGATCATCTCGAACTTCAAGGAAGGCCTGACCGTTCTCGAATATTTCAACTCGACCCACGGCGCCCGCAAGGGCCTGGCCGACACCGCGCTCAAGACCGCGAACTCGGGTTATCTGACCCGTCGTCTGGTCGATGTTGCACAGGACTGCATCGTGCGCCAGGAGGATTGCGGCACCGATCGCCGCATCACCGCGCGCGCCGCAGTCAATGATGGCGAAATCGTCGCATCCCTTTCCGAGCGCATCCTCGGGCGTGTCTGTGGCGAAGATGTCTATCGCCCCGGCACGGACGAACTGCTTGCCCGCGACGGCGAGCTTATCGACGAGCGCATGGCCGAGACCATCGAAAAGGCCGGTGTACGGGCGCTGAGGATCCGCTCGCCGCTGACCTGCGAGGCCGAGGAGGGCGTCTGCGTTCAATGTTATGGTCGCGATCTGGCCCGCGGTACCATGGTCAACCTGGGCGAGGCCGTTGGCATCATCGCGGCCCAGTCGATCGGCGAGCCGGGCACCCAGCTGACCATGCGGACATTCCATATCGGCGGTATTGCCCAGGGCGGTCAGCAATCCTTTGTCGAATCGGCCCATGACGGCAAGGTGATCTTCCGCAACAAGCATGTTCTGGAAAACCGCCGCAGCGAACAGATCGTGGTGGCCCGCAACATGGAAATCGTGATCCTCGACGAAACCGGCGCCGAGGTTGCCGCTCACAAGATGGGCTATGGCACGCGTATTCTGGTCACCGAGGGGCAACAGGTCAAACGGGGCCACAAGCTCTTCGAATGGGATCCATATACCCTGCCGATCATTTCAACGGTCGATGGCGTTGCCAAATTCGTCGATCTGATGCCTGGCGTGTCGATCCGCGAGGAAACCGACGATGCAACCGGCATCAGCCAGAAGATCGTTTCCGACTGGCGCGCGGCGCCCAGGGGCAGCGGTCTCAAGCCCGAGATCATCGTCATGGATCCCGAAACCGGCGAACCCGCGCGCCAGGCAAACGGTAATCCCGAGGTCCATGCCATGTCGGTTGACGCGATTCTGTCGGTCGAGGACGGGCAGGAAATCAGGACCGGCGACGTACTGGCACGGATTCCGCGCGAGGGCGCCAAGACCAAGGACATCACCGGTGGTCTGCCGCGCGTGGCCGAGCTGTTCGAGGCCCGCCGGCCCAAGGATCACGCCATCATTGCCGAGATCGACGGTTATGTGCGTTATGGTCGCGACTACAAGAACAAGCGTCGCATCACCATCGAACCGGCCGATGATTCGCTCGATTCCGTCGAATACATGGTGCCCAAGGGCAAGCATATCCCCGTGCGCGAGGGCGATTTCGTCCAGAAGGGCGAATATATCATGGATGGCAACCCGGCGCCCCATGACATCCTGCGTATCCTGGGCGTCGAGGCCCTGGCAGAATACATGATCGACGAGGTGCAGGATGTCTATCGTCTGCAGGGCGTCAAGATCAACGACAAGCATATCGAGGTGATCGTTCGCCAGATGCTGCAGAAATGGGAGATCACCGACAGCGGCGGTACCACGCTGCTGAAGGGCGAGCATGTGGACAAGGCCGAATTCGATGCCGCAAACGAAAAGGCCATTGCCAACGGCATGGAGCCCGCCAAGGGTGGCCCGATCCTGCTGGGCATCACCAAGGCCAGCCTGCAGACCCGCAGCTTTATCTCGGCCGCATCGTTCCAGGAAACCACGCGGGTTCTGACCGAGGCCGCAACCCAGGGCAAGCGGGACAAGCTGATCGGCCTCAAGGAAAACGTTATCGTCGGCCGCCTTATTCCGGCCGGCACGGGTGGCGCCACGCAACAGCTGCGCAAGATCGCGGTCGAGCGTGACGCCAAGATCATCGAGCAGCGCCGCAAGGAGGCCGAGGCCGCCGCGGCATTGGCGGCGCCCGAGGGGGGCGGCATGGCCTTTGACGATGCCGAACCCGTGTCCGGCCCCGATGATTCCGGCCTCGTCGATACACCCGAGACGTTTGACGATCCTCAGCCCGAATAGGGCGGGAGCTGAAAGAAACGACACGGACCCCGCCCCAGGGCGGGGTCCGGCTGTTTCATGCTGCCGGCGGGCTGTCCTTCTGCCGCCGGGTATGGATATCGCAGGGCGCGGTGCTTGCCCGGTATTGCCCTCAAAATCCGCAATATCTTGTGGATAACCCTCCCATTGCCTCCATATGAGGGGGAAGTTTGTTGACTTGTGTCGCTATCGGGCGAAAATCGACCGGGACACCGGAATCAAGGCAGGCACAGGCATTTGCATTTTACCCGACTCAGGCTGACCGGCTTCAAGAGCTTTGTCGATCCGACCGATCTGTTGATCGCGCCGGGCCTGACAGGCGTTGTCGGCCCCAACGGTTGTGGCAAGTCGAACCTGCTCGAGGCATTGCGCTGGGTGATGGGCGAGAACCGGGCGCGTGCCATGCGTGGCAGTGGCATGGAGGACGTGATCTTTGCAGGCGCCGCCAGCCGGCCTGCGCGCAACTTTGCCGAGGTGGCGCTGATCCTCGACAATTCCGCGCGCAAGGCACCAGCGGGGTTCAACGACAGTGACACGCTGGAAATCATCCGTCGCATCACCCGCGACGCCGGTTCGGCCTACAAGGCCAATGGCAAGGATGTGCGTGCGCGCGACGTGCAGATGCTGTTTGCCGACGCCTCGACCGGCGCACATTCGCCGGCGCTCGTGCGTCAGGGCCAGATTTCCGAACTCATCAACGCCAAACCCAAGGCGCGCCGCCGTATCCTGGAAGAGGCCGCCGGCATTTCCGGCCTCTACGCCCGCCGCCACGAGGCCGAGCTGAAGCTGAACGCCGCTGAAACCAATCTGATCCGGGTCGAGGATGTTCTTGAACAGCTTCAGGGCCAGTTGAACACGCTGGCCCGCCAGGCCCGGCAGGCCGCGCGCTATCGCAAGATCGGCGAGGAACTGCGCCGTGCCGAAGGCCTGCTGCTGTATCGCCGCTGGCGCGAGGCCGATCACGCGCTGGCCGCGGCACAGGAGGAGCTGCGTCGCCTGACGACCGAGGCCGCACGGGCGCAGGCGGCGGTCACGGCCGCTACGCGCGCGCGCATCCACGCCGAAGACAAGGTTCCCCCCCTGCGCGAGGAAGAAACCATCTCGGCCGCCATCCTTCAACGCCTGTTGGTCGAACGCAACAGCCTGGATGACCGCGAAAAGCGCGCGGTCGAGACGATCGAGGCATTACGCAGCCGCATCGCCCAGCTTGCCCGCGATATCGAACGTGAAACAGGCCTGAACAAGGATGCGGTTGAAACCATCGAGAGGCTCGAATGGGAAAAGGCCGCGCTTGAAAAGGCTTCGGTCGGGTTCGACGACAAGCTGAACGCCGCAACCGAGGCCGCAACCAACGCCGCTGCCGCATTGCAGGAACAAGAGGCAGATCTTTCCCGCCTGACCGAGGATGTGGCCCGTCTGGCCGCGCGTCACCAATCGGCCAATCGTCTGCTGGCCGATGGGCGGGCCACGCTGGCCAGGAACGAGTCTGAATTGCAAAAGGCGGCGGATGCGGTTCGTGCGGCACAAGCCGATCTGGCGGCGGCCCAGCAACGCCTGAAACAGGCCAGCGCTGCCCGTACGGAGGCCGAACAACAGGCCGCAGCTGCCGAAGCCGCGTTGATCGAGGCCGAACGCGCTCGCGCCGCCCAGCAGGCGCAGGAGGCCGAGGCCCGCGCCGAACGCTCCGAGGCCGAAGGCGAGGCCAATGCCTTGCGGGCCGAGGTCAACGCGCTGAGCCGTCTTGTCAGCCGCGATCAGACCGACCAGACACAGATTCTTGATGCGTGTCGCGTTGAAAAGGGTTTCGAGGCCGCCTTTGGTGCTGCACTTGGCGACGATCTGCGCGCGGCCGAGGCCGAGGGCGAACAGGGGTCCGGTTGGGCGCGATTGCCTGTTTACGATCACGCGCAACCCCTGCCGGCCGGGGTCGAACCGCTTACTCCCCATGTTTCGGCACCCGGCGTTCTGGCGCGGCGCATGTCGCAGGTCGGTATGGTGGCGCGCCACGACGGTGCCCGCCTTCAGCCGCTCTTGCGCCCCGGCCAGCGCCTCGTCAGCCGCGAGGGCGATCTGTGGCGCTGGGACGGGCTGCGCATGGCGGCCGAGGACACGCCTTCGACCGCCGCGCTGCGCCTGCAACAGATCAACCGACTGGAGGAACTCAACGCCGCCCTTGCCGCCGCCGAAAGCCGTGTTGCCGTCGCGCGCGAAAGCCATGCCCGCCTCAGCGAGGAACTTGCCGCCCTGACCGAGGCCGACCGCCTGTGCCGCCAGCAGCGCCGGAACGCCGATCAGGCATTGACCGCCGCCTCGCGCGCGGCATCCAGGGCCGAGGCCGACCAGAGCATCGCCCTCAGCCGGCTTGAAACCGCGACCCTGGCAGTCAAGCGCCACGAGGAAGAGGCACGCGCCAACCGCGAGATGATGCGCGAGGCCGAGGAAATGGTCGCAACGCTGGAAGATCTTGACCAGGCGCGCGCGCGCGTCGAGGCCGTTCGCGTTGCCGTCGAGGCCGCCCGCATGAACATGATCAGCAAGCGCGCCATGGCCGACGAGCTGCGCCGCGAGGGAGAGGCCCGCCTGCGCCGCAGCCAGGAGATCGTCAAGGAAATCAGCGGCTGGAAATACCGTCTGGAAACGGCCGACAAACGCATTGCCGAACTGCATCAGCGCAAGATCGCATCCGAAACCGAACTGGCCGAGGCCACTGCCGCCCCCGAGGAAATCGCCGCCAAGCGCGCCCAGATAGCCGAGGCGATCCGGCAGGCCGAATCCCGCAAGGCCGAGGCCTCGAACGCCCTTTCCGTGGCCGAAGCCCAGCTGCGACAGGCGACCGAGGCCGAACGCGCCGCCGAACGCCGGGCTGCCGATGCGCGCGAGGCCCGTGCCCGCGCCGATGCCATGGTCGATGCCGCGCGGGTGCAGGTCGAAACCAACGCCGCGCGGATTGACGAGGAACTGGGCGTCGCCCCCGAGGCGCTGCTTGAACTGCTCGAGGGCGAGCCGGATCGGATGCCGTCGTCCGAGCAGATCGAGATGGATGTCGCCCGCCTGCGCCGCCAGCGCGACGCCCTGGGCGCGGTCAACCTGCGCGCCGAGGAAGACGCCCGCGAGGTGCAGGAAGAATTCGACACCCTCACCACCGAAAAGGCCGATCTGGTCGAGGCGATTGCAAAACTGCGCACCGGCATTGCAAACCTCAACCGCGAGGGGCGCGAACGTCTGCTGGCGGCCTTCGATCAGGTGAACCGCAATTTCGAAATCCTGTTCCGCCATCTTTTCGGTGGCGGCGAGGCCAAGCTGGTGCTGGTCGAAAGCGATGACCCGCTGGAGGCCGGCCTTGAAATCATGTGTCAGCCGCCGGGCAAGAAGCTGTCCACGCTCAGCCTGCTTTCGGGCGGCGAACAGACACTGACGGCGCTGGCGCTGATCTTTGCCGTGTTCCTGGCCAACCCGGCGCCGATCTGCGTGCTGGACGAGGTCGACGCGCCGCTGGACGACGCCAATGTCACGCGTTTCTGCGACATGCTGGACGAAATGACCCGGCGCACCGATACGCGTTTCCTGATCATTACCCACCATGCCGTGACCATGGCGCGCATGGATCGCCTGTTCGGGGTGACCATGGTCGAGCAGGGCGTCAGCCAGCTGGTGTCGGTCGACCTCAGCCGGGCGGAACAGATGGTCGCCTGATTACAGCCCGACTACAGCCGGTCAAGCAGCGCGCGTGTCGGCCATGAATCGGCGGGCAGGCCCAGCCTGATCTGCTCGGCTTGCACGGCGGCCCGGGTGCGCGCGCCAAGGATGCCGTCGATCTTGCCAACCTCGTATCCGCGTGCTTGCAGCTTGCGTTGCAGCAGCTTCATTTCCTTGCCCGAAAGGCCGGGCTCGGGGTTGCCGGGGTCGAATGGTGGCGCGCCCGCCAGGCGGGTGGCGAAATAGGCTGCCGTGGTTACATAGACATAGGACTGGTTCCATTCGAAATAGACGTCGAAATTCGGAAACGCCATGAAGGCCGGCCCCTTGCGGCCCTGCGGCAGGATGATCGCCGCCTTGTCATTGCCGGCGGGCAGGGCGACGGCACGGGCGCGCACGCCCAGGCGTTTCCATTCCGACACGGTCTTGCGATGCGTCAGCCCGGTTTCGCGCCAGCGCAGGGTCTGGGGGATCTTGACCTCGATCAGCCAGGGTTCATTTGCGCGCCAGCCCATGTCGCGCAGCATGCGCGCGGCGGTCATGATGGCGTCCGGCGCGCTGGTCTTCATCCGCACATGCCCGTCACCGTCGCCATCGATGCCGCGTTTCAGGATGTCTTCGGGCAGGATCTGCACCATGCCGATCTCGCCCGCCCAGGCGCCGGTCGTGGTCGCGGGGTCGAAATCGCCACGCTTGAACAGTTCCAGCGCGGCAAAGATCTGCGGGCGGAACAGCTGGGGCCGGCGACAGTCATGGGCCAGCGTCACAAGGGCGTTGAGCGTGTTGAAATTGCCCTGCACCTTGCCATAGTCGGTTTCCAGCGCCCAGAAGGCCAGGATGACCGCCGGATCGACCCCGTATTCGCGCTGCGCACGTTCCAGAACCCGCGCGTATTTCGTGGCGTTCTTGCGCCCGTTCACCATGCGATTTTTCGAAATCACCCGGCGCGCGAAATCGGTGAATGTCATGCGAAACACGCCTTGCGCGCGGTCCATGCGGATGACCTTGGGGTCGAGCGTGGCCGTCTGGAAAAAACGCGCGACCAGCGGGCGGGAAAAGCCCTGCGCAATGGCCTCGGATTTCAGGGATCTGATGAATGGGTCGAAACCGCCGCCACAGGGTGGAATGGTCGTCTGGGCCCGAGCGGGAATGGATACCGAAAAGGTTGTCAGAGCAACAAATACCGAAGTTGTCAGAAAAGTCCGCATTATCTGCCTCATGGAAAATACTCACGAGCAGACTAGCAGGGTCGCCGTACAGGACAAGGGGTAGCCCCTTGTCCTGTGTTCGGTAAGGCGTTCGGGTAGTCTGGCCGTCAGCCCACGTCGAATTCCAGCGGGCGAATGCGATTGAACTTGCCGGTGTCGTGCAGCTTGGCGATCACCTCGTCCGAGACGCGCTGGTCGACATAGAGCAGGGCGATCGCATCTCCACCGACATCGGCGCGACCAAGCGTAAAGTTGGCGATATTCACCCCATTCTCACCCAGCACGCCGCCCAGCACGCCGATGATACCGGGAACGTCCTTGTTGGTGGTATACAGCATGTGGCGGCCAACCTCGGCGTCGATGGTGATGCCCTTGATCTGGATGAAACGCGGCTTCTTGTCGGAAAACACCGTGCCGGCGATGGTGCGCTCGGTCGTCGGGGTCTTGACCGTCAGCTTGACGTACGAGTCGAACACCCCGGATTTTTCCTGCGTGGTGGTTGACAGCGCGATGCCGCGTTCCCTGGCGATGACAGGGGCTGAAACCATGTTTACATCGGGGTTGGTCGCGGCCATGACACCGGCGATGCAGGCGGCGTTGATGGCGTTTGTGTTCATCTCGGCCACGGCGCCGTCATACAGGATGTTGATGGCTTCGATCGGCTCGTCCGTCATCTGCCCGACAAAGGCGCCCAGATGCTGGGCCAGCTTGACGAAGGGGGCCAGAACCGGGGCCTCTTCGGCGCTGATCGAGGGCATGTTGATGGCGTTGGTCACCGCGCCGTTCAGCAGGTAATCCGACATCTGTTCGGCCACCTGAATGGCGACGTTTTCCTGTGCCTCGGTGGTGGCGGCGCCCAGATGCGGGGTGCACACGACATTGGGCAGGCCGAAAACGGGGCTTTCCCTGGCGGGCTCGACCTCGAACACGTCAAGGGCGGCGCCGGCGACATGCCCCGACTTGATGGCTTCGGCCAGTGCAGCCTCGTCAACCAGCCCGCCCCGGGCGGCGTTGATGATGCGCACGCCCTTCTTGGTCTTGGCGATGGCGTCCTTGTTCAGGATCATGCGGGTCTTGTCGGTCAGCGGCACATGCAGGGTGACGAAATCGGCATTTTCCAGCAATTCATCCAGCTCGACCTTGTTGACGCCAAGGGCCTCGGCGCGTTCCTCGGAAAGATAGGGGTCATAGGCCAGCACCTTCATCTTCAGGCCACGGGCGCGGTCGGCCACGATCGAGCCGATATTGCCACAACCGATCAGGCCCAGCACCTTGTTGGTGACCTCGACGCCCATGAAGCGGGATTTTTCCCATTTGCCGGCCTGGGTCGAGGCATTGGCCTCGGGGATCTGGCGGGCCAGCGACATCATCAGGGTGATGGCGTGTTCGGCGGTGGTGATCGAGTTGCCGAACGGCGTGTTCATCACGATCACGCCCTTGCGGCTGGCGGCCGGGATGTCGATGTTGTCGACGCCGATGCCGGCGCGGCCGATGACCTTGAGACGCTCGGCATTGCGCAGGATCTTTTCGCTCACCTTGGTGGCCGAGCGGATGGCCAGACCGTCATAGTCGCCGATGATTTTCAGCAGCTCGACCTTGTCCTTGCCGACCTCGGGGCGGAAATCCACCTCGATGCCGTTCTTCCTGAAAATTTCCACAGCCGTCGGGCTGAGCTTGTCGGATACGAGTACCTTGGGTGCCATGATGGGCCCTCCTTGAGAATATATGCTGTTGATGCTTGTTTCTGTCCGGGGCGCGCGGTAGCGTCCCGGGCATGTGCCCGCCCGCCCCCACAGCGGGCGCATACGCGCCCACCCGGGCGGCCGCATGCCCTGCCGTCGGTTTGGGAAATGCCGTTACAGTGCCGCCTTTTCCTGTGCAAAGGCCCAGTTCAGCCAGGGCAGCAGGGCCCTGATATCGTCGGCCTCGACGGTACCGCCGGTCCAGATGCGCAGGCCCGGAGGGGCATCGCGGTATGACCCGATATCCAGCGCCGCGCCCTCGGATTCAAGCCGCGCGGCCAGCGCCTTGGCAAAGGCCGCCTGTGCCGCATTGTCCAGCGCCGTGACCGCAGGATCAACGATCTTGAGGCAGACCGAGGTATTCGAGCGCGTCGCCGCGTCAACCGGCAGGAAATCGACCCAGTCGGTTCGGGCCACGAATTCCTCGATCACCGCCAGGTTGGCGTCGGCCCGGGCAACCAGCCCCTTCAGCCCGCCCTGCGCGCGCGCCCAGTCAAGGGCGACAAGGTAATCCTCGACCGCCAGCATGCTGGGCGTGTTGATCGTGGCGCCGGTGAATATGCCCTCGATCAGCTTGCCGCCCTTGGTCATGCGAAAGATCTTGGGCAGCGGCCATGCGGGGGTATGGCTTTCCAGCCGCTCGACAGCCCGCGGGCTGAGGATCAGCATGCCGTGGGCCGCTTCGCCACCCAACACCTTTTGCCAGGAAAAGGTGGTGACATCCAGCTTGTCCCAGGGCAGTTCCTGCGCGAACACGGCAGAGGTGGCGTCGCAGATGGTCAGCCCGGCGCGGTCGTCGGCGATCCAGTCGCCATTTGGCACGCGCACGCCGCTGGTGGTGCCGTTCCAGGTGAAAACAACATCATCATTGAAATCGACTGCGGACAGGTCGGGAAGTTGGCCGTAATCCGCCTCAAGCACGGTGGCGCCCAGCCCCAGCTGTTTGTTGACGTCCGTCACCCAGCCCTTGCCAAAGCTTTCCCAGGCCAGCATGGTCACGCCGCGTGCGCCCAAAATCGACCACAGCGCCATTTCGACGGCGCCGGTGTCGGATGCCGGCACGATGCCGATCCTGTAGTCGGCGGGGATGCCCAGCAATTCGCGGGTGGTTTCGATGGCGTCCTTCAGCTTGGCCTTGCCGACCTTGGCGCGGTGCGAGCGGCCGAGCGCGGCATCCGACAACAGGTCGAGGTTCCAGCCTTTCGGCTTGGTGCATGGACCAGAAGAAAAACGGGGATTCGCCGGCAGGATTGCCGGTCTTTCATAAGTCGCAGTCATGGTATCCTCTCAGATATGCGCCCCTCGTTGGGGAGGGGTGTCCCACCGCCGCCAATAAGGGCTGCTTGACTCTGGATCAAGAGGAAATTTGCGTGTAAGCGGCATTTGTTGCCCGAAAACCGACATGGCCGGGATGTTCATCTGTAACAGGAAAGTCGCAGGATGTATGTTGCCACCCTCTTGACCAACCCGGCCGAGCCCGTTCTGACGGTCGGCAACGTACTGACCTATCACGACCAGTTGCGCGGCGGTGAATTCCGCTGGCTTCAGGATGGTGTCGCTTGCGAGTTTCCCATTCCCGAACGCCCTGAAAACGAGCGCCAGATCTGGCAAAGCCTGCAGGACCGGGGCGTTGATCTTGTCATCCAGCCCGCGCAGGGGCGGCGGAAAAAGATGCTGCTTGCCGATATGGACAGCACCATGATTCAGCAGGAATGCCTGGATGAACTGGCCGATGAGGCCGGTTTTGGCGAACGCGTCGCCGCCATCACCGCACGCGCCATGAATGGCGAACTGGTGTTCGAGGATGCCCTGCGCGAGCGTGTGGACCTGCTCAAGGGCCTGTCCGACGAGGTGATCGACCGGGTTCTGGAAAACCGCATCACCCCCATGCCCGGCGCTGTCGAGCTGGTTGCCACCATGCGCAGAGCCGGTGCCTATACGGCGCTGGTTTCGGGCGGCTTTACCGATTTCACCGAGGCCGTGGCCCATGGGCTGGGCTTTGACGAGAACCGCGCGAATCGGCTGGAGATCATCGATGGTATCCTGACGGGCAAGGTGATCGAGCCCATTCTCGGGCGTGATGCCAAGGTGCAGGCGTTGCAGGAAATCACCGCGCGGCTGGGAATTTCCCCCGATGATGTGATGGCTGTGGGCGATGGGGCAAATGACCTGGGCATGTTGCAGATGGCCGGCACGGGTGTCGCCCTGCATGCCAAGCCCGCAGTTGCGGCGCAAAGCGACATCCAGATCAATTTCGGCGACCTGACGGCGCTGTTGTTCATTCAGGGCTATGCGCGCGAGCAATTCGTGAATGCCAATCTGCAGGCGGTCTGAGGACGCGCCGAAGCACTCTTTCAGCTACCCGATGCGGGCGGCGGCAGTGGCCGCATGGCGTTGCCGGTTGCACGGTCCCCGCCGGGCATCCCTCAGATGATCAAGGCCGGTATCATCACTTGTATCATCACTTGATCTTGGCGGCCGCGGCCTGAATGAAAGACGGCCCGATCTGGCTGATTGCGCGGTTCCATTTGGTGACGGGCTGTTCAGCGACAAAGATGATGTCGTTCGGACGCAGCTCCATGCGGGTCGCAAGCACCATATATGCAATGTTGCGTGCATCCAGCTGATAGGCGGTAACGGAATCTCCGACCTGGTTCGAGCGCAGGACATAGATCTGGGCGACATTGCCTTCGCGTGTGGTGATGCCCGAGGCCGAGAACAAGGCGTCGGCAAGCGATGCCTTGCGATTGAACGGCAATGTGAACCGCCCCTGTTTGGCGACCTCGCCAGCCAGGTAGACGTAATCGCGGTTGATGGCATCAAACGTGGCTCTTGCCTGGAAATTGGCGCGCTTTTCCTCAAGCTTGCCCTTGCGCAGGCTGAATTCGAGCTGAAGTTGCTGCAGTGCCTGTGAGCGGGCCGAGCTGGTCAGATTCATCAGCTGAATCTGCTGTGCGAAATAGGCCTCGGCTCTGGTCAGGTCGAATTCGGTATCGACATAGATGCTGTCACCGTCCTTCAGCAGGATCTTTTGCAGCTTGGCGTCCTTGAGGAAGCTGGTCAGCGGGATCTGATACAGCTTTCCGTCGCGGTACAGGCGGATGGTGGTGTAATCCTGATCCTTGGCGGTGATGCCGCCGGCCAGTTGCAATGCCTCGCCCAGATGCAGGGGTTTCAGGGTGATCGGCGCCAGCGTCGGCTTGGCGACGGCTCCGCCCACGGCGACCCGCTGCGAATTGAATTCGGCCACTTCCAGGCTGAAACTGGGGGTGATCTGGTTTTTCACCAGTGCCTTGAATATCTCGGCCTCGGCCTCTTCCAGGGTGAGGCCGGCAACATTGATCCGACCGACATCGGGAATGGCGATCGACCCGTCATCCTGTACCGTGTATCCCTGCCGCTTGTTCTGAGCGGCCAGCAGGCCGGTCAGCTGTTCAACGGTCGAGCCGGGTGACGGTGTTGCCAGCAGCAGCACATCGGAAATGCCGATTCGATAGGGCGTGGGCTTGAGCGCGGGCGGAACCCGCATTTCCATCCGGGTCGGACGAATTTCAGGCAGGACTGCCGGTTGCGGCGGCTCGGGCATGACCTCGTTCACCGAGGGCATCGATGTCAGCTGGCTGAATGCCTTGGGCAGATGTTTCGGAACATAGCGCGAGCGGTTGGCCTTGCGCACGATGGCGGGGGTCAGGGGAACGACCTTGACGTTGATCGCCGCGCCGTCATTGCGGGAAACCTCTTTTACACTGGGTGAAATATAGGCCGAGCCGCATCCTGCAAGAAAAACGAAAACAAGCACGAGATACGGCTTCATTGCATTGCCCCCCAGAAGCATGACGATGTGTTCGGAAAAGAAATTTGCACAACCATCGGAGGTTTCACAACCCCGAAAAGAAAAAGAGCGGGCCGATCGGCCCGCTCTTTTCGTGACCCATGGTCAGGTGCCGGATGTCGAGGATGCGATCACGACAACTGTGGTAACCACGACCCCGGCAATCAGGGCGCCGGATGCCCCGGCGCCCAGCCCGCCAAGGCCAAACGATACCGGGGGGGCGGCCTGGGTGGATTTCACCACTTTTACCGGCGTGATCTTTTCTCCGGCCGACACGGCGGTCGCGGCGGTCGCCGCCAGAGCTGCGGCTGCTACAAATGGAATCAATTTCTTCATTTAATGTCTCCTGTCTGGATTGCGCGCATGGCATACAATATGGGATCGTGTCCGTCTGTCAACGTCGGGCCGCGTCCCGGAGTGGGAATTTCACCACAAGTTGCGTTTGCGGCCCAGGGTCGGGCCCCCTGTGCGGGTGATACCTGTCGGACCCGTTCGCTTGACGAGGGGAAAGGGGTTGCACGGGGCTGGTTTCGTTGCCCGTCCCGTTTTCAGGCCCCGCGGAACCCAAGAACCGTCAGCAGGGTCTTCCAGATCAGCGTCAGTTCCATGCGGAACCCGGCATTGCGGATATATCGCAGGTCGGCGGCAACCTTTTTTCGGGTGCCTTCGCATCCCTCGACATAGCCGATCTCAACCTGGGCAAGCCCGCTGATGCCCGGGCGGACGACGTGGCGCTCGGTATAACCCGGTACGCTTGCCTGAAAGGCCCTGGCGTGCTCGAAATAATCGGGCCTGGGGCCGATCAGGCTCATGTCGCCTTTCAGCACATTGATGATTTGCGGCAATTCGTCGATCCGGCATTTGCGCATCAGCTTGCCCAACGGGGTGATCCGCTCGATCTCGATCGGGTCTTCATGCCCGCGGATGATTTCGCCGATATGGGTCATCGAGCGGAACTTGATGGCCTTGAAGGGCAGGCAGCCCTTGCCCATCCGCTCCTGGACAAAGAAAAGCGGCCCACGGTTGAAAAGGGGATTCAGAATCACGAGGAGCATGGCCGTCGGAACAAGAATGACCATGAGCAGGAGGCTCGCCAGTATGTCAAAGATCCGCTTGCACAGCCAGAAAAACCGGCTCCCACCAATGATTGAAGGGCCAGGGGTCCGTTTTGATCCGGCGGCACCAATCGCGTCGCCGGTAGTTCGATCCAACATGGCAGCACCCTGAAAATTGAAACTGGAAAAACAAGTAACCCGTTATCGGTATTACAATGCATGTATAACAGGAAAAATTCAACTCCGGATAGTTATGAAAGCCTTACCTTTTCGTGATTGACAGGGTCAGCACGTCCATGCGGCCTTGTGGTGCATTGGCCGGACCCTGCCGCGTGCCGCAGGGAAGATCTTGCTGATTCTTGCCTTCCGACAGTTGCGCCCGCGCGGCGGCAGGGCTGGCGCCGGGATCAGGGGTTGATGGCCGCCCCTGTCGGAATCG
>CAZWXK010000020.1:26049-37211 GCA_964637875.1 uncultured Rhodobacter sp.
CGGCGGCAGGGCTGGCGCCGGGATCAGGGGTTGATGGCCGCCCCTGTCGGAATCGCCCCGGGATTTTCTTTTCGGCAACGCGTTGTTGTTACGAAAACGATTGGCGGAAAACACGTCTTGCACCGAATCGGAAAGGGGATTACCCGTTTGGGTAAGAAATTTTTCATAAAGTGTCAGTGATATGCGTAGCAAGGTAACAAAAGCAATTTTTCCCGTCGCCGGCCTGGGGACAAGGTTCCTGCCAGCAACCAAATCAATTCCCAAGGAGATCTTGCCGCTGGTGGACAGGCCGTTGATCCAGTATTCGATCGACGAGGCCCGCGCGGCCGGCATAAAGGAATTCATCTTTGTAACTGCGCGGGGCAAAAGCGCGCTGGAGGACTATTTCGACAACGCGCCCGAGCTGGAAAAGACCCTCCGTCAGACAGGCAAGGAGGCGCTGCTTTCCACGCTGCGTCAGACGAACATGGATAGCGGCGCCATCGCGTATATTCGCCAGCGCCGTCCGCTGGGGCTGGGCCATGCGGTGGCCTGTGCCCATCGCCTGATCGGCAACGAACCGTTTGCAGTACTGCTGCCGGATGATGTGATCGCCGCCGAAAAACCCTGCCTGCAACAGATGGTCGAGGCATGGGAGGAGACTCGCGGAAACATGGTTGGCGTCATGGAGGTTGGCCCGGACCGAATTTCCTCTTATGGGGTGATTGACGTCAAGGAAGACATGAACCGGCTGGTTTCAGCGCGCGGACTGGTGGAAAAGCCGCCCGCCGGCACGGCCCCCTCGAACCTGGCGGTGATCGGGCGATATATATTGACACCCCAGATCATGCGCCGACTGCGCGGCTCCGAGCCTGGGGTCGGCGGGGAAATCCAGTTGACCGATGCGATCGACAGGGCGGCCCGCGAGCAAGACAATGTTTACGGTTTCCGGTTCGAGGGGCGCCGGTACGATTGCGGCTGCAAGGCAGAGTATCTGGAGGCAACGGTTGATTTTGCCTTGGCGCGTGCCGAGCTGCGTGACCGCTTTTCCGGCTTTGTGCGCGCGCGTGCTGCCCGGATCGAACAGGAAGATCTGGCAGCCCTGGTTGGCCGGCGCACGGGCATGCCTGGCCCCCAAAGCCCCTTAGCGGGATAAAAGGCGCCCGATCGTCCTGCCGAGCAGCCACAGATCGAGACAGAGGTTTCGGTTGTCGCGATAGATCAGGTCAAGTCGTGCCTTTGCAGGCACGCAACGCCGCAAATACACCTCGTGGGTTTGCTGGGGTGTATGGCACGACGACAGCAGCCATTCTTCGTGCCGGTGAAAGACCAGCGTTGCAAGCCCCGTGATTCCGGGGCGACATTGCAGGACCTCGGCATATAATTCAGGGCGCGCTTCCACATAAGCTCGCAAAGGCGGCCGTGGGCCGACCAGGCTCATGTCGCCGCGCAGCACGTTCCACAGCTGGGGGATCTCGTCCAGCCTTGTCGATCTGAGAAATCGCCCGATGGGGGTGATCCTGTCCCTCTTGTCTCCCCCCGACACACCGGAATCCCGCCCCGCGTGGGAAATGCGCATGCTGCGCAGCTTGATCAGGGTAAAGGGCTGGTCCACCTCTTTCATCCTTTCGGACAGGTAAAACAGTGGCCGCCCCTGCATCACGGCCATCAGGATCAGGAGCACGGCCAGAACCGGCAACGCCAAAAGGCCAAGGATTGTCGCCACGGTCACGTCCATCAGTCGCTTGGAGGGGGTCATCCGGGCACCCCGCAGGCGTGCCACTGGCGAATCATTTCTTCGGGCATGCTGTCGCGTGGCGAGAAACGGTGCAGGCGTTCCAGCCGGCCGATATCCAGGCAGACCCTTGCAATAGCCCCCGCAGCGGCAGGAACCCCCTGCCATGCATGACGGTCACAGGCGGCCAGAAGTTCATCCATTCCCGTACAGCCGGGCGCAGCGACGTTCAGGACATAGGGCAGGACATCGGGCAGGACATCGGGCAGCTCGCCCCTCTGCCACAATGTCCGCAGTACCGATGCCAATGTTTCAATGCCGATATAGGAACGTCTGGCCGGATGGCCCGAGGGAAAGATATCCAGCCGAACCGATTGGCCCGATGCCGCGTTGCGCAACAGTTGATCGGCCCCGGCGATGTTGCCGATCCGCAGACAGCAGGCCCGGGTGCGCAGGGGTGATCGGGCCCGCCATTTCCTGACGGCGTGTTCCATCGCCAGCTTGGCCTTGCCATAATCCGAGGCGGGCCGGGGCGGGTCGCTTTCCCGCACCTGGCGGCCATGTCGCGGCGCGCCGTATATGGCTGCCGACGAGGCCATCAGAACAACCGGGATGCCCAACCTTGCGGCCTCATCCAGACAGGTCCGCGCAATTTCTGCGTGTTGTGTCACGGGGGTTCCGGGTCGCGTGGATCCTGCAAAATTCAACAAGACGTCAATATGGCCGATCTTGCGGTTCAGCTCGGCCAGGCCGTTGTCGTGGCCGATATCCCAGTGAAACCAGTTGCCATCCCCGTCGCCGCCTCGCGCACGATACTGGAGGAAAATCCTTTCGCCGTGTTTGGCTGTTCTTGTCAGGGCCGGGCCTAGCAGTCTGCCAACATGTCCGGTTGCGCCAAGCAGGACGATGTTCGTTTCCCTGTTCGTGCCGGACATGTCCTGCTCCGGAGTCCTTGCGGCCGATCCCGCGCCGGCTATTTCGTTGCCGCGCGAAACACGCCGAACATGTTGCCGATCAGGCCAAGCACGGTTTCCGCCGACTTGACGCTTGCCTCGGTCACCAGCACGGTGTCACCCGGCCGGATGGCGAACGCACCGGCGCTGAAGATGCCGTCGGCGGTTGTCAGGTCCAGGGTAAAGATCACCCGTTGGTCCGAGGGCCCGCGTCCGTTCCTTCGTACGGCCCATTTCGGATATTCGCGCAGGATCAATACCCCGGCCGGGTTGGCCCGGCTGTCCAGCAGCCCCCCGATCATCGAAATCGCGTCCAGCGCCGTGGGCCGGTCGGTCGTGAATGGTACGATCTTTTCGGTTCCCGCGGCGCCAAGCGCGCGGAAAAAGCGGGTATCCTGGGTTACGATGACCTTGTCCCCGCCCCGTACAGGCACATCGAGTTGGGGCGAGGCATAGAGCCGGGCCAGTGAAATGCCATAGATCCTGTCCTGGCGAACCAGCCTCAACTGGGGATTGCGCAGGGTGGCTGCCACGCCGCCGCCCTTGGATATGAGGTTCAGTACGGTAAGGTTTTCATCGGTCAGCGGATAATTGCCCGGATTTGCGACGCCCCCGACCAGATCGACCGAGCTGCGCTGCCCCGGATTGACGGAAACCTGCACCTGCGCCGATGGCGCGACGGAACTCAGCGCCTCCTGCAGCTTGATCCGCGCCTGTCCGGCGCTCAGCCCGCTGATGCGGATATCGCCGATATACGGAACAAAGATCGTGCCCTTTGCCGAAACGACGGTATTGTCGATTCTGACCGATTTCTGCCCCGGCGCAGTCAGCAGCGAGTTTTCGTCGCTGTCCCAGATCGTCAGGCTGATCCGGTCGTTTGGCGCGATCGGGATATCGCTCGACGCCGTGCTTGGGGCAAGCCAGCGATAGGTTCTTTCCTTGTCGGGGTGCGGCCAGCTGGCCAGGCGCGGCAGGCTGGCCCGCGTTACGGCATAGACGGCGAATTCGGATTTCCTGTCCTGGCGGGGTGCAATGATCTCGCTTTCCAGCGCGGCACCGCGCGGCAGGCTGCATGATGCAAGCGTCAGCACCAAAATGAGGTATCCGAAAATCTTCAAACTGTCCCCCGCCCGCGCTCGGGCCGTTATGCCTGCATATCCTGGCGGGCAGGAAAAACCCGCCCGCTCAGGATACAAGCTGGCGTTGTCGCGTCAACACGTTGCTGTGCATGCGGGCATGTCCGCCCCTGCCGCGGCACCGGAAAGCGGATGAATGGAAGCTTTGCCTCGCCAGCCCGATGCGCTAGCCATGAAGGGCAGGCGGGCGCGAGGGCCGGCCGTGACGGGAGGGATGGATGCAGCACAAGAACCTGTTGTTGGTGGGCGCCGGATTGTCGGGTGCCGTGATCGGACGCGAACTGGCCGAAGCGGGCCATCGCGTGACGGTGATCGACAGCCGCGATCACCTCGGCGGCAACTGCCATACCGAGCGCGACCCCGATACCGGCGTAATGGTACATGTCTATGGACCGCACATCTTCCACACCGATGATGTCGAGGTCTGGAATTATCTGGGCCGCTTTGCCCGCTTCATGCCCTACCGGAACCGCGTCAAGACCACGGTCCAGGGGCAGGTATTCTCGTTGCCGATCAATCTGCACACCATCAACCAGTATTTCCGCCGCACGATGCGCCCTGACGAGGCCCGTCGTTTCATCCAGCAGGAACAGGCCGACCGATCGATCACCGAGCCGCGCAATTTCGAAGAACAGGCCCTGAGACATGTCGGCCGCGCGCTTTACGAGGCCTTTTTCAAGGGCTACACCCGAAAGCAATGGGGGTGCGAGCCGTCCGAGTTGCCTGCCAGCATCCTCAGGCGTCTGCCGGTGCGATTCAACTACGACGACAATTATTTCTTCCACCGCTTTCAGGGTATTCCGCAAGACGGTTACACCCGGATGATCGAACGCATCCTGGACCATCCAGGCATCTCGGTCCATCTGGGCATGCGATTCACACGCGATCAGCGGCGTGATTTCGACCATGTTTTCTACTCTGGGCCGCTGGACGGCTATTTCGATTTCGCCCTGGGACGGCTGGGGTACCGCACGCTGGATTTCGAAAGATTCACCCATGATGGCGACTATCAGGGCTGTGCGGTCATGAATTATGGCGATGCCGAGGTCCCCTGGACGCGGATCACCGAGCACAAGCATTTTGCCCCATGGGAGGAGCACCGGGGCTCGGTCTGCTATCGCGAGTTTTCACGTGCCGCCGGGCCTGGCGACATCCCCTATTATCCGATCCGCCTGGTGAACGAAAAGATGCTGCTGGAAAAATATGTGGCCCATGCCCGGGGGGAAAGGGGGGTCACTTTTGTCGGGCGCCTTGGCACCTATCGCTATCTGGACATGGATGTAACCATCCGCGAGGCGCTGGACACCGCGCGGGCCTATCTGTCGGCTGACGGCGCAATTGGCTCCTTTGTGCAGCAGGTATGAGCGGCCAGAAGCCAGGGTTTCAACCGGGCATTCAGCGAATCGTTGTTTGTTACCCCTGGCAAAGATGGTAACAGTTTCGTGGGAGCAATGCCCCTTGCTCTGTTCAGGGGAGGACGAAACATTTGGAAGATGCAAGCGACACCAGGGCCGGCGGTCCCGTTGACAAGCCCGAGCAACCCGCCGGTGGCGCTGCCCTTGCCAAGCGCAGGCGCGAGGCCCGCAAGAAACGGCAGGCCGGTGGCAAACGGCGCGGCAACGGCAATGGCAAACAGGGGGGCAAGGCCGCGCCCGTCATCGTTCAGGTCAAGCCGGTTGCACCTGCGGCCCGGGTGAAAAAACGCCACTGGGGCGTGCTGCTCAGTTTTGTCCTGCTTGTGCTGCTGCCGATTGCGGCGGCTTTCTGGTATCTGGAAACACGTGCTGCCGACCAGTATGCATCGATTACCGGCTTTACCGTCAGGCGCGCCGATGCGGCCCCTGCCGCGGCAAGCGATCTGCTGGGCGGTCTGGCCAAGCTGTCGTCGGGCTCGTCGTCCGATACCGATATCCTGTATGAATTCATCCAGAGTCAGAAACTGGTAGAACTGGTGGATCAGAAGCTGGATTTGCGCAAGATATGGTCAAAGCCACGGAACGACCCTGTTTTCGCCTTTGATCCGCGTGGTTCGATCGAGGATCTGGTCGATTACTGGGAGAGAATGGTCAATATCTATTACGACGGAAGCAACGGCCTGATTCAGGTGCAGGTCAAGGCCTTTGATCCCGAGGATGCCCGCAATATCGCGCGCGCCATCGTCGAGGAAAGCACCCGGATGATAAACCGTCTGAGCGCGGTCGCCCGCGCCGATACCATGCGCTATGCCAAGGAAGATCTGGACCTTGCGGTGGCACGTCTGAAAAAGGCGCGCCAGGCGATCACGGCCTTTCGCAACAAGGCCCAGATCGTGGACCCGAATGCCGACATCCAGGGGCAGATGGGGCTGCTCAACACGTTGCAGCAGCAACTGGCCTCGACCCTGATCGAACTGGACCTCTTGCGCGAAACCGCCCGCAAGGCCGATCCGCGAATCGTCCAGCTCGAGCGCAAGATTTCCGTCATCCAGGCTCGCATCAAGGATGAACGCAAGAAATTCGGATTTGGTGGTGGCGGTGCCGGGGGTACGGATTATGCATCACTGGTCAGCGAATACGAAGGATTGACGGTGGAACTCGAATTCGCCCAACGCACCTATCTGTCGGCCCTGACCGCCTTTGACACCGCCAAGGCCGAGGCCCAGCGTCAGACCCGCTATCTTGCCGCCTTTGTTGCACCCACGCTTGCCCAGAAACCCCAATATCCCAAACGCCCGGTTCTGCTGGGCATCCTCGGATTTTTCCTGTTTCTCAGCTGGGCCATCCTCGTGCTTATCTCGTTCAGCATAAAGGATCGGCGTTGAGACGATGATCAGGTTGCGGAATCTTTGCAAGACATTCGTTTTGCGGGGGCAGCGCAAGGTTGTCGCGGACAATATCAATGTGACCTTTCCATCTGGCACCTGTGTTGCCCTTCTGGGGCGAAACGGGGCTGGAAAATCCAGCCTGCTCAGCATGATCGCGGGCTCGTTGCAGCAGGATTCGGGCGATATCGACATCACCGGATCGGTTTCCTGGCCGGTGGGGTTCGCGGGCAGTTTCCACCGCGATCTGACCGGCGCCCAGAATACCCGGTTTGTCGGCCGCATCTACGGTGTCGACACCGATGCGCTGGTGGATTTCGTCGACGATTTCGCCGAGCTGGGAGAGCATTACCATCTGCCTTTCCATACCTATTCCTCGGGGATGCGCGGACGGCTGGCCTTTGGCGTTTCCATGGGTATACGGTTCGATACCTATCTGGTGGACGAGGTCACGGCCACGGGTGACGCCGCCTTCAAGACCAAGTCCCGGGTCGTATTCATGGAACGGATGAAGGAAAGCGGTGCGATCATGGTCTCGCATTCGATGGGGGCCGTGCGCAGGATCTGCGATGCCGGCGCCGTTCTGGAAAATGGCAGGCTGACCTATTACGACGATCTGGACGAGGCGATCGCCCACCACCGTGAAAATGTCGGCGGCGATCCCGGCGACGATTGATCTTCCCCGTAATTTCCCCCTCATGGCGAACACGACAGGGTTGTCGGTTTTTTGCAGAATCCACCTGAGCGACAGTTCTTGCCGCAGGGGCGATTATCTGGATAAGATCGCGGTACGGACATTATTGGTTAAGGGGAATCGTTCACTCTTTTCCCGACTATGGGATCGGTCATTTGAACAGGAAACGATTGCATGAATTCGTGCGGGATCTTCCCCGCCCCTGGAAGCGGCGACTGCTGCTTGGTTACGATGTCGTCCTCGTACCCGTCAGCCTGTTGCTGGCTTTCGCGCTACGCGAAGAGGCCTTGTGGCCCATTGACCCGGCCCTGCCCAGCTGGCCTTATTTCCTGCTTCTGACGGCTCTCGCAGCCGTGGTTTCGACATTGTTGGGTATTCCGGGCATCAGGTTGATCGCCTATGAGGCACGCGCCATGATGCGCACCGGGGTTCTGGCGCTTGTTCTGGTCATCTGCGGTGCAATGGCCAACGCCTGGCAGGGTTCGGGCCTGTCTACGGCGTTGTTCGTGTCATTCGGGTTCCTGTTCTTCGGCCTTTCGGTTGTTACCCGCATCATCGGGCTTAACCTCTTGTTGTGGATATATCGTCAGGGGGCCGAGCGTACGCGGGTGCTGATCTATGGCGCCGGCTCGACCGGTTCCCAGCTGGTTGCCGCACTTTCCCAGACCAAGGATATCGAGCCGGTTGCCTTTGTTGACGACAACCCCTCGCTCCAGGGGGCGATGGTTGCCGGGCTCAAGGTTCTGGCGCCGCGCAAGATCTCGGAATTCGTGCGCGAACACCGGATCGATCGTGTGGTTCTGGCGATGCCCTCGCTGTCACTGCCTCGGCAGGCCAGAATTGCGCTGAGGCTGGAAAAACTGGGGTGCGACGTTCATCGCGTGCCGTCCTTTTCGGAACTGGTTGGCAACAGGGGGCTGGTTGCACATATCGAACCGGTACACCCGGCCGATCTGCTGGGCCGCGGGACGTTGGATGGCACATTGCCCGAAGTGGTCAAGAGTTATCGAGACAAGGTCATAATGGTGACCGGTGCAGGCGGGTCGATCGGCTCGGAACTGTGTCGGCAGCTGCTGGCGGGCCAGCCACGGGCATTGATCCTGTTCGACCACAGCGAACCGGCGCTCTATTCGATCGACATGGAGATGCAAACGCTCGTTCAGGGCCGTCAGATGAAGATCGTTCCGGTCATCGGGTCGGTAAATGACAGCGGTGCGCTGCAGCGCGCGATGGGCGAACATGGGGTTCAGGTCGTGTTTCACGCCGCCGCGCACAAGCATGTTCCCCTGGTCGAAAGCAACGAGATCGAAGGCCTCAGGAACAATGTGCTGGGCACGCGTCGGGCGGCCGAGGCCTCTCTGGGCGCGGGGGTCGAGCGTTTCGTCCTCATCTCGAGCGACAAGGCCGTGCGCCCGACCAACATAATGGGCGCGTCCAAGCGCATGGCCGAACTGATCGTTCAGGACATGGCGACACGCAGCGGCAATACCATCTTTTCGATCGTGCGCTTTGGCAATGTGCTGGGCTCGTCCGGTTCCGTCATACCCCTGTTCCAGGAGCAGATCGCCCGTGGTGGCCCGGTCACGCTGACGCATAACGATGTCAGGCGCTATTTCATGACGGCCTCGGAGGCGGCGCGACTGGTTCTGCTGGCGGGCAGCTATTCGCGCGGTGGCGATGTTTTCGTGCTGGACATGGGCAAGCCGGTTCCGATCCGGCGCCTTGCACGGCAGTTGATCGAACGCGAGGGCTATACGGTAAGGGACCGGAAAAATCCTGATGGCGATATCGAGATCGTCGTCACCGGCATGCGACCGGGTGAAAAGATGGTCGAGGAACTGCTGATCGGCAACGATCTGCGCCCGACCCCCCATCCGAAAATACTTCGCGCCCGTGAAAAACACCTGTCCGAGCTGGAGGTTGCCAGCATGTTGCAGGGGCTGAAAAAGCTTGTCGAGGATGGCGATGCCAAAAAGGCGCGGGCGCTGGTCGCCCGCTGGGTAAGCGGCTATCACCGCCCCCATTATTCCAGGCAAGGGGTGGACACGGGCTGATGGTCGGCGCGCAGGCCGCATGTTCATGCGTAACGACAAGATAACAAGAACTGAACGGAGCGAGGGGAGGTAGTCGATTTGAGGGGGAGACGCGCATATGCCGCGGGTCTGATCGGAGGTGTTCTTCTGGCCGGCCCTGGCAGCATTTTCTGGGACCGACCTGCACAGGCACAGGGGATAAACCTCTATGGCATGCCCGGTTTGATCGACATGCCGACGGCCAGAACATTTCCCGATGCCCGGCTGACGACCACAGTCGCAGGGTTTGCCGGAACCCTGCGCAACACGTTGTCATTTCAGCTTGCCCCGCGCCTGACTGCCAGCTTTCGCTATACGCGCCTGAAGAACTGGAACTCTGGCGGCTTTGCGACCTTTTACGACCGCAGTTTCGACCTGCACTATCAGTTGTTGACCGAAGGGCGGTTTTGGCCGGCGGTGGCGGTTGGCCTGCGCGATTTTGTCGGTACGGGCCTGTATTCCGGCGAATATGTCGTGGCCAGCAAGCGGATCGGCCCACGCCTCGGTCTGACTGGGGGTATCGGCTGGGGAAGGCTGGGCTCGAACAACGGCTTTCGCAACCCGCTCTCGCGTATTTTCGGGCCGAGCTTCGACACCCGGAATTCGTCCATCGGTCTTGGTGGGGTGCCCGGTTTCAGGAACTGGTTTCGCGGGCGGGCCGCTCTTTTTGCCGGGCTGGAATGGCAGACGCCCAACCCCCGCCTGTCCATCAAGGTCGAGTATTCTTCGGATGCCTACTGGCCGGAAACCGTCAAGAGGTCGGTTTTCACGCGCAACGGATCGCTGAACATCGCCTTCGATTACCGCGTCAATCGAACCGTCAGCCTGAGTGGCTATTACATGTATGGCAGCGAGGTCGGCTTGCGCACGTCGATCGCGCTGAGCCCGCGCAGGACCTTTTACGCAGGCAGCACCGAAGCTGCGCCGGTTCCCGTCTTTCGGCGCCCGCCGGATGGCATGCCGGGGGCCTCTCTGCGCGGGGATGTCAGCTGGTTGGAACAGCCCGGTGTGGGCCGGATACTGCTGAACAACCTGCAAACAGTTCTGGAAGACGAAGGATACGACATCATCGCCCTGTCCGTTTCGGGCCATCTGGCAAAGGTCTGGTTCGCCAACAATCGCTATGACAGCGCGGCGCAGGCCATCGGCCGGCTTGCGCGCATGATGACGCGAATCATGCCCCTGTCGGTGGATCGCTTTGTGCTGACCGCGGTCGAAAAGGGAATTCCGGTGGTTTCGGTCACCCTGCAGCGCGATGATCTGGCACGGTTCGAGAACGACGTGAACGGAGTTGAGGCCTCGCTTGCCGCGGCACGCATCACCGCCCCCTTGCCGATCGAGCATGCAGCGCAGCGCAACCCTGATCTGTACCCCAGAACGGACTGGAGCATCCTTCCCTATATCCGTTATTCGCTCTTCGATCCGGACAATCCGTTCCGCTATGATATCGGACTGAGAGCCCAGGCCCAGGTCGATCTGGGGCGCGGCTGGTCGGTTTCGGGATCGGTCATCAAGAAGGCCTTTGGCAATCTGAACACGACAAGACGGCTGTCGAATTCGATCCTGCCTCATGTCCGGTCGGATTTCGGCCTTTATGACAAGCAGGGCGATCCGGCCGTCGAGTATCTGTTCGGTCAGTATCTTTTCCGCCCCGGTCGCAACCTCTATGGCAGGCTGTCGCTGGGCTATCTGGAATACATGTATGGTGGTGTCTCGGCCGAGGTGCTGTGGAAGCCGGTTGACAGCCGCCTTGCACTCGGGGCCGAGGTCAATCTTGTGCGACAGCGTGATTT
>CAZWXK010000021.1:0-9518 GCA_964637875.1 uncultured Rhodobacter sp.
CCCGGGCGCACCATCAGGTCGGTCACCCCCTTGACGCCCTGATACAGCACGTCGTCGGCCATGGAAAAGGCCTCGGTAAAGGTGGTCTTTTCGTTGGCGATGCGAAACAGGTTCTGGTTGGGGATGATGATCAGGGTATCGACCACCTTCTGCAGGGCCTCGACGCCCTCCTCGGCCTGGCGCATGCGCTTGGCGCCCTCGAACTGGAACGGCTTGGTCACCACCCCGACGGTGAGGACGCCCAGCTCGCGCGCGGCCTGGGCAATGATCGGAGCCGCACCGGTACCGGTGCCCCCACCCATACCAGCGGTGATGAAGCACATGTGCGACCCCGTCAGATGATCGACGATGTCCTCGATGCTTTCCTCCGCGGCCGCGGCTCCTATCTCGGGCTTGGCACCGGCGCCAAGACCCTCGGTCAGCTTGACGCCCATCTGGATCTTGTTGGGCGCCTTCGTCTGGGTCAGCGCCTGCGCATCGGTATTCGCGACCACGAAAACCGCGCCCTCCAGCGCCTTGTCTATCATGTTGTTGACGGCATTTCCGCCAGCCCCGCCCACACCGAAAACGGTGATCCGCGGTCTCAGATCCTGTTTGTCCGGCATCCTGAGATTGAGTGTCATGTTCCTGTCCGCCTGTTTCTTTCTTCCGCCTCGTCCGCCTGCCCGACGCCTGCCTGATCCGCCCGTCCGACCTGTCCGACCGGCCCCTGCCGGCCCCGACCCTCCGGCGCCCTGACTGCCCCTGCCCCCGATACGGCCCCCGGGTACGTTACTGTCCCGGCCGTGGCCCGGTACCGCGCCGACCGCAGCCCGACCGTGGCCCGATACGGCGCCCTGGGGCGAGGGTGCGTTGCCTGCTGATTCCACATGGTAGCCGAGGCTGCCGTCCCGGTCATCAAAAAATTCACGTTTTGGCCACAATATATGGGGCAAACCCACAAAATCGGGCGTAATTCTGCCGATCCGGCCGAGATGATGTTCCCATCACCGCGGCACGGCAACGCGTGGGATCCACGCCGGGCGGCCTACCAGTTCTCGCGGAACCATTTCACCGCGCGACGCAGGCTGCGCGCGCCCTGCCAGTCGGAGGGCTGCTCGAAATCCCAGCACTCGTCCTGAGGGCAGACCGTATGCAGGCACAGCCCCACCACCGCGGCAAAGCCCGGCCCCGTCGCCGCCTGGGGCAGCCCGCGGATGCGCAGCGGCCGCCCCATGCGGATACGTCCGCCCAGGATGCGCGATGCCAGCCGGTCGAGGCCCGGTATCTCGGAGCCCCCGCCGGTCAGCACGATACGCTGGCTGGGCAGATGCTCGAAACCGGCCGCGTCCAGGCGGGCGCGCACCTCTTCCAGGATCTCCTCGAGGCGGGGGCGCATGATCCCGATCAGTTCGGACCGGCTGACCTGACGCCGGTCATGCTCCCAGTCGCCGGTTTCGCCGCCGACATCGATCATCTCGCGATCATCCATGCCGGTCGCCTCGACGCCGCCGTAAAAGGCCTTGATGCGTTCGGCAACGGCCGTGGGAACCTGCAGGCCCAGCGAGATGTCCGATGTGACATGAGCCCCGCCCATGCGCACCGTATCGGCATAGATCAGATGCTTGCGCATGAAGATCGAGATGCTGGTGGTCCCGCCCCCCATGTCGATACAGGCCGCGCCCAGCTCCTGTTCATCCTCGACCAGGGCCGACAATCCCGCCACATAGGCCGATGAAACCACCCCGGCCAGCTCCAGATCGCAGCGCTTGATGCAATAGAGCAGGTTTTCCACCGCCGGCGCGTCGATCGTCAGCATGTGCATGTCCACCGACAGGCGATTGCCGATCTGACCGCGCGGATCCGACAGGCCCGACCGGTGGTCGAGGGTGAAATTCACCGGCAGCGCATGAATGACATGGCGCTGGCTGCCGTAGTCGGGCAGATCGCAGGCCGCCAGCACGCGGGCAACATCATGTTCGGTTACCGCATTTTCGCGCAGGGCGACCGATCCGCTCAACCCGTACGAGCGCGGCCGGGCACCCGAAAAACAGGCAATCGCGTGATCCACCCTGAGGCCGGCCATCTTTTGCGCGCCCTGCACGGCGGCGCGGATCGCGCGCTCGGTTTCCTCCATCCTGTCGATCTCGCCAAATCTCACCCCGCGAGACCGCTTGGTCGCCACCCCGGCCACGCGAAACCGCGATTGCCCGGCCATGGCGCCGAATTCCTCGCCCGCGGGGGCATTGGCCACCCCATCGAAACGCAGCACGAAACAGGTGATCTTGGAGGTGCCGACATCCAGTACCGCCACGACCCCCCTCTGCAGGGCTGCTTCGCGTTGGCGCCGCATGGCGCGCTGGCTTTCATACAGTTCTCGCATCAGGTCCTGCCTCCAGCGGATTTCTTTTCCTCGCCGTTTCGGCGGATGACATCATCAAGATATTTCAACGCCTTGCCCGACAGGCGCAGGGTTGGCCGGGCGGCGTTGCGAAAATCGACGACCCTGATGTCGCGCGACAGCAGATCGTTCATCTCGTCAAGGGCCAGCACACGCCTGAGCGCCGCGACCGCGCCCCGTTCGGGCAGCATGATGCGCTGCCCGCGATCCAGGATCACGTCCCAGCGCCGCTCGCCCACCCGCAGCAGAGCGCGGATGCGCCCCTCGATGGGGGCGGCCACCCGATACAGCTCCAGCGCCTCGGGCACGGCGCGATCGGCCCCCTCGCCGGCAATCAGGCGCAGATCGGCACGCACGCGCCGCGAATCGACCGAGGCCACGCGGTGGCCGGCGGCGTCCAGCAATTCCAGCGAATCGCGACCGCGCCAAACGACGGCCGGCACGCGTTCGACCACCTTGACCTCGAGGACACCCCCCGGACGGATGGCCAGATCGGCGCGCGCGACCGCGTCCAGCCCCTCGATGCGCGCGCGCATGTCGGCGAGGTCGATGTCGAACGAGCTGATCGGAAAATCGATTGCCGTCACCTCGCGGATGTCGTCGGCCAGCTCGGCACTTGCGTTTTCGATCTTCATCGCGCCGACCATGAATTCGGGCCGGTGCTCGATCCGGTCGCGCAGGGAAACGGCCCACAGCCGCATCGATTCGACACGATTGGCATCCGACAGATACCACCCCAGCGCCAGCAGCACGACCAGCACCGGCAGACCAAAGCGCAGCGCGCCCCGGATGGCGGGGGTCAGCCACAACCGTTCGAGACGATAGGACAGCCGGCTTGACGACAGGCGCGCGGCCGACAGGCGGCCGTGGCCATGCCCGCCCGTATTGCCGCCCGCACTGCCCACCGGCCCCCGGCCCGCGATACCCGACCCTACCGGTTGCATGAGGCATCCTCCACCAGCCAGCGGCACAGCGCGCCAAAGGAAATCCCGCAATGGGCGGCCTGTTCGGGCGACAGCGAGGTCGGCGTCATCCCCGGCTGGGTATTGGTTTCCAGCAGGAACAGCCCGTCCAGGCCGCGCCTTTCATCCCAGCGGAAATCGGTGCGGCTGAGCCCGCGGCAGCCCAGCGCCCTGTGGGCACGCAAGGCGTAATCGAGGCAGGCCTCGGTGATTTCATCGGGGATATCTGCGGGCACCTCGTGACGCGACCCGCCAGGGCGGTATTTGGCATCGAAATCATACCAGCCATCGGTGATGATGTCGGTCACGCACAGGGCGCGCTCGCCCATCACGGTAACGGTCAGCTCGCGCCCCGGAACGAATTCCTCGACCATGACGACCTCGGGCATGTCATCGGACAGCTGCGCCGGGCCGTTCGCGCAATCCTTCACGATATAGACACCGACGGAGGAGCCCTCGTTATACGGCTTCACCACATAGGGCACCGGCATGGGATGTTCGCGGCGCACGGCCTCGGCGGTGGTCAGCAGGCTGGGCACAACCGGCAGGCCCGCCATGCGAAAGGCAGCCTTGGCGCGTTCCTTGTCCATGGCCAGCGCCGAGGCCAGCACGCCCGAATGGGTATAGGGGATGCGCAGCCATTCCAGCAGGCCCTGTACGCAGCCATCCTCGCCCCAGCGGCCATGCAGGGCGTTGAAGGCCACATCCACCCGCTGCGCGCGCAGACGCGCGGCCAGATCCGGACCTGCGTCCAGCTCGCTCACGTCGAATCCTTCTTCCCGCAAGGCGCGGGCACATTCGCGCCCTGTCACCAGCGAAACCTCGCGTTCGGCCGAAGGGCCGCCCTTGAGGACCGCGATACGGGGGGAGTCACTGCCCGACATTCCCACCTCGATCATCATTTCCGGCCCGTGTTTCCGGGCCTTTTCGTTATGTCTTTTCGCGTAACCGTTCGCCGATCCGCATGATTTCCCACTCTAGCGAAATTCCACTGAGTTGAAAAACCCTTTTTCGCACCATCTCGCCCAGATCCTCCAGATCGGCGGCGGTGGCGTCGCCCGTATTGATCAGGAAATTCGGATGTTTTTCCGACATTTGCGCCCCGCCCAGCCGCGCGCCGCGCAGGCCCGCGTCATCGATCACCTTCCAGGCCTTCAGATCATGTACATCATCGGCCCGCCCGGTCGAGGAAAACCCCGCAGGGTTGCGAAATGTCGAACCGGCGCTGCGTTCCTTCACCGGCTGGGTGGCGGCGCGCCTTGCCAGCGCCTCGGCCATCTTGTCCTCGATCGCTTGCGGCTCGGCGCGCGGCGGCGCCAGCACCGCCTGCGTGATCACCAGATCGTCGGGCAAACCCGTGTGACGATAGGCAAATTCCATGTCATGGGGGCGCAGCGTCACCACCTTGCCCGCGCGCGTGACGCCAGTTGCGCTGACAAAGACATCGGCCAGATAGCTGCCATAGCAGCCTGCATTCATCCGAACCGCCCCGCCAATCGCACCGGGGATCGTGCGCAAGAACGCCAGATCATACCCCGCCCCGGCCGCCTTGCGCGCCACATGGGCATCCAGCGCCGCGGCCCCCACCCGCAGATGCCCGTTGGCCATCACCTCGAAGCCGTTGAAGCCACGCCCCAGCCGCACCACGGCGCCGCGGATACCGCCATCGCGCACGATCAGGTTCGACCCCACGCCGATGGGAAATACGGGCACGCCTTCGGGCAGCGCGCGCATGAAAACGCCGATATCGGCCATATGGGCGGGCTGAAACAACAGATCCGCCGGCCCGCCGACGCGCAGCCAGGTCAGATCGGCCAGCGGACGGTCGAGGCTGATCTGCCCCTCGACCTCGGGCAATGGCAGGGTCCAGCTCATGGCGCGCCCCGCTGCTTCTTCTTTGCACAAATACGCATCTCACCCGGCGTCATCGCGCCGCCCCCTCGAACGCGACAGCAGCAACCGGCCGAAATACCGCAGCGGATAGCGAAAGATCGACGCGGCCCCGGCCAGCAGCCCGACCACCCACCATACCCCCGCATCACGACCGATCCACACCAACAGCGGGATCAGAGCCACCAGCATGGGCAGGCCCAGCCAGGGGTGAAAACGCCGCGGCAACATGCCGATGACCGAAATCACGATCACCCAGCCGATGGCCGCCAGCAGAGAGGGGCTCAGCTGCGCCATGACTTCAAGGCCTCGGGCAATGCGTTGGCCCAGGCGCTGATCGTGCCGGCACCAAGGCAGACCACCATGTCACCGGGGCGCGCCTCGCGTTTCACCAGATCGGCCAGATCGCTTTCCTGCAACAGCGCACTGGCATTGCGGTGACCATGGGCGCGCAAACCGGCCACCAGATCATCGCGGCTGGCGCCCTCGATGGGCTCTTCGCCGGCGGCATAGACCTCGGAAATCGCCACCACGTCGGCATCGTTGAAACAGGTGCAGAAATCCTCGAACAGCGACGACAGGCGGCTATAGCGATGGGGCTGATGCACGGCGATCACCCGCCCCGACGTGGCCTGTCGCGCGGCCCGCAGCACGGCGGCGATTTCCACCGGGTGATGGCCGTAATCGTCGATGATGGTCACGCCGTTGACCTCGCCCACCCGGGTAAAGCGCCGGTTGACGCCGCCAAAGGCGGCAAGGGCCGTGCGGATCTCGGCGCGTTTCATGCCCAGATGGCTGGCGACGGAAATCGCCGCCAGCGCGTTCAGCACATTGTGGTCGCCGGGCATGGGCAGGGTCATGCCGTCAATGCGCCGATCATTCGCCCGCAGCCACACATCGAAATGCGCGATGCCGTTTTCATATCGCAGGTTCTCGGCGCGCACATCGGCCTGGGCGTTGAAGCCATAGGTGATCACCCGCCGGTCGGTGATGCGCCCGACCAGCGACTGCACCTCGGGGTGATCGGTGCAGCAGACGGCGACCCCGTAAAAGGGGATGTTGTGCACAAAGGTGTCAAAGGCCGCGCGCAGCGCGTCGAAGCTGCCGTAATGTTCCATGTGCTCGGGGTCGATATTGGTGACGATGGCAATGGTTGCCGGCAGCTTGACAAAGGTGCCGTCGCTTTCATCGGCCTCGACCACCATCCATTCGCCCTGCCCCATGCGGGCATTGCTGCCATAGGCGTGAATGATGCCACCATTGATCACCGTCGGATCCAGCCCGCCCGCATCCAGCAGGGTTGCCACCATGGTGGTTGTCGTCGTCTTGCCATGGGTGCCGGCAATCGCGACATTGGATTTCATGCGCATCAGTTCGGCCAGCATCTCGGCCCGGCGCACGACCGGCAGACCCAGACGATGGGCCTCGTCCAGTTCGGCATTGCCCGGCTTGATGGCCGAACTGATGACCACGACCTCGGCCCCTTGCAGGTTTTCGGCCCTTTGCCCGACAAACACCCTGGCGCCCAGCTTTTCCAGCCGACGGGTGATCCTGCTGGCCTTGAGGTCGGAGCCCTGCACCACATAGCCGTGGTTCAGCAGGACCTCGGCGATGCCCGACATGCCGATGCCGCCGATGCCGACGAAATGGATCGGGCCGATATCGGTGGGCAGCTTGGTTGCGGCGGCGTTCATTGCGCGGTCTCCTCTTCGGCCTGCTTGCCAAGGGCCAGTTCCTCGACCAGCAGGCTGAGGGTCTGCGTCGCTTCCGGCTTGGCAAGCGATTTCGAGGCCCGCGCCATGCGGCCGGCCAGCGGGCCATCGGAAAGGATGGCCTCCAGGCGACGGGCAAGGCCCAGCGCGGTCAGCGCGTCTTCCTCGATCATCTCGGCGGCGCCCGCCTCGACCAGCGGGCGCGCATTGGCCAGCTGCTCGCCCTTGATCGAGGCCGCCAGCGGGATCAGGATCGCCGGCCGCCCGATCACGGTGATGTCGGCCAGCGAGGAAGCACCCGCGCGCGAGACCACCAGCTGCGCATCGACCAGACGCGCGGGGATGTCGTCAAAGAACGGTTCGACATCCGCGGCAATTCCGATCTGCGCATATTGCGCGCGCACGAATTCCAGATCCTCGGGGCGGGCCTGCTGGGACACCCGCAGATTGCGCAGGATATGTTCGGGCAGCAGGGCCACCGCCGCCGGCACCACCTCGGCCAGGACATGCGCCCCCTGCGAGCCGCCGAATACGAGCAGGCTCATCGGATAGTCGCCGGGTTCGATATACTGGGCGCTGTCACGGGCCAGCACCGCGCCGCGCACCGGGTTGCCGGTATTGATGCCCTCGACGCCCCCGGGCAGGTCGGTGGGCCAGGTGCCGCAGGCGATCACGTTGACATGGCGCGCGAACAAGCGGTTGACGCGCCCCAGGATGCCGTTCTGTTCATGGATCATGCGCGGGATGCGCAAGAGCCAGGCCGCGGCCATCGCCGGAAAGGCCGGATAGCCGCCAAAGCCCACCACCACATCGGGGCGGTCGCGCAGCATGTGCCAGAGCGCGACCAGCACACCGCGCAGCAGGCGCAGCGGCGCCAGCAGCCTGCCGACCACCCCGCCGCGCGCGAATGTGGCGCTGTCGGTGGCGGTGATCCCGACAGCGTCGGGAAATCCGCCGACATAGCGCGCCCCGCGCCCGTCGGTAAACAGACGGACCCGCCAGCCCGCGGCCAGCATCTCTTCGGCCAGCGCCTGGGCGGGGAACATGTGCCCCCCCGTGCCGCCTGCTGCCAGGACGAGTGATCTCGGTTTCGTCATCTGCGCGCTCCACCATCGGGGCCGGACGGCCGCCACCCCGCCCCTGTATATCCCTTTATTGCCGTTCAGCCATGCCCGCGCAGGATATCGCCCAGTTCACCCTGCGGGCGGTGTCGTGTAAACGCCAGAAGCATGCCCAATGCAATCCCTGCGGCGATCAGGGACGACCCCCCATAGGACACAAAGGGCAGCGTCATGCCCTTGGCCGGCAACAATCGCGCGGCAACGCCCAGATTGATCAGCGCCTGCAAGGCAAACAGTGCCGCGAGCCCCGTACCGGCCAACCGTATGAAGGGATCGCGTTCGCGCAGCAGGCGCAGCATCGAGCGCACCGTGATCAGCAGGAAAAGCCCGATGATGATCAGCACCAGGATCAGGCCGTATTCCTCGGCCGCCACCGCGATGATGAAATCGGTATGTGCGTCGGGCAGCGACCACTTGACCGTACCGCCGCCCACACCGACACCGAAGAACCCCCCCTCCTGAATGGCGTTGGCGGCATAGCCCAGCTGGGTGCGCGGGTCGATCTCGGGGTTCAGGAACCCGTCGATGCGACGGGCGAAATGTTCGGAAAACTGATAGGCGAAACCGCCGCCCAGCAGGGCTGTCGCGCCTATTGCGACCAGGATCACCAGCGGCGCCCCGGCAACAAAGAACATCACCGCCCAGGAAAACAGGACCAGCGCGGCCTGCCCGAAATCGGGCTGCATCACCAGAAGCCCGACCAGTACCACCATGACGAATGCGCTCATCCGCTTGCCGGGAGGGCCGAAGATGTCGGACGAGGCCGACATCAGCCAGGCCGAAAATACCACGAAGCCGGGTTTGAGAAACTCGGACGGCTGCAACGAGGCAAAGCCCAGCGAATACCACCGCACCGCGCCCTTGCCGTAATCGGTGCCGAAAATCGGCAGCATGGCAACCGCCGCGAACGCGATGAAAAAGCCCAGCACGCCAAGACGCCGCACCATGCGGGGCGACATCATCGAGATCACCACCATGGCCGTCAGCGCCATGCCACCGAAGATCGCCTGACGGATGACAAAGTGAAACGGCGAAAGCCCCGTACGCGCGGCCAGGGGCGGTGACGAGGCAAAGCCCAGCAGGATGCCGATGGCAAACAGCAGCAGCACGGCGCCCAATGTCCAGCGGTCAACGGTCCGCCACCATCGCGGAAGGATCGCCTCGCCCGTCTGGACGGGAACCGCGCCATATACCATTTCTGTCATGAACCTGCCTCGAAACCTGATCTGCCTCTGGGGTGTGCCGGGTTTTCCCGGTCTGGTATCGTGTCTGCCGGCATGTCCGTGCCATGCCCGGCTCGATCCTAGCGCGGAAAGGGTTTTCATGCCAGCAAGATTTGCCGCCCCGTTGGTGCAGGCCGTCATTGTCGGGGATCGGGCCGGGGTGTGGGCCGGGGTGTGGGCCGGGGTGTGGGCCGGGGGGGCGCTGCCCCCGTCGCGCAGGCGCGACTCCC
>CAZWXK010000021.1:9618-12429 GCA_964637875.1 uncultured Rhodobacter sp.
GCCGGGGTGTGGGCCGGGGGGGCGCTGCCCCCGTCGCGCAGGCGCGACTCCCCCGGAGTATTTGGGCAAAGAAGAAGCTGCGTGCCAGTGGCGGGCGCGGCGCGGTCTTTTCAAGAGGGTGTCTTCGCGCCTATAAGGCGGCAAGCCGGATGAAAGGGAAATCCATGCGCAAGGCCAGCATCGAACGAAAGACAGCAGAAACCGAGATTTCCGTCGAGATCGACCTTGACGGCAGCGGTCGTTACGACAATGCGACCGGGATCGGCTTTTTCGACCACATGCTGGACCAGCTTGCCCGCCACGCGCTGATCGACATGACGGTGCGGGCCAAGGGCGATCTGCATATCGACGACCACCACACGGTCGAGGATTGCGGCATCGCGCTGGGCCAGGCGCTGGCCCGCGCGCTGGGCGACAAGCGTGGCATACGGCGCTATGGGGCGTGCCTGCTGCCGATGGACGAGGCCTTGGTGCGTGCCGCGCTCGACCTGTCGGGGCGGCCGTTTCTGATGTGGGATCTGGATCTGCCGACCGCCAAGATCGGCACATTCGACACCGAACTGGTGCGCGAATTCTTTACCGCGTTTGCAATGAATGGCGGCATCACGCTGCATGTCTCGCGTCTGGCCGGCATCAACAGCCACCATATTGCCGAAGCCGCCTTCAAGGCCGTGGCGCGCGCCCTGCGCGATGCGGTCGAGGCGGATCCGCGCAAGGGGGATGCGATTCCCTCGACCAAGGGGATGTTGTGACGTGACCTGCGCGATCATCGATTACGATTCGGGCAATCTGCGCTCGGCCGAGAAAAGCTTTCAGCGCATGGCGGCCGAGCTGGACGCGGGCAAGGTCGTCGTCACATCCGACCCGGATGTGGTGGCGCGCGCCGGTCGCATCGTTCTGCCCGGTGTCGGGGCCTTTGCCGACTGCCGCGCCGGGCTGGCCGGCCATGACGGGTTGTTCGAGGCCATCGAGCAGGCCGTGCTGAAGCGCGGCGTTCCCTTTCTGGGCATTTGCGTGGGCATGCAGATGATGGCCACGCGGGGGCTGGAACACGGGCTGGACACGCCCGGATTCGACTGGATCAGGGGCGAGGTGGTGCAGCTGCGCCCCCGGGATCCCGCGCTGAAGATCCCGCATATGGGCTGGAATGACCTGGTAATCGATCGGCCGCATCCGGTGCTGGAGGGTATCCGGTCGGGCGATCACGGCTATTTCGTGCATTCCTACCATTTCGTGGTTGCCGACAGGGCGGATCTGATCGCCCATGTCGATCATGGCGGCCCGGTCGCGGCGGTGGTCGGGCGCGACAACATGATCGGCACCCAGTTTCACCCGGAAAAGAGCCAGGCGACCGGGCTGCGGCTGATCGGCAATTTCCTGAAATGGCGGGTGTGAACGCTGCACCACCGGCGATTGCCGAACGGGCAACCGAACGGGCGGGGGTCCCTTGCGGGACCCGCCGGGCAGCCTGTTCGAATGGCCTGTTCGTGGCCTATTTGACGCGGGTCCAGACGCCCCCATCGCGACAGATGAACAGGATGCAGCCCCTTACCGTCAGCTTGTCGCCCTTGAGGACCAGCTTGCCCTTGTAGATCTTGTCGCGGTCGGGCGACCAGACCTTGCCGCCGCCATAATTGCCGCCGCCCTGGTTTTCCATGTCCCAGATCAGCTTCTTGCCGATGTTCTTTGACTTGTAGGGACTGTTGTCCGATGCGTTGAACGAGGCAACCAGGGTGCCGCAGATCCTGTCTCCGCAGGGCGCTATGCGGATCTTTCCGTAAATGTCGTTGTCGTCGGGAATGGTTTTCCACATTCCGAAGATCGGATCGGCGGCAAAGGCAGGCGTTGCCGCGGCAATGGCGATCCACATGAATACAGCGATCAGTCTTTTCATCATTTCCTCCCATCTGGCAGGGTCAGCTTCGGGCAATCGCGACGATCTTGCAAGCATTTCCTCGGCTGCGGCGGCCTTGGCAAGCGCGCGACCTTGTGCTTAACAGCGCGCAACGCCCAGACAAGGAAGCAATGCCATGATCCTCTATCCCGCAATCGACCTGAAAGACGGCAAATGCGTGCGCCTCTACAAGGGCGACATGGACCGGGCCACCGTGTTCAACGACGACCCGGCGGCGCAGGCCCGCGCCTTCGAGGCCGCGGGCTGCGCGTGGCTGCATCTGGTCGACCTCAACGGGGCGTTTGCCGGGGCGCCGGTGAACGGGGCGGCGGTCGAGGCGATTCTGGACGCGGTCACGATCCCGGCCCAGCTGGGCGGAGGCATCCGCGACATGAAAACGATCGAGACATGGCTGGAACGCGGTCTGGCCCGGGTCATCCTGGGGACCGTCGCGGTCGAGGACCCCGCCCTGGTGCGGGCGGCGGCGCGGGCCTTTCCGGGGCGGATCGCGGTGGGGATCGACGCCCGCAACGGACGCGTGGCAACCCGGGGCTGGGCCGAGGAAACCGATGTCACGGCCACCGATCTGGCGCGGTCGTTCGAGGACGCCGGCGTGAGCGCCATCATCCACACCGATATCGACCGGGACGGGGCCATGCAGGGGCCCAATGTCGCGGCGACCGCGGCGATGGCGCGGGCGGTGGAGATTCCGGTGATCGCGTCGGGAGGGGTTTCGTCGATGGACGACCTGCGCCGGCTGCGCGACTGCGGCGCGCCGCTGGACGGGGTGATCTCGGGGCGCGCGCTCTATGACGGGCGGATCGACCCGGCCCGCGCGGTGGCGTTGCTGAAAGGCTGAAAGGGAACGCGCGGCGGTCAGGAGCGCGCATGAGGACGGCCGCAAGCGGCCCGACAAG
>CAZWXK010000021.1:12529-36488 GCA_964637875.1 uncultured Rhodobacter sp.
GCGCGCGGATATCAGCCCTTGACCGGCGCCGCGGGCCGGCTGGCCAGCTGGCGCAGACGTTGCGCCAGCCCGATCAGCAGGATCACCACCCAGTAGAGCACCCAGACCGACAGGATTACCCAGTCGGGGCGCGCGCGATAGCCGGTCAGTGCCGAAACCAGCCCGCCCAGGCGCGATCCGTCATCCAGCAGCCAGCTGGTATCCCAGGCGATGCTGGCATAGGGCAGCACGCCCAGTGCGATCAGCTTGTCGGCGGCGGCGACGGCCAGCGCGGCACCCAGCAGCAGCAGGATGACCTCGGTCACGCGAAAGAACACCCGCCAGGGGATGTGGCGCCCGCCGAATTGCAGGGCCAGATAGGTTGCGATGGCCGCACCGAAACCCAGCGCGATGGCACCATACAGCGCCAGGGCCCCCTCGGCGCCGCCAGACGAGATCAGCCCGTACAGGAAAACCACCGTTTCACTGCCTTCGCGGGCGACCGCCACCATGGCCAGGACAAAGACGATCCACCAGTGCTGGCGCCGATGGGCCTCGGCCAGGCCCTGATCGATGCGCCGCTTGAGGGTGCGGCCGTGGCTACGCATCCAGAATACCATCTGAACGATCAGCGCCGCGGCCAGGATCATCATGCCGGCCATGAAATAGTCCTGCCCTTCCGGCGGCAGCCATGCGGACAGCTCGAAGATGCCCAGGGCCAGGAACAGCGCCAGCGCGACACCGGCGCCGACACCGCCCCAGAGATAGCGCCAGGCGCCGGTTGTCCCGGCCTGCTGCGCCAGCCAGGCCTGCAGGATGCCGATGACCAGCAGGGCCTCGACACTTTCGCGCCAGACGATGAATACGATCTGCCCGGACATGGCATCCTCCAGCTTGGCAAGCGGGCCGGCAGCCCGCGTCATTGTCAGGGTCTATCTGGCGACGATCACGCCATGCGCGCTGGCGCGCCCCTCGTTGAAATCGTCCAGAAACGGATATTCGCCGGCGGCGGGCCGACGCAGGATCACCTTGATCGATCGGCCCGAGGCGACGATCTTTTCGATGTGCAGACCCTTGCTCTCGAATTCCGCGGCCTTGCCGCCGGTATTGCGCACCGTGATCGTGGTCACCTTGCCGGCGGGAATTTCGACACGGTTGGGCGATACCACGCCATCCTTCATGGTGATGACGCGCCCCCCCTCCTGCTGGGCCGTCGCCGGCAGCGTCATCGGAATCAGCGACATGACGGCAAGCGGCAATGCAAACAGCGCTGCGCGCACGGGTTTCTGGGACATGACCCCTCCGTTAATGAGAATGAGTTGCAATCCCACCTATACCCGAGCATTTTTGTCGGATCAAGGGATTTTTCCGACAAATCCGCTCTGGAATATGGTAACGAAACAATGGCCCGCCCTATGCGGCGCCCTGCCGCCGGACGATCGGCGCCACTCAGCGGCGCAGGCTGCGCCGGTTGTCGCGGGCCAGCACCCGGATCACGCGCACCCCGACGAGCGTCTGGGCAGACAGGAACCGCCCCACCAGCACCTCGCGCGAACGCCGGGTCCCGGCCGGGGTCGCGGTTTCGGGCGGCAGCAGGCGGAATTCATAGGTCAGAACGCCCTTGACGGGCTTTTCATCGTTTTGCGGCTTCAGCACGGCCTCGAAATAGCCCTGCCGCTCGGGCAGGCCGACGGCCCGCAGGATGGCGCCACCCGGCAGGCGATCGATCCGCAGGCTGACCAGACGCGCCACCAGCACGCGCGGGTCGGCAACCTCGGCGGTGGTGGTGCGGACCTGCTGCGTTCGCGCGCCACCGAACCAGTTGAGCGGGTTCAGGCGCGACTCGCGCACGCCCGCACAGCCCGCCAGCAGGCCAAGCAACGCGATGGCTCCAATCAGTCTGGTTCTCAAGGTTCCGTCCCCCGGATCAGCTCTGCCTCTGGCATAAACCGAAAAACCTCCCTTTGAAAAGGCTTGGTGGATGCTTATCTCGGCTTTTCCCGCTGGACCTTTCGGAGGCGGCGCCTTAGGTGAATGAAAAAAGTTGAGTGAAAGAGAAGGAAATGGCCAGCGCAGCTTTCGAGGAAATCGCCGAGGATTTCGAATTTCTTGATGACTGGGAAGACCGGTATCGCCATGTGATCGAACTGGGCAAGGCGATGGCGCCCCTTGACGACGCCCTCAAGGTGCCGGCGACCAAGGTGCATGGCTGTGTCAGCCAGGTCTGGCTGGTGCCCGACATCCGCGACGGGCATTTCCATTTCCGCGGCGACAGCGACGCCATGATCGTGCGCGGTCTGATCGCCATTCTGGCGGCACTGTATAACGGGCTGACACCCGACCGGGTTCTGGCCGTGGACGCCCATGGCGAACTTGCCCGTCTGGGGCTGGATCAGCACCTGTCGGCGCAGCGCTCGAACGGGCTGCGCTCGATGGTGGAACGCATTCGCAAACTGGCGGCCCAGGCGGCCGCCGAGTGAGGACAAGATGACCGACAAGCTCACCTCCCTGCTGGCCGAACGCGGCTGGATCCTGGCCGACGGGGCCACCGGCACCAACCTGTTCAACATGGGTCTGGAATCCGGCGAGGCGCCGGAGCTGTGGAACGAAACCCATCCCGACCGCATTGCCCGCCTGTATCAGAGCGCGCTGGATGCGGGCAGCGACCTGTTTCTGACCAATTCATTCGGCGGCAACTATTCACGCCTGAAACTGCATGACGCCCACAAGCGGGTGCGCGCGCTGAACCGCATGGCTGCCGAGATCGGCCGCGAGGTCGCCGACCGCATGCACCGCCCGGTGATCGTCGCGGGCTCGATGGGCCCCACGGGCGAGATCATGGAACCCGTCGGCACGCTTTCGCATTCCGCCGCGGTCGAGATGTTTCACGAACAGGCCGAGGGCCTGAAGGAAGGGGGCGCCGACCTGCTGTGGGTGGAAACCCTTTCGGCGCGCGAGGAATATCTTGCCGCCGCCGAGGGCATCGCGCTGGCCGGCATGCCCTGGGCCGGCACGATGAGCTTTGACACCGCCGGACGCACCATGATGGGGCTGACCTCCAGCGACATGGTCGAAATGGTGCAGTCGATCGACCACGGCCCCGTGGCATTCGGGGCCAATTGCGGGGTGGGCGCGTCGGATCTGCTGCGCACCCTGATGGGTTTTTCCGATGCCCATCCGAACCTGCCCATGATCGCCAAGGCCAATGCCGGGATCCCGAAATTCCACGATGGCCACATCCATTACGACGGCACGCCCGAACTGATGGCGAAATATGCGCTGATGGCACGCGACATCGGCGCAACCGTCATCGGCGGCTGCTGCGGCACCATGCCCGAGCACCTGTCGGCCATGCGCGAGGCGCTGGAAACCACGCCCCGGGGCGCGCGCCCGACGCTGGAGCGGATTGCCGCCGAGATCGGGCCTTTCTCGTCGGATTCCGATGGTACCGGCAACGACATCGCCGGCGCCCCGGCACCGCGGCGGCGCGAACGCCGGGGCCGCCGGCGCGGCGCGGCCCCGGAAACGCCCTCGGGAACGGCGTCGGAATGAGCCGGCGGAACGTCGCTGCGGTCACAGATATTTGCCTGTGACAGCCGCAATCTGCTGCCATATGATCAACCAAGCCACGATCCGACCAGAACAGGATGCACCCCATGTCCGATGAACAGGAAGACGACATCATCCTTGCCGAGCTCGACGATGACGAGCTGGTCCTGCAGATGCATGACGACCTTTACGATGGCCTGAAAGAGGAAATCGAGGAAGGCGTCAACATCCTGCTGGAACGCGGCTGGACGCCCTACAGGATCCTGACCGAGGCGCTGGTCGCGGGCATGAAGGTCGTGGGAGACGATTTTCGCGACGGCATCCTGTTCGTGCCCGAGGTGCTGCTGGCCGCCAACGCGATGAAGGCGGGCATGTTCATCCTGAAACCCCTGCTGGTGGAAACCGGCGCGCCCAAGATGGGCAAGATGGTGATCGGCACGGTCAAGGGCGATATCCACGACATCGGCAAGAACCTTGTGGCCATGATGATGGAAGGCGCCGGATTCGAGATCCGCGACCTTGGCATCAACAATCCGGTCGAGAACTATCTCGAGGCGCTGGAAGAGGAAAAGGCCGACATCCTGGGCATGTCGGCGCTGCTGACCACGACCATGCCCTACATGAAGGTCGTGATCGACACGATGAAGGAAAAGGGCATCCGCGACGACTATATCATCCTGGTGGGCGGTGCGCCGCTGAACGAGGAATTCGGCCGGGCCATCGGCGCCGATGCCTATTGCCGCGATGCGGCGGTGGCCGTGGAAACGGCGAAAAGCCTGATGTCGCGCAAGCACAATCGCGCGGTCGAAGCCTGACAGGGGTTGCGGCCCGGCACTGGCTGCGGAGATTCCCGCGGGGCGCTGCCCCGCACCCCGGAGTATTTTGACAAAGAAGAAGCAGGGTAGGATGCGGCCCGATGACAAGACCCTGACCGAGCGAGGCCTCGCGCCATTGGGCAGCACCAGGGCGCGAATCCTGCTGCTGGCCTGCGGGGCGCTTGCCCACGAGATCCTGGCCCTGAAAGAGGTCAATGGCTGGGATCACATGGATCTGGCCTGTCTGCCGGCAAAGCTGCATCTGCATCCGGACCGGATCGTGCCCGCGGTCGAGGAAATGGTGCGCAGGCACCGCGCCCGATACAGTGAGATCTTTGTCGTCTATGGAGATTGCGGAACCGGCGGGCAACTGGCGGCGAAATGCGCGTCTCTCGGCGTCGAGATGATGGCGGGGCCGCATTGCTATTCCTTTTACGAGGGCAATGATGCCTTTGCGGCGCGCGGGGACGGTGACGTGACCGCCTTTTACCTGACCGATTTTCTGGTGCGTCAGTTCGATGCCTTTGTCTGGCGCCCGCTCGGGCTGGACCGACATCCCGAACTGCGGGACCTGTATTTCGGCAATTATACGCGCCTTGTCCATCAGGCCCAGACCGATGACCCGGCGCTGCGCGCGCTGGCCCGCGAACATGCCCGTCGTCTGGGGCTGGAATTCGAATATCGTCATACCGGTTACGGCGATCTCGAGACCGCGCTCAGGGCGCGGAGCTGACGGTCGCGTCACGGAATTTTTCCTTTTCTTTCGTGCATCAACGGTGCAGAAAAGCGGTGATCATCCCATAACGGAAAGAGGCCGGAGAATGCGCACCCGCCCAGACAAGCTCAGCCGACTGGAACTGCCCGATGGCAGCCATGTGATGCTGGACGAATATGGTTATATCACCGATCCCTGGCAATGGAGCGAGGAATTCGCCAGAATTGCCGCCGCGCGCGAAGAAATCACGCTGACCGATCTGCATTGGGAGGTCATCCGTTTCATGCGCGGCTGGCTGGAAGAGCACGGCGTTGCCGCCGATGCCCGGTTCGTGTTGCGGTTTCTGGCCGAAAGGGGCCAGACCGACAAGAAGGGGGCGCGTGACATGATGTTTACCCTTTTTCCCTATGGCTATGTCAAACAGGCCTGCAAGATTGCCGGAATGAAACAGCCGCGGGCCTGGAGCACGGGCTGAATTTCGGCCTGAATTCCGGCGCAGCAGCGCGCCAGACCGGGGGGCCAGACCGGGGGACCAGACCGGGGGACCAGACCGGGGGACCAGAGGGGCCAGATCGGGGGACCGACCCATGCAGACACTGCCTTCGCTCAACCGATATGGCGTGTTCGCGGCGTCGCTGCTGCTTGCGCTGGCCAGTCTTGCGGCCAGCCTGCTGACCTTGTGGATGCTGATTCCGCTGTTGTTTTTCGGTGCGGTCGCGGCGTTGGGAATTCACGATCTGGTGCAGCGTCGCCATTCCATCCTGCGCAACTATCCGGTGCTGGGGCACATGCGCTTTCTGTTCGAGGGGATTCGCCCCGAAATCCGCCAGTACCTCATCGAAAGCGACCAGGACGAGGAACCCTTCAGCCGCGATGCCCGTTCGATCGTCTATCAGCGCGCCAAGGGGGTCGAGGACAAGCGCCCCTTCGGCACCCGCAAGCGGGTCTATGATTCGGGCTATGCCTGGCTGACCCATTCGGTCAGCCCGGTCGCGGTGGACAGCGCGGATTTTCGCGTTCGGGTGGGGGGCGGCGATTGCCGGCAGCCCTATGACATCTCGCTGTACAACATTTCCGCGATGAGCTTTGGCGCGCTGTCGGCCAATGCCATCATGGCCCTGAACAAGGGGGCGCGGATCGGCGGTTTTGCCCATGACAGCGGCGAAGGGGGCATCAGCCGCCATCACCGCAGGTTCGGCGGCGATCTGATATTCGAAATCGGCACCGGCTATTTCGGCTGTCGCGGCCCGGATGGGCGGTTCGATCCCGATCGCTTTGCCGCGGTTGCCCGCGAATCGCAGGTCAGGATGGTCGAGATCAAGCTCAGCCAGGGGGCCAAGCCCGGTCATGGCGGGATGCTGCCGGCGGCCAAGATAACCCCCGAGATCGCCGAGGCCCGCGGCGTGCCCATGGGCGTCGACTGCCTGTCGCCAGCCAGCCACAGCGCCTTTTCGACGCCGCTGGAGCTGATGGAATTCATCGCCCGCCTGCGCGACCTGTCCGGGGGCAAGCCGGTGGGATTCAAGCTGTGCGTGGGGCATCGGCGCGAATTCATGTGCATGGTGCGCGCCATGCTGGAAACAGGGATCCGGCCCGATTTCATTGTCGTCGACGGCAAGGAGGGGGGAACGGGGGCCGCGCCTCTGGAATTTGCCAACCACATGGGCATGCCCCTGGTCGAGGGGCTGACATTCGTCCACAACACCCTGCGCGGGGCCGGGCTGCGCGACGAGATCAGGATCGGTGCCGCCGGCAAGCTGATTACCGCCTTTGACATTGCCCGCGCCCTGGCGCTGGGCGCCGACTGGGCCAATTCGGCGCGCGGTTTCATGTTCGCCATCGGCTGCATCCAGGCCCAGTCCTGCCACACCAACCGCTGCCCGGTGGGCGTCGCGACCCAGGATCCGCTGCGCCAGCGCGCGCTGGATGTCGAGGACAAGGCGCAGAGGGTTGCCCGTTTTCACGCCGGCACGCTGACCGCGCTGGCCGAGATGACCGGGGCCGCCGGGCTGTCGAGCCCCAGCGATTTCCTGCCGCGCCATTTCATGGTGCGGCAGTCGGATTCCTCGATGGTCACCGGCGAGGAGATCTTTCCCTATCTGCCCGAGGGGTTCCTGCTGCGGGGCGAGGAAGACCGCTTTGGTTATCTCGCGCGCTGGGAAACCGCCCGCGCGGACAGCTTTGCCCCGGGGACGTGACGCAGATTCCTGTGGCCTGTCCGCGTCTTGCTTGGCATACAGCTAGAAAACGAATCGGGAAGGGAATACCCGTCCATGCGCATGCCGGATGACACGACCCGCAAGACCGCCTCGGCCCTGACGCCCCGACACCACCGGGTGACACGATCATGAGCGGTCCCGACCGCGTTCCCGTACACGAGGCCGGCCGCGAGGCGGGTGGCCGGCTGGCGCGGCTGCGCAATATCGTGCCGGTCCTGCTGGGTGTGGGGCTGTTCGCGCTGGGCGTCTATGCGCTGGCACGCATGCTGCACCCGGTCAAGGCGGCCGATGTGATCGCCAATGTCCGCGCAACCCCCTGGTCGCATCTGGCAGCCGCGTTCATGGCGACGGTCGTCGGCTATCTGGCGCTGATCGGCTATGACTGGACGGGGCTGCGCTATCTGGGAAAAAAGGTTCCCATGCGCATCGTCGCGCTGGGGGGGTTTCTGGGCTATTCCTTTGGCAATACGATCGGCATTTCCATCGTCTCGGGCGGTGCGGTGCGTTATCGCATCTATTCGGCGGTCGGGCTGAACGCGTTCGAAATTGCCGCGGTGTCCACCTATATCGCGCTGGCCTTCGGCTTTGGCATCACCGTGATCGGACTTTCGGCGCTGGCGCTGTATCCGCATGCGCTGGCCAATATCCTGCCATGGCCGGCGGGGCTGACCCGGGTCATTGCCGGGGTCGGCGCGCTGGCCTCGATCGCGCTGGCGACCTGGATGTCGATCAGCGGCAAGTCGCTGCGCATCCGCAGCGTCGAGATCAACGCCCCCTCGCCCGGAATCCTGTATGGCCAGCTGCTGCTGACGGTGATCGACACGGCGGCCGCGGCCCTGGTGCTCTATGTCCTGCTGCCGCAGGGGGCGCCCGGCTTTGTGCCGTTTCTGGCGATTTTCGCCGCCGCCCTGATGGCCGGCATCCTCAGCCATGTTCCCGGCGGGGTCGGGGTGTTCGAGAGCGTCATCATTGCCAGCATGTCGATGTCGGCGCCGCTCGATCAGGTTGCGGCGGCGCTGCTGCTGTACCGCCTGATCTATTACCTGGTGCCCTTTGCCCTGGCGCTGGCCTTTGTTGCGCTGAACGAGGCACGTCTTGCCGGGGGGCTGGTCACGCGCCTGCTGGGCGACGTGCCCGAGCAGCTGCGCCCGGTGATGCGCACGATCACCTCGATCGTGCCCACGATCTCGGGCGCGGCCAGCCTGGGCCTGGGCATATATCTGCTGCTGATGTCGCTGATGCCCAGCGTGCGGCCGCACCAGATCGACCCGAACGACCTGCTGGCGGCCGTCATCCTGGAAAGTGGCGCGCTGCTGTCGGCGGCGCTGGGGGTGGTCCTGATCCTGGTGTCGCAAGGCTTGATCCGGCGCATATCCGGGGCGTTCTGGCTGATCGAGGCCACGCTGTTTGCGGGGGCGATTGCCTCGATCCTGAACGGGCTGGATATCGAGAGCGCCGCGCTGCTGATCGGGGCGGCGGTGGTCCTGTGGCCGTTTCGCGGCGAATTCTATCGCTCGGCCAAGCTGACCCAGAATCTGCTGTCTCCGGGCTGGTTCGCGCTGGTTGCCGGAATCATCCTGGGCAGTGCCGCCTTCCTGTTCTTCATGCACGAGGCCACGCCCTATTCCTCGGATCTGTGGATCCGTTTTGCCAGCGACCAGAATACCCCGCGGGCCCTGCGCGCGGCGCTGCTGGCCTCGGCGCTGCTGACCTTTTTCACCATCTATCTGGCCCTGCAGCCGGCGCGCGCCCATTCCCGCCAGCCCGACGCAACGGCGCTCGAACGCGCGCAGGCGATCATCGCGCGACATGGCGCGCCCGATTCCCTGCTGGCACTGAGCGGCGACAAGTCGCTGTTCTTTTCGGATTCCGAGGATGCCTTCATCATGTATGCAATCCAGGGGCGCTCGTGGGTGGCCTATGGCGACCCGGTGGGACCGGCCGAATCGGTACGCGACCTTGCCTGGGCCTTTTTCGACGCCGCCTATGCCGCCAATGGCCGCCCGGTGATCTATGAGGTCAGCGAGAAATACCTGCCGCTGTGGATCGAGATGGGCTTTACCCTGCACAAGATCGGCGAGGAGGCCGTCGTCCCGCTGCCGGAATTCTCGCTGGCGGGAAAGAAATTCCGCACCATGCGCGCAGCCCATAACAAGGCGCTGAAATCGGGGCTGGAGTTTTCCGTCCTCCACCCGCCGCACGCGACCGGCCTGCTGGACGAGCTGCGCGCGGTTTCCGATGCCTGGCTGGCCCAGAAGAAGGGGCAGGAAAAGGGCTTTTCGGTGGGCCGGTTCGATCCGGCCTATCTGCAGCATTTTCCCGTCGCGACCGTGCGGCGCGCGGGCAGGCTGCTGGCATTTGCAACCGTGCTCGAGGTCGAGGAGGGCGCGCGCGCCGCGGTCGATCTGATGCGCTACCTGCCCGAGGAAGCCGACGGAATGATGGAATTCCTGTTCATCGAGCTGCTGGAACATTACCGCGACCGCGGCGGACGCGCGTTCAGCCTGGGCGTGGCCCCGCTGGCCGGTCTCGAAGCCCGTCACGGCACCCGCTTCTGGAACCGGTTCGGGGTGCTGATGTTCCGCCATGGGGGGGCATTCTACAATTTCGAGGGGCTGCGCGCCTTCAAGAAAAAGTTCCGCCCCCGCTGGCAACCGCGTTTTCTGGCCGTGCCGGGCGGAACGCCGCCGCTGGTTGCGCTCAAGGATGTCGCCCTGCTGATCAGCGGCGGCGCGAGAGGGCTGGTCGGGAAATAGCCGGATCCGGGCTCGCGCGGTCATTCGGGGCGCGCGGTGGACAGGATCAGACGCGGCCCGCCCTATCCTGCGCGCAGGCGCGGCCTTTCGCGGGCAAGCCACAACGCCGAGATCAGCAACGGGCCGTTATCGGCCTCGCCCGTACGCACCGCCTGCATCAGCGCATCAAAGGGCAGGATGATCGAGCGGATATCCTCGTTTTCGGACTCCAGCCCGTATGTGCCCTCGAACGCGGGATCCAGCGCGCATATTCCCAGATATGACGTGATATGTTCGGACACCGCCCCGGGCGAGCTGTAATAACCCGCAATCGGTTCAAGCCGCACATCGGTCAGGCCGGTTTCCTCGTACAGCTCGCGGCGCGCGCAATCGGCATGGCTTTCGCCCAGATCGCGCCGTCCGGCAACCGGCTCCAGACACCAGGGATGCGGGTCGCCCCGCCCGCTGGGACCCGCGCGGAACTGTTCGACCAGCAGCACCAGATCGTTACGGGGGTCATAGGGCAGTATCGTCACCGCGTCGGCCAGCTGGAATATGGCGCGTTCGACCGGCGCGCTCATCCCGCCGTCAAAGCGGCGATGGCGCAAGCGGTGTTCCTGAAGCGCAAAGAAACCCAGATAGGGGCGGCGGATCTTCAGGATCTCGACATCACCGGGGCCGTATCCCCGCCTGAGCGCGACCGGCGCGTGATCGCGGGCCGCCAGGCGCGATTGCGCCGCGAGCAGGATTGACGGGTAATGGGCAAAGACCTCGGCCGGCGGGCGCAATCCGAAATGGGCCATGACCTCCTGCGCGGCGACAATGGCGAGCGGGGCACGGTCGTTCCGCCATGCCTCGAAATCCCAGGCGCCGCGACCCTGCCAGCGCCCTGCCTCGGGCATGAAGACGCGGGCCCGGCGCGCGCGCCCGCCGACAGTCACCGAAACGGATACCAGCGCATAGCCATGGCCGCCCTCATAATAGCGCAGCCTCTTGAATGCGCGCGTGTCCAGGCCCTCGACCAGCACCCCGGCGGCCTGTGCGCCCGGGCGCGGCACGATCATGGGGAAATCCTGCCCCTCGACCGCCATGACCGCATGATCGGGCAGCATCGCCGGCCCGATGGCAATGTCGCCATCGGGTTTGCGCGCGCCCTCCTCTGCCCCGTCCGCTGCTGGCCCGTCCGCTGCTGGCCCGTCCGCTGCTGGCCCGTCCGCTGCCGGGGACGACACGTCGCGCCCCAGAACCACCGACAACAGGCGTGGTTCACGCAGCGTGCCATACAGAAACAGCGCGGTCATGGCCAGCGCCTGTCGGCCAGTTCGCTCAGCAAACCGCCGATCAGCCCGCCCGCCAGCAGGATGACGACGACCTCGGGGATCATCGCCATACGAAAGAACTGCTCGAAAATCGCGATGACATTGGTCAGGGCATCGGTCGGGTTGCCATAACGCCGGTCGAGCGAGCGCATCAGCATCTCGCGCAGGGAAAAGATGACCAGCGCCCAGAACAGCAGCCAGGCCGATGTGCCCAGCCCGGCAAACAGCGCGCGGCGCATCCCCTCGCCCACCGCACGGCCCATGACGCGCCAGCCGACCAGCGCCCCGATGGCGGCGTTGGCCGGCACGAACCACTGGGCGCGGAACTGATCGGGCAGCACCGGGGCCAGGGCGGCCGCCGCCAGCGCCCCGACCAGGGCAAAGCAGATCGCGCCGACCAGCTTGGCCGCGGTGGGCATCTCGCGCATGGCTCAGAGCGCCCCGACAGGCAGGCAGCCAGCGCGGCCATGCCGGGTAAGGGGCAGAAACGGGTTCGTGACAGGCATCATGGGCACTCCTTCGCGCAGGGGGCGTCATGGCCGGCGGTCCCATGGCAGCCCGGTGGCCCGGACCGCACCGCCCGACGCAGATGAACGCGGCGTCGGGCGGCAGGTGACATTACTTGATCATCGTCAGCAGGTTGTCGAGGCTGGCCTTGGCATCGCCATAGAACATGCGCGTGTTGTCCTTGAAGAACAGCGGGTTCTCGATGCCCGAATAGCCGGTGCCCTGCCCGCGCTTCATGACAAAGACCTGTTTCGCCTTCCAGACCTCGAGCACCGGCATGCCGGCGATCGGGCTGTTGGGATCCTCCTGCGCGGCCGGGTTCACGATGTCGTTGGAACCGATGACGATGACAACATCCGTGTCGGGGAAGTCGTCATTGATCTCGTCCATCTCCAGCACGATGTCATAGGGCACCTTGGCCTCGGCCAGCAGCACGTTCATGTGGCCGGGCAGACGGCCGGCAACCGGGTGGATGCCGAAACGCACATTCTTGCCCCTGGCGCGCAGACGCCGAGTGAGTTCGGAAACCGATTGCTGGGCCTGCGCCACCGCCATGCCATAGCCGGGCACGATGATGATGCTGTCGGCATCCTCCAGCGCCGCGGCCACGCCTTCGGCATCGATGGAAACCATCTCGCCCTCGATATCCATCTGCGGGCCCGAGGCGCCGCCAAAGCCCCCCAGGATCACGCTGAGGAAGGCGCGGTTCATGGCCTTGCACATGATATAGGACAGGATCGCACCAGATGAGCCCACCAGCGCGCCGGTGACGATCAGCAGGTCATTGCCCAGAAGGAAGCCGGTCGCCGCCGCGGCCCAGCCGGAATAGCTGTTCAGCATCGACACCACCACCGGCATGTCGGCCCCGCCAATGGCCATCACCAGATGCCAGCCCAGGATCAGGGCCAGAACGGTCATGGCATAGAGCGTCCAGCTGCCGGCACCCTGCATGTACATCACCATCAGCACCAGCGAGCCGACCACGATGAGGATGTTCCACAGATGCCGCATGGGCAGGATCAATGCCTTGCCGCCGATCTTGCCGGCCAGCTTGCCAAAGGCAACGATCGAGCCGGTAAACGTCACCGCGCCGATGAACACGCCTAGAAAGACCTCGATTTCATGGATGATCTTCTCGGCGCCCATCAGATCGTTGACGGTAAGATCCGAGTTGAGCCCGATCAGCACGGCCGCAAGGCCGACAAAGCTGTGCAATGCCGCCACCAGCTGTGGCATGCCGGTCATCTCGACCCGCATGGCGACGATGGCGCCGATCACCGTGCCGATCAGCAGCACGATCGCCAGCAGGGTTGCCGTGCCCGCCGGCATGGCGGCGACATTCACGCCCGGCCCCCAGATCGTGGCGACGATGGCAATGGCCATGCCGACAATTCCGAACCAGACGCCGCGCTTGGCGCTCTCCTGATCCTTGAGCCCGCCGAGGCTGAGGATGAAAAGGACGGCAGCCGTGATATAGGCGGCGGTTTGCAGTTCCGCTGTCATGGTCATGTTTCTTGTCCCCCGCCTCAGGATTTCTGGAACATCTGGAGCATCCGGCGTGTCACCATGAAGCCCCCGACGATATTGATGGTCGCGATCAGGACCGAGACCGCCGCAAGGATCGTGACGATCCAGCTGGCCGACCCGATCTGGAGCAATGCGCCGACGATGATGATGCCGGAAATCGCGTTGGTAACCGCCATCAGCGGTGTATGCAGGCTGTGGGCAACCCCCCAGATCACCTGGAAGCCGACGAACACGGCCAGCACGAAGACGATGAAATGCGCCATGAATTCCCTGGGCGCATACATCCCGATCAGCGCCATCAGCGCGCCCCCGATCACCAGCAGGCCGATCTGCTGACGCCCGGCCCTGCGGGCGGCGGCGGCCTCTTCGGCGGCGATTTCCTCGGGCGTCTTTTCAGGCGCGGCCTGGGGCTTCTTTGACGCGATCGCCTGCACCTTGAGCGGCGGCGGCGGAAAGGTGATCTCGCCCTCGCGGCAGATGGTGGCGCTGCGGATCACGTCGTCATCCATGTCGTGAACGATCACGCCGTCCTTTTCGGGGGTGAGATCGGCGATCATGTGACGGATATTGGTCGAATACAGTTCCGAGGCCTGTGTCGCCATGCGCGACGGGAAATCGGTATAGCCGATGATGGTCACGCCATTGTCGGACTCGATCTTCTTGTCGGGCACGGTCAGGTCGCAGTTGCCGCCCCGTTCGGCCGCAAGGTCAACGACCACGCTGCCCGGCTTCATCATCTCGACCATGTCCTTGGTCCACAGCTTGGGCGCGGGGCGACCGGGGATCAGGGCGGTGGTGATGACGATATCCATGTCCGGGGCCAGCTCGCGGAACTTTTCCAGCTGCTTGGCCAGGAATTCCGGGCTGGACGGCTTGGCATAGCCGCCGGTTTCGGCGCCGTCCTGATCGTCCTCGAATTCCAGATAGACAAACTCGGCGCCCATGCTTTCGATCTGCTCGGCCACCTCGGGGCGCACGTCAAAGGCATAGACCTGCGCGCCCAGGCTGGTCGCCGCGCCGATCGCGGCAAGGCCGGCAACACCGGCACCGACCACCAGCACCTTGGCCGGCGGCACCTTGCCCGCGGCCGTCACCTGGCCGGTAAAGAAGCGGCCGAAATTGTTGCCCGCCTCGATCACCGCGCGATAGCCGGCGATATTGGCCATCGAGCTCAGCGCGTCCATCTTTTGCGCGCGGCTGATGCGGGGCACCATGTCCATGGCGATATAGGTCGCGCCGATATCCTTCATCCGGGCAAGCTGTTCCTCGTTCTGCGCGGGGAAGAAAAAGGAAATGACCGTCTGTCCCTTGCGGATGCGCTTTTCCTCGGTCGCGTCCCTGGGGGGGCGGACCTTGACGACGATGTCGGCCTCTTTCCACAGCGCCGCGGCGGTCTTGACCACCTTGACACCGGCGGCCTTGTATTCCTCGTCCGAGAACCGGGCGGCAGCGCCGGCGCCGGACTGGATGACACATTCATGCCCCAGCTTTTTCAGCGCGCGCGCCGAATTCGGCGTCATCGCAACCCGGTTTTCGCCGGGAAATGTTTCTTTTGGTGCACCTATTATCAAAGCCTGTCTCCCCTTTTCGTCCTCGTCCGTCCTGTCGGCTGCCCCCCGGTGCCGCCATGCAGGACGGCCGGGTTTCCGACACCCGTGATGTGGCAAGCGCACGCCCCGCCTGACCGACGCGCGCCCTTTCGGAGCGGTCCCGGGGTCGTGACAGCGATATGCGCCGTCGCAGATGACGGCAACCTGCACAGTACATGCACAGACAAAAGGGGCAAGACACTTATCTTAATTGACGCAGTTCAAATCACAGCCAGCGGCGGGTGCGGCGAAAGAATTCGGCGGATTCGTCCGGGAATTCCTGGCGCAACCCCGCCTCTTCGCCGCGGATGAAGCGGATCTCGATCAGTTTCATGAAAACGGGCACCAGCAGAACGCCCAGAAGCGCGCCCTGCCACAGCGAAAAACCCAACAGCACGGCGGTATCGGCCAGATAGATCGGATTGCGGGTGAAACGATAGGGCCCCCGGTCTATCAGGGCCGTCGGCTGGCGGCGCGGCACGACGCTGGTGCGCAGACGCCTGAAAAACAGAAAGGCCCACAGCATCAGCCCGCCCCCGGCCAGCATCAATGCAATGCCCAGGTCCGACAACAGCGGGTTGCGAAAGGTCATGAATGGTGCGTGCATCGCCTGCTCCCATGTGATCACAAGAAACAGGACCAGCCAGGAAGGCGGCATGTCCAGCACGTTTTTCCAAATGTATTTCATCGTCTTGCAGTCCCTTTTCAATCTTTTTTCCTGATGGGCGTCGGCACCCCGCCCACTGCCTCGGGCGCCGGGGCGGCATGACTGGCGTACGCATGTGCCGGGCGCGCGTCATCGGGGCGCGATGATCCGGTCTGCTCAAAGATGCGGTCCGCGCCACCCGCGCACAACCGCACGGCGGATCACAACAACTTGATCGGCACCTTGATCGGCGGGCCCGGCCATGTCGCCCATGATCGGAGCCCTTGATCGGGTTCGACACCGGATTCGGCGCGGCGGCCAACACCGGGCAGGTGCCCGCCATGGCTTGACTCCGCCTCCAGGGGGGTCGAGCATGCAGCGTCATCGGGCGCTGCGGGAGTGATGGACCATGCGCGAATCGCCGCCATTTCCAGAGGCTTCGGCCCGGGTTTCGATCCTGCTGCTGGCCGCGGGCGGCGCGACCCGCATGAGGGGGCGGGACAAGCTGCTCGAACCCGTCGATGGTGTCCCTCTCTTGCGGAGATCCGCGCAGGCGGCGCTGAACAGCCGGGCAGGCCAGGTCATCGTCGTGCTGCGCCCGGATGATGCGGCCCGGCGCGCGGCGCTGCGCGGGCTGGATGTGGACATCGTTGAAAACCCCGCATGGACCGAGGGCATGGCCAGTTCCATCCGGGCCGGAATCAGCGCCTGTATCAGGGCCTGTGCGCAGTGTGATGCGGTCATCGTCGCCCTGGCCGACATGCCGGAAATCGGCACATCCCAGCTGGATGCGCTGATCGCGGCGTTCGATCCCGCCGCGCCGCGCATCCTGCGTGCCTGCGCGCCGGGCGGGCGGCCGGGAAACCCGGTCCTGTTTCCACGCGCCCGCCTTGACGCCCTTGCCGCCCTGCACGGAGACCGCGGCGCGCGCGATCTGCTGTCCGCCGCGCGCGCGCAGACCGGATTGGTCGAGATTGCCGGCGCCGACATCGACCTCGACACGCCCGAGGAATGGGCCGCCTGGCGCGCCGGGCGCACCACCAGGCGGGACCGGCCCGAATAGGGCGTGTCGTACCTGATTGGAGTCGACGCGGCACACAACCGAGGGCAGGCGGCTGCCCGGGTGGGCGCGAATGCGCCCGCCATGGGGCGGGCGGGCGCATGCCCGGGACGCTTGCGCGCCGGGGGGGGGCGTTGGGGGGCGCCGTTCAGCCGAGCGATGGCATCAGGCGCGCGCGCAGCGAGCGCAGCTTGCCACGATCGCCGGCCTGCGTGTCGGCCCCCTTGACGGCCGCGCGCGACTGGGTTCTGCGCAGTTCGGGGAATATCTCGAAAATCTCGTTGCGCTGGGCATTGCCGCGCGCGCCCAGCGAATAGTCGCCCGCACGAAAGGCCTCGACCCAGAACCCGTTGGCGGCAATCACCTGATGGCGCTCGAACATCACATGGACATAACGCAGGCCCACCATGTCGATCTGTTGTATGCCGCGGTGATTTATCAGGTGCTTGACGGCCACCATCTGCTCGACCCCCGGGCGCACCAGGGTGCGCGTGCCCAGCACCGGCTCGTCCAGGGGCAGGCGGGCGTTGGGCGACAGCATCACGTCATGGACCGGAAGATCGTTGCCAAAGGCGGCCCTGCGCACCAGAACCGGGCGCAGATGCGGGTTGTCCAGCAAAAAGCGACCGCCCATGTCGCGCAGCCCGACCCAACGGATCGGCTGATAATCGTGATCGCGCGTCAGCACCATGTCGCCGGGGCGCAGCATGTGGGCGGGGATCTCGCCCATGTCGGTGGTGATCAGGGTTTCGGCGGAAAAGCAGGTCATCGGTAAGATCCTTTCGGCTGGAAATCCGGTTGCCGGTCGGGGTCCGGTTTGTGGGGGCGCGGCATCGCGGCCGTTCAGGCCCGGGCCTCGTCGCGCAGCGCGCGCACCAGCATCACGGCGCTGAAGACCGAGATCCCCGCAAGGCCCGCGAACTGCACCTGAATGCCGAGGATATATGCGATATTGGCAATGGTAGCGCCGAGCCACAGCGCGACCAGCAGCATGTACCAGGCCTTGCGCAGGGCGGGGATGTCATTCAACAGGTTCAACACGTCTTTCACCATCAACGTGCCATATGCGGCACGACCTCATTGCTGATGGCCGCCCCTGGCCTGTCTGCCCGTCCCAGCCGGGCTTGATGAGGGTGTTTTACCCCGAGGCGCGCTCATCTCAAAGCGGAATCTGGCGGGAATGTGGCGCGATTGTGGAAATCGGGGCGGAAACCGGGCATCACCCGGCACCGACCCGCAGCCGGGCCTTGACGGCGGATCGTTTCCCGTTCGGCAACACCCGACCCGGCATGACCGCGGAAATGACGGGTATCCGGCCCCACTCCCCGTGATTGTTGCCAACACGGGAACATTCACCCATCCGGCACATATCTTGTGTGAAAAATTCATGGCAGGCGACTCCGGCGATCCATGTCGGTTATGGAAACGAACTGTTTCGCCCCCAGCACCGGTCAGGCCTATTGTCCGGCCCGCCCATGCCGCCGCAACGGGCCCTGGCGTTGCCCGACGGCAACGGTTTTTTCGCCGCGCCCGTTGCGCGGTACCTGCGGGATTCGCCGCGGCCGGCCGGGCCGGGGCAGCGCCCTCACCATGATCTCACTTCTGCGTGCAAGACCCGAGAGGGGCTGTGCGCGGCAGGAAAATCTGCTTTACTGCCGCAAAACGACCGAAAGAAAAGCAGGGATACATGAACGACCTGGCCAACAGCCCCCGCCCCGACCGGATATTCGGAAAATTCGAAAACCCCACGATCACCGCCGATGGCAAGATGCGTGCATCCGTGACCCTGCGCGATCCACGCACATTGTGGTTCAATACCGGAACCCTGTGCAACATCACCTGCACGAACTGCTATATCGAAAGCTCGCCCACCAATGACCGGCTGGTCTATATCTCGCGTGCCGAGGTTGCCTCCTATCTCGACCAGATCGAGGCGCGCGGGTGGCCGGTGCGGGAGATCGGCTTTACCGGGGGCGAACCCTTCATGAACCCCCAGATCATCGCCATGATCCAAGACGCCCTGACCCGCGGCTATCGCGCCCTTGTGCTGACCAATGCCATGCGCCCGATGATGCGCCCGCGCCTTCAGGCCGGGCTGCGGGATCTGGTCGCGCGTTTCGGCGACCGCCTGGTGCTGCGGGTGTCGCTCGACCATTACCTGGCCGACCACCACGACGCGATGCGCGGCCAGGGGGCCTATGGACGGACCATCGAAGGCATGGAATGGCTGCGCGACACCGGCATTCGCATGGATGTCGCCGGGCGCAGCCTGTGGGACGAATCCGAATCCGCCGCGCGCGCGGGCTATGGCGCCCTTTTCGCGCGCCTCGGGCTGGATATCGACGCCGATGACCCGGCCCGCCTGGTGCTGTTTCCCGAAATGGACGAAACCGTGGATGTCCCCGAGATCACCACCGCCTGCTGGAACATCCTGGGCAAGACACCCGAGTCGGTGATGTGTTCCAGCGCCCGCATGGTGGTCAAGCGCCGCGGGGCCGACCGCCCGGTGGTTCTGGCCTGCACCCTGCTGGCCTATGACCGGCAGTTCGAGCTGGGCGAAACCCTCGAACAGGCCGAACGCCCGGTTTACCTGAACCATCGCCACTGTGCCAAGTTCTGCGTGCTTGGCGGCGCCTCGTGCAGCGCCTGAGCCCGCCCCGGCCCCACGCGCGCCGGGGCGCGGGGTGGCCGCCCTCCTTGCGTGCCCGCATGCGCCGGCCCCGGACGTGACGCGACCCCGCAACGGCGCGCGCGGCCCTGTCTGGCGCCCTGCCCGCCCCTCTGCCGGGCCTGTCTGCCCGTCCGGCCTGTTGGCACGGGGCGAAACAAACCCGAATTTCATTGCAAATTGACGACAAAACCCTTCATAATGGTGCGAACAGCCCCATATTCGTAAAGGGCTGGGGCATAAGCCTGTATCGAAACAGGCGTCATCGAGGTGAAAGCGGGACCGGTCCCCATGCTGGAATTCATCAACGTGTCCAAGTCCTTCTGGACCGGCAGGCAGCGCAAGGTCATTCTTGACCGGGCGTCGTTTCGTGTCGAGCTGGGCGACAGCCTGGGGATTCTGGCGCCCAACGGAACCGGCAAGACCACGCTGATCAACATGATGGCCGGGTTCGAAAAGCCCGACGAGGGGCGCATCATTCGCACCTCGCGGGTGTCCTTTCCCCTGGGTTTCATGGGCGGCGTCGTGAACAAGCATACCGGGGTCGAAAACGCCCGCTACATCGCCCGCCTCTATGGGCTCGATCCCGATTACGTCGAGGCCTTCTGCCGTTACCTGTGCGATATCGGCGAATATTTCGACATGCCCGTGGGCACCTATTCGGCCGGCATGCGGGCGCGGTTTTCGTTTTCGCTGCTGCTGGCGCTGGAATTCGACATCTACCTGATCGACGAGGGCATGCCCTCGACCACGGATGTGGAGTTCAACCGCAAGGCAGGCACCATATTGCAGGAAAGGCTGGCGCGATCGACGGTTGTGATCGTCTCGCACCAGGCGGCCATCCTGGAGCGCTATTGCCGCAAGGGCGCGGTCCTGCGCGACGGCAGGCTGTACATGTTCGACACCCTCGAAGAAGCAAAGCAGATCTACGATTATGAAGCCCAAAGCTAGGAAATTCCGCATCCGGCGCAGAACCGCCCCCCCCGCCGGAGCTGGCGCGGGCAGCGGCGTCTCGGGTCCGCGCATGGGCGGCGGGGCGGGCCATCCCGGCCCCGACCCGGAACAGCCCGGCAACAGCCAGGCCCGTGGCGGCGCGGCCACCCCCACGGCGACCGGCCCCACGGCGATCGGTCAGACGGGGTCGGACCCGCGCGCGACCGGAACCGACGGCCCCGCGCCACAGGCCGTGCCCCAGGGGGCCCGCCGGGATGTGCCGCCGGGCGCGCAACGCCTGTCTGCGCAGGAGGAGAGCTTTCTGAGCCCGCAAGAGGAAATCGAGGCCATCAAGAAGGAAAACCTGACCGGGCGCCAGCTGCGCATCGCCCGGCGCGAGGCCCAGAAACACGGCCTCCACCCCACATCCGATCTGGACGCGGTGCGCCTGCTGCGCAAGAACGGGATCGACCCGTTCAAGCGCTCGGACCTGCTGGAACTGGTGGTTTCCGATCAACAGCCCGGCGCCGGGCCCAAGAACCTGCCCGCCGCCATTCGCCACGCCCCGCCACCGGCCCCGCAGGTCCTGACCGAGGCCGAGCGTGTCCGCGAGGTCCAGAAGGTTCAGGAACAGATCGCCCGGCGCCGCCGGCGGCGTCTGGCGCTGCTGCTGGTACGGCTCAGCTTTTTCGTGTTCATCCCGACGATCCTGACCGGGTATTACTATTTCCGCATCGCCACCCCGATGTATGCAACCCATTCGGAATTCGTCATCCAGCAGGCCGACCCGGCCGGCGCGGGCAGCAAGCTGGGCGGGCTGCTGGGGGCGTCGGGGCTGGGCAATATCCAGGACGCAATCACGGTGCAGGCCTATCTGACATCGCGCGATGCGATGATGCGGCTGGATCGCGAACACGGCTTCAAGGCGCATTTCCAGCAGGCCTTCATCGACAGCATCCAGCGACTGCCGCCCGATGCCAGCAACGAGGCGACCTATCGCCTGTACAAGAAACGCATCAAGATCGGCTTTGATCCCACCGAGGGCATCGTCAAGATGGACGTGATCGCCGCCACCCCGCAGGCCAGCCTTGAATTTTCCAGGGCCCTGATCGGCTATGCCGAGGAACAGGTCGACAAGTTGACCCAGCGCCTGCGCGAGGACCAGATGAAAGGCGCGCGCGAAAGCTATCAGGACGCCGAGGCCAAGATGCTGGCCGCCCAGAAACGGGTGCTGAAACTGCAGGAAAAGCGCGGTGTGCTGAGTGCGGATGCCGAGATTTCCTCGCGCATGCAGCAGATCAGCGCCTTTGAGGTGCAACTGCGCAAGAAACGACTGGATCTGGCCCAGATGATGGACAATCCACGGCCCAACCGCACGCGTGTGGCCATCGCCCAGAAAGAGATCGCACGTCTCGAATCGCTGATCCAGGAGATGCGGGGCGAGCTGACCAGCTCGAACAACTCGACCGAATCCCTTGCCTCGATCTCGGGCGAGCTCAAGGTTGCCGAGGCCGATCTTGCCACCCGCCAGCTGCTGCTCAGCCAGGCCCTGCAACAGCTGGAAACCGCCCGGATCGAGGCCAACCGGCAGGTCCGTTACCTGTCGCTGGGCGTATCCCCGGTTCCCCCGGATGAACCCACCTACCCAAAGGCATTCGAGGATACCGTGCTGGCCTTTCTCATCTTTTCGGGGCTGTATCTGCTGATCTCGCTGACTGCCTCGATCCTGCGCGAACAGGTGTCGGCATGATGAAAACCGTAACTGTCGGCACGCTGAAGATCGCTGGTGACCGCCCGCTGACCCTGATCGCGGGGCCGTGCCAGCTGGAAAGCACGGACCACGCCCAGATGATTGCCGGCACGCTGAAAGAGGCCTGCGAGAGGGTCGGCGCCGGGTTCATCTTCAAGGGGTCCTTCGACAAGGCCAACCGCACCTCGCTGTCGGGCAAACGGGGGCTGGGGATCGACGCCGGCCTCAGGGTGATGGAGGATGTCAAGGCCGCGCTGAACGTGCCGGTGCTGACCGATGTGCATCTGCCCGAGCAATGCGCCGAGGTGGCCACGGTCGTCGATGTGCTGCAAATACCCGCCTTTCTGTGCCGCCAGACCGACCTGTTGCTGGCGGCCGGGCGCACGAAGGCGGCGATCAACGTGAAAAAGGGGCAGTTCCTGGCGCCCTGGGACATGCCCAATGTCGCCGACAAGATCGCCTCGACCGGCAACGACCGCATCATGCTGTGCGAACGCGGCACCAGTTTCGGCTACAACACGCTGGTGGCCGACATGCGCAGCCTGCCGCAGATGGCACAGACCGGCTGGCCGGTGGTGATGGACGCCACCCACAGCGTGCAGCAGCCGGGCGGGCGCGGTGGCTCATCCGGCGGGCAGCGCGAATTTGCCCCGGTCATGGCGCGGGCCGCGGTGTCGATCGGGGTGGCGGCGGTGTTTCTGGAAACCCACGAAGACCCCGACAACGCGCCCTCGGACGGGCCGAACATGATTTTCCTTGACCAGATGCCCGCCTTGATCGAAACCCTGATGTCATTCGACCGCCTTGCCAAGGCGAACCCCATTTCAATCTGACATTACCGGAGATCTCCCTTGACCAGACCCCATCCCGAGGTTGCCCAGAACAGCTGGTCGTTCCTGCGCGACGCGATGATCGCGCCCACGGGTTTTCGCGAATATGATGCGCGCTGGAAATACCCCGATGAAATCAACCTGCCCGGCATTACCGCCCTTGGCCTGGGGCTGGGCACGCAGATGCACCGGCGGGGGATCAGGCCCGAAATCGTCGTGGGCAACGACTATCGCGACTATTCCCTGTCGATCAAGAACGCGCTGATGCTGGGCCTCATGCAGGCCGGCATCCATGTGCGCGACATCGGCCCGGCGCTGTCGCCGATGGCCTATTTCGCCCAGTTCCACCTGGATGCACCGGCGGTGGCGATGGTGACCGCCAGCCACAACCCCAATGGGTGGACCGGGGTCAAGATGGGCTTTGACCGCCCGCTGACCCACGGCCCCGACGAGATGGACGAGCTGCGCCAGATCGTGCTGAACGGCCAGGGCCAGCCGCGCGCGGGCGGCAGTTACGAATTCGTCGATGGCCTGCGCGAGGCCTATCTTGACGATCTCGTGGGCGATTTCCGCATGACGCGCCCGCTCAAGGTCGTCTGCGCCACCGGCAACGGCACGGCCAGCGCCTTTGCGCCCGCGCTGTTCGAACGTCTGGGCGTCGAGGTCGTGGCGCTGCATAACGAGCTGGACTATACCTTTCCCAACTACAACCCCAACCCCGAGGCCATGGAGATGCTGCACGACATGGCGGCGGCGGTGCGCGCGAGCGGTGCCGATCTGGCGCTGGGCTTTGACGGCGACGGCGACCGCTGCGGTGTCGTCGATGACGAGGGCGAGGAAATCTTTGCCGACAAGGTGGGCGTCATCATGGCCCGCGATCTGGCGAAACTCTACCCCGGCGCGACCTTTGTGGCGGATGTGAAATCGACCGGCCTGTTTGCCTCGGACCCGGAACTGAAAAAACACGGCATCAAGGCCGATTACTGGAAGACCGGCCACAGCCACATGAAACGCCGCGTGCGCGACCTCGGCGCGCTGGCGGGGTTCGAGAAATCCGGCCACTACTTTCTGGCCGAGCCCCTGGGCCGTGGCTATGACTGCGGCATGCGGGTGGCGGT
>CAZWXK010000022.1:0-21725 GCA_964637875.1 uncultured Rhodobacter sp.
AATGGTGCCCGGGGGCGGATTTGAACCACCGACACGAGGATTTTCAGTCCACTGCTCTACCCCTGAGCTACCCGGGCACGGGAAGGCATATCGCCTTGGGTCGCGCACATTTAGGCCAGCACGCGCATGCTGTCCAGAGGGTTACGGCAAAAAAATTCATGCGCCCCAAAGCCTGCTGCATCAATGCAGCGGCCCGTCCTTTTCGGTATCATCCTCGGGCGTTTCAGCAAGCGGCGCCTCTTCCCGTGTCGGCACGCGATAGCTTTCATTCAGCCACCTGCCCAGATCGACATCGGCGCAGCGACGCGAACAAAAGGGGCGGTATTTCGGATCACTCGGCTTATTGCAGATCGGGCATGCCATCGGGGCCTCCGGCGGGTTCAGATCAGGCGCAGGTCAAGCGGCAGCCGCGCGCGCTTGCGCTGCAGCTCCATATGGCCAAGGGGTGTCCAGCCGACAAGGGCCGTGTCGATCCCCTCGTCCCGGAACGCACGTTTCAGGGCCTGTTCAACCAGCTTGCGATCCTTCTTGGCAACGGGCGCGAAATCGATCACGATCTGCCCGCCCAGCCCCCGCAGACGCAACTGCCGTGGCAATTCACGCGCCGCCGCCAGATTGGCCTTGAGCGCCGCGGCAAAGGAAAAATCGCCCCCCGTATTCACATCCACCGCCACCAGCGCGTGAGTCGCTTCGACGAACATCGAGGCATCACGCCCCAGCGGCACATGGGGCTGCAACAGGGCATCCAGCATTTCAAGAACACCGTGGTCGGCAAATGCGCCCTCGCCCTCGAACACCCTTTCCGGGTCGGGCTTGGTCCAGTCGCGCCAGGCCAGATAATCGGCCGAGGGCGCGGCAAGCAACAGCGCGGGCGACGCCCCCTCACCCTCGGCCAGCACAGCACGCGCAATATCCAGAAGCTCCCCGATCTCGCCCAGGATACTGGCTTCATCCACCCCCTCGCAGGCCGAGCGCAGGATCAGCCCCATCCCTTCATCGGCACCCTGCATCGCCTCATGGGCAATCTCGCCAAGACGCGCGCGCTCGTCCTCGTCGCGGATCGCGCGCGCAATATTCAGCCCCCCGGCCCCCGGTGTGAGAATGCCATAACGCCCCTTGAACAATAGCCGCGTCGTCACCGGCGCAGCCTTGCCCCCTTCGGCGCATGTCGCCACCTGCACCAGCAGCGGCCGACCCGGCGCAACCCCGCGCGCCTGGCGCAGAAACCCGCGCTGCCCGCCGCCCAGATCCAGCATGATGCCGTTCTGCCCCTTGACCGGCCGTCCGGCGATTGCGCGATAGATCGCGCCGGGCATCGGCATGGCGTCGTCTGCGGGATCGATCAGGAAATCGGCCAGCTTTCCATCCTCGATCAGCGCCGCCGCCTGGCGCCCGTCGAGATGGTCAAGCACGACAATCCGGCCCTTCACGCGCGCGCCTCCCCGACAGGATAGCCCGCGCCGCGCAGCAGATTGGCCGTCTCGGCCAGCGGCAGCCCCACAACCCCGGTGAAAGAGCCATTGATCCACGGGATGAATGCCCCGGCCAGCCCCTGTATGCCATAGGCCCCCGCCTTGCCCCGCCATTCGCCCGAACGGATATAGGCGCTGATCTCGTCATCCGACAGCCGCTTCATGCGCACGGCCGTCACCACATCGCGCTGCCACAGCCTGTCGCCCAGGCGCAGCGCAACAGCCGTGATCACCTTGTGCCGCCGGCCCGACATCAGCATCAACATCTCGACCGCCTCGCCCGCGTCCCCTGGTTTGCCCAGGATCCGCCGCCCGACAGCAACGGTGGTATCGGCACACAGCACCAGCTCGTCACCGCGGGCGCGCACCGCCAGCGCCTTTTCGCGCGCCATGCGCTGGCAATAGGGCCGCGGCAGCTCGCGCTCACGCGGCTGTTCGTCAATATGGGGGGGGCGGATATCGTCGGGCACAACCCCGATCTGCGCCAGCAATTCCTGCCGGCGCGGGCTGCCAGAGCCGAGAACGAGGCGCATCAGGCCCTACTTGTAGCGGTAGTTGATCCGACCCTTGGTCAAATCATAGGGGGTCATTTCGACCTGCACCTTGTCACCCGCCAGCACGCGGATGCGGTTCTTGCGCATCTTGCCCGCGGTATGGGCGATGATCTCATGGCCGTTCTCAAGCTCCACCCGAAATGTCGCATTCGGCAGGAGCTCCTTCACGACACCGGGAAATTCAAGAAGCTCTTCCTTAGCCATGTTCACTCCAACTTGTTGACGTCATGCGCGGCGTGATCGCTGCGCGCCGATTAAATGATCCCGTTTTTCTGAAATATCAAGGGCGAACTGGCAATTCGCGACAATCCCCCCCCCTGCGCGGGCCGAACTGGCACCGTGATGCCACTTTCCCGCGCCCCTGCCCTTCTTCTTTGCCCAAATACGCGTGGCGCAAGCCAGGCCACAGGCACCGGAATCACGAAGGCGCGCCCTCCAGCGGAAACCGCGCCCTGATCCGTTCCATGATCTGGTCGCGCGCCTGCCTGTAGGCGGCCAGCTTGTCCTCGCGGCTTTCGCCCAGGCCGGTCGGGTCGATAATCGGCCAGTATTCGACCTCGAGCGCGGCAAAACGGGTGAATTCCAGCGCCCGACGCTGGCTGGCCGGCGACAGCGCCACGATCAGGTCATAGCTTTCCAGATCGTCGCCCCATTCCAGCATCTCGTCCATGGTGCGCACCCGGTGGCGCGACAGTTCGACCCCGATTTCCTGGCAGACGGCGATGGCGAAACCGTCGATCTCAAGATCCTTCTTGACGCCCGCCGACTGCACATAGATCCTCTGGCCCACATGCTGTTTCAGCAACCCCTCGGCCATGGGCGAGCGCACCGCGTTATAGTCGCAGCAGAACAATACGGACCCCGGCAGATCGCTGGTCGCGCCCACCGCCTCAGCCCTTGAAATGCAGAACGCAGATCAGCGTGAACAGGCGCCGCGCAGTGGCGGTATCGACGATCACCTTGCCCTCCAGCCTTTCCTGCAGAATACGGCTGCCCTCGTCATGGATGCCGCGGCGGCCCATGTCGATGGCCTCGATCTGGCTGGGGGGCAGATGCTTGACCGCGTCGAAATAGGCCGCGCAGATCTGGAAATAATCCTTGACCACCTGCCGAAAGGGCGACAGCGACAGGTGGAATTCGACCACCTTGTCGCGGGCCTCGGTCCGGATGTCGAAAACCAGCCTTCCCTCGCGGATCGCAAGATACAGGTGATAGGGCCCGGCGGGCACCTCGCCCCCCTCGCGGGCCGGCAGGGCAAAGCTGTTCTTTTCCAGCAGGTCGAAAATCGCGACCTTGCGTTCCTGCTCGATCTCGGGGGTCGGCGCGGGCAGGCCGGTGTCGTCTATCTCGACATGGGTCAGGATATCGGTTGTCGTGGTCATTCCCCGCCCCCTTTCAGCCGGTCCAGACGCAGCCGCACCGAAAGCCCATGCGCCTGCAACCCCTCGGATTCGGCCAGGGTTTCGGCCGCCGGCCCGATCGCCGCCAGCGCGGCCGGCGTCATGCGTGCAATCGTCGTGCGCTTCATGAAATCCAGCACCGACAGCCCCGACGAAAACCTTGCCGAGCGCGCCGTGGGCAGAACGTGATTTGGCCCGCCCACATAATCGCCGATGGCCTCGGGCGTGAGACGGCCAAGAAAGATCGCCCCCGCATCGGTGATGCGCCCGGCCAGTGCCTCGGCATCGGCAACGCACAGCTCCAGATGCTCGGGCGCGACCCGGTTTGCCAGATCGGCGGCCTGTTCCAGCGTCTCGACCACGATCACCGCGCCGAAATCGCGCCAGCTGGCCCCGGCTATGGCGCGCCGTTCCAGCGTCTGCAGGCGCGCCTCGACCGCATCCATGACCGCGCGGGCAAAATCGGCATCATCGGTCATCAGGATGGATTGCGCGCTTTCGTCATGCTCGGCCTGGCTCAGCAGATCGACGGCAACCCAGTCGGGGTTGTTGTCGGCATCGGCAATCACCAGAATCTCGCTGGGGCCGGCGATCATGTCTATGCCCACATGGCCAAAGACACGCCGTTTGGCGGCGGCGACAAAGGCGTTGCCGGGGCCGGTGATCTTGGCCACCGGTTCGATCGTTTCGGTGCCATAGGCAAGCGCCGCGATCGCCTGCGCGCCCCCGATGCGATAGACCTTGTCCACCCCCGACAGCCGCGCCGCCAGCAACACCAGCGGGTTGACCTGCCCCTGCGGCGTGGGCGCGCAAACCACAAGGCGGCCGACACCGGCCACCTGCGCGGGAATGGCATTCATCAGCACCGATGACGGGTATGATGCCAGCCCGCCGGGCACATACAGCCCCGCCGCCCCGACCGCCGACCAGCGCCAGCCCAGCGTTGCGCCGGTATCATCCTGCCACTGTTCATCGCGGGGCAGCTGACGCTGGTGATAGGCGCGGATGCGTTCGGCCGCCAGTTTCAGGGCCTCCACCTCGGGCGCGGGGACGCGGGCGACATGTTCGTCGATCTCGGCGTCAGAAAAGGCCAGGCTTTCCGGCGTGAGGCTCAGGCGGTCGAATTTCGCCGTCAGCTCGATCACCGCGGCATCGCCGCGCGCGCGCACATCGGCAATGATGCCCGCGGCGATGTCATCGACATCGCTGTCGGATTCGCGCTTGGTGTTCAGAAAGGCGGCAAAGCGCGCCTCGAAATCGGCGTCGCTCTTGTTCAGGAAAATCGGCATGGCTCAGTCGTCCAGCTTGTGCATGGGCACCGCCCCCGAAGGCGCGACATAGGGGCGGGTGACATCGACCAGCGACACGTCGAGACATTCCACATCCAGCGCGATCGCCCCGTCGCCGGCCAGCGTCAGGATCACGCGGCCGGTCGGGGCCTCGGCGCCCGGCTGAAACGAGATGTCCAGCAGCGACAGCACCAGATCGGCGTCGCGCCGGTCAAAGCCGCTCGAAGCCACCTTGAACACGTCATTGACCACCAGCAGCGCGCGCACGCGTTCATATTTGCGGCCCTCGCGTTCGGCCGCCGCGCGGTCTTCCCAGCGAAAGCGGTTGATCAGCATGGCGAATCGGCGCTGGCCCTTTTGCCAGGTCATCTCGGACGCCGGCAGCACCGCATCCTGCACCAGCGCGGCGATTACCTTGAGGTCGTCCTCGTCCACCGCCTGCAAACGCAGGGGGCGTTCGTCGCCGTCTTCGAATCTTGCGTCTTCAACCATTTTCACTCACCCGCTCGATTTTCGCCCCGCAGGCCGACAGTTTTTCCTCGACCCGCTCGTAACCACGGTCGAGATGATAGACACGATTGACCACGGTTTCACCCTCGGCCCCCAGCCCCGCCAGTATCAGCGAGACACTGGCCCGCAGATCGGTCGCCATCACCGGCGCGCCTTTCAGGCGTTCGACCCCGGTGACCGTGGCGGTGCCGCCGTGAACCTCGATTTCCGCGCCCATGCGCATCAGCTCGGGCGCATGCATGAAACGGTTTTCGAAAATCCGTTCCTCAAGCACGCTGACGCCCTCGGCCGTGGTCAAAAGCGCCATCATCTGGGCCTGAAGGTCGGTCGGAAAGCCGGGGAAAGGCGCGGTTTCCACATTCACCGCGTTGACGCGCCCGTTGCGGCGCGTGACCGTCAGCCCGTTTTCGGTTTCCGCCACATCGATGCCGGCCTCGTCCAGCTTTTCGGCAAATGCAGCGACCAGATCCAGACGCCCGCCCAGCAGCTCGACCGCGCCGCCGGTGATGGCGGGGGCCAGCATGTAGGTGCCCAGCTCGATCCGGTCGATCACCACCGGGTGGGTGGCGCCATGCAGCGCATCGACCCCCTCGATGGTGATGGTGGATGTGCCGGCGCCGTCGATTCGCGCGCCCATGGCGTTCAGACAGTCGGCCAGATCCCTGATTTCGGGCTCGCGCGCGGCGTTTTTCAGCACGGTGGTACCGCGCGCCAATGTCGCCGCCATCAGGATGTTTTCCGTCGCACCCACGGAAACGAAGGGGAATTCGAACACCGCGCCCCTGAGCCCGCCCGGCGCGCGGGCATGGACATAGCCCTCGATCAGCTCGATCTCCGCGCCCAGCGCCGCAAGCCCCCTCAGATGCAGGTCAACGGGCCGCGCCCCGATGGCACAGCCGCCGGGCAGCGACACCACCGCCTGATGGTCGCGCGCCAGCATCGGGCCCAGCACCAGGATCGACGCGCGCATCTTGCGCACGATGTCGTAATCGGCCTTGTGGTTGGTCAGGGCGGCGCTGCTCATCACCTGCACCTTGCCGTCCTGCAGGCTGGAAACCTCGACGCCGAGCGATTCGAGCAGCACCGACATGGTGCGGATATCCGACAACCGCGGCGCATTGGTCAGCGTCAGTGGTTCATCTGTCAGCAGGGTTGCCGGCATCAATGTGAGGCAGGCATTCTTGGCCCCGGCGATGGGAATCCGGCCGTTCAGCTGGCGCCCGCCGGTGACGATGATCGAATCCATTTACTGTTCCCCGTCCGGGCCTCTGGCGCCCTTGATGTCATGGCGCGCACGCCCGCGTTTCTGCACCTTGCGCCGACGCAGATTCGCGCGCAGCGCCTCTTTCAGGCGCTGCTTGCGTGCGCTGTCGGTGCGCTTGCCGATCTGTCCGACGGTTTTGCCGCCACTCTCGCCCTTTGTCATGTGCCTTCTCTAGCCCATGGGCATGAAAGGGTCCAGATTGGGCTTGCGTCCCGGCGGAATTGCGCTAAAACCCCGGCTCATTGAATGAGGCCGCAGTAGCTCAGTGGTAGAGCGCACCCTTGGTAAGGGTGAGGTCGGGAGTTCAATCCTCCCCTGCGGCACCATCTTTTCCGTTCAGATCAGCCCGGGCCGTCCCTTGCGGGGCAGTCACCGCAGGGCGCAGGGATTCGCGATCGTTGCAGCTGGCCCGGTTCATTCATGCGTGCAACACGAAGGCAGGCGCCCGCCCGGGCGGGTGCGAATGCGCCCGCCTGGGGGGCGGGCGGGCGCATGCCCGGGCCGCTGCGCGCCCCGGGCAGAGTTGCCTGTGACAGGCTGCGAAACACCCCCTGCCCTGCCGCGGGAGCGATCTGCCGGCCCTACGGTTCCAGCCGCACAGCGCCTTTCGAGGCATTGGCCACCGAGGCCGCATAAAGGCGCAGCGCGCGGCTGACGCGGCGCTTGCGGGGCTTGGCCGGTTTCCAGGCCCGATCGCCGCGCTCCTCCATCGCCGCGCGACGTTTGGCAAGGGTTTCCTCGTCAACGCGCAGGTTGATGCTGCGGCCGGGGATGTCGATGTCGATGATGTCGCCCTCTTGCACCAGGCCGATATTGCCGCCTTCGGCCGCCTCGGGCGAGATATGGCCGATCGACAGGCCCGAGGTCCCCCCCGAAAAGCGCCCGTCGGTGATCAGGGCGCAGGCCTTGCCCAGCTTCATCGATTTCAGATAGCTGGTCGGATACAGCATTTCCTGCATGCCGGGGCCACCGCGCGGCCCCTCATAGCGGATGACCACCACATCGCCGGCCTTGACCTCGCCGCCAAGGATACGCTTGACCGCCTCGTCCTGGCTTTCGCACACGCGCGCGGGGCCGGAAAATTTCAGGATGCTGTCATCCACGCCCGCCGTTTTCACGACACAGCCCTGCTGGGCGATATTGCCCGACAGCACCGCCAGCCCGCCATCGGCCGAAAAGGCATGATCGGCGGCGCGGATCACGCCCTTTTCCCGGTCGGTATCCAGGCTGTCAAAGCGGCGTTCCTGCGAAAAGGCCGTCAGCGAGGGCACGCCGCCGGGGGCGGCCCGATAGAGGGTGTGAACCGCCGCGTCATTGGAGCGGGTCACGTCCCATGTCTCGATCGCGGCACCCATGCTGGGGCTGTGCACGGTGGGGGTGTCGCGGTTGATCAGGCCGGCGCGGTCAAGCTCGCCCAGGATGGAAAAGATGCCGCCGGCGCGATGCACGTCTTCCAGATGCACATTGGCCACCGACGGCGCAACCTTGCACAAACACGGCGTTTCGCGCGACAGCCGGTCGATGTCGTCAAGGGTGAAATCGACGCCAGCCTCTTGCGCGATGGCCAGAATGTGCAGGATCGTGTTTGTCGATCCCCCCATGGCGATATCCAGACGCATGGCATTTTCGAATGCCGCCTTGGTAGCGATGCCGCGGGGGGCGGCCGAAGCCTCGTCACGTTCATAGAATGCGCGGGCCAGATCGACGATACGGGCGCCCGCGCGCTGGAACAGGGCCTTGCGGTCGGCATGTGTCGCCAGAACCGTGCCATTGCCCGGCAGCGCCAGGCCCAGCGCCTCGGCCAGGCAGTTCATGGAATTGGCGGTAAACATGCCCGAACACGACCCGCAGGTGGGGCAGGCATTCTGTTCATACAGCACAACCTCGGCATCCGAGCGTTCGGGATTGGCGGCCTCGACCATGGCATCGACCAGATCGACCGCGCGTTCCTTGCCGTCTATCACGACCTTGCCGGCCTCCATCGGCCCGCCGGAAACAAAGATCGTCGGAATGTTGACCCGCATGGCCGCCATCATCATGCCCGGCGTGATCTTGTCGCAGTTCGAGATGCACACCATCGCATCGGCGCAATGGGCGTTGACCATGTATTCGACGCTGTCGGCGATGACCTCGCGCGAGGGCAGCGAATACAGCATGCCGTCATGGCCCATGGCGATACCGTCATCCACGGCGATGGTGTTGAATTCCTTGGCCACGCCACCGGCGGCATCGATCGATTCGGCGACCAGCGCGCCAAGGTCGCGCAGATGCACATGACCGGGAACGAATTGCGTGAACGAGTTGACGACCGCGATGATCGGCTTGCCGAAATCCCCGTCCTTCATGCCGGTTGCGCGCCAAAGGCCGCGCGCGCCGGCCATGTTGCGCCCATGGGTGGTGGTTCTGGATCTGTATTCCGCCATCTGATGCCTTCTTTCCCCTGTGCCGCGGCGATGCCGCAAGGATTCCCGTAATGATTTTTCCGCGCCACTATCCTGCAAGGGGCGAAGGGGTGCAAGTGGGGCCATCCGCGCGTTTTGAGGCGGCCGCCTACCCCGCAACGGATATCTCACACCAGGTTCGGCGGCCTTTTTCCCCCAAGAAAGGCGCGGATATTGTCCACCGCCATCAACCCCATCTCGGTGCGCACCTCCAGCGCGTTGGTCCCCAGATGCGGCAGCAGCACGACATTTTCCATCCCGCGCAAGGCCGCGGGCACCTCGGGTTCGTTTTCATAGACATCCAGCCCCGCCCCCATCAGCTTGCCGCCCAGCAGGGCGGTTATCAGCGCGCGCTCGTCGATCACGTCGCCGCGGGCGGTATTGACCAGAATCGCGCCGGTCTTCATCGCGACCAGCTCGGCATATCCGATCATGTGCCGGTTTTCAGGCCCACCCGGCACGTTGATCGAAACCACATCCGACATGGCCATGACCTCGGCAATCGAGCCCATCTGCCGCGCCCCCGGCACGCCGCAATCCCCCACCGCCGAGCGGCTGAAAAACACCACGTCCATGCCCAGCCCGAAATGGGCACGCCGGGCCACCGCGCGGCCGATGCGGCCCATGCCGATGATGCCCAGCGTCCTGCCGCCCAGATGCATCCCCAGCATCTGGGTCGGGTGCCAGCCCTGCCAGCGCCCGGCGCGCACCAGGCGTTCGCCCTCGCCGGCGCGGCGCGCAACCATCAGCATGAGGGTGATGGCAATATCGGCGGTCGCATCGGTCACCGCGCCGGGCGTGTTGGTCACGACAATGCCGCTCGCGCGGGCGGCGGCGACGTCGATATGGTTGTAGCCAACCCCGAAATTGGCCAGCAGACGACAGCGCGGCCGCTTGGGAAAGGCCGCAGCCGACAGGTCGTCACCCAGCGTCGGCAGGATCACGTCATGTTCCGTCATCAGGCGGGCCAGTTCCGGCGCGCCAAGGCCGCTGTTGTCATTGCGGAGCTCCACCTTGCCCAGCGGGTCAAGGGCCTCGATCACCTCGGACGGCAGCGGGCGGGTCACGAAAATGCGCGTCATTCAGAACATCCTCGCACCCGGCGCGACCTCGTGATCCGGCGCCAGCAGGACGACCTCGCCGCCCTCATCCGGCACACCCAGAACCAGCACCTCGGACATGAACCTGCCGATCTGGCGCGGGGGGAAATTCACCACCGCCATGACCATGCGCCCCGGCAGGGTTTCGGGGGTGTAATGGGCCGTGATCTGGGCCGAGGACTTGCGTTCGCCCAGCTCGGGGCCGAAATCGATCCACAGCTTGATCGCGGGCTTGCGGGCCTCGGGATAGGGTTCCGCCCGGATCACCCGACCGGCACGAATATCGACCTTCAGAAAATCGTCAAAGCTGATCTCGCCCATCATCCCCCCTTCACTTGTCGGCTGCCAGTTCACGGCTGCGCGCGGCGGCGGCCGCCACGGCACGACCCATCAGCGGCGGCAGGCCGCCCTGTTCATCCATCAGAATCGCCAACGCCGCAGCCGTGGTACCACCGGGCGAGGTGACATTCACGCGCAGCTGATCGGGCCCCTCGTCGGCCTTCTCGGCCAGATCACCAGCGCCCGCCACGGTGACCAGCGCCAGCCGCAGGGCCAGATCGGCAGGCAACCCCTCGGCCGCGCCCGCACGCGCCATGCATTCGATCATGTGAAACACATAGGCCGGGCCCGAGCCCGAAACCGCCGTCACCGCATCGATCTGCGATTCGTCATCCAGACGCACGGTTTCGCCCACCGCCCCCAGCAGGGTTTCGGCCAGTTGCAGCGCCGTTTCATCCACCCGCGCATTGCCGACAAGCGCGGTGATCCCGTGGCCCACCGCGGCGGGCGTGTTGGGCATGGCACGAATGATCGGGGTGGTTTCGCCCAGCGCGCGCTCGAACGCCGCAATCGGCGTGCCGGCGGCGATCGACAGAAATACCGTCTCGGCGCCGCCCAGCGCCTGCAGTCGCGGCAAGGCATCGCCCATCGTCTGGGGCTTGACCGCGACAACCGCGATTGCCGGCGATGACGGAAGCGCGCCGTTCAGATGCAGCCCCTCGCGGGCCAGCCCCTGCACCCAGTCGGACGGCTGCGGGTCGATCACATGCACCGATTCCCCGCGCAACCCGCCCGCCAGCCAGCCCGCCAGCATGGCCGAGCCCATCTTGCCACAGCCCAGCAGCACCAGGCCCTTTTCGTTCACCTTGTCCAGATTCATTCCATCCCCCGTAGGATCGCATCACGGGGGATGTTATGCCGTCCCGTAAGCGCCGTCCATGGCCAGCTTGAGCGCCTCGTCAACGCTCTCGTCACCCCAGCAGACCAGTTGGAACGCCGGATAGAAACGTTCGCAATTTCCCACGGCGGCAGCCACCAGACGATCCAGCTGCTGGGCGCCGGCAACCTCGCCGCCGGTCAGGGCCAGGCCATAGCGATAGACCATCAGGTCCTGCGCGCGCCACAATACGAAGGATCCTGTCCAGCAACGGTCATTGGCCTCGTTGATGAGGTGATAGAGCTGACCCAGACGATCATCGGGCGGCGCCATCTCGAAGGCACAGACCATGCGCAGCGTTTCGTCGCGCGCCGACCAGGAAAGCGTGATCGAATAGGTGCGCCAGGCCCCCTCGATGGCCATGGCGATCTGGTCGTCTGCCACGCGATCGAATTCCCATGCGTGATGCTCGGCCAGTCCTTCGGCAATATCGATCGGGTGAATGGCGATGTTGTCGAAAAACTGCTCGGAATTGGCCATTGCCCTGCCCCCTCTTTCTGGTTGCCCGCGCGGATGTCTCCTCCGCCAAAGGTGGTATGCCTCAACAATCAGTCGTGGGTTCCATGCCAGACCTTACCAGATATGGTGGTTGGAAAAGGCAAATCTGTAAAGGGAAATGTTGCGATGAAAAGAAAAGAAAGCGGGTTTGTTGCCCAACCACGAACAATCATTGGCATCGGGAACAAATTGTCTGCCCGCCGCTGCGCAACCGCCTGTTCAGGATAACGCTGTTTTTCTTCTTTGAGGAAATACGCTCGGGGGTGCGGGGGCAGACAGCCCCCGCCTGCGCGTACGGATACCGCAGGATCCCCCGGCGGGAGTATTTGTCACAAAGTCACAAAGAAGAAGCCACCGCGACACCAGAACAGACAGGCGAAGCGGGCACCGGCCTATTCGGTTGATTTCGCCCTGGACGACTTGCGCCTGGCCGTCGTGCCTTTCGCTGTCGTGCTCTTGGCCCTTGCGCGCGGTCTGGGCGCCTCGGCCAGCCTGGAAATCTTTTCTTCCAGCGCATCGATTCGCGCGCTCAGCGCCTGGTTTTCCTCGCGGGCCTTCTGGGCCATCAGCTGGACGGCCTCGAATTCTTCGCGGGTGACGAAATTGCGGTCGGCCAGCCAGCGATCCATCCAGCTTTTCAGCGCGGTTTCGGCCTCGTCGCGGGCGCCCTGGGCGACACCCATCGCGTTGGTCATCAACTGCGAGAGATCCTCGAATATCTTGTTGCGCGTCTGCATGTCGGCCTCCGGTAGCGTGATGTTGCTTCCCTTATGCCTGATATATGGAATTGTCACGCAGAATTGCCAGAGCCGTAGCTTGACTTATCGCGGCCTGCACGAAATGGAATGGGAAATTTCCGCAAACCGAGGGGCCGCAGCTTGCCGTACTACATCAACTTCCCCGATATCTCGCCCGAGATCTTTTCGATCACGCTGGGGCCGGTCACGCTGGCGCTGCGCTGGTATGCCCTGGCCTATATCGCAGGCTTCCTGCTGGCCTGGTGGTGGATCAAGGCCATGATCCGGCGCCCCCATCTGTGGCCCGACGACAAGGCCCCGATGACGGAAAAGCAGCTGGAAGACCTGCTGACCTGGATCATCCTTGGCGTGATCCTGGGCGGAAGGCTGGGTTTCGTGCTGTTCTATCAACCCGGTTATTACCTGCAGAATCCGCTCGATATCCTCAAGGTCTGGCAGGGGGGCATGTCCTTTCATGGCGGTTTTCTGGGGGTAATCGTCGCCGGATACCTGTACGGGCGCAAATACGGGCTGCCCATCGCCAGCCTGGGCGACAGCTTTGCCGTAACCGCCCCGATCGGTCTGTTCCTGGGCCGTATCGCCAATTTCATCAATGGCGAGCTGTGGGGTCGGCCCAGCACCGCGCCCTGGGCGGTGCTGTTTCCCGACAGCCGCGCCCTGCAATGCCCGCCCGACTGGCAGGGTCTGTGCACACGCCATCCCTCGCAACTGTACGAGGCGGGGCTCGAGGGGCTGGTTCTGGGGCTGGTGATGTTCTGGCTGGCTTACAGGCGCGGCTGGCTGAAAAAGCCCGGACAGATGATCGGCGTTTTCCTGATCGGCTATGGCGCGGCGCGCTCGTTTGTCGAGCTGTTCCGCCAGGCGGATGCGCAGTTTGCCACCCCCGCAAACCCGTGGGGCCATGTGATCCGCTTTGGCTCGACCCCCGAATCATGGGGGCTGACCATGGGACAGACCCTGTCGCTGCCGATGATCGTGATCGGCATCCTCGTGATTCTCTGGGCGCGGCGGCGGGCATGAGCGCCCTGCGCGAAATCATCAAGGCACAGATCCGGCGCACGGGCCCGATGAGCATCGCCGACTACATGGCCCTGTGCCTGCTGCATCCGGCCCATGGCTATTACACCACCCGTCTGCCCCTGGGGGCCGAGGGCGATTTCACCACCGCCCCCGAGATCAGCCAGATGTTCGGCGAGATGCTGGGCCTGTGGCTGATTCAGAGCTGGCGCGAACAGGGATCGCCCGCGCGCTTTGTGCTGGCCGAACCCGGTCCGGGGCGCGGCACCCTGATGGCCGACATCCTGAGGGTTGCGCGCAAACTGCCCGATTTTGCCGAGGCCGCCGAAATCTGGCTGATCGAGGCCAGCCCCACACTCAGGCAGGAGCAGGCGCACAGGCTTTCGGGCCATGACATTCATCATGCCACCGCCATCGACGCGCTGCCCGAGGGGCCGCTTTTCCTGGTCGCAAACGAATTTTTCGACGCCCTGCCGATCCGTCAGTACATCCGCACCCCGGGCGGCTGGCGCGAACGCATGGTCGGCCTGCGTGCGGGCGAACTGGTCCTTGGCCTGTCGCCCGAACTTCCAGTCGGGCGGCTCGATGGCATTCATGCCGGCACTCCGACCGGCGAGATGGTCGAGGTAAATGTCTCCGCATGCGAAATCGTGGCCGAAATCGCCCGCCGCATCAACGCCCATGGCGGCGCGGCGCTGGTGATCGATTACGGCAGCAACGGCAGCCGCGGCGACAGCTTTCAGGCGGTGCGTTCCCATGAAAAGGCAAACCCCCTGCATGCACCGGGAGAGGCCGACCTGACGGCCCATGTCGATTTCGCCGCTCTTGCCCGCGCGGCAAGGCAGGCCGCCGACGGGCTGCGCGTCAGCGGCCCGCTGAAGCAGGGCGTGTTTCTGGAACGGCTGGGCATCACCGCGCGCGCGGCGGCACTGGCCCGCAGGATGCAGGGCAAGGCATTGGACAACCATGTTGCGGCACATCGGCGCTTGACCCATCCCGATGAAATGGGGAGCCTGTTCAAGGTGCTCGCCCTGACTCCGGGCGCGGCCCCCTTACCTGCCGGATTCGACGCAAATGACCCTTGAAATCCTGACCGCCGACGAATTGCTGCCGTTTCGCCACGGCTTCTTTACCCGGGCGGGCGGCGTGTCCTCGGGCATTTTCAGGGGCCTGAACTGCGGGATCGGCTCGTCCGACCAGCGCGACGCGGTGCTGACCAACCGCCGGCTCGTGGCCGACGCGATGGAAATCGCACCCGCACGCCTGATCACCCTGAACCAGACCCATTCGGCGCGGGTCGCGATCATCGACAGCCCCTTTGCCGCCGGGAACAGGGAACAGGGCGGCACCCGGATCGGAGCGGGGATCGGAGACGGGATCGGAGACGGGATCGGAGACGGGGACGCAATGGTCACGCGCCAGCCCGGGGTGGCCCTGGGAATCCTGACCGCCGATTGCCAGCCGGTATTGTTTGCCGACGCCGGCGCAGGCGTGATCGGGGCGGCCCATGCGGGCTGGAAGGGGGCGATGGCCGGCATCCTCGAGGCCACCATCGCGGCAATGGAGGATCTGGGCGCCCGGCGCCGGCATGTCCGTGCCGTGATCGGCCCGTGCATCAGCCAGGCGGCCTATGAGGTGGGTTCCGAATTCCGCGACCGCTTTCTGAACGAGACGCGGGAAAATGCCCGTTTCTTTGCCCCGCCGCGGGAAAGGGACGGCAAGACGGGCGGGGGGGAAAAATTCCTGTTCGATCTGCCCGGCTATGGCCTGTCGCGCCTGCGGGCGGCCGGCATCGGGGCGGCCCGGTGGCTGGGTCACTGCACCTATCACGACCCTGACAGGTTCTATTCCTACCGACGCGCAACACATGCGGCCGAGGCCGATTACGGCCGCCTGATCAGCGTCATCACGACCTGAGCGCCTCTGGCCGCGCCGGGGTGGCACTATCGGCGCGACTGTCGCGGTTTTTCCCACGCTTTGCCATCATCCCGCCCCATTGTCGCGTAGATTGGAACACAGCCGCCACAGGGGCGGAGAAACCCGATTTGCCGGAGCTGGGCCATGGCCGTGAAAAGACGCTGGATGAAGTGGATCTTCGAAGAGGTCGAGAACATGGAAGTCACCCTTCCATGGGAGCGCGGGGCCGACCGCCGCGCCTGGCGACGCCACCTTGCCGACAGGCCCGGGATCCTGGGGCTGATACACCGCGCCTGAGCGCCGCCCGTCTGTTTTCCATCCCCGTCCGTTGCCCATCCCCGGGGAATCGCTTTTCTCAGTGATCGCTTTTCTCAGCGGGCACGCCCCAGCAGCATCGTTGCACGGGTACGTCGCAGATTCCGCCAGAAGGCCTTGCCCGACAGCTGCAACAGGTTGCGGGTGGGCAGCATGGTGGCATGGCTGGCCCGGATCACGGGGCCGGAAATGCCGGGGGCAAAGCCGCCGATCTCGGCAAAATCGTAATGATATGGCGGCTCGCGCAGGAAATCATGGATGACATCCATCGCCTCTTCGGGGTCGTCGGCAAGACGGTCGTAATCGACCAGCAGCATCCGTTCCGCATGGGGCCCTGACAGGGCACGCCGAAGCTGTGCCAGCCCCGCCCCCAGGGGGCCGTCGGCGTCAAGCCGCGAATCGATGAATCGCGTCAACGCTTCGCCCTGCGGGGGCGCGGGCTGTTCCAGAAGCTCGGCATTCACGATCGCGGCCGGGTTGCGCACGCAGATGATGAACCGGCACAGCGGGAACAGCGTGACCAGTGTCTCGACCTCGTCCAGCCAGGCGCGATTGCCGTCAAAGGCGGCGCAGTCGGCGCCCCGATCGTGATGGACCGCCGCCATGATTCCCCGCAGCAGGGCAAGTTCCTGCGATTCGTCCAGCAAGCCGGCCTCGGCCCCACCCGGTGCCATGCGTTCGCGGGCATTTTCCAGCAATTTCCGCGCCGGGCTGTTCAGCCTGACCACGAATGCCGGATTCTGATGCAGCAGCGCGGCCAGCACCGACAGCCCCGAACGCGGCAGCCCCACGATGAAATGGAACCGGGCCAGCGGCCTGATATCGCTGAGATTTCCCCTGTCGCGCCCTGTCATGCCCCGCCTGCCCGAAAGATCCGGCCCCCTGCCGCCCAAAGCCGTGGCCAATGTGGCACGAATCCACTGGCGGGTGCAACATGGCCCCTGTCGTCGACCCGCGGCGGCGACACCCTGCCCGGACGCCCGGACGAAACAATAAGCGGCAGGAAATCCCATTGTACGGCCCATGTGGAAAATAAGCTATCCGATTGACTTATTGGCGTTTTCCGGCCAGAATTGTCGCAAATTCAGCGGCCGCGTCAAAAGGCCCGAAACCGTGTTCATCTACATTGATGGTGGGTAGATGTGGACGTGCACTCAGGACCGAAAGGACTGAACGCATGGCATATGACCCGACGACCGGCAACAGCCACGGATCACGCCGCACAAGACATGCGCCCACCGCCCCGGCCCATGGCATCGACCATGCCCCCGGCCCGGCCCGGCGGCGGGTGCGCGGCAGCCGGCACAGCCTCGTTGCCGCGACCCAACCCCGACCACAGGCGCAACCACGGGCGCAACCACGGGCGCAACCGGCGCCACATCTCGGCAGCTATCGCATCAGGGCGATCATGGACGACGGCACCTTGATCGCATTCGTCCACGAGGCCCCGATCGCGCTGATGCTCGACGACATCTGCGCGCGCTTCGGCCGCGGTACGCTGATATCGACCGCCCGCGGACAGGTCGCGGTCGAGGATCTGCGCCCCGGCGACCGCCTGCGGACCCGCGACAATGGCGAGCAGCTCCTGCGCTGGATCGGATCGTGCATCCTGGGCGGCCGGCCCGACGACCAGGCAGATACCCGGGCAGATACCGGCCTTGGCGACCTTGCCGCAGACGGCAACACGGACGACATGCCCGCCATTCGCATCAAGGCCGATGCCCTGGGCGAGCTGCGTCCGATACAGGATCTGGTGGTTTCGCGCCGTTTCCGCATGCTGACCAACCATGCCGCCTGTGCCACGCTGTTCGGCACCTCGGAAACGCTGGCCCCCGCCGCCGAGTTGCTGGATGAAACCAGCATCGCGCGGCTGCGCCCCTCGGCCGGGATGGAATTCTACAACCTGATGTGCGAGAGCCACCAGATCATCACCGCCAACGGGCTGGAAACCGAAACCTGGCATCCCGGCCCCTATGGCGTGGCCACGATGGAGACCGACCGGCACGAGGCCCTGCGCCGTATCCTGCCCCACCTCGACGGCAATCTGGCCGATTTCGGCCCGCTCGCCCGCCCGCTGCTGCGCGGCTTCGAGGCCGAGGTGCTGCGCGCCGTCTGACAGCGACAGGCCGCCCCGCCCGCCGCAACCCGGGCAGGCCGGCGAAAAAAACCGCCCATATGCGCATCTTCGCCGTTTTGCATGGCGCGATTTCCCGTTAATAAGGGGCATGTCCCGATCAGCCCGCGCCATTGCCGTTCACCTGTTCACCGCAACCGGCGCGGTCTTTGCAATGCTCGCCATGCTGGCCGCGGTCGATCACAAGTGGAGCATCATGTTCCTGTGGCTGGTGGTCGCCTTCATCGTCGATGGCATCGACGGCCCGCTTGCGCGAAAATTCGATGTCGGCCGATACGCGCCCCAGTTCGATGGCAAGCTGCTGGACCTGATCATCGATTATCTGACCTATGTCTTCATCCCGGCATTCGCACTGTTTCGCAGCGGCCTTCTGCCCGGCTGGACAGGCTGGATCAGCATCATCGTCATCACCTTCGGCTCGGCCATGTATTTTGCCGACACGCGGATGAAGACCCGTGACAACAGCTTTGCCGGGTTTCCCGGCTGCTGGAACATGGTGGTTCTGGTGCTGTTCGTGACAAGGCCCAGCTTCTGGGTGATTCTGACGGTGGTGGTGGTGCTGACGATTGCCATGTTCACACCGCTGAAATTCGTTCACCCCGTGCGCACCTTGCGGTGGCGCCAAATCACGCTGCCGGTTGCACTGGCCTGGGTCGGTTTCGCAGGCTGGGCCGCCTGGATCGACTTTTCCGCCGACCCCAAGGTGACGGTCGGGGTGGTCGTGACCTCTGTCTACCTGCTGTTTGCAGGGATCGCGATGCAGATATTTCCGCAAAGATCCGCCTGAAAAGATCCGCCCGGGCGCGACTGCGATCAGATGCGATGCACCCTACACTCCCCAAGCAGGTCATGCAGCGACAGCGCCATGACGCGCGCCGCATCCATCATGTCATCGACACCGACCCATTCATCGGGCTGATGGGCCAGATCCAGTATGCCCGGCCCATAGGCGATGCAGTTCTTCAGCCGCCCGATCCGGTCGATATGTTTCTGGTCATAGGTACCGGGCGAAACCACATATTCGGGATCATGGCCCAGCACCCGGCCGATGGCCCGGCTGACCGTCTGCACGATGGGGGCGTTGCGGTCGGTCATCGAGGGCACCACCTCATGCAGGTCGCGGATCTCGTATTCGAAACCGGGGCGGGTTTCGGCCAGGTGGTCAAGCAGCGCAACCACCTCGGCGCGCACCTCGTCGCGGCTCTCCTCGATCAGATAGCGCCGGTCGATCACCATGCGGCAACGATCGGGCACGCAAGGCGCCGGCAGCCCGGTATAGCCCTGTTCGGGCTCATCCGCCCCGCCATGGATGGAATTGATGTTCAGCGTCGATTGCCGCGCCCCTTCGGGGACCACCGGCATGTCGGTCCGTTTCCGGGCCAGCGCCGGGAAAAGCGCGGCCTCCATCTCGGCCAGAACGGCGCCCATGTGGCGCACGGCACAATCGCCCAGAAAGGGCATCGATCCATGCGCGATGCGGCCATGGGTCTCGATCTCGGCCCACCAGACGCCGCGATGGCCCAGGCATATGCGATCCTTGTTCAGCGGCTCGGGGATGATCACATGCTGCACCCGCTCGGGACTGAAAAAGCCGCGCTCGGCCAGCCATGCGACCCCGCCAAAGCCGCCGGATTCCTCGTCGGCGGTGGCGGAAATCTCGATGGCGCCGCGGTAATCCGGGCAGGCGGCAATGAATGCCTCGGCCGCGATGATCGAGGCCGCAAGCCCCCCCTTCATGTCGCAGCTGCCGCGCCCGTAGATGCGCCCGTCGCGCAGCGCGCCGCCAAAGGGATCGACCGTCCAGCCCTGCCCGACCTCAACCACATCGTGATGGCTGTTGAAATGCACGCATTCACCGGCTGCGCCCCCCGCGCGCCGGGCCACCAGGTTCCAGCGCGGGTTGGCGTCGCTGTCGCCCCGCGCGCCGGTTGCGCGGATCATCTCGACCGTGAAACCCGCCCCGCGCAGGCGCGCGGCCAGAAAATCGCAGATCTCGCGATAGTTCAGCCCCGGCGGGTTGATGGTCGGGATCCTCACCAGATCCTGCGTCAGGCGGATCAGGTCATCGCGCCGGGCATCCACGGCGGCGATTATTGCATCTATGATCTTGGACTGCGGCACGATAACCTCCATATGGGAACAGTACCGGATTGTGCGCCAGCCATGCAACGGCCCGTCGCCCCGACACATCTACCCGCGAGGAGACATCATGCGCTATGTGAAATGGACCGTGATCGCGATTCCGCTGATCCTGTTGCTTGCCTTCCTCAACTATACCCTGCCCAGCCACGATATCGTGCGCATCACCGACACCTATGCCAAGCGGGTGACACCGGGGGCGAATGCATGGTTCTGGGCCAAGCCTGCCTCGGGCAACGCCAATTCGGCCACGCGCGACGTGTTCTTCATCCAGACGATCCGCCCCAATGGCAAGCCGATGGTCTATCGCAACGAAGACACCGGCTGGGGCTGGCCCCCCTATTTCAAGTTCGACACATCCAACCTGCAAACCCGGGCCGCGGATCTGAAATCCAGCGCCGACAATCCGCGCTGGGTGGTCGTCACCCGCTATGGCTGGCGTTCGGATCTGCTGTCGATCTATCCCAACGCGGTGGCCATCAAGCCGGTCGCCGGGCCGGATGTCACCATCATCCCGTGGTTCAACATCATCTTTCTGACCGCTCTGGCGATTCTGCTGTTCTGGCTCTGGCGCAAATACCGGCGTTTCAAGGAGGACCGGATCGACCCGATGCTCGACGACATGGGCGAGGCCTGGGACAGCGTCGAAGATCAGGCCAGCGACATTGGCAGTCGCGCAAGCGGGTTGTGGACGCGCCTGCGCGACCGACTGATGCGCCGGCGCTGAAACCGCTCGGCCGAAACACCAACATCCCGCATCCTTCTTCTTTGCCCAAATACGCCCGCCGGAGGCGTCCTGCCGTCGGCAACAGGTACGACGCCCGATGCCCTGCCGGGGCGCGCAGATCACTCGCCCCAGGGAATCCAGATATTCTTGACGTCGGTTGCATGGCGCAAAAATGCCCGGGCATCCGCATCACGCCAGTCACGCGCCATGCCGTTATTGACCCAGCTCCGTTTCAGGTTGCCGATGCTGGCCGCCTCGATCATCTGCGAGATGCCCGAGGACGAAAACGACCACACCGCCTCGACATCGTCATGCTCGGCCAGCGTTTTCGCCAGCACCGGATGCTCGCCAGTCACGATATTCACGACACCGCCGGGCAGGTCGGATGTATCCAGCACCTGATAGAAATCCGTCGCCGCCAGCGGAAACGCCCAGGACGGCACTGCAACGACCGTGTTCCCCATGGCAATGGCCGGGGCGATGGTGGAGATCAGCCCCAGCAGCGGCGCCTCGTCCGCGCACAGGATGCCGATCACCCCGACGGGTTCGTTGATCGCCAGCGCAACGCCGCGGATCGGCACCTGATGCACCGCACCGTCATTCTTGTCGGCCCAGGCGGCCCAGGTGAACAGACGGTCGATGCTGGCCTCGACCTCGGCCCGCGCGGCACTGCTGCCTCCACCCTGCATGGATTGCAGCCGCTCGGCGAACTCGCCCCTGCGCGCCGACAGGTTTTCGGCGATGTAATACAGGATCTGCGCCCTGAGATGGCCGGTCGTGCGCGCCCAGCCAGCGGCCTTGTGCGCAGCCTCGACCGCGTTGCGGATATCCTTGCGGTTGCCGATGCCCACATGGCCCAACAGCCGCCCCCCGGGGCCAAGCACGGCACGCGATGTGCCGCCATCGGGGCGGACCTGCCTGCCGCCCACATACATCTTGGCGGTGCGGTCAACGGGCTGGTCCGAGGGCGCCGG
>CAZWXK010000022.1:21825-35275 GCA_964637875.1 uncultured Rhodobacter sp.
CCCTGGGCCGCGTATAGGCATACAGCCCCTCGCGCCCACCTTCGCGGCCGAACCCGCTTTCGCGCCGCCCGCCAAAGCCCGCGGCGGCATCGAACATGTTGGTGCCGTTGATCCACACCACGCCACAGGCCAGTTTCGGCGCCACATCCAGCGCCAGATTGATGTTCTCGCTCCAGACCGAGGCCGCCAGCCCATAACGCGTGTTGTTGGCCAGCTGCACCGCCTCGGCCGGGGTGCGGAAACTCATCGACACCAGAACGGGGCCGAATATCTCCTCCTGCATCAGGGTCGAGGCAGGCTCCAGCCCGCAGATCAGGGTCGGCGGGTAGTAACACCCATTGCCCGGCAGCGGTGCGTTGGCGCGATAGGCCTCGCCCCCTTCGGCAAGGCCGCGATCGACCAGCTCGGAAATGGCCTGCAACTGCACCGGGTCCACGATCGCACCGATGTCGATGGCCTTGTCCAGCGGGTTGCCGATGCGCAAACGGTCCATGCGGGCACGAATCTTGTCATGCAGCCGGTCGGCCACCCCCTCCTGCACCAGCAGGCGCGAGCCCGCACAGCAGACCTGCCCCTGGTTGAACCAGATGGCATCGACCAGCCCCTCGACCGCACTGTCCAGATCGGCGTCGTCAAAGACGATAAAGGGCGACTTGCCGCCCAGCTCCAGCGTCAGCGCCTTGCCCGTGCCGGCGGTGGCGGCGCGGATCCTGCGGCCGACCTCGGTCGAGCCGGTAAAGGCGATCTTGTCGATCCCCTCATGCGCAACGATCATCTCGCCCACGCGCCCGTCGCCGGTAACGATGTTGACGACACCGCGCGGCAACCCGGCCTCGATGCATAGCTCGGCAAACAAAAGCGCCGTGAGCGAGGTATATTCGGCAGGCTTCAGCACCACCGTGTTGCCCATGGCGATGGCGGGCGCGATCTTCCAGGCCAGCATCAGCAGCGGAAAGTTCCACGGAATGATCTGCCCGGCAACGCCGATGGCCTGCTGGTCGGGCATTTCGCTCTCCATCAGCTGGGCAGCACCCGCGTGATAATAGAAATGCCGCGCGACCAGCGGGATGTCGATGTCGCGGCTTTCACGGATCGGCTTGCCATTGTCCAGCGTCTCGAGCACGGCCAGCAGACGGCTGTGTTTCTGCACCAGACGCGCCAGCGCATAAAGGAAACGCGCGCGCCCCTTGCCGCCCAGCTTTTCCCAACCCGGCTGGGCCTTGCGAGCGGCGGCCACGGCGGCATCCACATCCGCCTGCCCCGCCTGGGTGACATGGGCCAGAACCTCGCCCGTTGCCGGGTTGCGGGTCTCGAAACTTTCGCCGCCTTCGGAGGGAACGAACGCGCCGTCGATGAACAGGCCAAAGCGGCCCTCGCCCAGCGCGATCCAGTCAAGCGCGGGCCGAGCATCCTCGGGGGCGGGGCCGTATTCCATGTTGTCGAAGATATCCGAAATGGTCATGTCCTCACCCGATTGCATGTCTGTATGCGGCCGAATAGCGCCCGGTCACATGATGTTCCAGCTGGCGTTCGATGTCGCCCAGCAGGCTGGAGGCACCAAATCGCAGCAGATCGGGCCGCAGCCAGCGATCGCCCAGCTCTTCCTTGACCAGCACCAGATAATTCAGCACATCCCTGGCCTTTGAAATGCCCCCGGCGGGCTTGTAGCCTACCTTGTGGCCAGTCAGTTCCTGATAATCGCGGATTGCGCGAATCATTGTCAGCGACACCGGCAACGTGGCGTTCACGGGCTCCTTTCCGGTGGATGTCTTGATGAAATCGGCCCCCGCCATCATCGCAACCATCGAGGCCCGCGCGACATTGCGCAAGCTACCCAACTCGCCGGTCGCAAGGATTGCCTTCATGTGGGCATCCCCGCAGGCGGCGCGAAAGGCGCGCAGCTCGTCATGCAGGGCCTGCCAGTTCTGGCCCAGCACATGACGGCGCGAAATCACGATGTCGATCTCGGTCGCACCGGCTGCAACCGATTCCTCGATTTCCATGATGCGCAGCCTGAGCGGTGACAGCCCCGCGGGAAAGCCGGTCGAAACAGCCGCCACCGGAATACCCGTGCCCGCAAGTGCACGCACGGCAGCAGGCACCATCTCGTGATAGACGCAGACGGCGCCGGTGGTGATGCCACGCTCCCCCATCCCCAACGCATCCAGAATGTCGGGGCGCACCGGCTGCATGGCCTTGCGGCACAGGCGGTGGACCCGGCGTTCGGTATCGTCGCCCGAAAGCGTGGTCAGGTCGATCAATGTCACCGCCTTCAGCAACCAGGCCGCCTGCCACTGTTTCTTTATGCTGCGCCGGCCCGGCAGCGCGGCACAGCGCCGTTCTATCGCGCTGGTGTTGGCGACGACAGCCCGCACAAGATCAAGATCAAGCGGCATGCCCGGATTGCGGACATGATCCTGCGGCTGTAGCGCAGCGGTGCATTCATCCGACACTGTGTGAACCTGCCCATTGCCTGCGTGGAAGTCGGGTGAAACTTGCACGCTTTGACCACCGGGTCAAGAAAACCGGCCATTTCCTGGCACTGGCGGCTGTATCTTTCACAAGGCCAGACAAAGGTGTCGCTTCCATGTGCACACTTTTCTTCTTTGCGAAAATACGCTCGGGGGTGCGGGGGCAGACAGCCCCCGCCTGCGCCGCCGGAAATTGCGGGAGCCTCCGGCGGGCGTATTTGGGCAAAGAAGAAACCATCGAGGCATATATCAAGCTTCAAGGCCCACGGGGCGTCAATTCCCGCTTTTGGCCGAGTCCTTGCCGATCAACAGCCCGCCTTGCCAGTTTCCCTGACGCACTTCGCCGGTGGCATAGATCATCTTGCCCGGCCCCTCGCGCTTGCCCTTGCGGAAAAAGCCCTGATAGACATCGCCATTGGCATAGATCGCCTTGCCCTCGCCGTCGATTTCGCCGTTCTTCCACTGACCTTCATAGCGAAAGCCATCGGGCATGACGATGGTGCCCTTGCCATGTCGCTTGCCGTTGCGGAATTCGCCCTTGTAGATGGTGCCGTCCGCATAGGTCGATTCGCCATAGCCGTCGCGCAGGCCGTTTTTCCACCCGCCGACATATTTGTAGCCCTTGCCGTCGGTCATGGTCCCCTGGCCATCCATCCGGGCATTCCTGAATTCGCCCTCATAGACCAGGCCATTGGCATAGCGCGCGATGCCCTTGCCGTCGATCACGCCCTTTTTCCATTCGCCCTCGTAGGAGGATCCGTCCTTGTAGGTGATCTTGCCGAAACCGTCGGCGAGATCATTCCTGAAACTGCCCACATAGACCGAACCGTCGGGATAGGTGACCTTGCCCTTGCCCTCGATGCGTCCCTGTTTCCATTCGCCCTCGTAGACATAGCCGTCCTTGCCGGTGAAACGGCCCTTGCCCTCGCGCTTGTCGTTGACGAACGCGCCTTCATAGACGTCGCCATTGGCATAGCGGACGGTGCCCTTTCCCTGGCGCTGACCGTTGACGAGAAGGCCCTCGTAGACGTCACCATTGGCCTGGGTCAGCACGCCGAGGCCGTTGATCTGGCCGTTTTTCCAGGAACCCTTGTATTTCAGGCCGTCGGGCATGGTCAGGCTGCCCTGCCCTTCGCGTACGCCGTTCCTGATGTCGCCTTGGTAGATCGCGCCGTCGGGATAGGTGATCCTTGCCTTGCCGTCCTTGACACCCTTGACCCAGGTCCCCTCGTAGCGATAGCCGTTGGGGCTGGTCATGACGCCATAGCCATCATGCAATGCGTTCTTGAACGCGCCTTCATAGACCACGCCATTGGCATAGCGCGCGATGCCCTTGCCGGTGATCCGGCCATCCTTCCACTCGCCCTCGTAGGTGCCGCCATCGGCAAAGGTGATCTTGCCCTTGCCGTCGGGCTTGCCGGCAACAAAGCTGCCCTCGTAGACCGATCCGTCGGGAAATTTCGCCACCCCCTGGCCGCGGATCTCGCCCTGGTACCACTGGCCGGTATATTCATAGCCGTTGGGCAGGCGATAGGTGCCTGTGCCGTCCTGCTTGCCGTCCTTGAAGGTCCCCTCGTAGACGCCGCCATTGGGGTATTTTCTGGTGACGACCTCGCCGGATTTCTGGGCAGCGGCAAGGCCGGGCACCAGGCCCAGCGCCAGCGAGAGGAGGATTGCCTGAATCAGGGTGCTGCGTGTTTTCAATTCCCGTTCCCCGGAACCGCGCTCCGGCCTCCGCCTGTTGGTCAAGAGGGGCGTATCCCGTCCGGGCCCACCCCGGGGCAAGTCTAGGGTGTCGGGAATTGACTGACAACGTTTTTCCGCGCCCGCCAGGCGCGGCCGCACGGGGTGGGAAAACCGTGGATCCGAAGATGAGACGAGCAACGCGGAGGTCGTGGTGGAGCCAAGGGGAGTCGAACCCCTGACCTCTTGCATGCCATGCAAGCGCTCTCCCAACTGAGCTATGGCCCCATTCCGGCGGACCGCTCGGGCCCGCCCGTGGCTATGTAGGGAAAGGCGAAAGTCAGATCAAGCGAAAAATTGCCTTTCGGAGGGGCTTTTGCTGCCTTGCCTCAGCTTTCGTCATCGTCCACCGGAACATCGGCGATTTCTTCCAGATTGACGGTATCGTCGTCGTCATCATCCAGCAGGTCATCGGCCAGATCGTCGGCAACGTCGGCAACGTCGGCGACCTCTTCGACGAGGACCTCGACATCGGCAACATCGGCAACCGAGGCAGGGACGGCCTGTTCGACCGCCTTTTCGGGGGCGACCGAGCGGACTTTCTGCTGGGTCAGGCTGGCCACGTCAAAGCTGGTTCCGCAGGACGGGCAGGTCATGGGATCGCGGCCAAGGTCATAGAACCGGACCGAACATTTCGGGCAGACGCGTTTTACGCCCCATTCTTCCTTGGGCATCGGGAAAACCTCATCAGGGTCAGTTACAGACAATTGCTGCCACCTGCCATGGAGCGCGCGCTTTGTCAAAGGCTTTGATCGGACAATCGGTTCCAATTCGCCAACGCCTTTTGCGCCACATGGCGGATTGCGCGCGGCCGCGTGGTTTACCGTCGTCGCGCCCTGTTCTATGGTCGGGCCCATGGACAGGATCATAAGGATCGGCGAGCCGGCAATCGAGGTCACGCTCAGGCGTTCGGCACGGGCGCGGCGGTTCAGCCTGAGGGTGGCCGCTGCCGACGGGAGCGTCCGCCTGACCATGCCCAGCCGCGCCGCCGAAGAGGGTGCACTGGCCTTTGTTCGTCGGCAGGAGGCATGGCTGCGCAAGGCGCTGGCGCGGCAGCCGGCACCAATCCGCGCAAGACCGGGCATGACCATCACCCTGCGCGGGTGCGACCTGCCCGTGGTCGCGGGCAGGGAACGATCAGTCAGGCTGGAGGACGGGAAAATCCGGCTTTCGGCCCGCTGTGGCAATGACGGGGCGCGAGTCGGGGCCTGTCTGGCAGCTTTTCTGAAACATGAGGCGCGCAACGACATCGTGCCCATGGCCCATCAGATGGCGGCCAGGCTGGAGCGCAGGATTTCCCGCATCACGCTGCGGGATACACGCTCGCGCTGGGGGTCGTGTACCGAAGCCGGGCGTCTGATGTTCTCGTGGCGCCTGGTGATGGCCCCGCCCGAGGTGTTGCGCTATGTCGTCGCCCACGAGGTTGCCCATCTTGTCGAGTTGAACCATTCACCGGCCTTCTGGCGGCAGGTCGGACGGCTGGATCCCGACTGGCGGCTCTGGCGACACTGGCTGCGGGAGAACGGCGCCTCGCTGCACCGCTATCGTTTCGATGTGCCGGCTTGACCTTGCCCACGGATGTGATCACAATCGCCCCATGTCCAGCCCGCCCAGACCTTCCGACAGCATCTCGGCCCATGAAAGGGTTTACCGCAGTCTGCGTCAGCAGATCATGCATGGTGAATTGCCGCCGGGCGAGGCCCTGACCCTGCGCGGTGTTGCGGCGCAATTCGGGGTCAGCATGACACCCGTGCGGGAATCGGTGCGCCGTCTGGTTGCCGAGGGCGCATTGACGCTGTCGGCCTCGGGCCGTGTCACGACGCCAGAACTGGGCAACGAGCGGATCGAGGAGCTGGCCGCCATCCGCGCCCTGCTGGAGCCCGAGCTGGCCGGGCGCGCCCTGCCGCGGGCCTATCCGGCACTGATCGACCGCCTCAGGGCGATGAACGGGAGTGCGGATCAGATGATCGTCAAGATGGACGCGACCGGCTATATACGTTCGAACCTGGAATTTCACCGCACGCTGTATCTGCGCGCCCAGGCGCCGGCCATGCTGGCGATGGTCGAAACCGTGTGGTTGCAGCTGGGCCCCACAATGCGGCAGCTGTATCGCCAGATGCGCCACTCGGAAAGGCTGGGGCATCACCGCGCCATCATCGCGGCACTGAGGGCCGGCGACAAGGCGGCGCTCCAGCAGGCCATACGCAACGATGTCACGCAGGGCCTGCGGATGCTGACCGTCTGACGCGGCGTCTGATGCGGCGGGGGCCGGTTACGACGATCAGGCGTGAATCGCCCCGTCGCCACAGGCCAGCGCCGCCTCGCGCATCGCCTCGGAGAATGTCGGATGGGCATGGCAGGTGCGGGCGATATCCTCGGCCGCGGCGCCGAATTCCATGGCGACGGCGATTTCGTGGATCAGCTCGCCCGCCATCGGCCCCATCAGGTGACAGCCCAGAATGCGATCGGTTTGCGCATCGGCCAGTATCTTGACGAAGCCCTCGCCCGCGAACATCGATTTCGCGCGTCCATTGCCCATGAAGTTGAACTTGCCCAGCTTGTAGGCGCGGCCCTCCTGCTTGAGCTGCTCTTCGGTCTTGCCGACGCTGGCGACCTCGGGGGTGGTATAGATGACGCCGGGGATCACGTCGTAATTCACATGGCCATGCTGGCCGGCGATGGATTCGGCAACGGCGATGCCCTCGTCCTCGGCCTTGTGGGCCAGCATGGGGCCTGTAATCACATCACCGATCGCCCAGATGCCGGGCACCGAGGTTTTCCAGCCGTCGGTTTTCACCTGGCCGCGTTCGGTCATGGCGACACCGACCTCCTCGAGGCCGAGGCCCGTGGTAAAGGGGCGGCGGCCGGTTGCGACCAGCACGATATCGGCGTCAAGGCTGGCAAGACTTTCGTCCTTGCGCAGCTTGTAGCTGACGGTCGCGCCCTTCTTGCCGCGCGTGACCTTTTGCACCGCCGCGCCCAGGACGAATTTCAGCCCCTGCTTTTTCAGGCTGCGTTGCAGGGTCTTGCTGATCTCGCCATCCATGCCGGGGGTGATGTGATCGAGGAATTCGACAACCGTCACCTGCGTGCCCAGCCGCGCATAGACAGATCCCAGTTCAAGCCCGATCACGCCGGCGCCGATCACCACCATGCTGGCGGGAACCTGTTTCAGTTCCAGCGCGCCGGTCGAGGAGACCACGCGTTTTTCATCGACCTCGACACCGGGGAGGGTCGAAGGTTCCGAGCCTGTGGCGATAACGATGTTTTTCGCGTCATAAGTGGTGTCGCCAACCTGCACCTTGCCGGGGGCGGAAATCCTGCCCCAGCCCTGAATGCGGGTGATCCTGTTCTTCTTGAACAGGAATTCGATGCCCTTGGTGTTCTGATCGACCACCGACTGCTTGTAGGCGATCATCGCCGGGAAATCGATTTTCGGCGCGTCCGCGACAAGGCCCATCCTGGCAAAGTTGTGGGTTGCCTCGTGATAGGAATGGCTGGCATGCAGCAGCGCCTTGGACGGGATGCAGCCCACATTCAGGCAGGTGCCACCAAGGGTCTCGCGCCCCTCGACGACGGCGGTTTTCAGGCCCAGCTGGGCGCAGCGGATGGCGCAGACATAGCCGCCGGGACCGGCGCCGATGATGATGACATCGAAATTGGTGGGTGTGTCGGACATTGGGGGAAGCTCCTGTTCAGCGGGTCGAGGGGGCTGTCTGCCCCCTCCTGGCCCCGGCCTTGCGCCCGGGTCCAGTTCACCCCCGAGCGTATTTGGACAAAGAAGAAGGCGATTTACAGATCCATCAACAGGCGGCGCGGATCCTCGAGCGCCTCTTTCACGCGCACGAGGAAGGTGACCGCGCCCTTGCCATCGACGATGCGGTGGTCATAGCTGAGCGCCAGATACATCATCGGGCGGATGGTGATTTCACCCTTCACGACAACCGGGCGGTCCTGGATCTTGTGCATGCCGAGAATACCCGATTGCGGCGGGTTCAGGATGGGCGAGGACATGAGCGAACCATAGACCCCGCCATTGGAGATGGTGAAGGTGCCGCCCTGCATGTCGGCCATGGACAGCTTGCCGTCGCGGGCGCGTTTGCCCAGTTCGGCGATGGATTTCTCGATCGCGGCAAAGGACAGGCTGTCTGCGTCGCGGATGACCGGCACGACCAGCCCCTGCGGGGTGCCGACGGCCACGCCCATATGGACGAAATGCTTGTAGACGACATCGGTGCCGTCGATTTCCGCGTTGACCTCGGGGACCTCGTTCAGCGCGTGTACGCAGGCCTTGACGAAGAACGACATGAAGCCCAGCTTGACGCCGTGCTTTTTCAGGAACAGGTCCTTGTATTCGTTGCGCAGATCCATGATCGCCGACATGTCCACCTCGTTATAGGTGGTCAGGATGGCCGCGGTGTTCTGGGCATCCTTGAGGCGGCGCGCGATGGTCTGGCGCAGGCGGGTCATGCGCACGCGTTCCTCGCGCGCGGCGTCCTCGGCCGGAACGGCGGCTCGCGGAGCGGCGGCAGGGGGGGCGGCGGCAGGGGCGGGCGCAGGTGCCGCGGCGGGAGCCGGGCCTGCCGGTGCGGCGGCGCGCCCTGCCAGGGCCCTCTGGACATCTTCCTTCATGATGCGTCCGTCGCGCCCGGTGCCGGTGATCTGATCCGGGCTGACCCCGGCGTCGGCCATCATCTTTTTCGCCGATGGTGCATCTTCGACATCGCCCTTGCGCGAGGCGGGGGCTGTCGCGGGGGCCGCGGGGGCGGGCCTGTCGGCACCGGATGCTGGTGCGGCTGCCGTTGCCGGGGCTCCATCCGAGGGCGCGATCACGGCGATACGCGCCGAGGCAGCGACGGTTTCGCCCTCTTGCGCCAGAACCTGCGTGAGCGTGCCGGCAACCGGGGCCGGAACCTCGACCGACACCTTGTCGGTTTCAAGTTCGCACAGCATTTCATCGGCGGCGACAGTATCGCCGACCTTCTTGAACCAGGTCGAGATCGTGGCCTCGGTCACGCTTTCGCCAAGGGCGGGCACCATGACATCGACCTCGGCCCCGGTCGCGTTCCCGGCCTCGTCCCCAGGCGCGCCCCCGGTCGCGCCCCCAGCCTTGCCCGACGCAGGGGCCGGCGGGGAATCGGGGGCTGCGGCGGTCATTTCGCCCTGTGGCGCAGCGGTGGCCGTGGCGGCGGCAGAGGCATCGCTGCCGGCGCCTTCGGCGATGGTGGCCAGCAGGGCGTCGACGGCGACGGTCTCGCCTTCCTGGGCGACGATCTCGGCCAGGACGCCATCGACCGGCGACGGCACCTCGACCGTGACCTTGTCGGTTTCCAGTTCGCACAGCATCTCGTCAACGGCGACCGCATCGCCCGGTTTCTTGAACCAGGTCGCGATGGTGGCCTCGGTGACGCTCTCTCCCAGGGTGGGGACTCGGACTTCGGTGGACATCGGGTTTACTCCGCTTCAATGCCAAGCGCGTCACACACGAGCGCTTCCTGTTGTTTCCTGTGTTGCGAGGCCAGGCCCGTTGCGGGCGAGGCGGCGGCCGGACGTCCGGCATAGGCCGGGCGTTTGCAGTCGGCATCGATCCGGTCGAGAATCCATTCGATATTGGGCTCGACAAAGCTCCAGCCGCCCTGGTTCTTGGGCTCTTCCTGACACCAGACGATTTCGGCCTGCTTGAATCGGCCCAGCTCCTTGGACATCGACATGGCCGGGAAGGGATAGAACTGTTCCAGCCGCATCAGATAGACGTCATCCAGGCCTTCGGCGTCGCGCCGGGCCAGAAGGTCGTAATAGACCTTGCCCGAGCAGATCACGACCCGGCGGATCTGCGCGTCGGGTTTCAGGGTGATGTCGGAATCGCCCTTTTGCGCATCGTCCCACAGAACCCTGTGAAAGGACGACCCGGTTGCCATGTCGCCGATCCGGCTGACGGCGTGCTTGTGGCGCAGCAGGGATTTGGGCGTCATCAGGATCAGCGGCTTGCGGAAGCTGCGATGCACCTGGCGCCGCAGGATGTGGAAATAGTTGGCCGGCGTCGTGCAGTTGGCCACGATCCAGTTGTCTTCGGCCGAAAGCTGGAGGTATCGCTCCAGCCGGGCCGAGCTGTGTTCGGGGCCCTGGCCTTCGAATCCGTGGGGCAGCAGGCAGACGAGCCCCGACATCCGCAGCCATTTGCGTTCGCCCGAGCTGATGAACTGGTCGAACATGATCTGGGCGCCATTGGCGAAATCGCCGAACTGGGCCTCCCACAGCACCAGCGCGTTGGGTTCGGCCAGCGAATAGCCGTATTCAAAGCCCAGCACCGCGTATTCGGACAGCATCGAATCGATGGCGTCGAACTGGGCCTGCCCGGGCTTGATGTTCTTGAGCGGGAAGTGCCGTTCCTCGGTTTCCTGATCGACGATCGCGGCATGGCGCTGGCTGAAGGTGCCGCGGATGGAATCCTGGCCCGACAGGCGCACGGGATAGCCCTCGAGCAGCAGGGTGCCAAAGGCCAGCGCCTCGGCCGTGGCCCAGTCGATGCCCTCGCCGGTTTCCAGCATCTGGCGGCGGTGGGCAAGCAGGCGCTGGACCGTCTTGTGGACATGGAACCCCTCGGGCACGCGGGTCAGGGCCTTGCCGACCTCGTCCAGGCGATCGGGGGCGACGGCGGTTTCGCCGCGCTGATATTCGCCGCCATGGCGGTTGATATGTTTCCAGCGCCCGTCCAGCCAGTCGGCCTTGTTGGGGTGGTATTCCTTGGCGACCTCGAATTCCGAATTCAGATGGGCCTGAAAGGCGGCCTTCATGTCCTCGATCTCGCCGGCGGGGATCAGCCCGTCCTTGACCAGGCGTTCGGAATAGAGTTGCAGCGTCGTCTTGTGCTTCTTGATCCGCTTGTACATCACCGGGTTGGTGAACATGGGCTCGTCGCCCTCGTTGTGACCAAAGCGGCGATAGCAGAACATGTCGATGACCACGTCCTTGTGGAACAGCTGGCGGAACTCGGTCGCCACCTTGGCGGCATGGACCACGGCCTCGGGGTCGTCGCCGTTGACGTGAAAGATCGGCGCCTCGACCATCAGCGCGATATCGGTCGGGTAAGGCGACGAACGGCTGAAATGGGGCGCGGTGGTGAAGCCGATCTGGTTGTTGACGACGATATGGATGGTACCGCCGGTGCGGTGCCCGACCAGCCCCGACAGGCCGAAACATTCGGCCACCACGCCCTGGCCGGCAAATGCCGCGTCGCCATGCAGCAACACGGGCAGAACCCGGGTGCGTTCGGTATCGCCCTTCTGGAACTGCTTGGCGCGCACCTTGCCCAGCACGACGGGGTTGACGGCCTCGAGGTGGCTGGGGTTGGCAGTCAGCGACAGGTGCACCTTGTTGCCGTCGAATTCGCGGTCGGAACTGGTGCCCAGGTGGTATTTCACGTCACCCGAGCCTTCCACGTCGTCGGGCTTGAAACTGCCGCCCTGGAATTCGTTGAAGATCGCGCGATAGGGCTTGCCCATCACGTTGGACAGCACGTTCAGGCGCCCGCGATGGGGCATGCCGATGACGATTTCCTCGACTCCCATCGCGCCGCCGCGCTTGATGATCTGTTCCATCGCGGGGATCAGTGCCTCGGCCCCGTCAAGGCCGAAACGCTTGGTCCCCATGTATTTGACATGCAGGAACTTTTCAAAACCCTCGGCCTCGACCAGCTTGTTCAGGATGGCCTTGCGGCCCTTGCGGGTGAATGTGATCTCCTTGCCGTATCCCTCGATCCGCTCCTTCAGCCAGGCGGCCTGAACCGGATCCGAGATATGCATGTATTGCAGGGCAAAGGTGCCGCAATAGGTGCGCCTGACGATGGCCAGGATTTCGCGCAGGGTGGCGATTTCCAGCCCCAGCACGTTGTCCAGAAAGATCGGCCGATCCAGATCGCCGTCGCCGAAACCATAGGTCTTGGGGTCGAGCTCGGTCAGGTGGCGGGTATCGCGCACCCCCAGCGGATCGAGATCGGCGGCCAGATGGCCCCGGATGCGGTAGGCGCGGATCAGCATCAACGCCCGCACCGAATCCAGCACGGCGCGGCGCAGCTCGGCCTCGGACAGGTCAAAACCCTTTTCCCGGGCCTTGTCGCGCAGCTTGTCAGCCGCCTTTTCCGGCTCGGCCGGCCACTGGCCGTCGAGCGCCGCGGTCAGTTCGTCGTCGGGCTGGGGCGGCCAGTCGGGCCGCTGCCACGAGGGGGCGGCCGCCTCGTGACGCACATCGGTGGCGTCGTCGCCCAGTGCCGCGAACCAGGCGCGCCAGCTGGCATCGACGGCGTCGGGATCCTGGGCATAGCGCGCGTAAAGCTGTTCGACATAGGCGGCATTGGCGCCTTGCAGAAAGCTGGAGGCCTGGAATTCGTCATTCCTGGATTGTTCGGTCATTTCACAAGCTTCCCCGGATCGAATCCGTAAAAGATATCCAGAACGACAGAGAGGCTGGGCTTGCGGCCGATCAGCGGCTCCATCGCAGAGGGGTTGAACACGGCGGCCATGATATATTGCCGGACGCCTTTCTTGGTTGCTGCATTGCCGGGCACGCCGGTCATCGGGCCGCGTTCGGCCAGCGGCCGGCCGATGGCCTTGTCAAAGGCCGGCATCAGGTCCCGGGCAAACGAGGCCGTGGCCCCGATGGCGCAGCTCAGCGACATGTTGCCCGGGGCGCGATTGATCCTGAGCGCCAGCAGACTGCCGCTGGTCGGGTCGGTGAAATAGCGCCGCAGGATGGTGGATTTCGGCGTTTCCACCAGCCGCGCCAGGCCACGGGCATTGCCGCGGGCCAGGTTCCAACCCTTTTTCCACAGGAAGTCGGGGGCCTTGGCATCGCCCGGCATGGTGACGAACTTGCGCGCCATGTCGATCTCGGCCAGCTTGCCCAGCGCGTCGTCATCCATGCTGCCGATGGCCAGCGGCTGCCAGCCCAGCCCGTTGAAACGCCCGGTCACGTCCTGAACCGTGCGGAACGGGGCCAGACACAGGCCCAGCGTCGTCTGGATGTCCGGGCCGGCGGCCTGCTGCCGCGGGGTGGCCTGTGCAGCGGCGGGGGCGGAATCGGTCGCGGCGCGGGCCGGCAATGGTGCGATGGCAACCGCACCGACAACCAGCATCAGCCCCGCGACGGCCAGCCCGATCAGGGCGGTGGTTCTGCCTTTCCGGCGATGATCCCTCATCCCTCGACTCCTTTTTGCCGACCTTCGTTTCCGACCTTCGTTT
>CAZWXK010000023.1:0-18464 GCA_964637875.1 uncultured Rhodobacter sp.
AATGCGCACGTGCTTTATTGCGTTGACGAGAGGCCCTGACAAAGGCAAAAGCCTGCACGAAATTCGGGTTCGCCCCGGCTGGCGCGGGAGGGGTGGTGCCTCGGCGCCGCCGATTTTCCGCTTGCGTCCCGTGGCGATCTGAAACAGGCTGCGCTGAGCGCACAACACGAGGATACAACACAGTTGAGCGACCGACCGACCGCCCTGATTGTCGATGACATATACAAGAGCTTTGGACAGCTCGAGGTTCTGAAAGGGGTCTCGTTGACGGCGCGCGAGGGCGATGTGATTTCGATCATCGGCAGCTCGGGGTCGGGCAAGAGCACGCTGTTGCGCTGCATCAATTTTCTGGAAACCCCCGACAAGGGGCGCATCGTTCTGGATGGCGAGGAGGTGATCGTGCGCAAGGATCGCCGCGGTCGCCTGTTGGGGGCGGACGCCCGGCAGATCCAGCGGTTGCGCACGCAGCTGGGATTCGTCTTCCAGAGCTTCAACCTGTGGTCCCACATGACCGTTCTGCAGAACGTGATGGAGGGGCCTGTTCATGTGCTGGGTCGCAACAAGGCCGAGGTGCGCGACGAGGCGATGGAAGTTCTCGCCAAGGTCGGGATCGCCGAAAAGCACGAGGCCTATCCGGCGCAGCTGTCCGGCGGCCAGCAACAGCGCGTCGCCATCGCGCGCGCGCTGGCGATGCACCCGAAGGTGCTGCTTTTCGACGAACCCACCTCGGCCCTCGACCCCGAGCTTGTGGGCGAGGTTCTGCGGGTAATGCGCAAACTTGCCGAGGACGGACGCACCATGATCGTTGTCACCCACGAAATGGGCTTTGCCCGCGAGGTCAGCTCGTCCACCATCTTTCTGCACAAGGGCCGGGTCGAGGAAGAAGGGCCGCCATCTGCGGTATTCGGCAATCCGACATCCGAACGATGCCGAGCCTTTCTGGCCAGTACATTGTGACGGAAATGAAATCAACGTTTGTCAACAGAGGAGAAAAACATGAATTTTCTTGTAAAGATAGCAGCGATCGCCCTGGCGGCGACATTCGCGGTCAACGGCGCCAGCGCCAAGACACTCCGCATGGGGACCGAGGGCAAGTATCCGCCGTTCAACTTTGTCAATGACAACGGCCAGGTCGATGGTTTCGAACGCGAAGTGGGTGACGAGCTGTGCAAACGCGCCGGCTATACCTGCACCTGGGTGACCAACGACTGGGATTCGATCATTCCCAACCTGGTGTCCGGCAACTATGACACCATCATGGCCGGCATGTCGATCACGCCCGAACGGCAGAAGGTCATCGACTTTACCCAGGAATATTTCCCGCCCGATCCCTCGTCCTATGTGGCGCTGGCCGGCACCAAACCCGACCTCAAGAAAGGCGTGATCGCCGCCCAGACCAGCACGATCCAGGCCAATTATGTCGCTTCCAGCGGTGCAAGGCTGGTCGAATTTTCCAGCGCTGACGAAACCATCGCCGCCGTCAAGTCGGGCGAGGCCGACGCCGTTCTGGCCGATACCGGCTATCTGAACGATATCGTCAAGGCCTCGAATGGCGCGTTGGCATTTGTTGGCGACAAGGTCTATATCGGCGGCGGCATCGGCATGGGTGTGCGCAAGTCCGACAGCGAAATTCGCGACAAGATGAATGCCGCCATCGAATCGATGAAAAAGGATGGCACGTTGAGCAAGTTGATCGCCAAGTGGTTCAATGGCCGCAAAGTGACCTGGTAAGGTAGCAACGCAATCCGGCCGGGCCCTGACTGGCCCGGCCAACCGGAATTTACCGACATGTTCGAATATTGCACCGATCCGTCCAGTCTGGACAGTCTGCAATGGTGGTCATGCTATCTGACGACCAACAAACAGATCATGTTCTATCAGTCCTTTGGTACGGTGCTGGCGCTGTTGCTGGCCACTGCGCCCGTGATCTTGCTGTTCGGATTTGCCGGTGCGCTGGCGCGGCGGTCGCGGTTCCTGCCCCTGCGCTGGTTCGGGTTGGGATATACCTCGATGGTGCGGGGCATACCCGATATCATATTCTTCATGTTTGCCTTGATCGCGCTGGACCAGGGCATCGAATATGTGCGCCATATCGTTCTGTGCCCGGACTGGACGGAACCCGTGCGACAGGGGAATGATTTCGTGGTCTGCGCCGCGGCCAAGATGCCGCCGAATTCGGCCCCGCAATGGGTGCACGAGGTTTATGGGTTCTTTCTGGCGCTGGTCGGCTATTCGGTGGTCTACGGGGCATTTGCCGCCAATACGCTGTTTGGCGCATTTCAGGCGGTTCCCCAGGCCCAGCTGGAAACGGCCGCGGCCTTTGGCATGAGCAGGCGCAAGGCCTTCTGGCGCATTCTCCTGCCCCAGATGTGGGTCTATGCACTGCCAGGCCTGTCGAACCTGTGGATGATTCTGGTCAAGGCAACGCCCCTTTTGTTCCTGCTGGGGGTCAAGGATATCGTCTATTGGGCCAACGAGCTGGGTGGCGCCAAGACGGCCCGGTTCACCTACCCTCATGGTGACTGGCGGCTGGGGTATTTTCTGGTCTTGCTGGCGTTCTATCTGATACTGACCTGGGTCAGCGAGCGCGGATTTGCACGCCTCAACCGACATGTTTCACGTGGCCATGTCTCCAGAGGGGGTACGACATGAGCGTTTGTGCCCAGGTATTTTCCGACTATGCGCTGCGTTCGATCGGGTTCGGCGAACGCCTGCTGCCAAAGGCCGACATATCATTGTGTGATCAGTTCGTGCTGATCGGCTCGGGGTTGGTCTGGAACATATATTTCGCGGTACTGGCGGTCTTTTTCGGCTTTTTCCTGGCAACCGCCGTGGCCCTCGCGCGGTCGAGCGCGCGGCGCCTGCTGCAATGGCCGGCCCGGGCCTTCATTTTTGTGATCCGCGGTTCGCCGCTGTTCATCCAGTTCTTCATCGCCTATGAAACCTTTGTCCTGATCCCCAAGCTGGGTTTCGACATCAACCTCGGTTTCACCGAAATCACGCTCGAGACCCGCTGGCTGACCAAGGCCTGGCTGGGCGCGCTGATCGTACTGTTTCTGAATACCTCGGCCTATACCGCGCAGATATTTCACGGGGCGCTGATGTCGGTCCCCAAGGGGGATATCGAGGCGGCCGATGCAATCGGCATGACCGGGTTCAGGAAATTTCGCCGCATCGTCTTTCCGGCCATGCTGCGCCTTGCCTGGCCTTCCTATACCAACGAGGCGATATTCCTGTTTCACGCAACCACGCTGGTCTTTTTTTCATCCTTTCCCGCCTGGCGGCAGAAGGGTGACGCGCTGTATTATGCCAGCTATTTCGCCGACAAGACATTCGATCCCTTCATTCCCTATCCGATCATTGCCGCCTATTTCGTGATATTTACCATTCTGGTGACATTGCTGTTCAGTGCCGTCGGCAAAAGGTTGAACCGCCATATCCCGAAAGAGCGCCATCAATAGGCCCATCAATAGGCCCATCAATAGGCGTTGTCCTTGACCGCCTGCATGGACACATGGGTTGACGTGCTGCTGACATGGGGCAGGTTCGAGATGACCTCTCCCAGGATACGGCGATATGCGTGAATATCGCTGGTCCGTACCTTGAGAAGATAGTCGAACGATCCGGCAATCATGTGGCATTGTTCGATCTCGGGCACCTTGCGGACCGCCTCGTTGAATGCGGCAAGGGCGGATTCGCGGGTATCGGTCAGCTTGACCTCGGCAAAGGCCACATGATCCTGCCCCAGCTTTGCGGCATCCAGCACGGCGCGAAACCCCAGGATATACCCCTTGTTGACAAGCCGGCGCAGCCTGACCTGGCATGGGCTTTTCGACAGGCCGACCCGGCGGGAAAGCTCGGTTACCGGCAGCCGCCCCTCGACGGCGAGAAGATCCAGGATCTTTCTGTCAAAGCGGTCCAACTGAACTGTTTTTTTCATGATTTCGGTCAAACAACATCCATATATCTGTATATTACGGCCATAATGGATTATTATCCCAGTTAATTCAGGAAACAAGATAGCACAGACCCTGCTAGAATCCCACAGTCCAACCGGAAAAAGGGAGAATGGCATGACGCGGCTTGACGAGATCCGTGCCGAGATGTCTGAAATGCGTTTTGCTCCTTCTGACCAGGTGCTTGCCGCGCTGCGGGCCCGCGCGCCGATCCCGCCCGGGATCCGCGATGCGGGGTGCAGGCGGGCCGTCAATCTGGTCAGGCGGATCCGCAGCGAGGGTCGGCCCGGACTGATGGAGGTGTTTCTGGCCGAATACGGCCTTTCCACCGACGAGGGGGTGGCCCTGATGTGCCTGGCCGAGGCGTTGCTTAGGGTGCCCGACGCGCCCACGATGGACGCACTGATCGAGGACAAGATCGCCCCCTCGGGTTGGGGGCTCCATCTTGGGCATTCGGCATCGTCACTGGTCAATGCCTCGACATGGGCGTTGATGCTGACCGGAAAGGTCCTGCAACCGGAAAGGGCAGAGGGCATTGCCGGCATATTGCACAAGGCGGTAAAGCGCCTGGGCGAGCCGGTGATTCGTACGGCCGTGCATCGCGCCATTCGCGAATTGGGCCACCAGTTCGTGCTGGGCCGGAATATCGACGAGGCGCTTGCCCGTTCCCGTCCCTTGCAGGAACGGGGCTACAGCTTTTCCTATGATATGCTGGGCGAGGCAGCGATGACGGCCGATGACGCCCTTGCCTATCGCGATTCCTATGCCCGGGCCATCTGGGCCATTGCCGAAACCTGCAAGGGGCGGAACGTTCGGGAAAACCCCGGCCTTTCGGTCAAGCTGTCCGCCCTGCACCCGCGTTTCGAGACGGCCAAGCGCGGGCGCGTGCTGGCCGAACTGGTTCCCGCGTTGCGCCGCCTTGCCCGCATGGCACGTCGGGCCGGCATGGGGTTCAACATAGACGCCGAAGAGGCAGATCGACTGGATCTTTCTCTGGACGTGATTGCCGCGACACTGGCCGATCCGGATCTGGCCGGATGGGAAGGCTTCGGCGTGGTTGTGCAGGCCTATGGAAAGCGGGCCGGTCCCGTCATCGACTGGCTCTACCAGCTGGCCCGTGCACATGACCGGCGCATCATGCTGCGCCTGGTCAAGGGTGCGTATTGGGATGCCGAAATCAAGCATGCCCAGGTGCTGGGACTGCAGGGGTTTCCGGTTTTTACCCGCAAGGCCGAGACCGACGCGTCGTACCTCTATTGCGCGCGCAAACTGCTGGACATGCAGGATCGAATCTATCCGCAATTCGCGACCCATAACGCCCATACCGTTGCCACGATCCTGGAAATGGCACCCGACCGGGACGGGTTCGAATTCCAGCGCCTGCAAGGAATGGGTGAACAACTGCACGACCTCGTTCTGCGCGAAAGCGCCAGTCGCTGTCGCATCTATGCCCCCGTTGGCACCCATCGCGACCTGCTGGCCTATCTGGTGCGCCGTCTGCTCGAAAACGGGGCCAACAGCTCGTTTGTCAACCAGCTGGTGGATGTCGAGGTCCCACCCGAGCATCTTGCCGCCGATCCCATCGCGGCACTCGACAAACCCGCGCCCCATATCTGGGCCCTGCGCAAGCCGGGCGATCTGTTTCGGCCCGAGCGCCGCAATTCCAGGGGCTTCAACACACAGGATGATGCCGATATCGCCACTCTTGATGCCGCCCGAAGCCGCTGGCGCACATATCTGTGGCGGGCCGAACCGTTGATCGCGGGCAAGGCCGCTGCCTGCGCTCCTCGCGATGTTGCCAGCCCCGCAACCGGTGCAACGGTCGGCGTGGTGCGCGATGCAAGTGCCCATGATGTCGAAACCGCGCTGTCCCATGCCCGTGACTGGGGCAATGTTCCGGTCGAGGAAAGGGCACGGATTTTGCAGGCCGCATCCGATCTGTTCGAGGCCCATCACGGTCAATTTCATGCACTCCTTGCGCGCGAGGCCGGCAAGACCCTTTCCGATGCGGTTTCCGAGTTGCGCGAGGCAGTCGATTTCCTGCGATATTATGCCGCCCAGGCGCAGGCCCCGACCCTTGCCGAGCGCCCGGCTCTGGGTGTGTTTTCATGCATCTCGCCCTGGAATTTTCCCCTGGCAATCTTTACCGGACAGATCGCGGCGGCGCTGGCTACGGGAAATGCTGTCATCGCCAAACCGGCGGAAACCACGGCATTGACCGGATATCTGGCGGTGTCGCTGCTGCATCAGGCTGGTGTGCCGCGCGAGGTATTGCAGTTCCTGCCGGGAGCCGGCAATGTCGTGGGCGCGGCCATTACATCCAGCCCGCATGTGGATGGGGTCTGCTTTACCGGTTCACTGGCCACGGCCCAGGCCATCAATCGTGCTATGGCCCGACATCTTGCCCCAGAGGCGCCCCTGATTGCCGAGACCGGCGGCATCAATGCCATGATCGTTGACAGCACCGCCCTGCCCGAGCAGGCAATTCGCGATATACTGACCTCGGCCTTCCAGTCCGCCGGGCAAAGATGTTCGGCCTTGAGGGTGCTTTATCTGCAAGAGGAAATCGCAGACAGCTTTCTCGAGATGCTGTTCGGAGCCATGGACGAGCTGGCCATTGGCGACCCCTGGGATATGGCCACCGATATCGGCCCGGTCATCACCGCGGCTGCCCGCAACGGGATCGATGCCCATATCGCGCGCGCGCGGGCCGAGGGCCGCCTTCTCAAGCAGATCGAGATCCCCGCCGAGGGCTTTTTCGTCCCGCCGACGGTGTTGCGCGTCCGGGGGATTGCCGATGTCGTTACCGAGGTATTCGGCCCGGTCCTCCATGTGGCGACATTCCGCACTGATGCACTGGATCGGGTGATCGACGATATCAACGCCTCGGGATTCGGCCTGACCTTTGGCTTGCACAGCCGCATAGACGACCGTGTCGAACGGGTCACGGGGCATCTGCGCGTCGGCAATATCTATGTCAACCGCAACCAGATCGGCGCGGTTGTGGGGGCGCAGCCTTTTGGCGGCGAGGGCCTTTCGGGTACGGGGCCCAAGGCCGGCGGACCGCACTATCTTTCCCGGTTCCTGCGATTTCGCGGTTTCGGCAACACAGTGCAGATCGGCCCCCGCGTACTGCTGGACAAGGTGCAGGCAGCCCTGGACAGGCTTGATCCCGATCGGACGGCCCCTCTCGACACGCGCGATTTGCCAGGGCCGACAGGAGAATCAAATCGTCTGTCCCTGTTCGGGCGGGGCGTGGTTCTATGCCTGGGGCCACGACCGGAGGATGCTCTTGCTCAGGCGCGTATCGCGCGCAAGAACGGCTGTGCATCGCTGGTGGTCGTCCCCGGCGCCCCCCGGGGCATCGACGCATTCCTGCCAAGGGAGTGGCTCTCGAAACTCGAAGGACTTGACCTCGTCGCCTTGTGGAGCACACCCGACGACCTTGCCGCCGCGCGCCGGGCCCTCTCCATGCGCGAGGGCCCGATCATCGGTTTGTCCACGGGCGACGATCTGGCCGAGAAATGCCGTATCGAACGTCATGTCTGCATCGACACCACCGCCTCGGGCGGGAATGCCAGCCTTCTGGCGGCGGCTGCGGAATGAGGGGGGCTTCTTCTTTGCCCAAGTACTCCCGCCGGAGGCACGCCACCCCGAACAGGGGTGGCGTTGTCGTCATCAGTCTTCGACCCAGCCGCTGACAGCCTTGACCTCGCAGAATTCCTCAAGGCCCCACATGCCGCCTTCGCGTCCGTTGCCCGATTGCTTGTACCCGCCAAATGGTGCGCCGGCCGCACGCGACTGGCCGTTCATCTCGACCATGCCGGCGCGCAGTTGACGTGCAACCCGGATGGCCTTGGCATGGTCCTGCGTCTGAACATAATCGGTCAGGCCATAGGGGGTGTCATTGGCGATAGCCACCGCCTCGTCCTCGGAATCAAAGGGGATGATCGAAAGAACCGGGCCAAAGATTTCCTGCCGCGCGATGGTCATGTCGTTGTTGACGTCGGCAAACACGGTCGGGCGCACATAATAGCCGCGGTTGACGCCTTCGGGCAGGCCGGGGCCGCCGGCGACAAGGCGCGCGCCCTCTTCGACGCCCTTTTCGATCAGGCCCTGGATCTTGTCCCACTGGGCGCGGGAAACAACCGGCCCCATGTGGCGCCCCGGCTCGGCCGAGGGGCCGACCGTCAACTTGCCGGCGGTTTCTGCCGCGATCTCGATCGCCCGGTCATAGATCTCGCGCTGCACCAGCATCCGCGTCGGCGCGTTGCAGGACTGGCCGCTATTGTTCATGCAATGCAGAACGCCCCGCTTGACCGCCTTTTCGTCGGCATCGGCAAAGACGATATTGGCGCCCTTTCCGCCCAGCTCCAGCGCCACCCGCTTGATCGTGTCGGCGGCGTTCTTCTGGATCAGGATCCCGGCCCGGGTCGAGCCCGTGAACGAGATCATGTCCACGTCCGGGTGCCCCGAAAGCTGGGTGCCAACGCCCGGCCCGTCGCCATTGACCAGGTTGAACACGCCGGCGGGCACGCCGGCCTCATCCAGGATTTCGGCAAACAGCATGCCCGAAAGCGGGGCGATTTCCGAAGGCTTCAGCACCATGGTGCAGCCCGTGGCCAGTGCCGGGATGACCTTGAGAACGGTCTGGTTCATGGGCCAGTTCCAGGGCGTGATCATGCCGACAACGCCGATCGGTTCATACAGGATGCGGTCATTGGGGGCGTGGTCGCCAAGGCGACGCTCGAATTCAAAGCCCTTGAGCGCGCGGATGAAATTCTTGATGTGATAGGCCCCTGCCGGCACCTGTTGCTGGCGGGCCAGGTCGATAGGTGCGCCCATCTCGCGACTGATCGCCTCGGCCATGTCGTCGGCACGACGCATGTAGATGTCGAGGATCCGCTCGATCAGGGCAAGGCGTTCTTCCACGGGCGTGAACATCCAGCCCGGAAATGCCGCGCGGGCGGCGGCAACGGCCTTGTCCGTGTCGGCCGCCGAGCCAAGCGAGATCACGGCAAAGGCCTCTTCGGTGGAGGGGTCGATGACGTCCAGGTCATTTGCGGCCGCAGGTGAAACCCACTGTCCGTTGATGTAGAATTGGCGCTTGTCCAGCATCTGTCTTGCTCCGGTCGTGAAGGGAGGAAAATTCGCCGGCACAGTGTCATTGTGTGCGATGGGATGCAAGAGGTGGCGGAGAATTTGATCAAATTCCGGCCGTCCCGGACGACAACCGGACCGCACCGAACATGCGATCACCGGTCGCGCCACCATTGTCGTGCAGCCCGTGCCCTAGGAATGAACCCCGACATTTCCGGGTTTGGGATACAGCACCACCTTGGTGCCGATGGGAACCTTGTCATAGAGTTCGATGACATGCGGGTTGATCAGACGGGCACAGCCATTGGAAACGGCCACCCCGATCGTGCGCGGATTGTTGGTGCCGTGGATGCGCAGATAGGTGTCGCGCCCCTTGGCGTCGTACAGATACAGCGCACGCGCGCCCAGAGGATTGTTGATGCCACCGTCCATTCCACCAGCCTCGGCAATCGGGCCATAGACCTCGGGGTTGCGCTTTACCATGTCGTCGGTCGGTATCCAGCGCGGCCATTCCTGCTTGGCCCCGACGTGATAGACCCCGGGATGATAGAGGTTTCCACGACCGATCCCGACAGTATACCGGATGGCCTTTCGCTTTGGCAGGGTCAGGAACAGGCGATAGGTGGCAGGATCGACATGAATTTCGCCCGCAGGCAGCCTGGTCTTGAGGCGGACGAGGGTTGGTTGAAAATCTTCGGGCAGAACATATTCTTCGCCCTTCTTGTGGGCCAGCGCGGGTGTGACACCCAACGCGGCCGAGGCAAGGCCGGTGGCCAGAAACAGACGACGGTCGATCAAAGCGGTATCCCTTGTCCAATGACTGTTGCACGAAATGAGTTCGGGGCAGGGCTGCAAAATGCAGAATATCCCCAGCTCCAAGGTTAGCGCAAAGGATGCCCTGATCGGATAACGTTTTCGTCATCATGCTGTTTCCGGGGGGTTTTGCTCGATCGCCCAGACGCAGAACCAGACGCAGAAAAGGCCCCGCAAAGGGGGCCTTTCCGTTTTCCGGTGATAGCTGGATCAGGCATTTTCGCGCTTGATTTCCTCGCCGGTTTCCTGATCGACGACCTTCATCGACAGGCGCACCTTGCCGCGATCGTCAAAGCCCATCAGCTTGACCTTCACTTCCTGACCTTCCTTCAGAACATCCTTGGGATGGTTGATGCGCTCGTTTGCGATCTGGCTGACATGGACCAGGCCGTCGCGCTTGCCGAAAAAGTTCACGAAGGCGCCGAAATCCATCAGCTTGACCACCTTGCCGGTGTAGATCTGGCCAACCTCGGGCTCGGCGACGATCGCGTGGATCATCGAACGCGCCTTTTCGATGGCTTCGGCGTTGGGGCTGGCGATCTTGATGATGCCGTCGTCGTTGATATCGACCTTGGCGCCCGAAACCTCGACGATCTCGCGGATCACCTTGCCGCCCGAACCGATCACTTCACGGATCTTGTCGGTCGGCACCTGCATGGTTTCGATGCGCGGCGCGTGGATCGAGAATTCGCCGGCCGAGGTCAGTGCCTTGGACATTTCGCCCAGGATGTGCAGGCGGCCCTGCTTGGCCTGTGCCAGCGCCTTTTTCATGATCTCGGACGTGATACCGGCGACCTTGATATCCATCTGCAGGCTGGTGATGCCCGCTTCGGTGCCGGCAACCTTGAAGTCCATGTCGCCAAGGTGATCTTCGTCACCCAGGATATCGGTCAGAACCGCAAAGTCGCTGCCTTCCAGGATCAGGCCCATGGCCACACCTGCGACCGGCGCCTTAAGCGGCACGCCCGCATCCATCATCGAAAGCGATGAACCGCAGACCGTTGCCATCGAGGATGAGCCGTTGCTTTCGGTGATCTCGGACACGATGCGGATGGTATAGGGAAAGTCGGTCGCCGGCGGCAGCACCGCCTGCAGCGCCCGCCAGGCCAGCTTGCCATGGCCGATCTCGCGACGGCCCGGGCCCATCATCCGGCCCGCCTCGCCCACCGAATAGGGGGGAAAGTTGTAGTGCAGCAGGAAGTTCGACTTGTAGGTGCCGTTCAACGCGTCGATCATCTGTTCGTCATCGCCCGTGCCCAGCGTGGTGATGACCAGCGCCTGGGTTTCACCACGGGTGAACAGGGCGGAACCGTGGGTGCGGGGCAGAACCTGCACCTCGGCGCTGATCGGGCGCACGGTGGTCAGGTCGCGCCCGTCGATCCGCTTGCCGGTCTTCAGGATATCGCCGCGCAGGACCGAGGATTCCAGCTTCTTGAAGCAGGCGCCAAGATTGGGATCTTCGCGGTCTTCTTCGCTCAGCTGTTCGATGATGCTGTCACGCGCGGCCGAGATGGCAGTCTGACGTTCCTGCTTGTCGGTAATGGCGAAAGCGGCACGCATGGCTTCTTCGCCGGCGGCCTGCACCCTGGCATACAGTTCCGAATAATCGGCGGGCTGAAAGTCGAACGGCTCCTTGGCCGCGTCTTCGGCCAGGTCGATGATCATGTCAATCACCGGCTGCATGGCGTCATGGCCGAACTGGACGGCGCCCAGCATTTCGTCTTCCGACAGCTCATAGGCCTCGGATTCGACCATCATTACCGCGTCCTTGGTGCCGGCAACGACCAGATCAAGGCGCTGCTCGGGATTTTCGCGCAGCTTGTGCATGTCGTCCACCGACGGGTTCAGCACATATTCGCCGTTCACATAGCCGACGCGGGCACAGCCGATCGGCCCCAGGAAGGGGGCGCCGGAAAGCGTGAGCGCGGCCGAGGCGGCGATCATGGCAACGACATCGGGATCGTTTTCCAGGTCATGGGACAGAACCGTGCAGATCACCTGGGTTTCGTTCTTGAAACCGGGCACGAACAGCGGGCGGATCGGACGGTCGATCAGGCGCGCGGTCAGCGTTTCCTTTTCGGTCGGACGTGCCTCGCGCTTGAAGAACCCGCCGGGGATCTTGCCCGCGGCATAGTATTTTTCCTGATAGTGCACGGTCAGAGGGAAGAAATCGAAGCCCTCTTTCGGTTTTTTCTCGTACACGACGGCGCACAGCACCGAGGTTTCGCCAAGGGTGGCGACAACGGCGGCATCCGCCTGGCGGGCAATCTTGCCCGTTTCAAGTGTCAGTGTTTCACCACCCCACTCGATTGACTTCTTGTATTCCTTGAACATTTCTTATCCTTGCATATGGCCCTGCCCCCTGGCAGGCGCCACGATAACATGGGCCGTGTGCCCATGGATCCCCGGTTACATCATCATCCTGCCAGACCCGTGGGATCATTTCGGGCCCGGCCTTCGGACGTCTGCGTCCGTCTTTATATGGGGTCGGACGCGTATTCCCCAATATGCAAGGCGCGCCCCGCAAGGCGCGCCCTGTATTTCTAGCGGCGGATGCCGAGGCGTTTGATCAGGTCCTGATAGCGGGCCTCATCCTTGCCCTTGACGTAATCGAGCAGCTTGCGGCGCTGGGCCACGAGTTTCAGCAGGCCACGGCGGGAATGGTTGTCCTTCTTGTGAACCTTGAAATGCTCGGTCAGGGTCGAGATGCGCGAGGTCAGGATTGCAACCTGTACTTCGGGCGAACCGGTGTCGCCTTCGTGGGTGGCATATTCCTTGATCAGCTGCGCTTTCAGCTCGGGTGTGATCGACATCGGGGTCTCCTTCGTAAGGTTGGAATGGATGGCACAAGCCGGGATGTCGTCCAGCAGGGCCCGTGGAGGAATCCCCGGCATTGTTTTGCGGGGATGCGCGCATATAGGGTAATTTCGTCGAAAAGGAAAGGGAAAAGGTGATGGTTCGGTCAGCCCCCATGAGACTGGCCCCATGAGACTGGCCCCATGAGACTGGCCCCGTGAGACTGGCCCCGTGAAAGATGGGTGGATCACTGCCTGACCGGAGACTCGGCGGAGATGCCCCAGCAGGGCTGGCCGCAGTATTGTTTCGCAAGATCGGATAATGGCCGGAGATTCCGTTGGTACGCTTCCAAACAGGAACCTATCGGTCTGATTTCTGCCATATTACCAACCATTTAACGCCTCATTTTGATTGTTCTGCACCAAGGCATGGGTTATCCTTGGCCTGTCTGGGGGTTGCGTGGGGCAGGCAGTTGGCGGGGGCCGCTGTCGGGGTGTCCACACGCGGAAATGGGGGCTGGCGCCCGTCAATACGGCGGGCAGGAGGCCCGTGATGATGTCGTTGCTGACATTGCCGACTTTCTCGCGCGCCACCCGCAAGGGAGTGGCCAGGCACCGGTTGTCGCCGCGCGAGGGTGCCCGTATCAGGCAGGCGGCGCTCGAGGCTGCGCGAAATGCGCCGCTGTTGCTGTGTGACCCGGTCAGGCCCGGCAGGCCACCGTCAGGGGCAGGCGATTGCGAACTGCTGGAGTTCAACGAGGGGGCGGTGATCTCGGATTTCGACCCCTGTTCGGATTTTCTGGAGATCGAGGTCCCCGATGCAGCGCCGCGCCACCAGGTCGAAATCGAAAGGAATGGCGCCAGGAATGGCGCCGGGGCCGGCGTCAGGGTGCTGCTGAATGGCAGACCGGTGGCCGAGATCAGGGGAATACGAGGGTTGGACCGCGACAGGATCATCCTGATCCCGGTTTGAAGGGGGCGGCCCGCCCATGGGGGGTGTGCTGCCAAGCGGAAAGGTGGATCGAAATGGTGGAACTCATAATCCTGGCGGGAATGGTCATGTCAGGCCTGATGCTTGAGGCCTGGATGAACAGCAGCGGCACAACCGATGAGGTTCTGGACGGGACCGAGGGTGACGATGGCCTGACGGGCCATGGCGGTGACGACCTCCTGTCGGGTTTTGGCGGAAACGACATCCTGACCGGGCATGGTGGCAACGATACGCTGCTTGGCGGCAACGGCAACGATACCCTGTCGGGCGACAGTGGCAGCGACAGCCTGAGCGGGGGGGACGGCAACGACCGCCTTTACGGTGGGACTGGCAATGACACGCTCGATGGCGGTGGCGGAAATGATCAGGTCTTTGGGGGGGCCGGCAATGACACCCTTGCAGGCGGCTGGGGCAACGACCTGCTCAATGGCGGCGGCGGCAATGACGATATCCGGGGCGGGGACGGCAACGACCGTATCTTTGGCGCGGAAGGAACCGACCACATCCATGGCGAGGCCGGCAACGACACGATCGACGGCGGGGGCGGCGATGATGCCCTTTCCGGGGGGGCCGGCAATGACACGCTCAGCGGCGCAGAGGGTTCGGATGTTCTCGAAGGCAATCAGGGTACCGACCGGCTGTTCGGAGGCGGTGGCAACGATCGGCTGAGTGGCGGCGGCGGCAACGACAGTCTGGCCGGCGGAGCCGGGGACGACGCGCTGTATGGCAATGACGGCAACGACACCCTGGCTGGCGAAGGGGGGGCGGACCTTCTGGACGGTGCCAATGGCAACGACAACCTGTCGGGCGGCGCCGGCGACGACACCCTGTATGGCGGCAATGGCAACGACACGCTGGATGGCGGTGGCGGAAACGACTATCTGAACGGCTATGGCGGTTCGTACGCAGCAGCTGCGGGTGCCACCGTGCCGGACGGGACAGATACCCTTTCGGGTGGTGACGGCAACGATACGCTGATCCTGGGCGAGGGCGACATCGGCACAGGCGGAAATGGCGCCGATACCTTTGGCGCCATCTATTCGCCTACCGGCGTTGCGACCATATCGGACTACACAGCAGGGCAGGATCATCTGGTGCTGGGCTACCAGGAAAGCGACCTTGGCCCGAGCCCGACGCTGGACGCGTTCTATTCCGGCACCATAGGGGGCACGGTCGTGACGTTGAACGGCAATCCGGCGGCTGTGCTTGCTGGGGTCAGCAGCATTGACCTGACCCAGGTGACCGTTACCCAGATGAGCCCGCCGACAGTGTAACCCCCCATGGGCTGGGCTGCACTGCATATCCGATATAGAGCGGGTGTTTCGGGTGCCCCGCCTTTGACAGGCCCAGATGCCTGAGCGGCAGGCCCGTTTCGCGCAGCAAGGCCTCGACCTGGGGGCCGCGATCCAGATGCGCGCCGTGGGTTCCCCAGGCGCAGATGACCTCGTCGGCCCAATGCGCGGCCTCGATGATCGCGGCGTCGTTGTCGGGGCCGACCGGGTCAGGGGCGGCGCGCATGTCGCGCGGGTCGGTGGCGCGCCAGGCAAATATGTTGGTCACGCGAAAGGCGCCGAATCCCAGCGCGCGGGCGCGGCGTTCGCAGCGTTCCACGGTGGGATCATTCTGCACCTCGGTTGCCGTTGACGGGTTCAGCATGACGAATGTCACGCGCCGCCCGCCCGCATCCCAGATGCGGGTCAGGGCATAGCGATAGCGCTCGCAATCCGAATAGATTGCGGTGCTGGCGGCGTCGCCTTTCTGGTGGGTGCGGGTGATCATGTTGGCGCGCCTCAACCTTCTGGCGTCACGATCACCCGTTTCGGGTGCAACTCGCCCGCGCGGTAGATGCCGATGGCAACAGCGCGTCCGTCGAGCGAGGCCCAGGCCTCGTCGCCATATTCCACGTCCGAGTTCAGCACCATGCCGGGGTTGCCGTTGCGCATCCTTGCGGCGCCCTCGACCGTGGTGCGCAGCTCGGGCAGGTCTGCAAGCCCCGTTTCCAGCGGCAGCAGATAGTCGTCGAGTTCCGGCGATTTCGCCAGTTCGTCCAGCAAAGTGACCGAAATCCCGTCTTCGGCGTCGAACGGCCCCGACCAGATGCGCCGCAATTCGCTCACATGGCCGAAACAGCCCAGCGCCTCGCCCAGATCGCGGGCGATGGCGCGCACATATCCGCCCTTGCCACAGACCATTTCCAGCACCACATGATCGGCATCGGGACGGTCGATGAAATCGAGCGAGTCCACCCACAGGGGACGGGCCTCGATCACAGGATCGTCGCCCTCGCGGGCCAGCTTGTAGGCGCGCTGCCCGTCGATCTTGACGGCGGAAAATTTCGGCGGCACCTGCATGATGTCGCCCTTGAAGGGTTCCAGCGCGGCGCGGATTTCGTCATCCGTGGGGCGGCTGTCGCTGGTTGCGATCACCTCGCCCTCGGCGTCATCGGTATTGGTGGCCTGGCCCAACCGCACGGTGAAACGATAGGCTTTCAGCGCGTCGGTAATATAGGGCACGGTCTTGGTCGCCTCGCCAAAGGCGATGGCCAGCACCCCGGTCGCATCGGGGTCGAGCGTGCCCGCGTGACCGGCCTTGCGCGCGTCAAGGGCCCAGCGGGCCTTGTTCACCACAGTTGCCGAGGTCACGCCCGCGGGCTTGTCAACGATCAGCCAGCCGGAAATGTCGCGGCCCTTCTTGCGGCGTCTTGCCATGTCTCAATTCTCCTTGCGCGGGGCGGGGCCCCAATGGGCGCGGCTGCGGGCCCAGATTTCGGCGTCTTCGGGGTAGGTCGCCAGAACGGCGGTGGCGATTTCCGGCGTCAGGATCTGTGCGCGGCTCAGCGGCTTGGGCGATGTATTGCGTTCGCGCACAGCCTGCATCCTGTCCGCAATGTCGGGGATCAGCGGCGCCAGCACCTGCGACAGTTGCCAGCCAAGCCCGTCAAGCGTGACCAGACGCAGGTCGATCCCTTGCGCCTGTGCCAGCCGCACCGACTGGCGCTGCCAGTGGGGGTTGACCTTTTCGTCGGTCTTGCCGTCGAGATTGGCCGCAAACCATTCCAGCGCCTTCAGGCAGTTGCGGCGGTGGGTTTCGATATCCAGATCGGGGCCTGTTTCCAGGCCGGCCTGCGCGACCAGCAGGTCATGCATCCATTTGTCCTGTGGCCGGCGGAAGGTCACCAGCTTGTCGAAATAGAGCGACAGAAAGCGGTCGATGGGGTCGCGGACCACCGCAAAGGCATAGGGCGAGCCCTGGATTTCCTCGCGCGGCACCAGGGTTGCCTTGGGCAGCTCCTCGTCATGGGCGTGGATATTGGCGCTGTCGGGGTGCAGCGCATCGTGATCGAGATACCAGATCAGATTGCGCAGGAAGGTGCAGCCGCATTTGGCGATCACCAGATAGAACAGAGGATAGCGATTGGTAGTATAGAACACGCGCCCCGCGCCCGGTTTCCTGCGCGGGGTGCCTGTAAACCAGGCGGGCACGGCCTCAGCCGTCATCATCGCCTCGTTCAAGGTCGCGCCTGACTCGATCCTGCGACAGCAGGCGGCGGGTTTCATCCATCTGGTCAAAGGTGGTGTCGCGCACGAAACGCAGCTCGGGCGAAAATTTCAGATGGATTTCCCGGTTCAGCGCGCGGCGCAGCTCGTGCTTGTGGCGGGCAAGGGCGGTGATGGCCAGCTCGACCTGCTGGCCGCCCAGCGGCATCACATGGGCGGTTGCCACGCGCAGATCGGGGCTCATCCGTACCTCGCCGACGGTGATCGACAGACGGTCGATTTCGGGGTCGTGCAGCTCGCCCCGGTTCAGGATGTCGGCAAGCGCGCGGCGGATCACCTCGCCCACGCGCAGCTGGCGCTGGCTGGGGCCCGAACTGTTCTGGTTGTGGCGTCTGGTCATCTGTTGCTGTCCTCTTTGGTGCCGATCTATGCCACCGACAGTGATGTTGCAACCGGCCACGCGCTCGGCCTATGGTCTGGCAAGTATTTTTCAGCCTGACGGAGCAGATGAAATGGGTGACTTGCCGGCAATCGCGGTCGTGGGGGCCTCGGGACGCATGGGACAGATGCTGATCCGCACGATCGAGGCCAGCGACAAGGCGGTGCTGGCCGGTGTGACCGAACGCGCGGGCCATGAATGGGTGGGCCGCGATCTGGGCCTGTGCATGGGTGGGGCGGAAAACGGGATCGTCGTATCCGACGATCCTCTGGAGGTTTTCGCCAGGGCGCGTGCCGTGATCGACTTCACCGCGCCAGCGGCGACGTTGGAACACGCAGTTCTGGCAGCTCAGGCGCGCCTCGTGCATGTGATCGGTACGACGGGTTTTTCGGAAGAACAGATTGCCAGGCTGGGCCCGGCTGCGCGCCATGCGGTTATCATCCGCGCCGGCAATATGAGCCTTGGCGTCAACCTGCTGGTGCAGCTGACGCGCCAGGTTGCGGCGGCGCTGGACGAGGATTTCGATATCGAGGTGGTCGAGGCCCATCACCGCGACAAGGTTGATGCGCCCTCGGGCACGGCCCTGATGCTGGGCGAGGCCGCGGCCGAGGGGCGCGGGGTGCACCTGGCGGATGTGGCCGATCGCGGGCGCGACGGCATCACGGGGCCGCGCGAGCGCGGGCATATCGGATTTTCTGCCATCCGTGGCGGCGACATCGTGGGCGAACATGACGTGATCTTTGCCGCCGACGGCGAACGCATCATCCTGCGCCATGTCGCCACCGATCGCGCCATTTTCGCGCGCGGCGCCCTGAAGGCCGCGCTGTGGGGCCTGGATCGCAAGCCCGGCGAATATGACATGCTGGATGTGCT
>CAZWXK010000023.1:18564-34921 GCA_964637875.1 uncultured Rhodobacter sp.
CCCTAGAAATCGGTCGCGATGCCCTTCTTTTCCCAGTCGCCATAGCGGATGGGCTCGGGGCCGTCGCGCCCGCCCAGCTCGGGCGGCAGGTCGGGGGATTTCATTTTCCTGCGGCGCTCTTCGGCTTCCTTGAGCGCGCGGATCGCCTCGGGTGGCAGGTCTTTTTCTGTGTCGCTCATCGGGTGTCGCTTCCTTGCTCTTGCGCGTGCCTTGTTATACGCCGCATCAACGAAACGGCAAGAAGGGAACGCATGATGTCAGGCAAGGCCAATGCCCAGGGGGTGGCCCCGCGGCTGGCGGCGACGCAGCTGTTGCATGCCGTTCTGTTTGAAAGGCGGTTGCTGTCGGATGTGGTGTCGGGGTCGCGTTCGCCGCTTGCGCGTCTGAACCCGGCCGAGCGCGCGCGCGCGCAATCGCTGGCTGTCGGGGTGTTGCGCAATCTTGCCGGTCTGGACGAGGTTCTTGACCGTTTTCTTGAAAAGCCGACGCCCCCCAAGGTGCGCAACACCTTGCGTCTGGCTGCCTATGAGTTGCTGGTGGATGGTGGGGCGGCGCATGGTGTGGTGAATGCGGCGGTCGAGATCGTGCGCGGCAGCGCCAGGGCGGGCAGGCTGGCGGGGCTGGTCAATGCGGTGGCGCGCAGGCTGGCCGATCAGGGGCCGGCAATCTGGCGGGGGGTGGCCAGGCCGCAGCCCTTGCCCTTGTGGCTGGCCAAGCCGGTTGTGCGGTATTACGGCAAGGAGGCGCTGGCGGGGATCGAGGAGGCGCATGCGGCGGGTGCGTCGATTGATCTGACGGTGAAGAACCCCGAAGAAAGCGATCATTGGGCCGAGGTGCTGGACGCCCGCATCCTGCCGAACGGGAGTTTGCGTTTGCCCGAGAGAGTGCAGGTTTCGGCCTTGCCCGGCTATATCGAGGGCGCGTGGTGGGTTCAGGATGCCGCAGCGGCCATTCCGGCCCGTCTGCTGGGTGATGTCGCCGGCAAGAGGGTGCTTGACCTGTGCGCGGCGCCGGGGGGAAAGACCCTGCAACTGGCGGCTGCCGGTGCCAGGGTCACGGCGCTGGATGTTTCGACGCGCCGTATGGAAAGGCTGGGTCGGAATCTGGCTCGAACAGCGTTGCGTGCCGAAATCGTCATCGCCGATGCGCTGGCGTGGAAACCGGCACATGGATTCGATGCCATCCTGCTGGATGCTCCTTGTTCTGCGACCGGTACGATCAGGCGTCATCCGGACCTTCCTTTCGTCAAGAGGGGCGCGGATCTGTCGGGGCTGTTTGCGTTGCAGGCGGATCTGATCGACGCCGCTGTGGGAATGCTCGGCCCTGGAGGGAAGATGGTCTATTGTACCTGCAGTCTGCTGCCCCGCGAAGGAGAAGATCAGATCAGGCAGGCGCTCGATCGTCACCCGGATCTGCATGTTGCAGCCCCCGACAGCCTGCCCGGGGGGATATTGCCTGGCTGGCGCTCGTCCGAAGGCGGGTGGCGGTTGCGACCCGATTTCTGGGCTGCGCTGGGCGGCATGGACGGTTTCTACATGGCGGTTCTCGAACGTCGGTCGGGATCGGGCGAGCCAGCCGGGGAAAACTGTCGGTCCGTGCATTGACCGGATGACAGGAGCGTATGCTCCGCTTATGCTGCCTGGTGCAAGAAGTCGAGGATTGGCGGCGTTTCATGGGCGGAGAAGCTCTGGCATCCCGGGGGTTGGGCAGGCGCGTCCGATCGCTGAGAAATCAAATCCTGAACAGGGTTCACGCACGCCTTGGCGGGTTGCGCCATCCGGCAACATCGTTCCTGTCACAGCCCGAGCCACGCTCGCTGGGTAGTCCGGACCGGGGGCGGCGGTTGATGGTCGGGTGTTTCCAGTTTGGCGGATTTCTGGTCGAGGCACCGGATGTGTCCATCTGGCAGGTTGCGCTGCCGGACAGGGCGCTTGTTGCCGATCTGCACGGGTTCTCCTGGCTTGACGATCTGGCGGCGGTCGGCAATCGCAAGGCGCGGCATGTGGCACAGACATGGCTGTTCGAGTGGATTGACACCCATGGTCGCGGGGCAGGTCCGGGATGGACGCCCGAGCTGGCGGCGCGCCGCCTCATGCGGTGGATCCATCATGGCATGTTTCTGCTCAAGGGGCTGGAGGAGGCCCGGAGGGACCGGTTTTTTCGCAATCTTGCACGTCAGGCGGTATTTCTGGCGCGTCGGTGGCAGGCGTCGCCAGAGGGCTTGCCAAGGTTCGAGGCTCTGACGGGCCTGATTCTGGCGGGACTGACCTTGCAAGGGCAGACAGGTCTGGTGGTGCCGTCCATGCGACGGCTGGGCGAGGAATGCGATCGCCTGATAGATGCGCAGGGGGGAATTGCTTCACGCAATCCCGAGGAACTGATGGAAATATTCACCCTGCTCAACCGTGCGGCGGCGGCTCTGAGCGAGGCCGGGCAGATGCCGCCCCGGCCGCATCTGCTGGCGATCGAGCGCATTGCGCCGACTTTGCGCGGCCTGCGCCATGCCGATGGTGGCCTCGCCCGATTTCATGGAGGCGATGCCGGTGCCGAGGGACGGCTTGACCGGGCGCTTGCCGCTTCGGGTGTCAGAAAGATACCGTCACACGGGACCGCCATGGGATACGGGCGGCTTGCCGCGGGTCGTTGTACGGTGATCATGGATGTCGCACCTCCGCCCGGGCCGAACCACGCCCACGAGGTGCATGACAGCATCCTGGCCTTCGAGCTGACATCGGGCAGGCAGCCTGTGATCGTCAATTGCGGCCCCGGTGCGGCATTTGGCGCCGAGTGGCGGCGGGCGGCATGCATGACGCCCTCGCACAGCACGCTGGCGATACATGGGCTGTTTTCCTCGCGCCTGGCGTTGCCCGGCCGGGGAGGCGAGGACGACCTGCCCGTCGATTCCCCCCGGGAGGTCGAGTTGCGGCAATTCTCGGGGCTCGACGGGTATGGGATCATGGCCCGGCATGACGCCTATCGCAGGGCGCTGGGGCTGGTGCATTCTCGCCAGCTTGACCTGTCGCTGGACGGGCGGCGCCTTTTTGGCGAGGATGTTCTGGCCGCGCGTTCGGAGATGGACCGTGTCCGGTTCGAGGCGCTGGTCGATCGCATGGGTCGTGAAGGAGTGCGATTCGACATCCGTTTTCACCTGCATCCGGATGTCGTTGCGGTCATGGCGCGAGATCACGAATCCGTGTCGTTGACACTGAAGAATGGCGAAGTCTGGATGTTTCGCCAGACAGGCGCAGGGAAAATGTCTCTGGACGCAAGCGTTTATCTGGAATCCGGGCGACCGAAGCCCCGGTCGGCAAAACAAGTTGTTTTATCCGGCACCGTTTTGGACTATGCGAGCCGCGTCAGCTGGTCGTTGTTTCGCGTACGCGATGGCTTTCGCCACATGCATGACGCCGAGGCGGACCAGTCGGTGACCGAGACCAGATAAAAGGAATCCGTTCAGATGCCCGACCAACAGCTGCCCGTGCGGCGTGCCCTGCTTTCAGTTTCCGACAAGACCGGCCTGATCGATCTGGCCCGTGCGTTGCACGAACGCGGGGTCGAGCTGCTTTCGACCGGCGGCACCGCGCGCGCCATTCGTGATGCGGGTCTGCCCGTGACCGACGTTGCCCAGATCACGCGCTTTCCCGAAATGATGGACGGGCGCGTCAAGACGCTGCACCCGATGGTGCATGGCGGGCTGCTGGCGCTGCGCGATGATGCGGCCCATCTGGCCGCGATGGAGGAGCACGGGATCCGGCCGATCGATCTGCTGGTGGTGAACCTCTACCCCTTCGAGACAACCGTTGCCGCCGGCGCCGACTATGACACATGCATCGAAAATATCGACATTGGCGGGCCGGCCATGATCAGGGCGGCGGCCAAGAACCACCGTTTCGTGACGACGATCGTGGATGTGCAGGATTACGACAGGCTGATCGGCGACATGGATCAGCATGGAGGCGCCACCTGCGCCGCCTTTCGCCGCAAGCGTGCGCAGATCGCCTTTGCTCGTACAGCCGCCTATGATTCCGCTGTATCCGCATGGATGGCGGATGCCATCGGTGAGGATACGCCGCGCCGCCGGGCATTTGCGGGCAGACTGGCCCAGAGCCTGCGCTATGGCGAGAACCCGCACCAGCGGGCGGCCTTTTATACCGATGGCAGCGCACGCCCCGGTGTGGCGACGGCGACCCAGCATCAGGGCAAGGATCTGTCCTACAACAACATCAATGATACCGACGCCGCATTCGAGCTGGTGGCCGAGTTCGACCCTGCCGAGGGGCCGGCCTGCGCCATCATCAAGCATGCCAACCCTTGCGGTGTGGCGCGTGGCAAGACCCTGGCCGAGGCTTACCGCCGGGCCTTTGACTGCGACCGCACCTCGGCCTTTGGCGGGATCGTGGCCCTGAACCGGACGCTTGACGGGGAAACCGCCGAGGCGATCGGCGGGGTCTTTACCGAAGTGGTGATTGCGCCTGCGGCCGATGACGACGCAATGCGTATTTTTGCAAAGAAGAAGAATTTGCGCCTGCTGACCACCGGCGGACTGCCTGATGTGTCGGCGCCAGGGCGGGTTTTCCGGCAGGTCGCGGGCGGTTTTCTGGTGCAGGATCGCGACAATGGGCGGCTGACGCTGGACGATCTGACGGTGGTGACGAAACGCGCGCCCTCGGATGACGAGCTGGCTGACATGCTGTTTGCCTGGCGCGTGGCCAAGCATGTCAAGTCGAACGCCATCGTCTATGTCAAGGGGCAGGCGACCGTCGGTGTCGGTGCCGGGCAGATGAGCCGTGTGGACAGTGCCCGCATTGCCGCGCGCAAGTCGCAGGACATGGCCGAGGCGCTGGGGCTGGACGCGCCGCTGACGCAAGGTTCGGTCGTTGCGTCGGATGCGTTCTTTCCCTTTGCCGACGGGTTGCTGAGCGCGGCCGAGGCTGGCGCCACTGCGGTGATCCAGCCGGGGGGCTCGATCCGCGATGACGAGGTGATTGCCGCGGCTGACGAGGCCGGGCTGGCCATGGTATTCACCGGCATGCGCCATTTCCGGCATTGACGGGCGCCAGCGATATGGCAGGGGTTGCGGGAGAGAAGGCATGAAGCGCATCGCGGTAGCGGCCCTTGCCGTTTTTCTTGCCGATCAGTTGACGAAATACATGGTGCTCAACCGGCTTTCGCTGGGCCGGATCGGTGTGATCGACGTGTTCCCGCCGTGGGTGAAGTTCACCATGGCCTGGAACCGGGGGGTAAATTTCGGGTTGTTTGCGGGCGATTCCGATGTCACCCGCTGGATCCTGATTGTCCTTTCCGTTGTGATCTCGATCTGGTTGCTGATCTGGGCACGAAAGCTGCGGTCGATGGCGGGTCAGATCCTTGCCGGTCTGATCATCGGCGGGGCGTTGGGAAATGTTGTTGACCGCCTGGCCTACGGGGCGGTTGCCGACTTTCTGAACGTGACCTGCTGCGGGTTCAGGAATCCCTATGCGTTCAACATCGCGGATATCGCGATATTCGGGGGAGCTTTTGGCCTTGTCCTGGTTTCCAACAAGTTGGACAAGAACGGGTGACGCGCGCGAATTTCTGCGTTAAACCGACTTGGAGATTCTGGAGGAAAGAATGACAAGGGCGAAACCGATCATCTTGCTGGCGCTTCTTGCCGCGGTCGGTCTGTCGGCCTGCACCCGCAAGGAAACCCCTTTGATGAATCTTCGTTCGGGGGGCTCCGGGCCGGATGAATTCGCCATTCTGCCCACAAAACCCCTGAAGATGCCAAAGAATCTTGCCGAGCTGCCCCTGCCGGCGCCGGGCGGGCCCAATCTGGTGGACCCGACGCCGAGTGCGGATGCGGTGGCGGCCCTGGGGGGTAGCCCGAAATACCTGGGGTCGGGGGGGATTCCGCGGGGAGACAGGGCACTGGTTGCAACCGCCGAGCGTTACGGCATTGCCCCGGATATCCGTGCCCGCCTTGAGGCCGAGGATCGCGAATTCAGGCGCACCCATCCGCCCCGGTTGCTTGAGCGGTGGTTTCGCCTGACGACCTATTTCAAGGTTTACGGACCCATGGCGCTGGATCGTTATGCCGAGCTTGAGCGAATGCGTCGTGCAGGGGTGCGCACGCCCGAGGCCCCGCCGCCGGACTATGCCGCACTCCAGGAAATTGCGGCCAGAAAGGCCAAGAGGAAGCTGCGCAAACCGACCTATTGAGGTGGTTTTCCGGTCGGCTGGTGTCAGGGGGCGGGACTGCGGGATCAAAACTTCGTTGATGTCCGGACATATGCTTGAACATGGTGTTTCGACCGCTACATTGGCCGCGACCCCTGTTGCGGAGAGCCCTGATGCGCCAGTCGATCTTTTTCCTCGTTTTCGTGATATTCCTGCCGGTGCAGGCGTTTGCGGAAGGCAATGTCACGACCTTCACGCTGAAAAACGGCATGCAGGCGGTGGTGATCGAGGATCACCGCGCACCGGTCGTGACGCATATGGTCTGGTACAAGGTTGGCGCCGCTGACGAGGCCCCCGGCAAATCGGGGTTGGCGCATCTTCTCGAGCATCTGATGTTCAAGGGAACCGCGCGTTTCGGCCCCGGAAAGTTTTCGGAAACGGTCGCCTCGATTGGGGGGGCGGAAAACGCGTTCACCTATTTCGACTATACCGCGTATTTCCAGCGGGTTGCCGCCGATCGTCTGGGCCTGATGATGGAAATGGAGGCCGATCGCATGCGCGGCCTGATCCTGAGTGAAAACGATGTGCGCACCGAACGCGACGTCGTTCTGGAAGAGCGCAACACCCGCACCGATGACAACCCGGGGGCGCTGTTTTCGGAACAACGCCGCGCCGCGCAGTTTCTGAACAGCCATTACGGGATACCGGTCATTGGCTGGCGTCATGAGGTCGAGAAGCTGACCCGCGAGGATGCACTGGCCTTTTACCACCGATATTACGCACCCAACAACGCGGTGCTGGTGGTGGCCGGCGACGTCAACCCCGAGGATGTACGCAAGCTGGCCGAGAAATATTATGGTCCGATTCCCGCCAATCCCGATCTCGAACCGCGCGATCGCCCGACCGAGCCCCCCCAACTGGCGGAAAGGCGGGTCATGTTTGCCGACTCCCGCGTGGCGCGCCCCTATGTGATACGCACCTATCTGGCACCTGAACGCAACGCCGGCGACCAGAAAGAGGCCGCAGCCCTGACGATGCTGGCCGAACTGCTGGGTGGCAACGGGCTGAGCTCGGTTCTGGGGCAGAAGCTGCAGCTGCAGCAGAAGATCGCGCTTGACACTTCGGCGTTTTATGACGGCGTGTCGTTGGACAAGACCATGTTCGGGCTGTTTGTCGTTCCCGCGCCCGGTGTTTCGCTGAAGGATGCCGAAAAGGCGATGGATGCGGCGATTGCGGATTTTCTGAAAAAGGGTGTGAACCGCGATGAACTGGCCCGCATCAAGACACAGGTCAGGGCCGCACAGATCTATGCGCGTGACAGCCTGCAGGGCATGGCGCGGCGCTATGGCGAGGCTCTGACCTCGGGGTTGACGGTCAGGGATGTGCAGGAATGGCCCTCGGTTCTCGAGGCTGTGACCCCCGACGACATATTGGCAGCCGCACGCAAGGTACTGGATCGCCGGCATGCGGTAACGGGCTGGCTGATGCGCGAAAAATCGGAGGCAGGACAATGAGAAGGATTCTCACGCTCGCCCTGGTCCTGCTGGCATTTGCCATGCCGGCACAGGCCCGGATGAAGATACAGCAGGTTACCTCGCCAGGGGGCATAAGGGCATGGCTGGTCGAAGAGCATTCGATCCCCTTCACATCGCTCGAAATCCGTTTCCGTGGTGGGACGAGCCTGGACAGGCCGGGTAAAAGGGGCGCGGTCTACATGATGGCGGGGCTTCTGGAAGAGGGGGCGGGCGACATGGATGCCCAGACCTTTCAAAGGGAGCGTGATGCCCTGGCGGCCAGTCTGGGGTTTGATGCCAATGCCGATGCAGTGACGATCTCGGCCCGTTTTCTGACCGAAAACCGCGACAAGGCGGTTGATCTGCTGCGTCTGGCGATCAACGAGCCGCGTTTTGACGACAGCGCGATCAAGAGGGTGCGCGCGCAGATACTTTCGATCATCGCGCGCGACCGCAAGAACCCGCGTGCGATTGCCAACCGCACATTCGACAGGCTGGCCTTTGGGGCCGGCCATCCCTATGGCTCGTCGGGGACGGGAACCGAGCCGAGCGTGACCGCGCTGACCCGTGACGACGTGGTTCAGGCATGGAAGGATGCCCTGGCGCGCGACCGTCTGGTGGTCGCCGCGGTTGGCGATATCACCCCCGAAAAGCTGGGTCGGATTCTGGACCGGCTGTTCGAGCGGCTGCCTGCCACGGGGGCCGAGATGCCGCCGCGGGCAAAGCTGGTTCTGACTCCGGGGGTGACGGTAATAGACTATCCCTCGCCCCAGTCGGTGGCCGTGTTTGGCGAGGCGGGAATACGGCGTGACGATCCCGATTTCTTTGCCGCCTTCGTGATGAACCGAATCTTTGGTGCCGGTGGATTCACGTCGCGTCTGACCCGCGAGGTGCGCGAAAAGCGCGGCCTGACCTACGGTGTCTATACCTGGCTTGCCCATTACAGCCTGGCCGACATGTTGCAGGGGTCCGTTTCGTCCTCGAATGATCGCATTGCCCAGGCGCTGCGTGTGATTCGCGACGAGTGGCGCAAGATGGCCACCGGAAAGGTTACGCAGGACGAGCTGGACGCGGCCAAGAGATATCTGACCGGGGCCTATCCCTTGCGGTTCGACGGAAATACACGGATCGCCAGCATCCTGGCGGGAATGCAACTCGACAACATGCCGGCGTCCTATATCGATACGCGAAATGCCAGGATCAATGCGGTGACGCTGGAAGATGTCGCGCGCGTCGCAAGGCGCCTGATGAAGCCTGACAACCTGCGAATCGTGGTGGTGGGGCAGCCAAAAGGGTTGAAAAGCACGGACTGACCAGCCCACTCGGCACAAAGCGTCATGGTCGAATCGCATGGGCCATGCTATCCCTAGTGGCATGACTGTCGCGACCACCAAGATAAAGCCCCGCCCCCCCGTCATCCACCAGCTTGACGAGGCCGCGATCAACCGCATCGCGGCGGGCGAGGTGGTGGAACGGCCCGCCTCGGCCGTCAAGGAGCTGGTCGAAAACGCACTGGATGCGGGGGCTGCGCGCATCGACATCAGCATTGCCGATGGCGGCAAGACATTGATCCGCGTTTCTGACGACGGCTGCGGCATTGCCCCCGATCAGCTGGAGCTGGCGGTGGCGCGGCATGCGACATCCAAGATCGACGGCAGCGATCTGCTGAACATTCACACCTTCGGCTTTCGCGGCGAGGCCCTGCCCAGCCTTGGCGCGGTCGGTCGCCTGACCATTACCTCGCGCGCGATGGGGGCCGACGAGGCGGCGACGATCTCGGTCGATGGCGGGCGCCGGCAGGGACCGCGGCCGGCGGCGCTGGCCCGTGGCACGCTGGTTGAATTGCGCGACCTGTTTCATGCAACGCCCGCGCGGCTGAAATTCCTGCGCTCGGACCGGGCGGAGACGCAGGCGATCAACGATGTGGTGCGCCGTCTGGCCATGGCCGAGCCATTTGTTTCATTCACCCTGTCCGATGTTTCGGGCGGCGGGGCAGGGCGCGTGACCTTTCGCGCCGACGCCCAGACCGGCGACCTGTTCGATGCCCTGCACGGGCGGCTGCGCCAGATCCTGGGCCCCGGGTTTGCCGAAAATGCCCTGCCGATCAATGCCACGCGCGACGGGTTCGGCCTGACGGGCTATGCCGCGCTGCCCACCTATTCGCGTGGCTCCGGCGTGCAGCAATTCCTGTTCGTCAATGGCCGCCCGGTGCGCGACAAGCTGCTGATCGGTGCGCTGCGCGGGGCCTATGCCGATTTCCTGTCGCGCGACCGCCACCCTGCGGCGGCGCTGTTTGTCGAATGCGATCCCGAACTTGTCGACGTGAACGTGCACCCCGCCAAGGCCGAGGTGCGCTTTCGTGAGCCCGGCATCGTGCGGGGGTTGATCGTTTCGGCCCTGCGGCACGCGCTGGCCGAGGCGGGTCATCGGGCCTCGACCACGGTTGCGGGTGCCGCGCTGGGTGCCTTTCGGGCTGAGGGCGGCTCGGGCCGCGCGCCTGTCTATCAGATGGACCGCCCCTCGCAGGGTGCGCTGCGGGCGGGCTGGCAGGCGCAGGCCCCCGAGGGGACGGCCGGATTTGCCGAAACCGCCCCGGTTTTCGCGCGGGTCGAGGAAACCCCGCCCGATCAGGTTGAAACGTCGCAAGATCACCCGCTGGGCGCCGCGCGCGCGCAGCTGCATGAAAACTATATCATCGCGCAAACCCGTGACGGCATGGTGATCGTCGATCAGCACGCCGCCCATGAACGGCTGGTCTATGAGCGGCTGAAAAAACAGATGGCTGAAAACGGTGTCAGGGCACAGGCACTGTTGATCCCCGAAATTGTCGATCTGTCTGCCGATGATGCTGCCCGCCTGCTGGCGGTTGCCGACGACCTTGCGCGTCTTGGCCTGACGGTCGAGCCCTTCGGCGGCGGCGCGGTCTGCGTGCGTGAAACCCCCGCCATTCTGGGGCAGGTGAACGCTGGCGCCCTGATCCGCGACGTTGTGGACGAGCTGTCGGACATGGGCGAAAGCCATGCGCTGGGTGAACGTATCGACGCCATACTTTCGCGCGTGGCCTGTCATGGTTCGGTCCGGTCCGGGCGCAGGATGAGCGCGGACGAGATGAACGCCTTGCTGCGCGAGATGGAGGCAACGCCCCATTCGGGCCAGTGCAACCACGGCCGGCCGACCTATGTGGAACTGAAACTTGCAGATATCGAAAAACTGTTCGGGCGCAGATGATACGGATCAACGGCACTGAAATCGACCTGACCGACCCGGTGGTGCTGGGCATCGGGGCGCTGGGGGTTCTGCTGCTGGCGCTGATCGTTGCGGTCATGCGCCTGTCGTCGCGCAGGCGCCACGCGGCCGACCCTCTGGCCGGGCAGATGCAGCAGCTGGGCGATACCGTCCGCGCCCTGGCCGAGGGGCAGCAGCAGCTTTACGGCGGGTTGAAAACCGTGTCGGAATCGCAGGCCGCGGCACAGAACAAGATGATCCAGCTGATCGAGGCGCGCCTGAGCGAGGTGCAGCGCAACATGACCGAGAGCCTGCATGGCTCGGCCATCAAGACCACGCGCTCGCTGTCGGAATTGCAGGAACGTCTGGCAACCATCGACAAGGCGCAAAGCAAGATCGAGGCGCTGTCGAACAATGTGCTCAGCCTCCAGGACATCCTGTCGAACAAGCAGACCCGCGGCGCATTCGGCGAGATCCAGCTGAACGATATCGTCAGCAAGGCACTGCCGCCCGATGCCTACAGCTTTCAGGTAACGCTTTCCAATGGCAAGCGGGCCGACTGCCTGATCCACCTGCCCAACCCGCCGGGGCCGATCGTGATCGATTCGAAATTCCCGCTCGAGGCCTATGAGGCGCTGCGCGGGGCGCAGACCCGCGCGCAGAAGATCGAGGCCGAGCGTCTGATGAAGGCCGCCGTGCGGCTGCATATCAAGGCGATTTCCGACAAATACATCATCGAGGGTGAAACCGCCGATGGCGCGCTGATGTTCCTGCCCTCCGAGGCCGTCTATGCCGAACTGCACGCGAATTTCGGCGAGGTCGTGCGCGAGGGGTTCGCGGCAAGGGTCTGGATCGTGTCGCCGACCACCTGCATGGCGACGCTGAACACCATGCGCGCGGTGATGAAGGATGCCCGCATGCGCGAACAGGCGGGCGCCATCCGGCGCGAACTGGGGCTGCTGTACAAGGATGTGGTGCGGCTGGGGGATCGGGTCGAAAACCTGGACCGGCATTTCGGGCAGGCCGCCAAGGATATTGCCGAGATCAAGATTTCGGCAACCAAGGCCGGCAATCGTGCGCGCCGGCTGGATGAGTTCGATTTCGCCGAGGACGGGGCGGTCAGCGCAACCGATGTCGTGCGGCTGGAGCCCAAGGGGTAGTCGCCGGAGGGGGAGCGGGAGGGGGCGCTGCCCCCGTCGCTGACGCGACTCCCCCGGCGTATTTGGGCAAAGAAGAAGCAGGCTGTGACAGGGTGTTGCAGTGATGTGGTGGCCGATGAGGGGCAATCTGGGGCGGGTGAAGGAAAGGACGGAACATGCATATACTCAGTGACATGGACAGCCGCTATGCGCTGACCAATGAACTTCATGCCCGCCCTTTTCCCGAAATAGATGGCCCCGCGCAGGTCATCACCTTTGCCCTGACACTGGATGGGGGTGCTGATGCCGCCCGCGCCGAGCTGATCGAACTGCTGGATCGTTTCGGCGCCGATCATCCGCCCCCCGGCGATAATCACTATTACGGCCCGCTTGGCCGCAACCGCCTGAAATGGGAGCTGCATTCCGAATTCGTGACCTATACCCAGTTTGTCGTGCATGAGGACGGGCGACCCTTTCGCGAGGATCTGATGTCGGTGTTTCCGGGCGACTGGCTGGAAAAGCTGCAGGGCAGGGTCATCACCGCGACTCAGATTTCGGTGCAGTATGCGCGCGATTGTGCCGAGGTCGAAAGCCGGATGCAGGAGGAAATCCGCAACTGGTTCGTGGGCGAAAGCCTGGCGGCGGCCTATGTGCTGGAACGCAATGCGGTGGTGGTGGGGGATTTTCGCATCGACGAGGCGGGCCATGTGCGGTTTGCCCTGTTTGGTCTGGGCGATATCGGTGCGCGGCGCATGGGCCGGCTGGTGCAGCGCGTGCAGGAGATCGAGACCTACAAGGCCATGGCCATGCTGACGCTGCCGGTCGCCCGCAAGGTTTTTGCCGAAGCCGGTCGGCTGGGCGAGCGCCTGTCCGAGGTCGCTACCTGCATGACCGACCCCAAGGCTGCCCCGCGCGAGACATTGGAGGATCTGCTGAAGATTTCCTCCGAGGTCGAGTTGTTGTCGTCCGAATCCTCATACCGCTTCAGCGCGGGCCGGGCCTATCGCGCAATTGTCGATCAGCGCATAAAGGTGTTGCGCGAGGAGCGGATTCTGGAACGCCAGCTGTTTTCGGAATTCATGATGCGCCGGTTCGAGCCCGCCATGCGCACCTGCGATGCCGCCGAAAAGCGGCTGGAGGATCTGTCCACCCATTCGGCGCGGGCGTCCGAACTGCTGTCGACGCGGGTGAATGTGGCGGTGACCGAACAGAACCGGCAGCTGCTTGAAAGCATGAACCGCCGCGCCGCCTTGCAGATGCGCCTGCAGGAAACCGTCGAGGGGCTGTCGGTGGTGGCGATCAGTTATTACGCGGTCAACCTGCTGCTGTATCTTCTGGGACCGTTGGCCAAGCATTACGGGCTGGGCAAGACATGGCTGGCGGCCGCACTGGTGCCGCCCGTGATGGGGGGCGGCTGGCTGATGGTGCGCCGGATCAAGGCCCATGTTGCGCGGGCATTTGACGACAGGGCCGGCAAGGACGGGAATTGATGGCGCGGGTCATCCTGTTCAACAAGCCCTATGGCGTGCTGTCACAATTCACCGACCGGGGCAATGCCGACAGCCCGCGCGCGACGCTTTCCGATTATATCGACGTTCCGGGGGTTTATGCGGCCGGCAGGCTGGACCGTGACAGCGAGGGGCTGCTGGTGCTGACCGATGACGGGCGTCTGCAGGCCAGGGTTGCGCATCCAAGGCACAAGCTGGCAAAAACCTATCTGGTGCAGGTCGAGGGTGTGCCCGATGACGCCGCGCTGGATGCCCTGCGCCGGGGCGTGGTGCTCAGGGACGGAAAGACGCGGCCCGCAAGGGTGCGCCGGATAGAGGCACCCGCCGATCTGTGGCCGCGCGACCCGCCGGTGCGTTTTCGCAAGACGGTGCCCGATAGCTGGATCGAGCTGACAATCACCGAAGGGCGCAACCGGCAGGTGCGGCGCATGACGGCGGCGGTCGGCCACCCCACGCTGCGCCTGATTCGCTGGCGCGTGGGCGAATGGTCGCTGGAGGGGCTGGAAAGCGGGCAGTGGCGCGAGATTGCCTACCAGTGAGGCGGTTTCTGATCGGCCAGCGGCACGGTGTTGCCGCTGTTGTATTCCTCTGCCGCGAGGCGCTGCATCATCATCTCGACGCGCCGGGTCAGGGTTTCGATTTCGCCGGCCTGCCGGGTCACGACCTCGTTCAGATCTTCGACCATGCGGGTCAGTTCGGCATTGCTGATTTCCAGTCTGGTCAGGCGTTCTTCGCTCATCTCGGCCCCCTTTCGTCGATGCGATAGCACGCAGGCGACACGGCGGCAACTTGCCCCGCGCCTGCCCATGCGCTAGGGAGGCGACCGAATGCAGGCCCCATCACAGGAAAACCCCGATGGCCAAGGAAAAGAAGAAAAAGATCCGCCGCCCCCGCGCCGAGACACCGAAAGGGTTTCGCGACTATTTCGGTGCCGAGGTGGAAGAGCGGGGTGACATGCTGCGCAAGATCGCCGGGGTTTATCACACCTACGGGTTCGATCCGCTGGAAAGCTCGGCCGTGGAAACGGTCGAGGCGCTGGGCAAGTTCCTGCCCGATGTTGACCGCCCCAATGAAGGTGTCTTTGCATGGCAAGAGGAAGATGGCGGCTGGCTGGCCCTGCGCTATGACCTGACGGCGCCGCTGGCGCGTGTCTATGCGCAGTACCGCAACGATCTGCCGACGCCCTATCGCCGATATGCGATGGGCCCCGTCTGGCGCAATGAAAAGCCGGGGCCGGGGCGGTTTCGCCAGTTCTACCAATGCGATGCCGACACGGTAGGCGCGCCAACGGTTGCGGCCGATGCCGAGATCTGCGCGATGCTGGCCGACACGCTCGAGGTCGTGGGCATTCCCCGTGGCGACTATGTGGTGCGGATCAACAACCGCAAGGTTCTGAACGGCGTGCTTGAGGGGATGGGGCTGGAAGGCAATGAGCAGCGCGACGCGGTTCTGCGCACCATCGACAAGTTCGACAAGGTGGGCGAGGCCGGTGTGCGCGCGCTCTTGGGCAAGGGCAGGCTGGATGCCTCGGGGGCCTATATCGATGGCGTCGGCTTGTCCGACGATCAGGCTGCGCCGGTTCTGGCCTTTCTGACCTCGCGCGCTGACGACGCCGGCGCGACATTGGCCAATCTGCGCGCAGCGGTCGGCCAGTCGATTGTCGGCGCCGAAGGTGTGGACGAGCTGGAGCAGATTGCCGATCTGCTTGAGGCACAGGGTTATGGCCCTGATCGCATCATCATCGACCCGTCGGTCGTGCGGGGGCTGGGCTATTATACCGGCCCCGTGTTCGAGGCCGAGCTGACCTTTGAAATCCTTGATGAAAAGGGCCGCAAGCGGCAGTTCGGATCGGTTGCCGGTGGCGGGCGTTATGACGACCTTGTGAAACGCTTTACCGGGCAGGCGGTGCCTGCGACCGGGGTTTCCATCGGGGTTGACCGCCTGCTGGCCGCGCTGCGGGCCAAGGGACGCGTCAAGGGGGTCGATGTCGGCCCCGTGGTGGTGACGGTAATGGATCGCGACCGGATGGCCGATTATCAGGCCATGGTGGCCGAGCTGCGCAATGCCGGGATCCGGGCCGAGGTCTATCTGGGCAATCCGCGCAATTTCGGCAACCAGATGAAATATGCCGACAAGCGCAACAGCCCCGTCGCCGTGATCGAGGGCGAGGACGAGCGCGCGCGCGGTGTCGTGCAGCTCAAGGATCTGGCGCTGGGGGCGCGGCTGGCGGCCGAGGCCACCCATGAGGAATGGAAAGCCCAGCCTGCCCAGATCGAGGTTGCGCGCACTGATCTGGTTCAAGAGGTCCGCAAGATGATCGCACAGGGTATCGCGCAGGGGGATGAGGGGTGAGCATCGCATCGCAAGGTCTGCGCCCGACCGAGGGGGGCGTGAATGCGCCCGCCTGGGGGGCGGGCGGGCGCAGACCGGGCCGCAAGCGCCCCGGTCGGAGTCGGGGCGGAAATCCATGCTGAACCAGACCCGATCCCTGATCCGTGCCGAGGCCGAGCGCCTTCTGGCCCGCTTTGTCGACGCCGGCGCAACCCAGGTCGAGGCCGCCGCCCTGCAACCCGCCGAAACCCTGCTTGACCTGTATGGCGAGGACATCCGCGCACGGGCCTATGTCACCCACGACCCCGCGCAGGGCGAAATGATGCTGCGCCCCGATTTCACCGTGCCGGTCGTGCAGATGCATATGCGCGAGGGCGCCGAGCCCGCGCGCTATACCTATATGGGTCCCGTCTGGCGCAAGCAGCAGCCGGGTTCGGCGCGCGCGCCGGAATATCTTCAGGTGGGGTTCGAACTGTTCGCGCGC
>CAZWXK010000024.1:0-28632 GCA_964637875.1 uncultured Rhodobacter sp.
GGGGGCAAACGAAAAGGCGCGCCCGCCGGGGACGCGCCTTTTCGATATCAGTCCCGGACAACCGGGGCCGTCATTTTCAGCTCAGGCAGCCTTGGCCTGGTTGCGGCGTTCGCTCTCCTCGCGGGAAAGCGCGACCGAAGTCCGCACGCCACGACGCACGAATTCCATCATCCCCTGCACGCAACGTTCGGTCGGGTCGATCCCGGCGCACATCAGCACCTCGCGACCGTCGCGCGAACGCGCCCAGCGGGCGATCACCTCGGGGCCGTTGCCATATTTCTTGTCATCGGCAATCGCATCATCCAGCGCGGCCAGAACCACTGCGGCAAACAGTTTCCGCGCCCGCGCACCCTGGTCATTGGAATATGCGGTTGCATCAACGTAGTCGAACATACGTCGCCCTTCTCATTTTGCGCTTGCGTTTTTGGCTTGTGGCGCAATATGGCTGTTTTGTAACGATTCTGGTATGCTTTTTCAGAATATCGCCCATGCACCACGCGCATGGCTTCCGCAGCATCTTGCAGCCTTGTCACCCGGCACTCTGCAAGATATAGGTCCGGTCGGACAGGCTTCAACCATCTGGCAAGGTTTTCTCGATGCCCAAGATCAACGGAAACGAAATTCGTCCCGGCAATGTTCTGGAACATAATGGCGGCCTGTGGGTCGCCGTCAAGGTCAGCCATGTCAAGCCCGGCAAGGGCGGCGCCTTTGCCCAGGTCGAGATGAAGAACCTGCGCGACGGGCGCAAGCTGAACGAACGTTTCCGCGCCGCCGACAAGGTCGAGCGCGTGCGCCTCGAACAGAAGGACCAGCAGTTCCTGTATGAAAATGACGGCATGCTGGTGTTCATGGACACCGAAACCTATGAACAGATCGAACTGCCTGCCGACATCCTGGGCGAGCGCCGCCCCTTCCTTCAGGACGGCATGACGATCCAGATCGAATATCACGAAAACGAGGCCCTTTCGGCCACGCTGCCGCAAAAGGTGACCTGCACCGTGGTCGAAACCGAACCCGCAGTAAAGGGCCAGACGGCGGCCAACAGTTTCAAGCCCGCCGTTCTTGACAATGGCGTACGCGTGATGGTGCCACCCTTCATCGGTCCCGACGAAAAGGTGATCATCAACACCGAAACGATGGAATACGCCGAACGCGCCTGACAGGGGTCGGACCGACTGATCCGCTATAATTCTTCTTCTTTGTCACAATACGCTCGGGGGTGCGGGGGCAGACAGCCCCCGCCGAGACGGGCGGAAATGGCGGATGCCTCCGGCAGGCGTATTTGAACAAAGAAGAAAACTGGCCCGCAACAAGACCCCGCGCCCCGACCTCGTCAGGCAACCGCCTCAAGGCTGTCCTTGGGTTCGACCCCGAGGGCCGCACAGATCTGGCGCGTCAGATGGGGCTTGTTGAGGGTGTAGAAATGCAGATCCTCGACCCCCTCATCGACCAGATTGCTGCACAGCTCGGTGCCGATTGAAACCGACAGCAGTTCTTCCACGCCATCTCGTTTCGCCTTGGCAAAGGCGTCGTCCATCCAGCCCGGCAATCTGGCCCCGCAGCGGGCCGAAAAGCGCTTGACGGCATCCCAGTTCTCGATGGGCAGGATGCCGGGGATGATCGGTTTTGTGATACCCGCAGCGGCGGCACGGTCGCGGAAGCGCAGGAAACTGTCGATGTCATAGAAATACTGGGTGATCGCACTGTCGGCGCCGGCGTCGAACTTGCGTTTCAGCATCTCGATATCGGAGTTCTCGTCGCGTGCTTCGGGGTGCGGATCGGGATAGGCGCCCACCCGGATGTGGAACAGACCCAGCTCCTTCAGCGCGGCGACCAGTTCGACCGAGCCGGAAAACCCCTCGGGATGGGGGGCAAAGCTGTCCTGCCCCTTGGGTGGGTCGCCGCGCAGGGCGACGATTTCCTTCACTCCGATCTCGCCATAGCTGCGGGCGATTTCCAGGGTTTCGGCGCGGGTGGCGTCAACGCAGGTCAGATGCGCGGCGACATTCAGCCCGTAATGGCGGATCAATGTGCCCACGGCCTCATGCGTCAGTTCGCGGGTCGAACCGCCTGCGCCATATGTCACCGACACGAAAGAGGGCGACAGCGGGGCCAGAACCTGCACCGATTCCCACAGCCGGAAGGATGCCTCGAGCGACTGTGGCGGGAAGAATTCGAATGAAACATTGGGCACATTGCCCGAATCGGTCATGGTCATTGTGGACTCCGGTCATTTTCGCGGCCTCTTGTGCCACAAATCGATATGTGAGACAAATTCATAATAATCATTATCATTATGAGAGTTGCTCATTATGCATCTGGAGCTCCGTCATCTGCGCAGCGTCCGCGCCATTCACGAGGCCGGGGGACTCGCGCGTGCGGCCGAGCGGCTGAACATCACCCAATCCGCGCTGTCGCACCAGATCAGGGCGCTGGAAGAGCAGGCCGGCGTCGATCTGTTCCTGCGCAGGACCAAGCCGCTGCGCCTGTCGTCGGCCGGCATGCGCCTGCTGCGGCTGGCCGAAACCGTGCTGCCCGAGGTCGAGGCCGTCGAGCAGGATTTCCTGAACCTTCAGGACGGCCGCACCGGACGGCTGCATATCGCCATCGAATGTCACGCCTGTTTCGACTGGCTGTTTCCGGTGCTGGAACTGTTCCGCCGCGCCTGGCCCGATGTCGATGTCGATATCCGCCCCGGCCTGGCCTTTGACGCGCTGCCCGCGCTGCAACGCGAGGAAATCGACCTGGTGATCTCGTCCGATCCCGAGGACCTGGAGGAAATCACCTTTTCACCGCTGTTCGACTATGAACCCGTGTTCATCGCCGCATCCGGCCACCCGCTGGCCGACAGGCCCTGGATCGAGGCGCGGGATTTTGCCGACCAGACGCTGATCGCCTATCCGGTGGACAAGGCGCGCCTTGACGTGTTTTCGCTGCTGCTTGGCCCAGCGGGGGTCGAACCCCGGGCGATCCGTCAGGTCGAGCTGACCGCGGTCATCATGCTGCTGGTGGCCAGCAACCGCGGCGTCGCCGTGCTGCCCGACTGGGTGGTGCGTGACAGCCGATATGACCATGATTACGTCACCCGCCCCCTGACCGAACGCGGGCTGACCAAGCGCCTTTACGCGGCCACCCGATCAGATGACACGACCCTCCCCTGGATGGCCCATTTCATCCGGCTGGGCCGGACCGAACCGCCAAGGATGCAAAGGCGCCGGCGCTGAGCGCGCGCTGGCCGGGCGCACCGGCGAGGAGGACAGCAGGGCAGGCACGCAGCCGCCCCCGCCCCGGGGCCGGGCCTGCGCATCGGCCAGTTTGGCCTTGGCCCCGGTCGGGCAACCCATTATAGAGCGGGCGGAGATTTTTCCCCGAGTCCCCGGGACAATCCCGGGACAACCTCGGGACCACCCGGCCCGGACAACCCCCAAGGACACCGCCATGTCGCAAGCCAGCGCAAATCTCAACATCATGATCAAGGCCGCCCGCAAGGCGGGCCGCGCGCTCATCCGCGATTTCGGAGAGGTCGAGAAATTGCAGGTCTCGATGAAGGGCGCCGGCGATTTCGTGTCGCGTGCCGACATGCGCGCCGAGGAAATCATCCGCGAGGAGCTGACCACCGCACGACCCAATTACGGCTGGCTGGCCGAGGAAAGCGACGAGGTTGCCGGCAATGACCCCACCCGCCGCTGGATCGTGGACCCGCTGGACGGGACCACGAATTTTCTGCACGGGCTGCCCCACTGGGCGATCTCGATCGCGCTCGAACACAAGGGGGAAATCGTCGCGGCGGTGGTCTTTGACCCGGCCAAGGACGAGATGTTCACCGCCGAAAGGGGCGGCGGCTGCTGGCTGAACGACAGCCGGCTGAGGGTATCGGGGCGCCGGAAGATGATCGAAACCCTGTTTGCCACCGGCCTGCCCTTTGGCGGGCGCGAGGATCTGCCCGACAGCCTGCAGGACCTGGCGCGTATCCTGCCGGTGTGCTCGGGGGTACGGCGCTGGGGGGCGGCCGCGCTTGACCTGGCCTATGTGGCAGCCGGCAGATATGATGGATTCTGGGAACGCCGGCTGCATCCCTGGGACGTTGCGGCGGGTCTGCTGCTGGTCCGCGAGGCCGGCGGCCTGGTCGAGCCGCTCGACAAGGCCGGCGACATCCTGCGTGACGGCGCGCTGATCGCTGCAAATGACGCGGTGTTCGACAGTTTCGCCCGAATCATTCGCGACGATTGAGGCCGGCGCCGCGACAGGCCGACGCCGGCTGCGCCCGCGGCGGGCTGCGGGAGCCTCCGGCGGGAGTATTTGGACAAAGAAGAAGCCGGCTGTGCCCCGTAGCAGAGGTGCCCGTATCGGCCGCCTGGCCGAAACCGACAGCCGGTCAGCGCCCCGCCTCGACGCCCTGGCGGCGCACGACCTCGAGCGCGGGTCCCAGCCGGACCGGCCCCAGAAACACGCCATCGCGTCTGAATTCCAGAGGGATGCGCAATGCGTCGGGGTTGCTGGCCGTGGCTGTCAGCAGGCCCACCAGCCGGGCGATCTGGCGCGCAACCCCGCGATCGATCACCCGGGCCGAAACCATTGCCCCGAGGACGCCGCGCCAGTTTCGGACGATCAGGGCGAGCTTGCCGGTGATGCGCCCGTCCGGTGCGATCGCAAGCAGGCCGTCACCGCCCAGCCCCAGAGCCCCCCAGGCGATGTTCATGCTGTTGACCTCGACCGATTTCAGAACCGGCGCACCCTGTTCGACGGCAACCCGATCCCAGGGGCCGGAAAAGGCCAGCGTCAGGTCCAGGCGAATCCGGTCGATCCGGGCCGGTTGCGTTCCGGCGGGATCAAAGGATGCGCGCAAGGCGGCGGTTGGGGTCAGCCCCGATATGTCGAGCACCATGTCATGGGCGTAGGCCTGGCCGCGGTTATGAGTCGAGGAAAGCGAAAATGCCCGCGCCGACATGCGCCAGCCGAGGCTGCCTTTCACGGCAAGATCGTCTGCCTCCATGCGCAACGCCCTGAGGGCCAGTCTGCTGTCCGGGGCAAAGAGGACACTGGCCGACATCCTGCTGCTGGTGACGGTGACATCCTGCAATGGCAGGCTGATCAGCTGGGTGCGGGGAAAGCGCACGCTGACGCGGTTGGGCGCCCAGGCCGGGGTCAGGATATCGAGGCGCGGGGCCTCCCATCCCATGCCCGAACGCGCGCCGTGGATTTCGAGATCGGTGAACCGGCTGTCGAAACGCAGCGGAAACCCGGTCATGCGGAAATCGCCATAGCGGGCGGTCCAGCCGGCCTCGCGGCGGGCATTGAACCACGCCTCGATCAGGGCCTGCTTGGCCGTCTTGCCCAGATACCAGTAGCCCGACCACAGGCCCAGCACCACCAGCACCAGGACAAACAGCTTGCGCAAGGGCGAATCCTCCTGTTTCTTGTCGCGGCCGTTTATACACCGCCAGACGAGGGGAACCATAGGCATGTCGGACAACCTGGATGACGGATTCTGGGTATTCGGATACGGGTCGCTGATCTGGCATCCGGGCTTTGCTTTTGCGCGCCGCCATGTTGCGGGCCTCGACGGTTATGGGCGATCGTTCTGCATGCGCTCGATCCATCACCGCGGCACGCCCGATGCCCCCGGTCTGGTGCTGGCGCTCGACCGGGCGGCGGGGGCATCGTGCCGGGGGGTCGCCTTTCAGGTTGCACCCGAACACGCGGCCGAGGCGCTGGCCGGGCTGCGGGCGCGCGAACTGATTTCCTCGGCCTATCTGGAACAGCGTCACCGCGTGCAGCTGGACAATGGCGAAAGCGTCGTGGCGATCTGCTATGTGGTCGATCAGCAGCATGTACAATATTGCGGCGGGCTGGCACTGGAGGAACAGGCGCGGATCATTGCCCGGGCAAGCGGCGGGCGCGGGTCGAACCGCGAATATCTGTTCAACACCGTGGAACATCTGCGCGCGCTGGGGATCAATGATCCCGAGATGGAAATGCTGGCCCTGCGCGTACGGGCGCTGACGGGCAGCGCCGACCGGCAGGCGAAATCGCAACGGGCACCGACAGGCTGAGCCCGGCGGTTTGCGGCACGCGGGCGCGCGCTCTGGCAATTTGGGGGTACAATCCCCAGATTGGGGGAAGCCGGAAAAACAGGGAAGCACCCAGGTGGATTTTCATTTCGACAACAGCTATGCGCGCCTGCCGGCGCGTTTCTACGCCAGACTGCCACCCGCGCCGGTGCCAGAGCCCCGGCTGCTGCGCCTCAACCACGGGCTTGCCCGGCGCCTGGGTCTGGATGCGGATGCGCTGGACAGCCCGCAGGGGGCACGGCTGTTGTCGGGCCAGACCCTGCCCGAGGGGGCCGAGCCCCTGGCCATGGCCTATGCGGGGCACCAGTTCGGCGGCTGGGTGCCGCAGCTGGGCGACGGGCGCGCGATCCTGCTGGGCGAGATCATCGCGCCCGACGGCAAGCGGTTCGACCTGCATCTGAAAGGGGCCGGGCGCACCCCGTTTTCGCGGGGCGGCGACGGCAAGGCGGCGCTGGGGCCGGCGCTGCGCGAATATATCGTCTCCGAGGCCATGCACGCGCTGGGCATCCCCACGACCCGCGCGCTGGCGGTGATCGCGACCGGTGAACAGGTGATGCGCGAAACCCCGCAGCCCGGCGCGATCCTTGTCAGGGTGGCCAGCAGCCATATCCGTGTGGGCACCTTTCAGTATTTCCTGGGCCGGCGCGACCATGAGGCGCTGCAGATCCTGCTGGAGCACGCCATCGCCCGCCACGCATCCGAGGCTGCGCAGGCCGAAAACCCGCCGCTGGCATTCCTGCGCCATGTCGTCGAGGCCCAGGCCGCATTGGTCGCGCAGTGGATGCAGGTCGGATTCATTCACGGGGTGATGAACACCGACAACATGGCGGTATCAGGCGAGACCATCGATTATGGCCCCTGTGCCTTCATGGACGATTACCACCCCGAAACGGTGTTCAGCTCGATCGACCGGATGGGCCGCTATGCCTGGGGCAACCAGCCGCCCATTGCGCATTGGAACCTTGCCCAGCTGGCCCAATGCCTGCTGCCCTTGATGCCGGGCGAAAGGGAAAGCGCGCTGCGCGCGGCCCAGGACGCGATCGACCGTTTTTCCGATCACTTTCAGGCCGAGTGGAACCGCCGCATGGGCGCCAAGCTGGGCTTTTCCGATGCAAATGCCGAACAGGCGGGGCTGACCCGCGACCTGCTGGAAATCATGGCCGATGACGGCATCGATTACACTCTGGCCTTTCGCCGCCTCACGCAGGGGCTGCAAAGGCGGGATTTTGCCGAATTCGACAGTCTGTTTACCTCGCGCGAAAGGGTTGCTTCATGGCGCGCGCGCTGGCTGGCACAGCTGGCCGAGCCGGCCGCGGCGGCCGAGGTCATGGCGCGGGCCAACCCGGTCCGCATCCCCCGCAATCACCGTGTCGAACAGGCGATCGAAGCCGCCCTTCAGGGCGACATGGCCCCGTTCGAGCGGCTGATCGCGACTCTCGCGACACCCTTTGCCGAACAGCCCGGCGCGGAAGAATACGAATTCCCCCCTGCCCCGGGCGAACGCGTGCTGGCCACCTATTGCGGCACCTGAGGGCCCATCCGGTCAACCGGCACCACCTCGCGCGAGCGCAGGGCGATGATCGTGCCCGAAGCCACGATGGCAACAATCCCGGCAATGGCCAGACGGTCGGGCAGCACGCCATAGAGCGCCCAGCTCCAGAAGGCGGCAAAGCCCAGATAGACATATTCGACGACCGAGATGAACGACACCTCGCCCAGCTGGTATCCCCGCGTCAGCAATGCCACCGCCACCAGGGCCCCGGTGCCGTGCACCAGCAGCAGCATGATGAAGCTCTGGCTTGGCGCGACCCAGCCGCGCGCGAAAAACGGCAATTGCGCCGCGATGTCCGGCGGCACCTGCCACAGCGCCAGAACGATCAGCCCGGCCGCCCCCCACAGACCGAGCGCCACGAAAACACCGGCCAGCAGGGTCAGCGTGGTTTCGCCCTCGCACCAGCGCCGGGTGGCGATGTTGTTCAGCGCATAAAGCAGCCCCGCCATCACCGGAATGGTGCTGACCGCGCTGATCCCGCCGGCCTCGGGGCCAAGGATCAAGACGACCCCGACAAAGCCGATCGCCACCGCCAGCACACGCCACAGCCCGATGCGCGTGCCAAAGAACAGGGCCGAGATCACCAGCACGAAAATCGGCGCGGTGAACAGCCCGGCCCCGACCTGCGCGATGGGCAGAAACCCGGCGGCCCCCAGATACAGGATCATCGCGCTGGAAAAGAAGAAACTGCGCAGCGCCACAGCCCGCCAGTTGCGCGGCCGGATACGCCAGCCCGTGATCCGGGCCAGCACCAGCAGAACCAGCACCACCAGGATCGAGCGCAGGAAATGGAACTGCCACAGCCCGGCCTCCTGCGCGATGGAACGGATGAAATTGTCGACCAGCCCCAGGTCGGCCATCGACAATGTCACAAGAAGAACCGCCATCAGGGGGCGATCATGACCCTTTGATTGCATGACCTGTTGTCCTTTCGCATTTCCCCCTCGATCAGCCTTGCACATCGGAAAAATCTGTCCAGAATGCGACGCAGTTTGACCAATTCCGCTGATTTCAGGAGAATGTTCCCATGGGATGGATGGCAGATGAAACCGGTCTCGACAAGGGCCCCGCAAACCATGTTGCGCTGACACCGCTTTCGCATCTGCGCCGGGCCGCCGATGTCTTTGCCGACCGCGAGGCCCTGGTGCATGGCGACATGCGCCTGACCTATGCCCAGCTGTATCAGCGCGTCAGCCGCCTGGCCTCGGCGCTGGCGGCGCGCGGGATCGCGCCCGGCGATGTGGTGGCCACGCTCATGCCCAACATCCCCGCCCATGTCGAGGCCCATTGGGGCGTGCCCGCCGCCGGCGCGGTGCTGAACACGATCAATGTGCGCCTCGATGTGGAAACGGTTGCCTATATCCTGGGCCATGGGGGCGCGAAAATCCTGCTTTGCGACAGCGCATTTGTTGACCTGGCCGAGGCCGCCTGCAAGCAGATGGAGGGCAAGCCCCCCGAAATCATCGAGGCCCCCGACCCGGTTTCGGGCGTCACCGCAACCGGGCGCCATCAGACATACGAGGATCTGCTTGCCACGGGCGACCCCGACTTCGACTGGATCATGCCGCGGGACGAATGGGAAAGCCTGGCGCTGAACTATACCTCGGGCACCACCGGGCGGCCCAAGGGCGTGGTCTACAGCCATCGCGGGGCCTATCTGCTGACCATGGGCACGGCGGTGGCCTGGCACATGCCGCTGTTTGCCCGCCTGCTGACCATCGTGCCGCTGTTTCACTGCAACAACTGGCACCACAGCTGGCTGATGCCGATGGTGGGCGGCACGGTCGTCTGCCTGCGCGACATCACCGCAGGCGGCATCTATGACGCCATCGCCGATGAAAAGGTCACCCATTTCGGCGGCGCGCCCATCGTTCTGAACACCATCGTCAATGCCTCCGACGACGAGCGGCGCGACTTCGACCATGTGGTGCAGGTCTATACCGCCGGCGCGCCGCCGCCCGCTGCCACCCTGCTGGCCATCGAAAAGCTGGGCTTTGTCGTGACCCAGGTCTACGGGCTGACCGAAACCTATGGCCATGTCACCGAATGCCTGTGGGACAACGACAGATGGGGCCATCTGGAGGGCGAGGAACGCGCCGCCATCAAGGCCCGCACCGGCGTGTTGATGCCGATGATGGAGGACATCACCGTCATGGACCCCGAAACCATGACCCCGGTGCCCCGCGACGGCGAAACCCTGGGCGAGATCATGATCCGCGGCAATGCGGTGATGAAGGGATATTACCGCAACCCGCAGGCAACGGCCGAGGCATTCGAAGGCGGCTATTTCCATTCCGGCGACATCGCCTTTCAGCACCCCGACGGCTATATCAAGATCACCGACCGGGCCAAGGACATCATCATCTCGGGCGGCGAGAACGTCAGCTCGGTCGAGGTCGAGGGCGCGCTCATGCACCACCCGGCGGTGCTGCTGGCGGCGGTGGTTGCCAGGCCCGATGACAAATGGGGCGAAGTGCCCTGCGCATTCGTCGAACTGAAACCGGGCATGGACGCGACCGAGGACGAACTGATCGCCTTTTGTCGTGAACGTCTGGCCGGTTTCAAGACCCCGAAAAAGGTGGTCTTTCAGGAACTGCCCAAGACATCGACAGGCAAGATCCAGAAATTCGTGCTGCGCGATCTGGCAAGGTCGCTGTGAACGAACGGCACGCAAAGAGCGGCATTCGGCATTCAAATGATGCGAAAAACCTGTAGACTGGCCCCCAGGCAGCCGCCGTCATCCCCCTGAGGGCCCCGACCGGCGGCGACAACGGGGGCGACCGGTCAGACAGGCCGGCGCCGAGAGGCAGAAAACGGGCATAAATGACCGCTCTCAAGCAGTACGAAAAACTCGAATCCGTCGGGCTGTGGCGCGAAACCCCGGATGCGCAACGTGTCGAGGTCTATGTCAGCTTTGGCGATACCTCGCTCGTGATCCGGGACAAGAACGAGGCCCCTCTTTCCCATTGGTCGCTGCCCGCCGTCAAGCGTCTGAACCCGGGCGAGGTTCCGGCCCTGTTCTCGCCCACCTCCGAGGCGGCCGAAACCCTGGAACTGGACGACGACATCATGATCGACGCGATCGAAAGGATACGCGCCATGATCGAACGCGACCGTCCCCATCCCGGAAGGTTGCGCCTGATATCGCTGCTGGTCGTTGTCATCGCCACCGCCATGGCGTCGGCCCTGTGGCTGCCCGGCACCCTGGCCCGGCACGCCGCCAGCGTGGTTCCACCCGAAACACGGCGCCAGATCGGCGAGGCGACCCTTGCCCGCCTGTCGGCGCGCATCGGCACCCCCTGTTCGACCCTGGCCGGACAGCGCGCCCTGAGACAGCTGGGCACAAGGCTGGGGCTGGACGAGGCGACGCGCATCATTATCCTGCCGGGCACCACGCTGACCAGCGCAGCCCTCCCCGGGGGGATGATCCTGCTGAACCGGCGCCTCGTGGAAAATTTCGACCAGCCCGAGGTCGCCGCCGGATACGTCCTGCTGGAGCGCGTCCAGAGCATGCGACGCAGCCCCCTCGAACGGCTGCTGGACAGTGCAGGCTTTCTGGTCAGCCTGCGTCTGCTGACCACCGGCAGGATCGAACCCTCGGTTCTGGACGCCTATGCCTCCAGCCTGCTGTCGCGGCCGACGCGTCTGCCCGACACGTCCCTGCTGCTGGCCGCCTTTGCCCGCGCCCGGCTGCCCGCCGCGCCGCTGGCACGCAGCCTTGCAAGCGGCCCCGGAACCGCGCCCGGAACCACGGCCGGAACCACGGCTGCCCTGATCGAGGGCGACCCCCTGCGCGGCAAGACCTACCAACCCCTCTTGTCCGACGCCGCATGGCTGCGCCTCCAGGCGATCTGCCTGGGCTGACACCCCCCGCGACCACGCGCCCTGTCAGCGGCCGCATCGCGCGCCCCGTGCGACGGCCTGCCTCCTCAGGAAAGCCGGCCAGAGGCAAGATGGCACCTGCGATCCATCCGCGCCGCCAGATCCGGATTATGGGTCGCCACCAGCGCCGCCAGCCCGGTTTCGCGCACAAGCCCCGTCAGCACCTCGAATACCTGCGCGGCCGTGTCGGTATCGAGGTTCCCCGTGGGCTCGTCGGCCAGTAACAGGCGGGGCCGGTTGGCAAGGGCGCGACAGAACGCAACACGCTGCTGTTCACCGCCCGACATCTCGCCCGGGCGGTGATCCATGCGCTGCGCCAACCCCACCCGGCCCAGCAGGTCCCGCGCATGGGCGGCGGCCTCGGCCCTGGGCACGGCATTGGCCAACTGCGGCAGAATGACGTTTTCCAGGGCCGTGAATTCGGCCAGGAGATGATGAAACTGATAGACGAACCCGATTTCACGGCGCCGCGCTATGGTGCGCCGGCGATCGCTGCGCACGCTCATCAGCCGGCCATTCAGGATCACCTCGCCCGAATCCGGCACATCCAGCAGCCCGGCAATATGCAGCAAGGTCGATTTCCCCGCCCCCGAGGGCGCCACCAGGGCCACCATTTCGCCCGCCTGCAAGGTCAGATCGACCCCGCGCAAGACCTCGACCGCATTGGGCCGACCCTTGTTGTAGGTCCGCGCTATGGCGCGCAGCTCGAGCAGGGGTTCATTCATTGCGCAGGGCCTCGACCGGGTTCATGCGGGCGGCACGGCGGGCGGGAAAGATCGTCGCGCCAAAGGCCAGCGTCAGCGACAGCATGGCCGCACGCGCCACATCCCAGAATTCCAGCCGTGCCGGCAATTGCGACAGATAGCGTACCGACGGGTCCCACACCCCACCCCCCAGCGCCCAGTTCACAAAGCCGAAGATCGGGTCGATATAGATGGCAAACAGGCTGCCCAGAACAACGCCCAGAATGGTGCCGACAATCCCGATCGATGCCCCGACGATTAAAAAGACCCGCAGGATCGACCCCTCGCTCAACCCCATGGTGCGCAGGATGCCGATTGCCGGCCCCTTGTTGCGCACCAGCATGATCAGCCCGGAAACGATGTTCATGGTGGCAATCAGCACCAGGATCGACAGGATGATGAACATCACGTTGTCTTCGGTCTTGAGCGCATTCAGGAATGCCCCCGAGGCATCCCACCACGTCCAGGTAATGACCGGCCCGCCAAAGGCCTTGCGCAGGGCGGGCAGATAGCGGTCGATCCTTTCCGGGTCACGCACGCTGACCTCGATCTCGTCGGCATACCCCTCGCGGTTGAAAAAGCTCTGGGCCTGGGTCAGGGGCATGTAGATACGGGTGCGATCGATATCCCACCGCCCGACACTGAAGACATAGACCACCTCATAGCTGCGCACCCGCGGCGCGGTCCCGAATGCCGTCTTTACCCCGTCGGGCGAAATCAGCTTGATCCGATCGCCGACGCCGACACCCAGCTCGCGCGCAACCCCGGATCCGACCGAGACACCCTGATCGAATCGGCCGATTTCTCCGTCGGCCGACTGGGGATGAACGAAAAGAGGCAGGGTCTTCATGTCGGCCAGGCGTTCGCCATAAATCTCGACACCGGCATTGCGGCCATTTGCCGAGGCCATGACCTGCCCCCGAATCGCCGGGGCCGCGCGAACCACCCCCGGCACCTGGCGGATGCGCGACGCGCGCCTGTCGAAATCGGACACCATCCGCGAAAGCCGCCCGGCCGCATCGCGCCAGCTTGCAGCCTGAAGCGTGACATGGGCATTCGCGCCCAGGATGGTCTTGACGAATTCGTGGCGAAAGCCCGACCTCACCGCCAGGGTCGCAACAAGCGCAAACACGGCCAGTGTCACCCCGACCAGCGAAATCACCGTCATCACGCTGACCCCGCCCTCGCGCCGACGCGCCCGCAGATAGCGCCAGGCGATCAGCCATTCGAAGGCGGCAAAGGGGATGGTACGGTTGTTCAAGCGATTGCTCCGATGCGAATTCTCGCGGGCAAGGTGGACGGGTTCACGCCCATCGTCAAGCGCGCCTGCCCTCAACACCGCGCGACCGGGCGCGACGCTGCGGGAAAGCCACTGTTCCTTCTTCTTTGTCCAAATACGCCCGCCGGAGGCGCCTGCAATATCCCCTCGCGCAGGCGGGGGCTGTCTGCCCCCGCACCCCCGAGCGTATTTGTGCAAAGAAGAAAGGCCGGATGATCACAGCCCTGAATAGATTTTCCCCAAGCGTGCGATGGCATCGGCGGGTTTCAGTTCCTCGCTTTGCCCGGTCTTGCGGCTGGTCAGCTCGACCACCCCGGCACGCAGGCCACGCGGGCCGACCGTGATACGCCAGGGCAGGCCGATCAGGTCCATGGTTGCAAACTTGGCGCCGGCACGTTCTTCACGGTCGTCATAGAGGGGTTCCAGCCCCGCGGCCGTCAGTTCGCGATACAGCGATTCACAGGCGGCATCGGCGGCGCTGTCGCCCTGTTTCAGGTTGACGATCCCCACCCTGAAGGGGGAAACGGATTCCGGCCAGATGATGCCGCGATCATCATGGAAGGCCTCGATCAGCGCGCCGACGAGACGGCTGACGCCAATGCCATGGCTGCCCATATGGACAGGCACATGTTCGCCCTTGTCATTGGCGACGGTGGCCTTCATCGGCTCGGAATACTTGGTGCCGAAATAGAAGATCTGCCCCACCTCGATGGCGCGCGAGCTGCGGCGGCGTTCCTCGGGCACCTGTTGGTGGAACAGGGCCTCGTCATGGGTTTCATCGGTGCGGGCATAGGGGGTTGTCCATTCTTCACGAATGGCGGCGCATTGGGCGCGGTCGTCATAATCGATGGCGCGCTCGCCCAGTTTCAGGTCGAGGATGGCGCTGTCATAAAAGACCTCGGATTCGCCGGTATCGGCCAGCACCAGGAATTCATGGGTGTCGTCGCCGCCAATCGGGCCGCTGTCGGCACGCATCGGAATGGCCTTGAGGCCCATGCGTTCGTAAGTGCGCAGATAGCTGACCATGTGGCGATTATAGGCGTGGATGGCGCTGTCGCGGTCGATATCGAAATTGTAGCCGTCCTTCATGTAGAATTCGCGCCCGCGCATGACGCCGAAACGGGGGCGGATCTCGTCGCGGAACTTCCACTGGATGTGATACAGCGTCAGCGGCAGATCCCTGTAGGATCGCACCGAGTTGCGGAAGATGTCGGTGATCAGCTCTTCGTTGGTCGGGCCATACAGCATGTCGCGGCCGTGGCGGTCGGTGATGCGCAGCATCTCGGGACCATAGGCGTCATAACGCCCGCTTTCGCGCCACAGATCAGCCGATTGCAGGGTGGGCATCAGCATCGGGATATGGCCTGCGCGGATCTGTTCCTCGTGGACGATGGTTTCGATGTTCTTCAGCACCTTGAAGCCCAGCGGCAACCAGGAATAGATTCCGGCGGCAGCCTGTCTGATCATGCCGGCGCGCAACATCAGGCGATGGCTGGCGATCTGGGCCTCGGCGGGGTTCTCCTTGAGGACGGGCAGAAAATAGCGGGTCAGGCGCATGCGGGCGTGCTCCGATTGATGGGATATTCAGGCTGGCCATCCGTCTAGGGCATTGACGCGCTTTGGGCAAGTGGCGCCAGGGGGGCCGGGCGCGCGCCGCTACCACAGGGCGCCAAAGGTGATCATCGCCTGAGCCGGCCAGTACAGACCCCAGACGGCAAAGGGCGTAATCCGGCGCCACGAGGACCCGCCTGGCAGGTGGAATTTCTCGACCGCCAGGATCATGTCCGACAGGATGAACAGCCCGGCCCCCACCGGGATCAGGGCCCTGCCGCCCGAAAACGGCAGCGCCAGAGCCGCGACGCCCATCGCCAGGAGCGCCAGAACATAGAGGACCACCGGTGCCCGGAATGCGCCCAGGCGGGGCCAGAGCAGGCGTAAAATACCGGCCCCGAAGAGCACAAGCGCCGCCATCGCCGGCCAGCGCGCCGCCACGAGCGATGGATCCCCCAGACCCAGGAAGAACGGCACATAGGCCAGATGAGCCGCCAGAAAGGCGACCATCCCCCCCAGAAAGGCAGCGTCCCCCTCGCGCGACAGCAACAGGTCGCCCAGCGCCGACAGGGCCAGTGCCAGCACCAGCAGGGGCGGGCCACCGACCAGCAGAACGAACAATGCCAGCGCGCCGACTGCCGCCGTCTTGGCAAGGCTGCGCAGAACGCCCTGTCCCGGGCGACGGATCATCCAGCCATAGGCCAGCGCGGCGCCCAGGGACAGGGACAGCAGCAGGAAAAGGAAGCGCATCAGATCGCGTCCGGGAAATGTTTCATCACCAGGTCGATGGCGTTGGGCGCCGCCTGCCCCAGCCCGCAGATCGAGGCATCCCGCATCGCCTGGCACAGATCTCCGAGCAGATCCTGATCCCAGTGTTCGGCCTGCATCAGCCTGACGGCCTTTTCGCAGCCCACCCGGCAGGGGGTGCACTGGCCACAGCTTTCGCGTTCGAAAAACCGCAGCATGTTGAGCGCCGCACGTCGCGGGTTGTCGTGATCCGACAACACCACCACCGCGGCCGAGCCGATGAATGTGCCATGTGGCTGAAGCGTGTCGAAATCCAGCGGAATGTCGTCCATGCTGGCGGGCAACAGGCCCGAACTCGGCCCGCCGGGCTGGTAGGCGGCAAATTCGTGTCCTTCGATCATGCCCCCGGCACGCGCGATCAGCTGGCGGATGGTCAGGCCGGCGGGCGCGATGACGACGCCGGGCTTGCGCACGCGCCCCGACACCGAATAGGCGCGCATCCCCTTGCGGCCGTTGGCGCCCTGGCCGGCAAAGACCTGTGCGCCTTCGCGCAGGATGCGGGCAACCCAGTGGAGCGTCTCGACATTGTGGACCAGCGTCGGACGGCCGAACAGCCCGAGCTCGGCCACATAGGGCGGACGGTGACGCGGCAGGCCGCGCTTGCCCTCGATGCTTTCGATCATGGCGCTTTCCTCGCCACAGATATAGGCACCGGCCCCGCGGCGCAGTTCGACATGGCCGGGGGCGATGATCCCGGCCTTTTCAAGCGCGCCGATTTCGGCAAGCAGTATCTCGCGCGCGGCTGCATATTCGTCGCGCAGATAGATGAAACATCTTTCCGCCTCGATCACATGGCCCGCGATCAGCATCCCCTCCAGAAACAGATGCGGTTGCGTCTCCATGAAATGGCGGTCCTTGAAGGTGCCCGGCTCGCCCTCGTCGGCATTGACGGCCAGATGGCGCGGCGCGGGGTTGGCGCGCACCAGCGCCCATTTGCGCCCGGTCGGGAAACCGGCGCCACCCATGCCGCGCAGCCCGCTGTTCAGGATTTCCTCCTGCACCTGATCGGGGGTTGTGCTGCCTGCGCGCAAGGCCGCGAGCACGTCATGCCCCCCGCCCGCGCGATATTCGGCAAGTCCCTCGTAATGCGGGATTTCCGGTTTCGTTCGCCCGCCGCGCAGGGCAGCCAGCACCCTTTCTGGCGTTGCATGGCCGATCTGGTTATGCCCCAGCTCGACCACCGGGGCCTTGTCGCATCCCCCCATGCAGGGCGCGCGCAGGATGCGCACCCTTGCCGGATCGACCCCCTTCATCAGCCCGTCCAGCAGCGCCTGCGCACCCGCCATTTCGCATGACAGGCTGTCGCAAACCCTGATCGTCAGGCGGGGCGGGGTCTTTTCGCCCTCCTTCACGATATCGAAATGCGCATAGAAACTGGCAACCTCATGAATTTCGGCCTGGCTGACGTTCATTTCCTCGGCCAGCGCACGCAGATGGGCCGCCGACAGATGGCCATATTCATCCTGGATCAGATGCAGGAATTCGATCAACAGGTCGCGCCGGCGGGGACGCGCGCCCAGCAGGGTGCGGATCCGCTCCCGCGCGGCTTCGTCAGGTTGACGCCCCTTGGGAAAGGGCCGCCCCTTGCCGCGCGCGCTTTTCCAGACACCCCTGGCCCCTGCCTCGATCTGCTCATCCGTCATCGGCTCGTTTCCTTGCTGCCTGTCGCCACCCGACCCCGGCGCCGGTGCGATCCGGGGTTGTCCACAGACCCTAGTCTAGGCCAGCCGGGCCCGCTTGCGCAAATGCGACCCCGCGCGGGGGCAAAGGGGCATCCGGGGGCGGGCAACACGCGATTCCGCACGACAGACAAGTGATTCGGATTTTCCCGTCCCCGGGTTATGATTGCATGATGATACGTCTGCTCGTGATGATTCTGGCCCTCCTGCCCGCTGCCGCGCCCGGCGCGGCCGCGCAACAGGGCGAGGCGGTTCTCTCGCCCGAGGCCTTTGACGCCTATGTCAGGGGAAAGACCCTGTATTTCGCCCAGCAGGGCAAACCCTACGGAGCCGAGCAGTACCTGCCCGGCAACAGGTCGATCTGGCGATACGCCGACGGGCAATGCAGCCGGGGCCGGTGGTATGTGCGCAACAGGCAGATCTGTTTTCTGTACGAAGGCGAGCGTGACGAACAATGCTGGCTGTTCCTGAAAAAGACCGCGGGCTATGCCGCGCGTGCAGTCGGGCGCGAACCCGAGGCCGATCTGGACGTGATCTGGCAGGACGACCGCGCCCTTGACTGCGCCCTGCCCGAACCGGGTTCCTGAGCCCTCGGAAATCGCTCAGAAAAGGCTGCCCTGCCCTTCGCTGCCCTTTCCGCCCCTGCCCGGCCCACCGCCACCGCGCCTGGCGGGCAACACCGACAGGCGGCCGTCGGCAAACTCGATCTCGAGCCGGGCTGCCCTGCCCGCCACCGCGCATGAGGTGACAACCCGCCCGGTCGTCCCCCCTTGGGAAGGCGTACGCACAACCGCATAGCCCCGCGCCAGCGTTGCCTGATAACCCAGTGTCAGGCGCAACCTTTCAAGTGAATCGAGCCGCGCCCGGCGGGCTTCAACCCCGGTTTGCGCGGCCCGGCGGAATTTTTCCCGAAGGGACTGCAATCTTTCGCGCCGCTGTCCGACCATCTGACGCAGCAACGCAGGGCGCAACCCTGCTGCCTGTCGGGTGAATGCCGTCCGGCGCGCCTGGGCCGATGCAAGCAGTGCACGCGGCAGGCGATCCGACAGATGATCCAGCCTCTGCCGGTGGATCGCAACGATCTCGGCCGGTCTGGGCAAGGCACGCGCCAGATCGCGCAGCCGCTGGCCGCGGGTCTGCAACAGTCCCGCCAGCGCACGCTGCCTGCGCTCGTCAAGCTGACTGAGGCGGGCCATCAGATCGGCGCGAACCGGCACCGCGATTTCCGCCGCCGCCGTGGGCGTGGGCGCACGCCGATCGGCGACATGATCGATCAACGTGGTATCGGTTTCATGCCCGACGGCCGAAATAAGGGGAATGTCGCTTTCTGCCGCCGCGCGTGCGACGATTTCCTCGTTGAACCCCCAGAGATCCTCGATCGAGCCCCCGCCCCGCGCCACGATCAGGACATCCGGCCGGGGCAGCAGGCCACCCGGGGCCAGACGGTTGAACCCCCTGATCGCGGCCGCGACCTCGGGCGCGCATTTCTCGCCCTGCACGGCGACCGGCCAGACCAGAACCTTGCGCGGAAAGCGATCGCGCAGCCGGTGCAGGATATCGCGAATCACCGCCCCCGTTGGCGAGGTCACGACGCCGATCACCTCGGGCAGATAGGGCAAGGCCTTCTTGCGTGCCGCATCGAACAGCCCCTCGGCCGCCAGCTGTTTCTTGCGCTTTTCCAGCATCGCCATCAACGCGCCCACACCTGCGGGCGCCATGGTCTCGATCACGATCTGATAGCGCGACTGCCCCGGAAAGGTGGTCAGACGGCCGGTAACGACGACCTCCATCCCCTCCTCGGGCTGCATGGCAAGCTGCGCTGCAACCCCTTTCCAGATGACGCCCGCCAGGACCGCGCGGTCATCCTTGAGATCCAGATAGACATGGCCCGAACGCGGGCGCGCGATGCGGCCCAGTTCGCCGCGCACGCGGACATGGGAAAACTCGCCCTCGACCACACGCTTGATGGCGCCCGAGATCTCGGAAACCGTGAATTCGGGCGCGTTGCCCTGTGTGCCTTCGTCTTCGATTAGATCCGTCATGGCCCACTTGTCCCCCGTGAACCGGCCAAATGCAAGTGGGGCATTTGGCTTCTTCTTTGCGAAAATACGCTCGGGGGTGCGGGGGCAGACAGCCCCCGCCGGGACGGGCGGAAATGGCGGATGCCTCCGGCGGGCGTATTTGCACAAAGAAGAAGCACGCCGTGGCATCTCGGCCTCTGGCCCCTGCCGCCCTGTTGCGCTAGAAGCCCGCCAACAAGACAGTTGGCAGCGGGGGCTCGCATGAACATCCTCATCCTTGGCAGCGGCGGGCGCGAGCACAGCCTCGCCTGGGCCATCAAGCAGAACCCGAAATGCGACCGGTTGATCTGTGCGCCCGGCAATGCGGGGATGGATCTGATCGCCGATTGTGCCGATCTCGATATTCTCGACGGCGGCGCGGTCAGGGATTTCTGCGTCGAGAACGCCGTGGATTTTGTGGTGATCGGCCCCGAGGCCCCTCTGGCCGCCGGGATTGCCGACAAGCTGCGGGCAGCGGGGATCCTGTGTTTCGGGCCGTCACAGGCGGCGGCGCGGCTGGAATCGTCCAAATCCTTTACCAAGGATATCTGTGACGCGGCCGGCGCGCCGACCGCGGCCTGGGCGCGTTTCGACAATGCCCGGGCCGCGCGCGCCCATATCCGCGCCCATGGCGCCCCGATCGTGGTCAAGGCCGATGGGCTGGCCGCCGGCAAGGGGGTGATCGTCGCAATGACCGAACAGCAGGCGCTGGAGGCCGTTGACCACATCTTTTCCGGCCAGTTCGGGGACGCGGGCGCCGCAGTTGTGATCGAGGAATTCATGGCAGGGGAAGAGGCCTCGTTCTTTGTGCTGTGCAATGGCGAAACCAGCCTGCCCATGGGCACCGCGCAGGATCACAAGCGCGCATATGAGGGCGACAAGGGTCCGAATACCGGCGGCATGGGGGCCTATTCGCCGGCGCCGATCCTGACCGACGCGTTGCAGGAACAGGTGCTGGCGCAGATCATTCGCCCCACCCTGCGGGAAATGGCGCGGCGCGGCGCCCCTTATCAGGGGGTACTCTATGCCGGGCTGATGATAGCCGACGGGCAGGCGCGGCTGGTCGAATACAATGTGCGCTTTGGCGACCCGGAATGTCAGGTGCTGATGATGCGGCTGGGGGCGCAGGTGCTGGATCTGCTGCTGGCCTGCGCCGAGGACCGGCTGGACGAGCTGCGCGCGCGTTTTGCCGACGATCATGCGCTGACCGTGGTCATGGCGGCAAGGGGCTATCCGGGAGCCCATGAGAAGGGGTCCGAAATTCGCGGGCTTGACGATCTGCCATCGACCTCGTCGCAGCAGGTGTTTCATGCCGGCACGAAACTGGCTGATGGGCGCTTGCTGGCGGTTGGCGGGCGGGTGCTGAATGTGACCGCGCGCGCGCCCAGCCTGCGCAAGGCCCGCGATCTGGCCTATGAAATGGTGGATCGCATCGACTGGCCCGAGGGATTCTGTCGACGTGATATCGGCTGGCGGGCATTGTCCCGAGGGCGCGGATCGGAATGACAGCCACGCCTGCCTGTGATCACAACCGGACACCGACATCGGCGCAGGCAGGTTATCCACAGACCTGACACCTCATGTGGAAAATGGGGACAAGCAGGCAAGCTCAGCCAGGCATTGCGGAAATGGCTCGCAAGCGCTGTGCGCGGGCGGGCGGTATCGCCTTGATTTCGAGCGCGGTAAAAACGTGGATCGTGCCCAGATCGGCATCGACCACGGCGTGGTCCGACACCCATCCCCCCATGGTGAGATAGGCCCTGAGCAGTGGCGGCATGAATTTCAGCGCCCGGCGCATGTCGGGCCGGTGGCGCCGCAGCATGCTGGCATAGGGAAAGCTGTGATCGGCCTTGACCCCGGGCAACAGGGCGCGCGGGCCCAGGTGACGCTCTTTCAACAGGGCAAAGGCATCGGTATAGTCCGTGGCCACCGTTCCCCGGAACGAGCTGCAGCCGAACAGCATTTCGAGCCGGCGTTCCTCGACAAGGCGGGTAAGCCAGGCCCACGCGGCGCGCAGGATCTCGGCGTTGTCGGGGCTCCAGCCCTGCTGCCGTTTGTCCTTGTCAGTCGCGCCAGCCGCGGAATCAATGCAGAAACGACCGATTTCGGCCATCGGTGCGCGATAGCCCGACAATGGGGAAAGCTCGTAGAAACCGGATGAATAGCTGCGTTCCAGTTCGGATCCGTCGGCAAACAGCATGATGCGGAAACAGCCCACCAGCCGGCTGTCGGATCGGGTGCGGATCATCACGTGCCGACACCGATCGTCGTGGGGGTCGCGGTCGCGGAACCGCCCCTTTTGATACGGGCGAAAACAGCGCGCGCGCAGTTCCTGGATTGCCGCCAGATCGCGCCGGTTGCGCGCATATCCGACGCTGTAGCCGGCAATCGTCAAATCCGTCACCCTGTGCGCCCCGTTTGCAAGACTATCTTTTCGGCAGGTTGTTCCGCGAGTCGCCGGAACTTATATCTATCTTATGATGGGACGGTGGGTAAGAACCAGTACCGCATTTCTTGGAAGGGTTGTAAAGATGGCCAGAAAACTCACCCGCCGCGATGCGGAATGGCGCGAGCGGCTATCCGAGCTGGCCTATGAGGTGACCCGCAAGGGCCATACCGAGCGACCTTTCAGCAACGACTCGTTTCCACGCAAGAAGGGGCGTTTTCGCTGCATCTGCTGCAACACGCCCCTGTTCGACACCGATGCCAAGTTCGACTCGGGGACCGGCTGGCCATCATTCACGGCACCGATTACCGCTTCGGCCGTGATCACGCGCGAGGACAAGGGATGGTTCACCCGGCGGACCGAGGTTGCCTGTGCCAATTGCGACGCTCATCTCGGCCATCTGTTCGAGGATGGGCCGCCCCCGACGGGGCTGCGCTATTGCATCAACGGGGTTGCCCTTCTTTTCGATCCGCAGGAACCCGAGGGCTGAACGCCCCGATCACCCTCCGATTACCCCCCGATTACCTCGGCCAGGGCAGTCGGCGGCCAGGGCAGTCGGCGTTACAGCTTGGGCTGATCGCTCAGATTGACCCGGCCGATATTGCGCAGCATCTGTCGAATGAACGAGACGCTTGAAATCCCGCTTTCGGTGATTCGGCGGTTGAGCGCGACGACCTTGCCATCTTTCAGGGTAAATCGTTCGATATTGGCCACGCGTCCCTTGCGATCGAAACGAATCGCAACCAGCTGCCGGTCGATCACGCGCGGGGCCTGATAGGCGAAATGGCGCAGCTTGCTGGACATGTAATACCACGCATCATCGCCCACCATCCCCGTGGCGCGCGGGCGGCCGATCGTTTGTTCGACCGAGGCACGATCATCGACACCGACCTTGATCTGTGCGAGTTCGTCATCCGTGGGCGCATAGCCATGGCTGGTGATCGTTGCCGCGCATCCGGCCAGCACCAGCAGCGCCATCAACATCGCGCCTTGCCGCCATAATCCTTTCAGCATTGCCAGCATCCAGTCGCCCCCAATTGCCCCTTGCCCGCATCTTCATCTTGTCGGCTTAGCGAAGACATGCAAAACAAGCAAGAAAGTTGGGGCAATTTGCCCGAAATGTCGTGCGAGGTTGGCCAGCGAAATGGAAAATGCCCCGGACCGCGTGGATATCCAGGGCCTGACACCCGGGATCAGCCCGCCCTGGCGCGTGGTGCCGGGGCGTCTGAACAGGCGTGCCGAGAACCTGTTCGACATCAGGCCCGACCCGGCCACCTGCCGCGAGCTGGCCAGCTTTCTGGGGCTTTCATCCCTGCGCAAGCTGCGCCTGAGCGGGGCGCTGAGCGCCTCGGGCGACGCGGACTGGCGGCTCGACGCCATGCTGGGGGCGACGGTGGTGCAACCCTGTGTAATCACATCCGAGCCCGTCACCACCCGCATCGACATTCCGGTGCGGCGCCTCTACCGGCGCGACCTTCCCCAACCCGCCCCTGGCGAGGAAACCGTCTTTGACGGAGATGACGAGGTCGAGCCGCTCGAAAACGTGATCGACCTCATGGCCCTGCTGTCGGAATCGCTGGCGCTGGCCATTCCCGACTATCCGCGCAAGGGTGACGCGCATCTTTCCGGGGCCATGGTTTGGGCCGATGACGACGAGGCCGGCAAAGATGAGGTTGCAAAACCCTTTGCATCTCTGGCAAAGTTGCGCGACAAATTGCCCGAATAGGTCCCGTGGATGTGCAGAAAGGGGGTTGCGTTGCCGCATTTTCCGAGTATTTTCGCGGCTTCCTTTCCAACCCCGGTTGGCGAGCTGTCCGGCCTGTGCCCGACGCTTTCCACGCCGGGCCAGAAACCGGGTGCGCATGTGCATCCAAGAACCGAGGTTGTGACATGGCTGTCCCACAGAACAAAGTTACCCGCTCCCGCCGGAACCAGCGCCGTTCGCACGACGCCCTGGTCGCCGACAACCCCAACGAATGCCCGAACTGCGGTGAACTCAAGCGTCCGCACCACGTCTGCCCGTCCTGCGGCCATTATGGCGATCGCGAGGTCGTTGCGCTGGCCGACGAGATCGACCTGGACGAAGACGCGGCGTAACATCCCCCGAGGCTGCCCCGGAGGCTGCGGCGCATGACCCTGCAGGCGCATCAACCCGACGGCGCCGGTGCGGAGGTGGTCATCTCGGTCGATGCCATGGGTGGCGACCGCGGACCCGCAGCGGTGGTCGGGGGCATGGCCAGATCGGCCAGCCTCAACCCCGAAATCAGGTTCATCGTCCACGGCGACGCGCCCACGCTGAAACGTCTCGTCGCGCGGCGTCGGCAACTGGCCGGGCGCTGCGAAATCCGTCATGCCGAGGGGGTCGTCGGCATGGATGCCAAGCCCAGCCAGGTGATGCGCAACGGGCGCGACACCTCGATGTGGAGCGCGCTGGAATGCGTCGGCCAGGGAAATGCGACGATCGCGGTCTCCTGCGGCAACACGGGTGCGCTGATGGCGCTGTCGATGCTGCGCCTGCGCCGCCTGCCCGGGGTGTCGCGGCCGGCCATCGCGGTCCAATGGCCGTCGGGCAATCCGCATGGCTTCAACGTGCTGCTCGATGCCGGGGCCGATGTCCGGGCCGAGGCAGGCGATCTGCTGCAATATGCGCTGATGGGAACGTCGTTCGCGCGCAACGCCTTTTCGGTGGCGCGCCCGCGTGTCGGGCTGTTGAACATCGGCACCGAGGAACACAAGGGCCGCAGCGAGCTGCGCGAGGCGGCCGAGCTGATCGGCGCCTGCCGCGCGCGCGGCAATTTCGATTTCGTCGGCTTCGTCGAGGGCAGCGACATCCCGTCAGACCGGGTTGACGTGATCGTGACCGACGGTTTCACCGGCAATGTGGCGCTGAAAACCGCCGAGGGCACCGCATCATTCATCAGTCAGGAATTGCGCGTGGCGTTTCGACATTCTCCGCTGTCGCGTATCGGCGCCCTTTTCGCGATGACCTCGCTCAAGCGGATGCGACGCAAGATCGACCCGCGTCGCGCCAATGGCGGGGTATTCCTGGGCCTGAACGGCACGGTGATCAAATCCCATGGCGATGCCGATGCGACGGGGGTTTCGGCGGCGATCCGGCTGGCCTTTCAACTGGCCCGCAACGGATTTACCGAAAAGCTGGCCGCGCGGGTTGCATCCGGCGTCGGGCAGGGCGACAATGGCGCTTCGACCCAGTCAAACGAGTGATCCTTCAGCATGAGCGTTATCCGAGCAGTCGTCAGAGGTGTCGGGCATTACCTGCCCGAACGCGTTGTTCCCAACAGCGAATTCGAAAAGACCCTCGACACCACCGACGAGTGGATCCGCACCCGCAGCGGCATCGAGCGGCGCCATTTCGCCGCCCCTGACGAGACCACCTCGCAGATGGCGGTCGCGGCGGCCCGCGCGGCGCTGAGCCGGGCCGGGCTGAAGGTCGACGATATCGACGCGATCATCGTCGCCACCTCGACACCAGATCTGACATTCCCCTCGGTCGCCACCATGGTGCAGGCGGGGCTGGGCATGACACGGGGCTTCGGTTTCGACGTGCAGGCGGTCTGCGCGGGCTTTGTCTATGCGCTGACCAATGCCAATGCCCTGATCGTGGCCGGGCAGGCCCGGCGGGTTCTGGTGATCGGCGCCGAGACATTCTCGCGCATCATGGACTGGACCGACCGGTCTACCTGCGTGCTGTTCGGCGATGGCGCCGGGGCGCTGGTGCTCGAGGCGGTCGAAGCTGAGGGCACCAATGCGGACCGCGGCATCCTGGCCGCCGACCTGAATTCGGACGGGCGCTATCGCGACATGCTGTATGTGGATGGCGGGGTGTCGACAACGGGCAAGGCGGGCCATCTGCGCATGCAGGGCAACGCCCTGTTCCGGCAGGCCGTGGAAAAGCTGACCAGCACGGCCGAGCGCGCCCTGACCCGCGCCGGGCTGAGCGATGACGACCTCGACTGGCTGGTGCCGCACCAGGCCAATATCCGCATCATCCGCGGCACCGCGAAAAAGATGGGTCTGCCGATGGAGCGCGTCGTGCTGACGATCCAGGACCACGGCAACACCTCGGCAGCCTCGATCCCCATGGCCATGTCGGTCGGGGTCGAGCGTGGCCAGATCAGGCAGGGCGATCTTGTCCTGGCCGAGGCCATAGGCGGAGGCCTTGCCTGGGGGGCCGTGGTTGTGCGCTGGTAGGCCTGTTTCGTCGATTTATCGCCTGTTTCCAATTCGTTGATATTGACTCGGGCTCAGCTTTCTTCCAATCTCGTAGCAGTATTGATTGGGGGGAATTGGGAATGGCAGGAAAAACCTTGACACGAATGGACCTTTCCGAAGCAGTTTTTCGCGAGGTCGGGCTTTCCAGAAACGAATCTGCCGAACTGGTCGAATCCGTATTGCGCCACATGTCCGACGCGCTGGCGCGCGGCGAAAACGTCAAGATATCGTCATTCGGCACCTTCAGCATACGCGACAAGCGCGCGCGTATCGGCCGCAATCCCAAGACCGGCGAAGAGGTTCCCATATCGCCGCGCCGGGTGCTGACATTCCGCCCGTCGCATCTGATGAAGGAACGCGTGGCAGCCGGCAACCGGCGCTAGCGGGGCCGCGCGCATGGCCAGGTCAGCTGACGCCAAATCCCCCGAAGCGTTCAGGACCATCAGCGAGGTTTCCGCATGGCTGGGCACTCCGGCCCATGTGCTGCGGTTCTGGGAAAGCCGGTTTCCCCAGATCAAGCCGGTAAAACGCGCCGGCGGCCGGCGCTATTATCGCCCTGCCGACATGATGCTGCTGGGCGGGATCAAGCGGCTGCTGCATGATGACGGAATCACCATCAAGGGGGTGCGCAAGATCCTCCGGGAAAAGGGCGCGAGATATGTCGCCTCGCTGAGCGTCGAACGGATCGAAGGTTACGAGCCCCCGCCCCCGCCCGACGACGCGGACGAGGCGCAGGCCCCCTCGCCCATCGACGCCATTCTTGCCGCGACAGCGCCGCCTGGGCGCGACAACGCGCAGACGGCCGACATTGCGACCGATCGCGGCCCCCACCCCGCACCCGAGGACGCACCCGTCAATGACGGCGCGGCGCGCGACGACCGGCCGGCAGTTGACGCGCCCCCCCTGCACCGGGACACGCCACCTGTCGGTGCCGGGGGCGCCGATGATTCACCCGATGACGAAGCCGCGGCAGCAAAGGGGATGGTCGCCGATTCCACGCCGACTTCGGGGCCGGTTTCGGGGCCGATGGAGCCGATTTCGGGGCCAGCCTTCCCACCCGGTGACATGGCTGCGATATCGCAGGAGGACGCAGCCGACCCGGATGCGCGCATCCTTGCGCTGTATCGGCAGCTTGCCGCGCTGCGCGACCGGGTGGCAGCCTCGGTCGGGCGGGCCTGAAAAATGCAGCCCGCATTGCCCTCATTCCCGCTTGCAGGCCTGCGCAAAAACCGTATAACCACCCCATGTCGGGCTATAGCGCAGTCTGGTAGCGCGTTCGTCTGGGGGACGAGAGGTCGCAGGTTCGAATCCTGCTAGCCCGACCATATCCCGCCGCCCCGATCCTGGCCCACCGCAGGGCGGGCCGCGCCGGGTGGCGGCCCGACAACAGGGGCCAGATGATGACCAGCAGCCAGAGCGGTGTTTTCCCCTCGCAGCACATTGCCGAGCTGATCGCCCATGGGCAGATCAGCGCCGGCCACCCCATCCCCGCCCAGCAGATACAACCCGCCAGCCTGGACCTGCGTCTTGGCGACACCGCCTGGCGTGTGCGGGCCAGTTTCCTGCCCGGCCGCACCGCGCGGGTGGCCGAACGTCTGGCCGAGTTCGAGATGCACAAGATCGACCTGACCCATGGCGCGGTTCTGGAAAAGGGTTGTGTCTATGTGGTGCCGTTGATGGAATCGCTGGCGCTGCCGCCGACCGTCAGCGCGGTTGCCAACGCCAAGAGCTCGACCGGCAGGCTGGACCTGCTGACCCGTCTGATCACCGATCACGGGGTCGAGTTCGACCGGATCGAGGCGGGCTATGGCGGGCCGCTCTATGCGGAAATCTGCCCGCGCTCGTTTTCCGTGCTGGTGCGCCCCGGAATGCGCCTGAACCAGATCCGGTTTCGTCAGGGCCAGTCGGTTCTGGACGACGCGGCGCTTGTGCAGTTGCACGCGGATCAGACGCTGGTTTCCGGCGAGGCCCATATCGACGGCGGGCTGGGCTTTTCGGTGGATCTGAGGCCCGAAAGGGGCACGCTGGCGGGCTGGCGTGCAAAGCCCCATACCGGGGTGATCGACCTGGACCTGATCAACCACTACGCGGCGCGCGATTTCTGGGAGGAGGTGCATGCCGAACATGGGCGCATCATCCTGGATCCGGATGCGTTCTATATTCTGGTCAGCCGCGAAGCCGTGCATATCCCGCCGCTTTATGCCGCCGAAATGGCGCCCTATCTGGCCATGGTCGGCGAATTCCGGGTGCATTACGCGGGTTTTTTCGACCCCGGATTCGGGCACGCGGCGGCAGGCGGGCATGGCTCGCGCGGGGTGCTGGAGGTGCG
>CAZWXK010000024.1:28732-31751 GCA_964637875.1 uncultured Rhodobacter sp.
GATTCGGGCACGCGGCGGCAGGCGGGCATGGCTCGCGCGGGGTGCTGGAGGTGCGCTGCCACGAGGCGCCCTTTGCGCTGGAACACGGGCAGATCGTCGGCCGCCTTGTGTATGAGCGGATGCGGGCAGCGCCCGACATGCTGTACGGGGTGGATCTTGGATCGAATTATCAGGGACAGGGGTTGAAACTGTCCAAGCATTTCAGGGTGTGATGGCCTGTAGCGGGCTGGCAGGGGGCTGGCGCCCCCGGCCCTGACGGGCCTCCCCCCCCCCGCGTATTTGTGCAAAGAAGAAGCGCTGGGAAACTATTCGAACATTTCTTCCTGATCGTCGGGCGCGTCGCCCTCGTCCGGGTCGTCGGCAATGATGCCCGGCATGGCGCCAGGTGGCGGGCGGTTGTCCAGCAGGCCGGCCTCGCGCAGTTCGCGGATGCCGGGCAGGTCGCGGGGGCTTTCAAGGCCGAAATGGTCAAGGAAGGTCCGGGTCACGACAAAGGTTACCGGGCGGCCGGGGGTCATGCGGCGGCGGCCGAGGCGGATCCATTCGAGATCCATCAGCATGTCAAGCGTGCCGCGCGAGACCGACACGCCGCGGATTTCCTCGATCTCGGCGCGGGTGACGGGCTGATGATAGGCGATGATGGCCAGGGTCTCGATGGCGGCGCGGCTGAGCTTGCGGGTTTCAACCCGTTCCTTTTGCATCAGAAAGCCCAGGTCGGGCGCGGTGCGAAACGCCCAGGCATCGCCCACCTTGACCACGCGCACGCCGCGCCCCTCGTAGCGTTTGCGCAGATGGGCCAGCGCCTCGGCCGCGTCGCAGCCATGGGGCAGGCGTTCGGTGATTTCGCGCAGGCTCAGGGCCTGGGCCGAGGCAAAGAGGATCGCCTCGACCATGCGTTCCTGTTCGGCCATGGGGGGGGCGTCGAACAGGGTGTCGTTTTCGGGCGCCCGTTCATTGTCCATGGGCGGCCCCCTTTCGGCGCAGCATGATGGGTGCGAACATCTCGTCCTGGCGCAGTTCGATCTGGCCCAGCTTGGCAAGTTCCAGCGAGGCGGCGAAGCTGGCGGCCATGGCCGAGCGGCGTCTTTTCGGGTCTTGCGTCCAGCCCTGGGGGAGGAACTGGGAAAGCTCGCTCCAATCCATTGCGTGGCCGATCAATGTCTTCATCCGTTCCAGCGCCTGTTCCATGGTCAGGATCGAATCGCGCTTGAAGGCCAAGGGTTCGAAATCGTCGCGGGTGCGCACATTGGCATAGGCCTGCATCAGGTCAAGCACGGTTGCGGTATATTTCACCTTGCGCGTGGCGGTCACTGCCTCGGGGATGCCGCGGGCAAAGAAATCGCGCCCCAGCTGGTCGCGCGCCATCAGGCGGGCGGCGGCGCGGCGCATGGCCTCGAGGCGTTCCAGCTGAAAGGCCAGATGGGCGGCCAGTTCCTCGCCGCTGGGGCCCTCGTCCGCCGGGTCGGGCGGCAGCAGCAGACGGGATTTGAGATAGGCCATCCAGGCCGCCATGACCAGATAATCGGCGGCCAGCTCGATTCGCAGGCTTTTGGCGCGCTCGATGAATTGCAGATATTGTTCGGCCAGTTGCAGAACCGAGATCTTGCGCAGATCCACCTTTTGCGTGCGCGATAGTGTCAGCAGCAGGTCGAGCGGCCCCTCGAAGCCATCGACATCGACGATCAGCGCCTCGGCCTTGAGCCGCGCGGCAATCTCGCTTTCCGCGAAGGAGGCATCGGCCTTGGCGGGCACGTCGGTGTCCGGGTCTGTCTGGTTCATTACCCGCCCAGCATAAGCAGGTCGTCGAGTTCCGCCAAGAGGGTGTTTCGGTCGATCGCATCCGGCTGGTGCCTGAGCGCCAGCGCGCGCGCGGCCCGCCGGGTCGCCGCACCATCCATGCGGCCCGCGACGGTGGCAACCTGTTCCATCTCGGCCATGTCGCCATTGCAGTGCAGCACCACGTCACAGCCAGCCGCAAGGGCGCCCGTGGCGCGGTCAGCCAGGCTGCCCTGCAAGGCCTGCATGGACAGGTCGTCGCTCATCAGCAGGCCGTCAAAGCCGATCTCGTGGCGGATGATCCGTATCACCCCGGGCGACAATGTTGCCGGCCTGTCGGGGTCGAGCGCGCCGTAAACCACATGCGCCGTCATTCCCATGGGCAGATCGGCAAGCGCCGCAAAGGGGGCAAAGTCGGTGTTGCGCAGCACATCCAGGGGCGCATCTGTGCGGGGCAGTTCCACATGGCTGTCACCACGGGGGCGACCGTGGCCGGGAATGTGTTTCAACACCGGCAGCACGCCGCCCGCCAGCAGGCCATCGGCCACCGCGCGGCCATTTTCAGCAACGGTTTGGGCATCGAGACCATAGCAGCGATCGCGGATGACCGGATGCGCCCGATCGGTGGGGATGTCGACCATCGGCGCGCAATTTGCGTCGATACCCACGGTGCGCAGCTCGTCCGCGATCAGCCGATAGCGCAGCCACATGGCGCGCGGCGCATCCGACGGGCGATATCGTTGCACCTGTTCAAGGGGGGGCAGCCATTCACGCCAGTGGGGCGCGCGCAGCCGCGCCACGCGGCCGCCTTCCTGATCGATCAGGATCGGAGCATCGCGGCCGACCGCCTCGCGCAGCGCGGTGCAAAGCGCCCGCAGCTGGTCGGGCGTTTCGACATTGCGGGCAAAGAGGATGAATCCCAAGGGGTCGGCCGTGCGGAAAAAGCGGCGCTCGTCGTCGTCCAGGACGGGGCCGGCGCACCCGAGGATACAGGCCCCGTGGGGCGCCATCAGCGGGCGATCACCGGGATGCAGGGTGTACCGCGGGCAACGAGCGCCGCACAAAGACGGCGGGAATCATCAAGGCTGCGGAACCCGCTCAGACGCAAGCGGTAGAAGGGACGTCCACCGCTTTCGGCCTGCTGGATCAGCGCGCTTCGCTCGCCGATCAGATCGGCGTGGCGTTTGCGGATACGTTTCCATTCGCGCTGGGCGGTTTGTCGGCTGTCGAATGCGCCCAGCTG
>CAZWXK010000024.1:31851-33130 GCA_964637875.1 uncultured Rhodobacter sp.
GGGCCATCCCCTGGCGGCTGGCCAGACGGGCCGGGGGCAGGATCGGCACGCCGGCCTTGAGGGCGCCGTCCCGACGGGCGGCATCCGGCAGGTTGCCGGCCTGCGATTCCGGCGCCACCGGCATGGATGCCCCGGCGCTGGCCAGTCGGGCGGTGCGCAGCCGGGCCCGCGGGCGGGGCGAGCGTTTGACCCCCGGAAGATGCGACAGCTGGGCCGCGCGCCGTGTGATCGTGGTTTCACGAACCGCAAGCTTGATCGCATTCTCGATATCCATTTCGGCGCTCGAGGCGCTGACATCGGCAACATTGCGCGGCTTTTCGCGCAGGCCTGCCGTCTGCCGGGTCGGTTTGCCGGGCTCAAGGGCTGCGACGGTCAGATCCTCGTTGCTGTCCAGCTTGACCGGAGGCGGTGCAAGGACGACGCGATCGGCCGGCGGGGCCACGCCACCTTCGGAAGGAACGGTGTTCACGGCAAGGCCCTGATAGGCCGCTGTCTCGCCGCCGGGATCGTCCGGCTGAACGCGCATCGGCCCCCCCATTGCCCGCACAACGGGTACGCCGGTGACATCGCGCATGGCCAGCCTGTAGCCCCAGAAACCCAGCCCGATCATCAGCGAAAGCGACAGGATCGCCCCCAGCCAGTTGGTCAATGTACCCAGGCCGACGGATGCCGGCGCGTCCTCGACCGGGAAAACATCACGGAAATCGACATGGTCTGCCATTTGCCTGCCTCATCTATGACACAACATGTTGTGTGTGCGACTGCTCGACCCCCGAGATATTGTTATATGATGCGTTTTTTTATCGCATTTCGGTTACCGGGGTTACGCCAAGAATACCAAGACCCGTGGAAAGTACAACGGAAACCGCTGTTATCATGGCCATTTTCCCATTCGAGCGTTGCAGATTGTCCTCTTGCAGGAAACGCAGCTCGGGCAACTCGTTGCCCTTGTTCCACAATGCATGGAAGGCCGAGGCAAGATCGTAAAGGTAGAAAGCCACGCGGTGGGGTTCGTGATTGCGGGCAGCCAGTTCCAGCTGGCGCGGCCATTCGGCCAGCTTGCGCACAAGCGCCAGTTCGGATTCATGGGCGATCCCGGACAGATCGGCCTGGCCCAGCCTTGCCGGATCGGTCTCGATCCCCGCCGCGCGCGCCTTGTTCAGCACCGAACAGATGCGGGCATGGGCGTATTGCACGTAAAACACGGGGTTTTCGCGGCTCTGTTCCAGCACCTTGGCAAAATCGAAATCCAGCGGCGCGTCATTCTTGCGGGTCAGCA
>CAZWXK010000025.1:0-23831 GCA_964637875.1 uncultured Rhodobacter sp.
ATCGCAAGTGATCCGGCGGACATGGCCGTGAATGATGCAAAGTTTCGATTCGGGGAGAGGTTTCGATTCGGTGGAGCGGGGCATGTGGGCAATCACCCCCCTTTCGCGCGGGCAATATCGGTGGCGCACCCCGCCCGCGCGGGGCGCGACCCAAGGTCGCCCCGGGGCATGCGCAAAAATACGCATCACAAGTCTTTTTTTCTGCCCCCAGGAACATAAGTTCATGTGCAGTCAAACAATCCGCAAGGAAGACAGAACATGACAACCCTTACAGCAACCCGGCCATCTCGGCTGGCCGATTTCGACATCACCCGGCGGTGGCCACCACAGCATCCCGACCGCATCCAGCTCTATTCGGTGACAACGCCCAACGGCATCAAGGCCTCGACCATGCTGGAAGAGATCGGCCTGCCTTACGAGGCCCACTTCGTCTCATTCGCCGATCACGAGCAGGAAAGCCCCGAATTCCTGTCGCTGAACCCCAACAACAAGATCCCCGCGATCATCGACCCGAACGGCCCTGGCGGCAAACCCCTGCCCCTGTTCGAAAGCGGTGCGATCCTGCTGTATCTGGCAGAAAAGACAGGCAAGCTGCTGCCAGACGACCCCGCCCGGCGCCATCAGACCATCCAGTGGCTGTTCTGGCAGATGGGGGGCATCGGCCCGATGTTCGGCCAGCTGGGCTGGTTCATCAGGTTCGACGGTCGCCAGATCGACGACCCCCGCCCCCGCAGACGCTATATCGACGAGGCCGAGCGTCTGTTGAACGTGCTCGAGGATCGTCTCGAGGGGCGCGCCTACATCATGGACGAATACACCATCGCCGACATCGCGATCTTTCCCTGGCTGCGCGCGCTGCGCGATGTCTACAAGGCAGGCGATCTGGTCGACTGGGACGATCTTGCAAATGTCCCGGCCTATCTCGAGCGCTGTCTGGCCCGACCCGCCGCCCGGCGGGCGCTGAACATCCCGGCCAGACCCGACTGACCGAGGCGACTGGCCGGAGCGACTGGCCGGAGCGACTGGCCGGCCCCGCATGATCCGGGGGCCGGAGGTGCCTTACGCCTTCTGCCCCCGGTCTGCCCCCGGTCTGTCCCCGGTCTGCCCCCGGTTGCCCTGCGCGCCGGTCGCCCTACAGCTCGCCCTCGATCACATATTTCAGGATCCGCACCACTTGCGCTGGTTCCCGCGCAACCGCCAGCGCGGCGGCATCGACCTCTTTCAGCGCGTGGTCATGCTCGGGCATCTGCAACACGATCAGCGACTTGCCCAGCGCCGCGGCATAACCCGCGTCAAAGGCCGCATTCCACTGGCGGTACTTCTCGCCGAACCGCACGACCACGATATCGGCCTCCTGTATGGCCTTGCGGGTGCGGATGGCGTTCAGCTGCGCCCCCTTGCGGTCGTGCCAGAACCTGTCATCCTCGGCCCCCAGGATCGCAACCCCGCAATCGTCGGAAACATCGTGATCGGTGACGGGCGCCGAGAACACGACCGGCAGCCCGGCAGCCCCCGATATGATTTCGTCGCGCCAGTCGGTGTGAATTTCCCCCGACAGATAGACCCTGAACTGCATCATCCTTCCTCCTCGAACAAATGCGCGCCAACTTCGCGCGCGATGGCCAGACAGGCCGTCAGGCCCGGCGATTCAAACCCGAACAGCTGCACCAGCCCGGTGATGCCATGCGCGCGCGGGCCCTGCATCTCGAACGCGCGCCTTTCCTCACCCGGCCCCCAGATGCGCGGCCGGATCCCGGCCATGGCGGGCTGCAACGCGCCTTCGGGCAGGTCGGGCCAATAGGCGCGGATGGCATCGGCAAAAAGACCGGCCTTGGTGGGGTCAACGCCATAATCCACCTCGTCCACCCACTCCATGTCGGGGCCAAAGCGCACGCCGCCGCCCAGATCCTGCACCGAATGTATCCCCAACGAACCCACCCTGGGCATGGGATAGATCAGCGCATTGAAGGGCGCGCGCCCACTGATCGAAAAATAGCTGCCCTTGGCCAGATGGCGCGGCGGGATCAGGGCCGGATCCAGCCCCTGGATGCCGCGCGCCACATCCCAGGCCCCCAGCGCCGCCGCATTGACAAGCCGGCGACAGGCCAGCCGCGTGCCCGCCGCGTCGCCCACCTCGACCAGAAACCGCCCGCCCTTGCGCCGCGCCCGCCGGAAAGGCGCGTTCAGCGCCAGCATGGCCCCCTCGGATTCAGCCTCGCCCAGCAGCGACAGCATCAGACCCGGCGCATCGACAATGCCGCTGGAGGGCGATACCATCGCGCCGGCCCCCACAACCGCGGGCTCGCGTTCGCGCAGCTCGTCCGCCGAGATCACATACAGATCCTCCACCCCGTTGGCGGCACCGCGACGCACCAGCGCGTGCAGACCGGCAACCGACCCCGCATCGGGTGCAACCGTCAGCTTGCCACAGCGGGCATGGCCCACATGGCGCGTAGCGCAGTAATCATACAGCATGTCGCGCCCCTCGCGGCACAACCGCTGCTGGAGCGAGCCGCGCGGATAATAGATCCCCGCATGGATCACACCGGAATTGCGCGAACTCACATGCTGCCCGATGGCCCCCTCGGCCTCGAGGATCAAGACCTCGCGCCCCCGGCGCGCCAGATACCGGGCGATCGCCAGGCCGATCACCCCGGCCCCGACGATCACCACCTCGACCTGTTCCATGATCCCGCTTCTTCTTTGCCCAAATACGCCCGCCGGAGGCTCCCGCCCTCAGCCGCGCAGAACGCCGCCCGTGGCACGCGCGACCTTGTCGATGATCTTGCCCGACACGGCCTCGATCTCCTTGTCGGTCAGGGTTTTTTCGCGCGGCTGCAGGCGCACGGTGATGGCGATGGATTTCTTGCCCTCGCCCATCTGCGCCTCGGCCTTGTCGCCGGCAAACACGTCAAAGACGGCCACATCCTCGATCAAGGCCTTGTCGGCACCCCTGGCCGCGTTGACCAGCGTCAGCGCCTCGACATCGGCATCGACGACAAAGGCAAAATCGCGCTCGACCATTTGCAGGTCGCTGATCTTCAGCGCCGGGCGCGTGGCGGTTTTCGATTTCGGAAAGGGGATGTTTTCCAGCAGCACGGTGAACGCCACCGCCGGCCCCTTGACGCCCAGCGCCTGCAGGACACGCGGATGCAGCTCGCCGAATGTGGCCAGAATGTTCTTCGGCCCCAGCGACAGCCGCCCCGAACGCCCCGGATGCCACCAGTCGCCTGCACCGCGCTGAACCATCAGCCGCGCAGGCGCGCGGGCGGCCGAAAGCACCGCCTCGGCATCGGCCTTGGCGTCATACAGATCGACGGCCCGGCGCGCGCCGAACGGGTCGCGCGGCCCGGTATGGCCGACCAGCAACCCCGCTGCCTGCAAATGCTGCTGCCCCGGTTCGCCCCCGTGAAAGGCCGCCCCGACCTCGAACAGGGCCAGATCGTTGAAACCGCGCGCCTGGTTGCGCGCCGCCGCCTGCAACAGCCCCGGCAACAGGTCGGGGCGCATGTGGCTCATCTCGCTGGAAATGGGGTTGGCCAGCATGGTGTCATCACCCCCGCCACCGAACAGACGCGCCGATTGCGCGTCGATAAAGCTGTAGGTCACGCATTCATCATAGCCCAGCGCGGCGATGGTGCGGCGCGCGCGGGTTTCGCGTTTCTGCATGGGCGTCAGGATCGGGCGCGCGACACCGGGATCCGGGCGCGCCAGCGGCCGCCCTTGCAGCCGGGTGAGCGAGGCCACACGCGCGATTTCCTCGACCAGATCGGCCTCGCCCTGCACATCGGGGCGCCAGCTGGGCGGAGTCACGGTCATGTCATCGGCCACATCAAAGCCCAGCGCGCGCAGGGTTCTCACCTGCTCGTCCTCGGCAATCTCCATGCCCACAAGCGAACGCACCCGCTCGGGATCCAGCCGATAATGGCGCGTGGTGTCGGGCACCTCGCCCGCAACCACCAGATCGGAGGCCTCGCCGCCACAGAATTCCAGGATCAGGCGGGTCGCCAGCTCGATCCCCGGCTGGGTGAATGCGGGGTCGATGCCGCGTTCAAAGCGATAGCGCGCGTCCGAGTTGATCTTCAGCTTGCGCCCCGTGGCAGCTACGCGAACGGGCTCGAACCAGGCCGATTCGACGAACACGTTGACGGTTTCCTCGGTGCACCCCGTGGCCAGCCCGCCCATGACGCCGCCGATGGCCTCGGGGCCGCTGTCGTCACAGATGATCACCTCGGAGCCGTCGAATTCATATTCCTTCTCGTCCAGCGCCACCAGTTTTTCACCGGGCTTGGCAAGCCGCACTTCAAGGCTGCCCTTCACCTTGTCGGCGTCGAACACATGCAGCGGACGGTTGCGGTCATAGGTCAGCAGGTTGGTCACATCGACCAGCGCCGAAATCGGCCGCAGCCCGATCGCGCGCAGCCGGTCCTGCACCCATTGCGGCGAGGGGCCGTTCCTGACACCCCGGATCATGCGCCCGACAAACAGCGGGCAAGGCCCGCCGGCCACATCATCGGCCAGCCGCACCTTGAGCGGGCTTTCGAAACTGCCCTCGACGGGCGGGATTTCAGGCGTGATCAGCCGCCCCAACCCGCGCGCGGCCAGATCGCGGGCAATGCCTGCAACGCCCAGAGCATCGGGCCGGTTGGGGGTGATGGCGATCTCGATCACCGGGTCGTTCCTGCCCGCATAATCGATGAAGCGCGCGCCCAGAGGCGCATCCTGCGGCAACTCGATGATCCCGTCATGGTCGTCCGAGATCATCAGCTCGCGTTCCGAACACAGCATGCCGTTGGATTCGACCCCACGGATCACGCCGGGTTTCAGGTCGATGCCGGTGCCCGGAATATGCGTGCCCACCGGCGCGAATACGCCGATCAGGCCGGTGCGCGCATTGGGGGCGCCGCAAACCACCTGCACCTCTTCGCTGGGGCCATCGGGGCCTTGCGGAAAGGTTTCCACCCGGCACAGGCGCAGACGGTCGGCATTGGGGTGCTGCACCGCCTCGATCACCCGGCAGATGCGAAAGGCGCCCAATATGTCGGCGGGGTTTTCGACCCCCTCGACCTCGAGCCCCAGATCGGTGAGGGCATCAAGGATCTGCTCAAGGCTTGCCTCGGTGTCGAGATGCTCTTTCAGCCAGGAAAGGGTGAATTTCATGTCGCGCGGCCCCATTGAAAAACGTCGTGTGCTGAATAGCCCATGTTCTCGGGCAGGGAAAGGCGGGAATCTGCCCTGCATCGGCGGATTTGCCCCGTGAAGGCCGACATTGCCGCGCCCGGCCGGCGGCGCTAGTCTGGCCTCATGTTTACCATCGAACACGAATTCGACTGCACGACCGTAACCCTGATCGACGAGGGCAATGCGCCGCTTCTGGAAGATGTGCGCATACAGGCCTTCGAAGATGTGGTCGTGATCGAACAATATGACGAACGCACCGACCGGATGATGCGCATCACCCTGTCGATGGCACAGCTGCGCGACCTTCAGGCAGCACTCGACCTGCCCGAGGGCAGCTATCGCTTTGTCGAGGGCTCCGACTGAGAAGGCTGTCAGTCAACGCGAAACTGCTTGTCGCGCCCGCTGCCGCCGCGCACCAGCGCGATACGCGATTTCGGCACGCCCAGCGCCCTGGACAGCAGCTTGACGACCGCGGCGTTGGCCTTGCCCCCCTCGGGGACCGTTGTTACCAGAACCCTGAGGTCGGCACGCCCGTCGGGATCGATCATCACCTTGTTGCGCGCGGCCCTGGGCGTGACGCGCACGGTGAATATCCTTCCGTCGGCAAGATCCTCGAATTCGGCCATGGCAGGCGGCCCCTTTGCAGCAGCGCAACAGGTCACGGCATATTACAGCAGCGGATTTCCCGCAACCGCCATGATGTGCTACCCTGTTCCCGCCCGCGGCCCCTGCCCGCGGTCGTTGCCGATGTCCCGTCCTGCCGCTGCCAGCCGAGAAAAATGTTGACCATATGTCCGCTTTCCAGGATTCCTGCCGCCCGCGAGACCTGCATCGCGTGGGTCAGCCGCGAATGGGGGGATCAATCGGGATTCGGGCATGGCGACTGGGCGGCCGAGTTCGATCGCATCCACGCCCATCCCACCGACGAGATATTCGTCGCCCTCGATGACGGCCTGCCGGTGGGCATGGTCTGGATGCTGGAGCATGAGGGAATCGACAGCCACGCGGCCCTGACGCCCTGGCTGTCATGTCTGGTCGTCGATCCGGCCCATCGCGCGCGCGGGATCGGGCGCAGGCTGATTTCGCATGTCGAATCCTATGTCGCGGCTGGCGGGGATCCGGCAATCCACCTGCTGACCGATCGGCCGGCGCTCTATTTTGCCCTGGGATGGGAGGCGCTCGACACCGCCCATGTCGGCCGACGCCCGGTATTTGTCATGCGCAAGGCGCTGGAACAGCCCGCCAGCGCCTGCGAGGCCTGAATCCCGCCCTTTCATTGGCGCGCCATGGGGTGCAGTCTGGTACGCGACATTCATGGCCAACCCCCAGGGCCAACCCCCAGGGCCAACCCCCAGGCGGAGGACGACATGCGACACACGGGTTTCCTTGCAGACGAGCGCTGTTTCTGGCATGCGGGCGGCAATTATGCCTTTACCCTGCCAATCGGCGGCAACGTGCAGCCGCTGGCCGCCGGTGGCCTGCCCGAAAACCCCGAGACCAAGCGCCGCCTCAGGAACCTTGTCGAGGTCACCGGGCTTGCGCATGACCTCGATATCCGTTCGGCGGCCCCGGTCGGGCGCGACGATCTGCTGCGAGTCCACCCCGCAGCCTTTATCGACGAATTCAAGCGTCTGTCCGACAGCGGCGGGGGCGAGCTGGGCCTGCGCGCGCCCTTTGCCCGCGGCGGGTTCGAGATTGCCACCCTGTCCGCCGGGCTGGCCAGACAGGCGCTGTTTTCCGTGCTGCAAGGGGAACTGGACAACGCATATGCCCTGTCACGGCCACCGGGGCACCATTGCCTGCCCGATTTTCCCAACGGTTTCTGCCTGCTGGCCAATATCGCCATTGCCATCAAGGCCGCGCGGGCAGCCGGGCTGGCCGAGCGGGTCGCGGTCGTGGACTGGGACGTGCATCACGGCAATGGAACCCAGGCGATCTTTTATGACTGCGCGGATGTGCTGACCATCTCGATCCATCAGGAAAACAACTATCCGCCCGACAGCGGGGCCTTTTCCGAGCGCGGCAGCGGCAGCGGCATGGGTGCCAACATCAACATTCCGCTGCCCCCGGGGGCGGGGCATGCCACCTATCTGAGGGTCGTCGAGCGCATCATCCGCCCGGCTCTGGGGCGATTTCGGCCCGATGTCATCATCATCGCCTGCGGGTTCGATGCCTCGGGCGTCGATCCCCTTTCGCGCATGTTCTGCACCGCGGACACCTATCGCGAGATGACCCGCCACATGGTCGAAGCCGCGACCGAGCTGTGTCGCGGGCGCCTCGTGATGGTGCATGAGGGGGGCTATAGCGAGGTTTATGTTCCCTTCTGCGGACATGCGGTTCTGGAGGAACTGTCGGGAAGTTCGACCACCGCCGACGACCCGCTGGCCGAAACCCTTGCCGCGCGCCAGCCCAATGAAAGGGTAACGGCCTTTTTCGCCGGTCTGGTCGATGAGATGGCCGCGGCGCTGGAGGGGTGAGGCCCTGTTGCCTGTCACGGATGCGCCTGCGGAAGCCGGGGGAAGGCGTATTTGTGCAAAGAAGAAGCAACTGCTGCCCGACCGTGCCGGCGGGAAAGCCCGTTTTCGGAGGATCTATTCCCAGTCGCCGCGAAAGCCCCGGGGCACCATGATGGCCTCGCGGGGGACATCGTTGATGTCGCGATAGCCGCAAAAGGCCATGGAGAGATCCAGCTCGCGCTGAATGATCTCCAGTGCCTTGCTGACACCCTTTTCGCCCATCGCCCCCAGGCCATAGGTAAAGGCGCGCCCGATATAGACGCCCCTTGCCCCCATCGCGACGGCCTTGAGCACGTCCTGCCCGCTGCGGATGCCGCCATCCATGTGCACCTCGATCCTCTCGCCCACCGCATCCAGAATGTTCGGCAGCGCGCGGATCGACGACAGCGCGCCGTCCAGCTGTCGGCCGCCATGATTCGACACGACCAGCGCATCGGCCCCGCTGTCGGCGGCGCGGCGCGCATCATCGACATCCTGGATCCCCTTGAGGATCAGCTTGCCGCCCCACAGATTCCTGATCTTTTCGACATCACTCCAGTTCAGCCGGGGGTCGAACTGGTCGGCCACCCACTGAAACAGGCTGCTGGCGTCGTCGATCCCCTTGACATGGCCGACGATATTGCCGAACTGCCGGCGTCGCGTGCCCAGCATCCCCAGCCCCCAGCGGAGTTTGGTCGCCATGTTGGCGATATTGCGTGCCGTCAGCCTGGGCGGGGCCGAGAGGCCGTTCTTCAGGTCCTTGTGGCGCTGGCCCAGGATCTGCAGATCCAGCGTCAGTACCAGCGCCGAACAATGCGCCGCCTTGGCCCGATTGATGATATCCTCGAGGAAGCCCTGATCCCGCATCACATAGAGCTGAAACCAGAAGGGTTTCGAGGTGTTGGCGGCCACATCCTCGATCGAGCAGATCGACATGGTGGACAGGGTGAAGGGCACGCCGAATCTTTCGGCCGCGCGGGCGGCCTTGATCTCGCCATCGGCGCATTGCATCCCCGTCAGCCCCACCGGCGCCAGGGCGACCGGCATGGCGACATCCTGCCCGATCATCGTCGTGCGCGTGCTGCGTTCGCTGAGATCGACGGCAACCCTCTGGCGGAAATACAGCTTGTTGAAGTCGGAACTGTTTTCGCGAAAGGTCTGTTCGGTCCAGGATCCGGTTTCGGCGTAATCGTAAAACATCCGCGGCACGCGGCGTTCATACAATCGGCGCAGATCCTCGATGCAGGTGATGACGGGCATGGATGTTCCCCCCCTGGGCAAAGGCGATGACTGAATCGAGCGTTAGCAAGGCCCGGAGCCGAGCGCAACATGCGCGCGCCTGGCCGCCACCGCGCAGGCGCGGGATGGGCAGGACGCAAGGCGCGGGAATGACCGGGAGGCGGGCTATCTTGGTACCACTGCCCACTGGCGCTCGCGCTTTTCTATGGCCTTGATGCGGGCATCCGTCCCGGGGTGGCTGAGCAGCCAGGCCAGCTGCCGTCTGCCACCCTGGCCGAGGCGGTCAAGCTTGCGAAACAGCGATTTCTGCGCCTCCAGACCGATACCGGACTTGACCATCAGCGCACTGGCATATGAATCGGCCTCGAACTCATCCTGTCGTGACAGGCGCGCGGCCAGCAGGGTTGTCAGGAAATTGGCCAGCCAGACGCCGATTCCCGGCAGAAACCGCCCCAGCACCATCGCCAGAACCGTGCGAATGGCGTTCTGGCCGGAAAAGTCGATCATCCGCCTGCGGGCATGGCCCAGCGCCACATGGCCCAGTTCGTGGGCGATCACGCTCGACAGTTCTTCGGCGGTAACCTCGCCCTGGCGGTATTTTTCGTAAAAGCCGCGGGTGATGAAGATCCGTCCGTCAGGGGCCGCCAGCCCGTTGACCGGATCGATTTCATAGATGAACACCCTGATCTGCGGCACGTTCAGGGCCCGGGCCATTTTCTGCATCAACCCTTCCAGAACCGGGTCGGCAAGACGGGTCGAGTTGGCGTCGAGCTCGCGATTCGTGCGCCAGACCGAGAAACGGTACATGACCAGCGCCCAGATGATGGCAAGCAGGATCGGGGTGAATCGCAACATGCCCCCTTATGTGGGGCGGCCTGCGCAAAGGTAAAGGGGGCGCGGATGGATTGGCGGGCCGATCAAACCGCATCCCACATGCAGGGAAGCGCGGTCAGCCCGCGAAAGGCCCATCCCACGGGCCGCGGGCTGACCCCCGGCATCAGGCGCAGCCCCGGCAGGCGGTCGAATGCCAGGGGCAGGGCAACCTCGGCCACCAGCGCGCGCGCGGCCCAGGCGCCGGCACAGAAATGCGGACCCGCCCCGAAGGCAAGCGATGCCCCGGTATCGCGGGTGACATCGAAACGCTCGGGCCTGTCGAAAACCGATTCGTCGCGATTGGCCGAACCGAACATCAGGAAAACCCGGTCGCCGGGTTCGAAGGTGACGCCCTCGACCTGGGCATGTCTGGCGACCCGACGCGGGCTCATCCCGATGGGCGAACACCAGCGGGCATATTCCTCGAATGCCTGGGCAAAGGTGATCTCGCCCGACAGCACCATTTCCTTTTGCGCCGGATGGGTCAGCAGCGCCCATATCGTGCCCGCAATGGCGTCGCGCGGCTCGTTCTGCCCGCCCGAGATCGCCAGCTTGATATTGGCCCTGATCTGGGCGTCCGACAGCCCGGCGCGCATCTGTACGCTCAGCAGCGAATGATCCGGCAGCACCTTGAGGCGGGGCATCATCTCGTCGATATGGCGATCGATCGAGGCCGTGCAGTCATGGCACCTGGCCTCGACCGTCGCATCGCCCGCATAATTGGCAATGCCGTCGATCATTCCCTGGCTGACGCGGTCGATTTCGGCGTTGGACATGTTGGTCAGCCCGGTGATGACGCGCAGCGCCTCGGCCGCCACCGGCAGGGCGTAATCGGCCACCAGATCGCCCTGTCCCCGCGGCGCAAGCCGGTCGAGCACATCACCGGTTGCGGCGCGGAACCGATCCAGCCAGACATCCCGCACCGTGCGCGGTGAAATCGTGGGAAAGATCGCCCGGCGCTCGGTCATGTGGGCCTCGCCATCCTTGCGCATCATGTTCTCGCCCATCAACACGGTCATCAGGCCGTCGGGCTGGACCGAGGAAAAGATGTCGGTACGCTTTTCGTTGACGAAGATACTGTCGCGCCGGGTCAACAGCGTCGCCCCCAGTTCGGGCACATGGGCAATCGGCGCGCGGGCGCGCATCTCGGCCAGCGCCGGGTAGGGATCGTCATGGAAACTGCGCAGATCGACGTGAAAGAGCGGAGCATTTGACATGCGCCCGATCCTAGGGCGTGGCCCCATAAATCGCAAGCCGCCAGCGCGGGCAGCCGGGGCCTTTCGGCGGCGGGCGCAAGGCGCCCGAGCGCACGATCCAGGGGTCGTGCGGCCCCCTCACGACATGCTGATTTTGCAACAGCACCGCTTTTCGCCCATAGTCGGCCGACCGGTCCGCAACCGGACGCGAAAACGCCCCGCGAGACGGCCCGCACGACAGGAAGGCAGGGAAATGCCCGAAATCGAGTTGACATCGATGCTGCTGCTGGCCGCAGGCCTTGGCCTGCTGGGTTTTGTCGAGCCCTGCACCATCGGGTCGAGCATGCTGTTCATCAAGTATCTCGAAGGGCGCAGCCGCGCCGCCAAGATCGCCCAGGCACTGGTGTTCACGCTGACCCGGGCGTTGTTCATCGGCATCCTCGGCGGGGCCGTCGCCTGGCTGGGCAGCTTCTTCATCTCGTTCCAGAAGGGGGGCTGGCTGATCCTGGGATCGGTCTATCTGGTGATGGGGCTTGTCTTCATTACCGGCAGGGGCGGGGTGCTGTCGCGCGCGATCGGGGTGCGCCTGTCGCGCCTGTCAGGCGTGCGGGGGTCGATGGCGCTGGGGTTGATCTTTGGCCTCAACATTCCGGCCTGCGCGGCACCGCTGATCTTTGCCCTGCTGGGGGCCAGCGCGCTGGGGGTCGGCGCAAGCGCCGGAATCGGGTTCGTGACCCTGGCCGTATTCGGCCTGTTCCTGTCGGTGCCCCTGGTGGTGGCACTGTTCGTGGCGCCGGCGCGCCGCGGGCTGGACCGTCTTGCAGCCATGTCGATCCGCCTTCCATTCTGGACCGGCCTTTTGTTCGTCGCGCTGGGCCTGTGGTCGATCTGGTTCGGCCTGTTCGTCAAGCTGGAAAACTGGGTCTAGAGGTCTAGCGCCTGGAAAACCGGGGCTTGACGGGCCTCACCCGTCCATCTTCAACGCGCTGATGAAGGCGCTTTGCGGAATTTCGACCTTGCCGAACTGGCGCATCTTCTTCTTGCCTTTTTTCTGCTTTTCCAGCAGCTTCTTCTTGCGCGTGACGTCCCCGCCATAACATTTGGCGGTGACATCCTTGCGCAGCGCGCTGATGGTTTCACGCGCGATGATGCGCCCACCCACGGCGGCCTGGATCGGGATCTTGAACATGTGCTGGGGGATCAGCTGTTTCAGCTTTTCGACCATGGCACGGCCGCGGGCCTCGGCCCGGTCGCGATGTACCATGACCGACAGCGCATCGACGGGCTCCTCATTCACCAGAATCGTCATCTTGACCAGGTTGTCCTGACGATAGCCGGCCATCTGATAGTCAAAGCTGGCATAACCCTTGGTCACGCTTTTCAGCCGGTCATAGAAATCGAACACCACCTCGTTCAGCGGCAGGTCATAGACCACCATCGCCCGGTTGCCGGCATAGGTCAGGTCCAGCTGGATGCCGCGGCGGTCCTGACACAGTTTCAGCACATCGCCCAGATATTCGTCGGGCACCATGATGGTCGCCTTGATGCGGGGCTCCTCGATGTGGTCGATCCTGGCCGGATCGGGCATGTCGGCGGGGTTGTGCAGCTCGATCACCTCGCCATCCCTCATGTGGATCTGATAGATCACGCTGGGGGCGGTGGTGATCAGCTCGATCCCGTATTCGCGTTCCAGCCGGTCGCGGATCACCTCGAGGTGCAGCAGCCCCAGAAAGCCGCAACGAAATCCGAATCCCAACGCTGCCGAGGTCTCCATCTCCCATGAAAACGAGGCGTCATTCAGCGCCAGTTTTCCGATCGCCTCGCGCAGATCCTCGAATTCGGCATTGTCCATGGGAAACAGACCACAGAATACCACCGGCTGACTGGGGGCGAAACCGGGCAATGCCTCCTTGCAACCGCCCTTCTCGTGGGTGATCGTATCGCCGACCCTGGTATCGCGGACCTGCTTGATGCTGGCGGTGAGAAAACCGATTTCTCCCGGCCCCAACGCATCGATATTTTCCATCTGCGGACGAAAGACACCGACCCGATCGACCGGGTAGACGGCATTTGTCGACATCATGCGGATACGGTCGCCCTTTTTCAGTACGCCGTCGATCACCCGCACCAGCACGACAACGCCAAGATAGGCGTCGTACCAGCTGTCCACCAGCATCGCCTTGAGCGGCGCGTCGCGGTCGCCTTTCGGCGGCGGCAGGCGCCTGACGATCGCTTCCAGCACCTCGGGGATGCCCTCGCCCGTCTTGGCCGAAACCAGAATCGCACCGGATGCGTCAATGCCGATGACATCCTCGATCTGCTCGGCCACGCGCTCGGGCTCGGCCGCGGGCAGGTCGATCTTGTTCAGAACCGGAACGATCTCGTGATCGGCCTCGATGGCCTGATAGACATTGGCCAGCGTCTGCGCCTCGACCCCTTGTGTGCTGTCAACCACCAGCAGGCTGCCCTCGACCGCGCGCATGCTCCGGCTGACCTCATAGGCGAAATCCACATGCCCCGGCGTATCGATCAGGTTCAGCACATAGTGCTGACCATCCTGCGCATCGTATTCGATACGCACGGTGTTCGCCTTGATGGTAATGCCGCGCTCGCGTTCGATATCCATGCTGTCCAGCAACTGGGCCTCCATGTCGCGCTCGGCAACCGTGCCGGTGCTCTGGATCAGCCGGTCGGCCAGGGTGGATTTGCCGTGGTCGATATGGGCCACGATGGAAAAATTGCGGATATGGGCGAGGTCTGTCATGGGATCGGGATATGACCGCCACGGCGCCAGCGGTCAAGACCTGCCGCCCCCTCCCTTCTTCTTTGTCCAAATACGCCGGGGGAGTCGCGCCCGCGCGACGGGGGCAGCGCCCCCACCGCCGCCTTTCAGCCGCGCGCATCCCCCTTCACCATGTCGGCCGCCCTTTCGGCAATCATGATCGTGGGGGCATTGGTGTTGCCGCCGGGGATCAGCGGCATGACCGAGGCATCGACCACGCGCAGCCCGTCGATACCGCGCACCCGCAGCCGTGCATCCACCACCGCCATGTCATCCACCCCCATGCGGCAGGTGCCAACCGGGTGATAGATGGTGTCGGCACGGGCGCGGATATGGGCCTCCCACTGGGCATCGGTCATATTGTCATGAGTGTGCAGCTCCTTGTGGCGCCAGCGGGCCATCTCAAGGCCGGTCATGATCTCGCGGGTCAGTTTCGCGCCGCGGATCAGGCCGTGAAGATCGCGTTCGTCCGACAGGAATTGCGGGTCGATCAGGGGCGCTTCCATCGGGTCGGCGCCGGTCAGCCCGACGCGGCCGCGCGAATGGGGATGCAGCACGCAGACATGGCAGGAATAGCCATGCCCCATATACAGCTTGCGCGCGTGATCCTCGACCACCGAGATCACGAAATGCAGCTGGATGTCGGGGCGCGGCAGGTCGGGGCTGCTGCGGATGAACGCTCCGGCCTCGGCAAAGGGGGTGGCGATCATGCTGCGCCCGTCGCGCCGCCAGCGCAGGATGTGGCGGATCAGATTGACGCCGCCGCGCAGGGAAATGCCGAAATTGTCGGTGTCGCGCGTCTTCCAGGCCAGGATGAAATCCAGATGGTCCTGAAGGTTCTGCCCCACCCCCGGCAAGGCGTGGACAACCTCGATCCCATGGGGTTTCAGATCCTCGGGCGCGCCGATCCCCGACAGTTGCAGCAACTGGGGCGAGTTGAAGGCGCCGCCGCACAGGATCACCTCGCGCCCGGCGCGGATTTCATGACTGCCTTGCCGGTCGCGATAGCGCACCCCCACCGCGCGCCGGCCTTCCATGATGATTCGGGTCGCATGCGCATGGGTGATCACGCGCAGATTGGGCCGCCTCATGACCGGGTGCAGCCAGGCCGCGGCGGCCGAACACCGCTCGCCCCGCCGGGCGTCATCAAAGAACTGGGTCACCTGAAACAGCCCGGCGCCTTCGTTGTCGCCACGGTTGAAATCGTTGCATTCAGGGATCTGCGCCGCAGCCAGAGCCCTGACAAAGGCGCGCGAGATCGGGCGTGGTGCGTGCTGGTCGGTGACCTGCAGCGGACCGTCCGCGCCGTGAAATTCGTCGGCGCCCCGGCTGTTGGCCTCGGCGCGGACGAACCAGGGCAGCACGTCCTCCCAGCCCCAGCCGGTGCAGCCCTGTGCGGCCCAACCATCGTAATCGTCGCGATGGCCGCGCAGATACAGCATGGCGTTGATCGCGCTCGACCCGCCCAGCGACTTGCCCCGGGGCTGATACCCGCGCCGCCCGTTCAGCCCCGGCTGCGGCACGGTTTCAAAGGCCCAGTTGTTGATTTTCGGCCGCCCCGGCAGGGTGATCACGGCCGCTGCCGGGGCGCGGGTCAGGATGGATCTGCCGCCACCGCCAGCCTCGATCAGGCAGACCTTGACCCCGGGATCCTCGCTCAGCCGCGCGGCCATCACGCAGCCGGCCGAGCCGCCCCCGATGATGACATGGTCGAAAACGGCCGCAGCCGCACCGCCCCTGCCCCCGTCCCTGATTACCTGTTTCGGCATGAATCCCTCCCATATGCGGGTTCCAGCCCAGTCGGGCAGAAAATGACCGTTCTGTCCAGAGCCCGTCGAGAATCATCGGATCGCACCGGCTTCCAGCGAAATCCCGCAGGGACATGGTGCAAATTGCCCCGGCGCGTCAGAAAATGAAATCATCCATGGTAAAGTGATGCACCTGACCCAGTTGGGACGGCACCAGCTCCACCTTCAGCGCCTCGCCATTGACGTGGATGACATATCCCCATGGCTTGTCCACGATCTGCAGGGCGCTGATGTCGTGAACCATCGGATAACCCGACAGATCGATCCGATCCTCGCCAAAGGTGAAATCGGTGATCTTGTCGGTCTTGCCATCCTGCCTGAAGATGAACACGTCCTGCCCCGGCCCGCCGGTCAGCACATCGCGCCCGGCGCCGTCGCTGAGGCGATCGTTGCCCGCGCCGCCATCCAGATGATCGCGCCCGCCCCCGCCGAAGATGTTGTCGTCCAGCGCCGTGCCCGTCAGGGTATCGCGGCCCCCGGTTCCCCGGATGATGCTGCCCACCGCGCCCAGATCCAGCGACAGCTGGGTAATGCCGGGGGTGCCGCTTCCGGCGGCAAAGACCTGGATTTCCGGGCCCATCACGGCGGTTGCGATCGCCTGGACATTGCGCAGGCTCATCCCCGGCTGGTCGGCCAGGCTCTGCAGGGTGAACAGCGTGCCGTCCGGGTTCAGCTCGAACAGGGTCAGCCCGTCATCGGCGCCACCCGCCAGGACATAGGCATGCCCCTTGTAGTTGAAGCTGTCGAGCGCGCCGACATGGGAAAATCGGGTATTCAGATCGTCAAGCCGGTAATCGGTCTCTTTCAACATCCCCTTGGCCGACACCTTGAACACGCTGATCGAACTGCTTCCCGCGGCCCCCATCAGCAGGAACTTGCGATGCTGCACGGTTGCCGTCTCCAGCGTTGTCGGCAACGAGAAACCGCCGCCGTCACCGGGCAGGACCACATCCCTGAGATATGCCTTTCCCGCCTTGCCGACCCTGAAACTGGCGATGCCCGCATCCAGCGACGAGGCCGCAAACAGGTATGACCGCTGTCCGAGGCGCAGGCTTGCCATGTCGGCGACATCGCCCAGCGGAATCGACGGGGTATCGGCGACATGGGTTTTCAGCGACAGGCTGCCATCCGCATGCATGCGAAACAGGTCCAGCCCCGGGCTGTCGGATCGTGCCGTTGCCACCAGATGCGCGGGGCCTGACCTGAACGCCTCGATCTGCCCGAAATATCCCAGGCTGGCCGAGGGCGCCGAGGCGGCGCTTCCGCTGCGCGGCCCGAAGCTGCCATCGATGCCCAGCCCATAGACCGCCGTGACGGAATCCAGCCGCCCGGCGGGCAGCAGGAAATCGCCCGTTCTTGCGAAATGCGCACGCGCCAGTGCCGATACCCCCCAGCTGCCCGCACCGGGGGCATAGTCCAGGGTATCGACCAGCGCGGCCGCCTGCCCCGGCAGGGGCGCAAGGGCCATCAGCCCGCCATCTGCGAATGACGCCGAATACAGGCGGAGCGTGCCCTTGATGCGAAAGATCTCGAGATCCGAGATCCCGGCATCATGCGTGAACACCCCCCCCGCCAATGTGGAGATATGCGTAAAGACAGCCACCCCTGGCTCCCGTTCCTTACGCCCCCACATGGCCAGGGTGGGCGGTCGACATTAAGGGCCTGTAAACGGGGGCAAGGGAGAGCCGGGGAAAATCGCGTCAATGCGATTCAACTGCAAGACACCCGCGGCGCGTTCGCGGCATCACGAAACAGGAACGCCCCCGATGGGGGCGGTCGGCAGGTGGTCGGCGGGCGGTCGGCAGGCGCTGCGGGGGGCGTCCTGCCCGGACGGGCCGACACCGGCGGCGGGCCCGCCTGCCCCCCCGCCTGCCCCTCTGCCGCCCGCGCCCGAGGATCAGGGCCTGATATAGGCGTACCCCTTTTCCTGAAGCTCGACCAGACGCACGACACCCGAGGGCACCACGCGGGCCTCTTCCATGATCGGAATTTCATGGCCCAGCCTGGCCGCCATGTTGCGCCGCGTGTTGGCACAGGCCGAAAAGGTGAGGTTGTCCATGGCCAGCGACATGGTGACGACACGATCCTCGACCTTGCTCTTGCCGGGGATCAGCATGGTCAGACCCGGGCCATAGGCGACCACCTCGATCACGACCTTGTCGCCCTTGGACTCCCAGTATCTGGTGATGTTCTGAACATTGTTCAGGGCAAGGTTCTGCACCTTGGGATCATTGCTGTCCACATGGACGGCAATGAAATGAGTCTGCCCCGCGGCCCAGGCGATCTGGCCGGCCAGCAGCAGCATGGTGATGGATGTTGCAAGAAAGGCGAAAACTTTCCTCATGGTTCTTGTCCCCCCTGTGGTGGTGATGGTTTTTGTTTATCGTATATGAATTTGTGCATTTTTCGTGTTGCCAATCAACCGCAAGGCGGGGGAACGAACCTTCCCCCAAAGGAAAGCATTGAGAACACAACAAGAACATGTCATGTTTTCCCCATGAAGAATCATCTGCTTGCATCTTTTTCACCCCCCATCGGGCGCGAAATCGCATTTCTGCCCGGTTTGCACCTGACATCGGGCCGTCTGCATGAATTCTGCGGTTTCTCGCGCCGGATGCTGGCGGTGATTCTGGCGCGCGCCATGGATGGGCCGGTATTCTGGCTGCGCCCCGCGCGCCAGGTCGAACGCCTTCACGGCGATGCTCTGGCCGGGCTGGGCGGGGGTGATGCCGGGGGTGATGTCGGGGGTGATGCCGGGGGGGCCTTTCCGGGGCGCTTTACCTTTGTCACGCCCAGGCGTGACCTTGATCTGCTGTGGTCGATGGAGGAAATCCTGCGCGCGGGCATCGTTCCGCTGGTGATCTGCGAACTGCCCGCCATCCCCGACCTGACCCCGGTGAGGCGATTGCATCTGGCCGCCCGCGCGGGTGCCCGGGGAAAAGCACCGGATGATCCGGCACCGCTGGGTGTTATCCTGCTGGCAGGCGCGGGCGGCGCGCCGGGGGTGGAAAGCCGCTGGCACATGGCCCCGATGCCCCTTGTCCCGACCGCCCCGACAGCCGGCAGCCCGAGACCCGACACGACCCCGCCCGCCGAAACGGCATGCTGGCGCCTGGAACGCAGGCGTGCCCGGATGCAGCCGCCGCGCGGCTGGAAACTGTGCCGGCAGGGCCGCGATTTCACCCTGCACCCGCCAGACCGGCAGGACGCGCCCGTGGCCGGGGCATCGACGGGTGCATGGACGGATACATGGATATCGGGGGAATCGGGGAAACCGGGCCGGCGGCCTTCAGCCCCGGCCCCCGTCGGGCCCGCCATCGCGGGCAAAACATGACAGTTGCAGATCCAGCAACCGCATCCCGTCCCGCCGCAGGATCGCGGGGTCGCGTGTCAGCATCATCCTCAGAACCAGACTCTGGATCACCCCCAGCAGCAGGCTCGCAGCATCCGGGGCGTCGATCTGCCGACGAAAGATGCCTTTCTCCTGGGCCGCGCGAAAATTGGCGACAAGCACGGCGTGGAACGCGGTCATGTTGCCCATGATCCGTTCGCGCAGCGCGGCATGGCCCTTGTGCAGGTCGCGCAGGACCATGATTTCGGGCAGCGCGGGGTGGCGTGCGATCAGGTCCAGATGATCGGCGACCTGCATGCGCAACCGGGCATCCGGCGCCAGCGTGCCCTCGCGGCAACGCGCAAGGTTTTCGGAAATCTGGCGGGTCAGGAATTCGGCAACCTGGATCCAGATGTCCTCCTTGCTGGAAAAATGCTTGTAGATCGACGGCTGGGTCAGGCCCATCCTGCTGGCGATCATCCCGGTCGTCACCATGTCGGGACCGACATCAAAGGCCAGATCCAGCGCGGTGCGCAAGATCTCGGCCTTGCGATCCTGCGCCGCCTTGCGTTTCCCTGTTCTGGTCAATGTCACGAAGCTGCCCCGCTTGATGGTGTCGATTGGCCGGCATACGCAGAGATCAATGGTAACGGTTTTTCCCATGGCTGGAAAGCTGCGATGACATCCATGCGGCAATCGGTCGGGAGCCAGGCACCTGGGCGGGCAGCCAGCTACATCAACAGCCAGCGCGCCAGCCCGAGAAAGGCGAAAAAGCCGATCACGTCGGTCACCGTCGTCACGAAGGTACCCGAGGCCAGCGCGGGATCGACCCCCAGCTTTTCAAGGCCGATCGGGATCATGATTCCGGCAAGCCCGGCCACGAAAAGATTGGCGATCACTGCCAGCGCCAGAACGATGCCCAGCATCGGGCTGTCGAACCAGAACATTCCGATGATGCCGATGATCAGGGCAAAGATCAGCCCGTTGAACAACCCCACCAGCGCCTCGCGCCGGATCACCCGCCAGACATTCGAACCGGTGAGGTCCTTGGTTGCCAGGGCGCGCACGGCCACGGTCAGGCTCTGGGTGCCGGCATTGCCACCCATCGAGGCCACGATCGGCGCCAGCACCGCCAGCGCGACAATGGCCTGGATGGTATCCTGGAACTGCGCGATCACCAGGGATGCAAGGATGGCCGTCACCAGATTTGCCGCCAGCCACGGAAAACGCTGGCGCGTGATCGGCAGCACCTTGTCGGTGAGGCTTTCATCGCCCAGGCCGGCAAGGCGCATGATGTCCTCTTCGGCGTGTTCTTCCAGCACCGACATGGCGTCGTCGATGGTGATGACACCGACCAGACGATCGTCCGAATCCACCACCGGCGCCGACACCATGTGATACTGGTTGAAGGCATAGGCGACGTCTTCTTCGCTTTGCAGGACGGGGATCTTGATGAAATCCTCGTCCATGATCCTGCTCAGCGGCACATCGCGTTTCGAGGCCATGAGCCGGCCCAGCGAGACCTGCCCCACCGGGTGCATGCGTGGATCGACCACCACCACATGATAGAACTGTTCGGGCAGATCCTCGGCCTTGCGCAGCCAGTCGATGGCCTGGCCCACGGTCCAGTGTTCGGGCGCCAGCACCACCTCGCGCTGCATGAGGCGGCCGGCGGTTTCCTCGGGGTATTGCAGGGCCTGCTCGACCGCCAGACGGTCGGCATCTTCCAGCGCGTCAAGCACGACCTCCTGCTGGGGTTCCTCCAGATCCTCGATGATGTCCACGACATCGTCGGTTTCCAGCTCGCGCACGGCGTCGGCCAGCACGTCGTCGGGCAGGAACTCGATCACCTCGTCGCGCACGCCTTCGGACAGTTCCGACAGCACCTCGCCATCGAGGTCGCGGGCCCACAACCTCAGCAGGGCCTTGCGGTCGCTGCGGCTGATCTGTTCAAGAAGGTCGGCAATGTCGGCGGCATGGAGCGGTTCGAGAAGTTCCAGCAACCGCGCCCGGTCGCCCCGCTCGACCACATCCAGGATCTCGTCCACGGTGGACGAATCCAGAACATAGGCGTTTTCGCCGCTTTCCTGCTGCTCGATGTTCAGATCATACATGAAAGGCGCCTTCCCCGGGTGAACCCACGGCAATGTAGCCCATGCCCATCACGAGGGACAGGGCATTTTCCCCGCGTCCCGAGGATGCCGCCGCTTTACCGAAATCGCACAAGACCTTATAGCTGGGGGTCGGCAAATGCGGATTTCAGGACAAGATGGGCGATTCCGGCAAACTTCTTCTCGGGCAGGTCCTGTGTTTTTCAGGCGATCCCTTCGAGGCGCCGCCAGGCGACGCTGCCAGACATGAAGAACGCGGGGCGGTCCTGCTCGGCGACGGCGTGATCCGCGATGTCGGGCCGGCCGACAGGCTGCGCGCTGCCCACCCGCGGGCACGGGTCGTGAATTACGGCAATGCCCTGATCAGCGCCGGGTTCGTCGACGCCCATGTGCATTACCCGCAGACCGGCATCATCGCCAGCTGGGGCAAGCAGCTGATCGACTGGCTGAATACCTATACCTTCCCCGAGGAAATGCGCCTTGCCGACCCGGATGTGTCCGCCGAAATCGCCCGGACCTATTTCGACCTGGCCCTGGCACACGGCACCACCAGCATGTGCAGTTTCGCAACCATCCACCCGGCCAGTGTCGATGCGTTTTTCGAACAGGCGCTCAGGCGCAACATGCGCGTGGCCGCCGGCAAGACCTGCATGGACCGCAACGCGCCAGGGGGGCTGCGGGATGACGCGCGCAGCGCCCATGACGACAGCAAGGCATTGATCGAGCGCTGGCACGGGCGCGCGCGGCTGACCTATGCGATCACGCCACGTTTTTCGCCGACCTCGACGCCCGATCAGTTGCAGGCGCTGGGGGCGTTGTGGGCCGACCATCCCGACTGCCTGATGCAGACCCATCTGTCGGAACAGATCCCCGAAATCGAATGGGTGCGCGCGTTGTTCCCGGATGCGCGCGACTATCTGGACACATATGAACGTTTCGGCCTGCTTGGCGCGCGCGCCCTGTTCGGCCATGCGATCCATCTGGAGCCACGCGAACGCGATCGCCTGCTTGAGAGCGGCGCGGCAGTGGTACATTGCCCGACATCGAATACATTCATCGGCTCGGGCCTGTTCGACATGGCGGGGCTGAGGGGCGCGGGCCATGTCGTCGGGCTGGCCACCGATACCGGCGGGGGGTCGAGCTTTTCGATGCTGCGCACCATGGCCGCCGCCTATGAGATCGGCCAGCTGCGCGGCACCGCCCTGCACCCGGCCCAGCTATGGTGGCTGGCAACCGCCGGCAGCGCGCGGGCCATGCACATGCAGGACCACATTGGCAATATCGCGCCGGGCATGGAGGCCGATCTGGTGGTGATCGATCTGGCCTCGACCCCGGCGATCGCGCAAAGGGTGGCGCGGGCGGAGGATTTCTGGGAGGCGCTGTTTCCCACCATCATGATGGGCGACGACCGCGCGGTGCGGGCCGTCTGGGTGAACGGGCGCGAGGTTGTGCCGGGCTGACGCGGCGGACGGGGACGCAAGCCCCGCAAGCGGGCCTTGCGTGCCTTCGGCGAGCGTATTTGGGCAAAGAAGAAATCAGGATGCCAGCGCGCGGGCGAGTCGGTTGTGGCGTTCGATGGCACGCGGCAGGTCGATGGTGGTCAGCCGGCCGTCGGCGACCACGCGCCGGCCCTCGACCAGCAGGTCGCGCACGCGCTGCGGGCCGCACAGGACAAGGGCGGCGACCATGTCCCATGAACCGGCGTTGTTGATGGCGCTCATGTCCCAGATGGCGATGTCGGCGCGTTTGCCGACCTCGATACTGCCGCAATCCTCGCGCCCCAGTACGCGCGCGCCGCCCAGCGTGGCGATTTCGAGGGCCTCGCGCGCGCTCATGGCATCGGCGCCATTGGCAACCCGCTGCAACAGCATCAGCTGGCGGGCCTCGGAGATCAGGTCGCCCGCGTCATTGCTGGCCGAGTCATCCACGCCAAGGCCGACATCGACCCCGGCATCGCGCATCTGACGCACCGGCGCGATACCGCTGCCGAGACGGCAGTTGGAGCAGGGACAATGGGCGACGCCGGTACGGGTGCGCGCGAACAGGTCGATTTCGGCCTTGTCCAGCTTGACGCAATGGGCGTGCCAGACATCATCGCCGGTCCAGCCCAGATCCTGTGCATACTGGCCGGGCCGACAGCCGAATTTTTCAAGGGACCAGGAAACATCCTCGTCATTTTCGGCCAGATGGGTGTGCAGCATGACCCCCTTGTCGCGCGCCAGCAGCGCGGCCTGACGCATGAGGTCGCGGCTGACCGAAAAGGGCGAGCAGGGGGCGATGGCGATGCGGGTCATGGCGCCGGGGGCGGCATCGTGGAAGGCATCGATCACGCGGATGCAGTCGTTCAGGATGCTTTCCTCGTCCTCGACCAGGGAATCGGGTGGCAGGCCGCCCGCGCTTTCGCCGATCGACATGGCGCCGCGGGTTGCATGAAAGCGCAGGCCGATTTCGCGGGCGGCGTGGATGGTGTCGTCCAGACGGCTGCCGTCGGGGTAGATATAGAGGTGGTCCGAGGTCAGCGAACAGCCCGAAAGCGCCAGCTCGGCCAGCCCGATCCGGGCCGAGGCGAAGATTTCATCCGGGCCCATGCGCGCCCAGATCGGGTAAAGGGTTTTCAGCCAGCCGAACAGCAGCGCATCCTGCCCGCCGGGCACGGCGCGGGTCATGGTCTGGTACAGGTGGTGGTGGGTGTTGACGAGGCCCGGCGTGACCACGCAGCCGGTTGCATCGATCACCTCGGCCCCCTGGTCGGCCCCCTGGTCGGCCCCCTGGTCGGCCCCCTGGGCGAACAGATCACGGCCGATGGCCGCAATCC
>CAZWXK010000025.1:23931-29054 GCA_964637875.1 uncultured Rhodobacter sp.
TCGGCCCCCTGGTCGGCCCCCTGGGCGAACAGATCACGGCCGATGGCCGCAATCCTGCCGGCACGGATCAGGATGTCGGCATGCGTGATCTCGTCCCGCGCGGGGTTCATGGTGACGACCGCCGCGGCATTCCTGATCAGGCGGGCGGTCATTCCCCTGTGCCCTCGGGGCAGCGGGAGATGCGGCAATCACGCGCCATGGGCGCCCTCGGCAAGGCTGCGCACGAAATCCAGCACATCATCGGGCGATCGCCCCTTGCCCATGAGATCGACAATGGCCGAGCCCACCACCACGCCATCGGCAACGCCGGCAATGGCGCGCGCGGCCCTGGGTGTCTTGATGCCGAAGCCCACGCAAACGGGAATGTCGGTCGCGGCCTTGATGCGGGCGACCTCGGGGGCGACTGCCGCGGCATTGGCCTCGGCCGCGCCGGTGATGCCGGTGATCGAGACGTAATACAGAAATCCCGAGGTGTTCTGCAGCACCCTGGGCAGGCGCGCGTCATCGGTGGTCGGGGTTGCCAGACGGATGAAGTTCAGCCCGGCCCGCTGCGCGGGAATGCACAGCTCGTCGTCCTCTTCCGGGGGGAGATCGACGACGATCAGCGCGTCGATGCCGGCGTCGCCTGCATCGCGCAGGAATTTCTCGACCCCGTGATTGTAGATCGGGTTGTAATATCCCATCAGCACGATCGGGGTCGTATCATCGGTTTCACGAAAGCGCCGCGCCAGTTCCAGCGTGCGCTTGAGCGTCATGCCCGCGGCAAGCGCCCGCTGGCCGGCCAGCTGGATCGTGGGGCCATCGGCCATCGGGTCGGTGAATGGCAGGCCCAGCTCGATGATGTCGGCACCGGCGGCAGGCAGGCCGCGCAGCACCGAAAGGGATGTGTCGAAATCCGGATCGCCCGCCATCACATAGGTGACAAAGGCCTTTTTTCCCGCCTTGCGCAGTTCGGCAAATTTCGCGTCGATTCTGGTCATACCGGCACCCCTGTTGCTGTTTCCTGCCGGTTTGGGGCAGCAGGCCGACAAAATCAATGGCATTTGGCCGCTTTTGCGCCGGATCACCTTGACGCAGCGGGGCGCCAGCCCATAGATGCGCCCGTTCAATCGGATCAGAGGTGCATCATGGGGTTCAAGACCGGGATCGTTGGATTGCCGAATGTGGGCAAGTCAACACTGTTCAACGCGCTGACCCGCACGGCGGCGGCGCAGGCGGCGAATTTCCCCTTTTGCACGATCGAGCCCAATGTGGGCGAGGTCTCGGTTCCCGATCCGCGGCTGGAGAAATTGGCCGGGATCGCGGGGTCGCAAAAGATCATTCCGACGCGCATGACATTCGTCGATATCGCGGGGCTGGTAAAGGGCGCGAGCAAGGGCGAGGGGCTGGGCAACCAGTTTCTGGCCAATATCCGCGAATGCGACGCCATTGCCCATGTGCTGCGCTGTTTCGAGGATGGCGATGTCACCCATGTCGAGGGCCGGGTCGATCCGATTGCCGACGCCGAGGTGATCGAGACCGAGCTGATGCTGGCCGACATGGAAAGCATCGAAAAGCGCCTGCAGAACCTGTCGCGCAAGATCAAGGGCGGCGACAAGGAGGCGATCGAACAGGACATGCTGCTGCGCCGTGCGCTTGCGGCGCTGGAGGATGGACGGCCCGCCCGCAGTGTCGAGATCTCGGATGACGAGCACAAGAACTGGAAGATGCTGCAACTGCTGACGGCCAAGCCGGTGCTGTTTGTCTGCAACGTGGACGAGGAAAGCGCCGCCAGCGGTAACGAACATTCCGCCCGCGTGGCCGAAATGGCCGCCCGACAGGGTGCGGCCAGCGTCGTCATCTCGGCCGCCATCGAAGAGGAAATCAGCCAGCTGGAGGCGGACGAGGCCGAGGCATTTCTGACGGAAATGGGGCTGGAGGAAGCCGGGCTCGACCGGCTGATCCGGGCGGGATACGAGCTGCTGCATCTGCAGACCTATTTCACCGTCGGCCCGAAAGAGGCGCGCGCCTGGACCATCCGCAAGGGCACGCTGGCGCCCCAGGCCGCCGGGGTCATCCATGGTGACTTCGAACGCGGTTTCATCCGGGCCGAGACGATCGCATATGATGATTTCGTGAAATATGGCGGCGAACAGGGCGCGAAAGAGGCCGGCAAGATGCGCATCGAGGGCAAATCCTACGAGGTGCAGGACGGCGACGTGATGCATTTCCTGTTCAACACCTGATTTGCGGCCTCGGTTTCCCGGCCCAGACCCCACGGCGGCCTCACGGCCCGTTTCGGCGCCCGTTTCCGCAGGCTGGGCCGCCGCGACCGGCCCGCCATCACCTGCCGCCAACACCCTGTCCGGCCCCGCCCCTAGAGCATGTCGCTCAAAAGTGGGAACCGGTTTTGAGCTCCTCAGACATGCGGAATCAAGAGGTTGGAGCATGTCGCGTTTGATCGAATTCTCCTGGCCCGGGTCGCGCAGCGGCCCGGGCATGCGCCCGCCCGCCCCCATGGCGGGCGCACGCCATCGGTTCGGAACACAGGCGAATCCGATCCGGGGTGACATGTTCTATGGCATGCGGGGCAGGCGCGGTCCGGTCAAGGCCGGGCCGATCGCCACCAGGAACAGGACAAGGGCCGCAATCCACAGCGCGCCTGACAGCAACAGCACGGGGATATAGCTGTCTGAAAACAGAACCGGCGCCGACCACCGGGTGAGCGCGGCAAGCGCCATCAACGCATATCCCCACACCATCGGGCGCGGCGCGACCAGCGCACGCCCGCTATGGCCCAGGGCGGCGCGGCTCATCACCGCGATGGTCATGCCGCCAACGGCCCCGATCCCCAGGATGTGCAGCGCGGCCACCTCGTCGCCCAGCCCCAGATAGGCAAGGCCCAGCAGCACCTCGCCCAGCCCCAGCATGGCCATGCCCAGATGCAGCGACCACAGGATCGGCTGACGCAGCGCCCAGCGCGTTCGCCAGCCGACAAGGCGCAGGAACTGGGCCAGCCCCGCGATGATCGCGATCGGCCCCAGCACGATACCGGGGGCCGCAAACAGGATCAGGACGGTCAGCAGGATCGTCCCGCCGATTGCGGCAACCTCGACAGGGCGGCGGGAAAACGGAAACTCCTCGGGGCGGGCGCCGGCACGGTTCATGGCATTGCGGGTGAATGCCGGGGTCACGCGCCCCCCGAGCACCGTGATCATCGAGATCAGCCCCAGCAGCCCCCCGCGCAGGCCTGCCTGGATGCTGTCCGATGTCACCCCCAGCCATTGCAGATGCACCAGAAGATTGCCCACCCAGATCAGCGCCAGCAGACCCAGGAACATCATGTTCTGCGGCTTGGGGCGGCGGATCAGCTGGCTGGCAATCTTGATCGCCAGAACCGGCAGAAAGGCCAGGTCGATCACGGCAATCACCAGCGGCGAAACATCGCCTGCAAACCACATCGCGACGCGCCCGGCCAGCCAGATCGCTGCGGCCGTGCCGATAAAGATGTGCCGCGCCGCCGGTGCGCCCGTCCAGTTGGGTACCGCCGTCAGAAAGAACCCGCCCATCGCCGCGGTGGCATAGCCGAATATCATTTCATGGGCGTGCCAGAATGACGGCACCACCGCCGGCGCGACCGGCCCCAGGGCGCCGGTGTCCAGCCATCCCTCCCAGGCCAGCATGGCGACCAGACCATAGAGACCGGCCATCAGGAAAAAGACGCGAAAGCCCTCGCCCAGCAGCCTCGTCAAGAATGTTTTCATGGGGTTCCCTCTTGTTGCATGTCGGACCGCCCCTCCTGCGCCGGCCCTTCCGGGCAGAGGCAGCCGCACAACGGGGCCGGGATCGCGGGCAGGATGGCGCGACATTGGCTGACCAACCTTGATCGAAGTCAAGTCCGCCGATCACACAAACGTGCGCAACCTGCCCCGGACAGACCTGTTGCACCCCGGCAGCAGCCGTTGTCATGCAGGCTGCAACAGGGGCTGCAACAGGGGCTGCATCTCAGAAACGCAAACAGGGCGGCGCTGGACACACCCTCATGGGCGCGACGGGATCTTCAGCATCCGGTTTCGCCCGTTCTTGACATAGCGGATGAAATCGCGCCCGATCGCGGCGACCTGTCCCCCCGCAACCCTGCTGCCGCGCCGCACCTTGACATAGCGCCCGCCGGGCAGACGCAACAGGGCGCTGCGGCGGTCACTGGTGCCATAGACACCGATCAGATTGAGCTGGTTCAAGTTGATCGCTCCTCGCAGGGTAGAATGTTTGGCCACGGTCGGATTCGCCGCTGGCATGGCACCCGGCCGCCCGGCGCGCCCGGTGCGCAAGACCGCTGCCGGTGTTTCGGCGGGCCGGGTCGATGCCAGCCTGACGCGCGCCTTCCTGACGATGCCCGAAAATCCGGCGGGCCGGCGCGGTGGCTTGAACGAGGTCAGCACCGCCAGCTGCGACGCGCCCGGGCCGGTGGCCGCGGCGATGGCTTTCTGGATGGCTTCCTGGGCCGACACCGGGCGGGCGCGCGGGCGATACTTGCGCAGCTTGGCAATGCTCAGCCGAGCTTGCGCGAAAATCGCGTCCTCGACTGTCTTCAGCCCCGCCGGTCGTGGCCGCGGCAGGACCCGGCGCAGCGGATCGGGCAGATCCGCCCGCGCAAGTCTGGGCCGGGATGGGGGGGCAAGTTTCGGCTTGCCCGCATAGATCAGGATGCCGTCGGGGTTGAGCGCGCCCGCGGCAGTGGGCCTGACCAGCCCGTTCGGCGCCAGATCAAAGGCGGTGCCGGGCGGCGGCGGCGGCGGAACCGGCGCCGGTTCGAAATCGCCCGCGCCCCGGCTGAAATCAGGCAGGATGATCGCATCATTGGCCTCGAGATCGCGGTCGATCGCCGCCACATAGATATCGCCGCGCTCGGGGTTGGCGGGCGGAGCAACGGGCGCGCGCACGCCCTGCAAGGCGCCGGTCCGGCGCCAGGCGGCCTGCAGTTCCTCGGGCGTCATGGCAGCGGCCTCGGCGCCTTCGGCCAGTTCCTCCGGGGTGGGCGGGGGCAGACCCGCAGCGCGGATATCGGCCAGTTCCTGCGGCGACAGGCGGGTTACGGGGATGGTCGGAGCCGCTGCCGGCGCGCCGCCGGTTTCGCCAGCTGT
>CAZWXK010000025.1:29154-32878 GCA_964637875.1 uncultured Rhodobacter sp.
CGGCAGGGTTATCGGCAGGGTTATCGGCGGGGGTGTCAGCGGGGGCGGGGGGGCGCGGGCCTGGCGGCACGGTCTTGCCGGCACCACCACCTGACGACGAGTCGCCCCCGGCGGCATCCCGGGCGCCGGTTTCAGGCCCGGTCATGGGGCCGGCATCGGGGCCGACATCGGGGGTTGCGCCGTCATCGCCCCCTTGGGTCGGACTCGGACCGGTCTGTGCGGCCCGCGCGGCGGCGTCTTCGGTCACGGAAAGAATTGCGATGCGGTGCGGCACCCGGTCCAGCGGACGCCTGCCCGCGCGCTCGGCGCCGCTGCCGCCCTGACGGCGGCTGGCAAAGGTCGGCACGGGATCGACCGCGGCCCCGTCCGATGCCCGATCCCTGGCACCACCCGCCGCGCCCCGGCTGCGGGAAAAGAGCGGTTCGCCCGGCCCCGTATCGGGTCCTGGATTGCGGGCGGGCGGGACCGCAGACTGCCCATCGGGCTGGCCCGCCGACGAATTTGCGGCAGTCCCCCCGTGAGTCCCCCCGTGCGGGTCGCCCGGGTCGCGAAACATGTTTTCGCCCGCGCCTGCCGCGGCGTCGCCCTCATCCGGTGGCCTGTCGCCCCCGACCGCGCTGGCAAAGATGTTGTCGCCCTCCTCGACCGACGGCGCCGGCGCGGCGGACATCGCAGCCCCTTGCCCGCGCGCGCGCCCATGCCCGTGCCCCTGTCCATCCACCGGTCGGGGATCGTCGCGCAGATCTTCATCGGCGTCGATGATGGTATAGGAGAAATCCGTCCGCCCGAAAAAGGGCTCCCACGCCCCCGATTCGGGGTCGGGCTTGGCGTCGGGATCGGGGGTTCCGACAAAGCTGACCGGGTTGAAACGGTGCTCGACGGCAAAGACCTCGGCCTCGTCCAGCGTCTCGTTGGCAACGACCGCGACCCGCACCACCTCGCCGCTGCCGGTCCAGTCAAAGGTCAGATCGGCCACGTCATATGGGGTCTGCCCTTCGAGGGCGGCCATGATCTGGGCGCGGCGCTCGGTCTCGCCGGGGCCGGGGGCGGTCACGTCCAGATAGAGGATCTCGGACAGCGGCAGAATCAGCCTGGAACAGAATCCCTTGCCTTCCAGCCCTGCCGCCGTACGGCGCAGGAAGGACAGGTTTTCGCGAAAGTCGGGGTCGTCCAGCTTGACCGCGCCCAGGCTGGTCCAGCCGCCGCGCGGGGCGCGATGCAGCAGCTCGATCCCTTCATGGGTCATGTTGAGGGCGAAATTCGGTTTCATGCCACCCGTCTATCAAGTTCCGGCGCGCAAAGGGAGTCGTCCCGACATTGCTGCGCGAATTATAGCAGAAATCCGCCACCCGGCCAGTTCGGCCGCCCGGTTGCCCCGCCCGGTTGCCCCGCCCGGTTGCCCCATTGTCCGCGGCAATCCCGCCCCGCGCGGCAACGGGGCTTGCCCCCGGCATGCCCGCCGACATAGCCTGCCGCCACGAGGAATGCCACACGGCAATCGCCCGAAAGGAAAGCGCCATGTTCCCTGCCATGTTTCGCCAGTTGCCCGCCGTCATTCTGCTGACCATTGCGCCTGCTCTTGCGCCCGCTCTTGCCCAGACCGTCACATGGAGCGGGCCGGGAACGGACGGCACCGCAGCCCCGCAGGCAGCCGCCGCGCCGGAAAATCGCGTCCCAGACGCGTCCGTTCCGGGGGCCACGCTGACGATTCGCGGCGAAGGAGAGGTCAGCGCGAGGCCGGATATCGTGACGATTTCGGTCGGGGTCGAGACCGGCGCCCCGACCGCCGACCAGGCCATGCGCCTCAACGCCGCCAGGATGCGCGAGATCCTGGACCTGCTCAGGGCCCGTGGCGTTGGGCCCGGCGACATCCAGACCGCGCAATTCTCGTTGCAGCCGATCTGGGAAAACCGCGCGAAACCCTATGACAAGCCCCTGTCGATCACCGGGTTCAACGCCGTCAACACGGTCAGGGTCACGTTGCGCAGGATGGACATGCTGGGCACGGTTCTGGACGGGCTGTCGCAATCGGGCGCCAACCGTATCCGCAACATGCGTTTCGACATTGCCGACGCCCGCGCGCTGCGGGACGAGGCCCGGCGCCGGGCGGTGCGCGACGCGATGCGCAAGGCCCGGCTCTATGCCAGGGCCGCGGGCCGACGGCTGGGCCCGATCCTGTCGTTGTCCGAACCCGGAGCGGGGCGCGATGGCGCGATCGGGCTGGCGATGTCGGCGCGCGCATCCGGCGCACCCCCCATCGCCGAGGGCCGGATCGCGCTGCGCGCCGCGGTCATCATGCGCTTTGCCCTGCAATAGGCACCAAACCCCGGGCTGCGCGCAACCGGGCCCGGCCGACCGCCCGGGCTTCAGCCGACCGCCTTGGCCAGCGCCTGGTCCAGATCGCGGATCAGGTCGTCGGCATCCTCGATCCCGATCGAGAACCGCACCACATTCGGCGCCGCCCCTGCCGCGACCTGCTGTTCCTCGGTCAGCTGGCGATGCGTGGTCGAGGCCGCGTGGATCACCAGCGAACGCGTATCGCCCAGATTGGCGACATGGCTGAACAGCTCCAGCGAATCGACCAGCCGCACGCAGGCCTCATAGCCGCCCCTGATCGCCACCGTGAACAACGCGCCCGCGCCTTTCGGGCAGATGCGGTCGACCCGGTCGAAATATGGCGAGGATTCCAGCCCCGCATAGGTGACGTATTCGACGCGCGGGTCCTGTTCCAGCCAGGCGGCCACCCTTTTGGCGTTGGCGACATGTTTTTCCATGCGCAGGCTGAGGGTTTCGATCCCCATCAGCGCGTAATGCGCGGCCTGCGGATTCATGGTCATGCCGAGGTCGCGCAGGCCGATGGCGATGCCGTGAAAGGTAAAGGCGAGATTGCCAAAGGTTTCGTGGAATTTCAGCCCGTGATAGGCGGGCTCGGGCGCCGAGAGCGACGGAAACCGGTCGCTGGCCGACCAGTCGAAACGCCCCGAATCGACCACCGCGCCGCCCATCACCGTGCCATTGCCGGTCAGGTATTTGGTGACCGAATGCACCACCAGCGTCGCGCCATGTTCGATGGGGCGGCACAGATAGGGCGTGGCCGATGTGTTGTCGACGATCAGCGGCAGGCCAGCGGCATCGGCAATGCCGGCAATGGCGTCGAGATCGGTGATATAGCCGCCGGGGTTGGCAATGGATTCGCAGAACACCGCACGGGTGTTGTCGTCGATGGCCGCGCGCACGGCGTCGAGATCGTCGAAATCGACGAATTTCGCCTCCCAGCCGAAACGCCTGATCGTGTGGCTGAACTGCGTCACCGTACCGCCATACAGACGGGTGGAAACCACCACATTCAACCCCGGCCCCATCAGCGGAAACAGGGCCATGATCTGGGCCGCATGACCGGACGAGCAGCAGACCGCCCCGATACCGCCCTCGAGGGTGGCGATTCGTTCCTGCAGCACCGCGACCGTGGGGTTGGTCAGGCGGGAATAGATGTAGCCGACCTCTTGCAGGTTGAACAGCGCCGCCGCGTGGTCGGCATCGCGGAACACATAGGCGGTGGTCTGATAGATCGGGGTCTGGCGTGCGCCGGTGGCCGGATCGGGCCGTGCGCCTGCGTGAACCTGAAGCGTGTCGAAACCGTAGCTGGGGTTTTCGGTCATGTCGGTCTGTCCTCTGGCTGAATGAACGGGGCGAGGGTAAGGGGGGCGGCGCCGCGCGGCAAGGG
>CAZWXK010000026.1:0-6955 GCA_964637875.1 uncultured Rhodobacter sp.
CTGCGGTATCGTTTGGACTCGCGCGCAGAACAAAAGGTGAATATACTGCCCGGTATGGCATTTTCTGAACTGGGAATCACATCGAATTTCACCTTTCTGTGCGGCGCCGCGCACCCCGAGGAATATGCCGATCTGGCGGCACTGATGGGGATGCCGGCGCTGGCCATTGCCGATGAAAATTCGGTTGCCGGCATCGTGCGGGCGCATGTCGAACTGCGCGAGGTGGCGCGCTGGGTGCGGCTGCGGCAGGGGGCAGCCGAGGTCGGCCCACCCCGGCCGCAGGATATGACCGCCGACGTTCGCTCGGCCGCAATCCTGAATGTGCCGCGCCTGATACCGGCGGCGCGGCTGGTGCTGGAGGATGGTTTTTCCCTGATCGTTCTGCCGCGCGACCGCGCTGCCTGGGGGCGGTTGTGCCGGATGCTTTCGCAAGGGCGGCTGCGGGCCGACAAAGGGCGATGTCTGTTGCAATTTGACGACCTGCTGGAATGGGGCGAGGGGCAGGAAATGTTGCTGTTGCCGGAAGATTTCCCCGCAAAAGACTGGCTTTCCCACGCGCGGCGCCTGATTGCCCGTTTCCCCGGCCAGTGCAGCCTGGTCATGGCGCCGCGCCATGACGGGCAGGACGGCGCCCGCTTCAACCGCCTTGCGGCGCTGGCCGAGAACCTTGCCATTCCGCCTGTTGCCCAGGCGCTGCCGATCATGCACCGCGCCCACCGCCGGCGCCTTGCCGATGTGCTGACGGCCATTCGCAAGGGTTGCCGTGTCGACAGATTGGGGCGCGCGGCGCTGGCCAATGCCGAACGCCGCTTGCGGAATGAGGCCGAAATGCTGCGCCTGTTCCGCGGCCACGAGGCAGCCGTTCACGAAAGCGGGCGTATTGCCGAACGCTGCTGTTTTTCGCTGGATGATCTGCATTATGAATACCCGTCCGAGGTTGCCAGCGGCGAGGCGCCTGCCGCGCGCCTCGAACGCCTGGCGCGTGCCGGGCTGCGGCGGCGCTATCCCGGCGGTGTGCCGGAACGCGTGCGCAAGATGCTGGATCACGAGCTGGCCCTGATCGGTCGCCTGAAGTACGAGCCCTATTTCCTGACCGTCCACGACATCGTGCAATTTGCGCGCTCGCGCGGCATCCTGTGCCAGGGGCGGGGCTCGGCCGCCAATTCGATCACCTGTTACGCGCTGGGCGTGACCTCGGTCAGCCCCGAAATCGGCTCGATGCTGTTCGAACGTTTCGTGTCCGAGGCCCGCGACGAGCCCCCCGATATCGACGTCGATTTCGAACACGAGCGCCGCGAAGAGGTGATCCAGCATATCTATGAAAAATACGGCCGCCATCGCGCCGGCCTGTGCGCAACCGTCATCCATTATCGTGGCAAGCGCGCCATCCGCGAGGTGGGCCGCGCCATGGGCCTGTCGGATGATACCATCGCCGCGCTGTCGTCCCAGCTGTGGGGCTGGGGGCGCGGCGGCGTGACGGCCGCGCGCCTGCGCGAGATCGGCCTTGACCCGACCGACCCCCATCTGCGCCTGACATTGCAGTTATGCGAGGAAATCCGCGGTTTCCCCCGCCATCTGTCACAACATGTCGGTGGTTTCATCATCACCAGGGGCCGCCTGGACGAGCTGGTACCGATCGAGAACGCCGCGATGGAGGACCGCACCCTGATCTGCTGGGACAAGGACGATATCGACGCGCTGGGCATCCTCAAGGTCGATGTGCTGAGCCTCGGCATGCTGACCTGCATCCGCAAGGCGCTGGATCTGATTCGCCAGCATCACGGGCAGGATTTCACCCTTGCCACCCTGCCGCCCGAAGACCCGGCCGTTTATGACATGCTGTGCCGGGCCGACAGCCTGGGCATATTCCAGATCGAAAGCCGCGCGCAGATGAATTTTCTGCCCCGCATGAAGCCGCGCAATTTCTATGATCTGGTGATCCAGGTTGCCATCGTGCGCCCCGGCCCCATTCAGGGCGACATGGTGCATCCATTCATTCGCCGCCGCAATGGCGAGGAACCCGTCACCCTGCCATCCGATGCGCTGGGCGAGGTGCTGGGCAAGACGCTGGGCGTGCCGCTGTTTCAGGAACAGGCCATGCAGATCGCCATGATCGGGGCGGGGTTCACGGCGGAGGAGGCCGACCGCCTGCGTCGATCGCTGGCGACATTCCGCAAGACCGGCAGCGTCAGCGCCTTTCGCGACCGCTTTTTGCGCGGCATGGAAAGAAACGGCTACGAACGCGATTTTGCCGAACGCTGTTTCAGCCAGATCGAGGGATTCGGCTCCTACGGCTTTCCCGAATCCCACGCCGCCAGCTTTGCCCTGCTGGTTTATGCCAGCGCCTGGATCAAGCGTCACCACCCCGGCATTTTTGCCTGTGCCCTGCTGAACAGCCAGCCGATGGGCTTTTACGCCCCGGCCCAGATCATCCGTGACGCGCGCGAACACGGGGTCGAGGTGCGGCCCGTCTGCATCAATGCCAGCTTTTGGGATAACGTGATGGAGCCCGACGGCCGGGGCAGCCTTGCCCTGCGTCTGGGCTTTCGCCAGATCCGTGGCCTGCGGGAGGAGGATGCTGCCTGGATCACCGCCGCGCGTGGAAACGGCTATCTTTCGGTCCGCGATGTGTGGCGGCGCGCCGGTATCGCGCCCTCTCTGCTTTACCGGCTGGCCGAGGCAGACGTATTTGCCGCCCTTGGCCTTACCCGCCGCCAGGCCCAGTGGCAGGCGCGTGCTCTGAAGGCACCGGCCGAACTGCCTCTTTTTGCCAATGATCTGGAGGGCGAAAACCGGAACGAGCCACCCGTCGCCCTGCCCGAAATGACCGAAGGCGAACACATCATTGCCGATCATGCCGCCATGCGCCTGACGCTCCGCCGCCATCCCGTTGCCCTGCTCAGGCATCTGCTGACACCGGGTTGCAGGCAATCCGGGGCGACGGAACAGGACATGTCGGGTCTGATCGCATTCGCGCCCACCGGGGTGGAGCCTTGATAAGGCGGAGTCACGAAAAAAGGCCCGGCATCGGGCCGGGCCAGTCCATCAGGGAGGGAAAACTCAGGCGACCAGGCGATAACCGCCGCTTTCGGTCACAAGCAGACGCGCATTGCTGGGATCGGGCTCGATCTTCTGGCGCAGGCGATAGATATGGGTTTCCAGCGTGTGGGTCGTGACACCGGCGTTGTAACCCCAGACCTCGTGCAACAGCACGTCGCGCGCCACCACACCGTCAGTGGCCCGATAAAGGAATTTCAGAATGTTGGTTTCCTTTTCAGTCAGGCGGATCTTGCGATCGTCCTCGGTGATCAACATTTTCATCGCGGGCTTGAAGGTATAGGGCCCAAGCTGGAAAACCGCATCTTCCGATTGTTCGTGCTGACGCAACTGTGCGCGGATGCGCGCCAGAAGAACCGGAAACTTGAAGGGTTTGCTGACATAGTCGTTTGCCCCGGCGTCCAGCCCCAGAATCGTGTCGGCATCCGAATCATGGCCGGTCAGCATGATGATCGGGCATTTGACCCCCTGCTTGCGCATGAGGCGGCACAGCTCGCGCCCGTCCATGTCGGGCAGGCCGACATCGAGGATTACAAGATCGTAAAGGGCCCCTTTGGCCTTTTCCAGGCCGCTGGCACCGTCTTCGGCCTCGAACACGTCGAATTCCTCGGTCAGAACCAGCTGGTCCGACAGCGCCTCGCGCAGATCGTCATCATCATCGACCATCAGGATCTTTTTCACATTGCCCATGGAAATCTCTCCTGTACTTGTTTCGATGACAGAAATGTGCGCGATTTGACCGAGGCACAAGTTTTCATGCCGACTTTCACGGGGACGTGTCGAAATCGCCGGTAATGTTTCAACTTTCCCCGGCTGGGGATATAGGTTGGGCATGAATTGTTGCAAAGGAAGGCGCAGATGTCGCTAGGTCCCGGTACGGTCGAAAAAATAGCCCGCCTGCGGGCCGATTTGCGCATGGGGGTTCCGGTTGTTCTGGTCCGCGACGGGATGGCGGCGCTGGTACTGGCTGCCGAAACCATGACTGACGCGCGCCTGATCGAGGCCCGCAACCTGGGCAGTGATGCCGTTCTGGCGCTTACCGCACGTCGTGCCGAAACCCTGCGCGCCCGGGCCTATGACGGGGATATCGCCCGCATCGTGATACCACCAACGGCCGATGTCGGCTGGTTGCACGCGCTTGCCGATCCTTCGGCCGATCTGATGACGCCGCTCAAGGGCCCGTGCAACAGCGTGCGTGGTGGCAATGTCGATCTGCACCGCGCGGCGTTGAAGCTGTGCAAGCAGGCGCAGCTCTTGCCGGCCGCGGTGGTGATCGCGATCCCCGATGGCCCGGCCGTGGCGCTGGCGCATGGGCTGGACCTGCTCGATATTGACGAGGCAGCCCCGCTGCTGGGCCAGACCAGCCCCCTGCACGAGGTATCGGCCGCGCGTCTGCCGATGGCGGTTTCCGAGGCCGGGCGCGTGCATGTGTTTCGCCCCGAAGATGGCGGCGAAGAACATTACGCGGTCGAGATCGGGCAACCCGACCGATCGGCGCCGGTGCTGGCACGGCTGCATTCGGCCTGTTTCACGGGCGACCTTCTGGGCAGTCTGAAATGCGATTGCGGGGCACAGCTGCGCGCGGCACTTGGCCAGATCGGGGCCGAGGGCGCGGGCGTGTTGCTCTACATGAATCAGGAGGGCCGGGGTATCGGGCTGGCCAACAAGATGCGGGCCTACAGTTTGCAGGATCAGGGGTTCGATACCGTACAGGCCAATCACCGCCTGGGATTCGAGGACGACGAACGCGACTTTCGCCTCGGCGCCGAGATATTGCGCAAGCTGGGTTTTACCGCAGTGCGCCTTATGACCAACAACCCGAAAAAGGTTGCGATGATGAACGAGGCCGGGATCGATGTTGTCGAGCGCGTGCCCCTGAGGGTTGGCCGCAATGCCCACAACACCGCCTATCTGGACACCAAGGCCAAAAAGAGCGGGCATCTGCTGTGATCCCCCATGCCCGGGATCTGGTTGTCGGGCGCGGGCGCGCGCGGTATCGCGGGCTGTCCGTTCCCTGCGCGGTGGGCCGGGGTGGGATCGGGCGCAAAAGGGGCGAAGGCGACGGGATCACGCCGCAGGGGTGCTGGCGGATTGCCGAGGTCTGGTATCGGCCCGATCGGGCCGCGGGGCCGCATTTCCGTGGCCCCGTGCGTGAAACCGGTCCGCGCGATATCTGGTCGGACGACCCGCGGGATCCGGCCTATAACACCCCGGCAAGGGGGCCGGGATACCCGTTCAGCCACGAGCGCCTGCACCGGGCCGACCCCTTGTATGACATGTTCGCGGTGCTCGATTACAACTGGCCCGAAGCCACGCCCGGCAAGGGCTCGGCCATTTTCCTGCATGTCTGGCGCAAGCCGCGCCACCCCACCCAGGGCTGCATTGCCTTTGCGCCTGATGTGCTGCGATTCATCATCGACACGTGGCAACCGGATGCGCGCGTGGTGGTTCGCCCGGCCTAACCGGCCTTGCCATGATCCCGCGGCCCGAACAGGGCGCTGCCGACCCGCACATGGGTTGCGCCCAGCGTCACGGCGCGCTCGAAATCGCTGCTCATCCCCATGGAAAGCTGCGTCAGGCCGTTGCGTTCGGCGATCTTGCGCAGCAGGGCGAAATGCAGGCTGGGTTCCTCGTTCACCGGCGGGATGACCATCAGGCCCGAAATCGGCAGGTCCATTGCGCGACACGCGGCAATGAAATCGTCGGCCTGCGCGGGCAGGACGCCGGCCTTTTGCGGCTCTTCCCCGGTGTTGACCTGGATGAACAGCTCGGGGCAGCTGCCGCGCGCCTGCACTGCGTCGGCCAGCTTGCGCGCCAGTTTGGGCCGGTCGAGCGTGTGAAACACGTCGAACAGATCCAGCGCCTGTTTCAGCTTGTTTGTTTGCAGCGGGCCGATCAGATGCAGCTGCACGGGCCCGTATTCCTCGCGCAGCGCGGGCCATTTTCCGGCGGCTTCCTGCACACGGTTTTCGCCAAAGATCCGGTGGCCGGCATCCAGCACCGCGCGCACGCGTTCGATTGGCTGCACCTTGGACACCGCAATCAAGGTAACCGCGCCGGGTTCGCGCCCGGCATCCATCAGCGCCTTTTCCAGCCGTGCCTGGATTTCTGCCAGAGACATCTGTTCCCCCGTGATTTGCCACCCCGATATATAGCGCGGCACGACATGACGGAAGGCCCCAAAGGAAAAGAGCGGGCGCAAGGCCCGCTCTTCCCGTAATCGGACTGTCAGGTCGGCTTAGAAGCCGAACTTCACGCCGCCCGAAGCAACAGTCGTTGCCATCGGGGTGCGGGTGATGCCGACGACCAGCGCAGCACCGCCCAGGTCGTAGGACACGTTCAGGCCCGAAGCAACATTGGCGCCAGCCGACGAATCGTTGGCGATAAAGCCGCTGATGGTCATCGCGCCGGTGTTGAACGAGGCGTTGACCGAGGTCTTGGTGGTGCCGTTGTTGTCGGCATAGGCCAGGCCAACGCCGGCGTTACCCAGCTTGCCGCCCACGGTCAGCACGGTCTTGTCGTCAAGGCCGCCAGCCGCGGTGCTCTGCTGCGTGCCGGCCGCAATGGTCCAGCCGCCGGTGGTGAAGGACACCATCGCGGCCAGGCGGTTGGCGGCGGTGGTGGCATCATTCAGCGCGCTGTACGAGATGGCCAGGTTCACATTGCCCATCGAATAGTCGACCTGCACGCCATTGGCGCCGTTGCCGCGGCTCGAATACGAATCCCAGCCCCAGTAACCGGCGGTTACGGTGTTGGTCACGACGTTGTGATAGCCGTTGCTATTCAGGCCGACCGAGCCGCCGAACAGGCCGGGCATCGAGGCCACGGCACCGGCGATGTTGCCGACCGAAACCTTCATGTTGCCTTGCTTGGCATAGACAACCGCGCCGTTGACTGC
>CAZWXK010000026.1:7055-31791 GCA_964637875.1 uncultured Rhodobacter sp.
CGACCGAAACCTTCATGTTGCCTTGCTTGGCATAGACAACCGCGCCGTTGACTGCCGTGCTGACGAGTGCGCCATACGGGGTGCCGGAGCCGGGGTTCTCGTCGCTGCGGATGCGCACGCGGGCGCCCAGGGCCAGGCCGCCATCGGTGCTGGTCGAGGCGTCGATGTTGATCGTGGTCCGTCTTTCAAGCGTGGTGTTCGGCATGCCGGCAGCCGGGGCCGAAGTGTACTGGAAGCCAAAGCGGGCAGCGCCCGACAGCGATACTTCCGCAGCAGCGGCGCCAGCGATCAGCGTCAGAGCCGTGGTCGTGAGAAGAACTTTTTTCATTGTTTTCCCTCGTTAAAGTTGAAAGGTGCACCTCAATTCGGGGAATCCAAATCGAGTGGTCCGATCAATCACATCTTGTCCGATCATGGTCAAGCGGGCGACGGATACGAAAAAACAGACCGACGCGTTCTGATGCAGCTTTGCCACAGTTTTGCGCGGAACCTGGCCGATGGCCCGACCGACCCCCGCGCAGGCGAAACGAAAACCCTTGTTCCGCCCGATGCTGTTCGCTAGACAGACAGCATCTGCCTGCAACAGGTCGCGCCGGAGGGATCAAGCGTGTCGATGAAACCGAAACTGGTTCTGGCCATGTCCGTGGCCCTCGCCCTGGCCGGTTGTGGCAACAGCGGGCTGTTCGGCCGTGACAGGGCCCCCGGGGCCGATAGCACCGCCGACACCACCCCGGCGGTTGTCGATCAGGAAACCCGCCGCGCCCCGGCCGGTGCCACGGGCACGATCTGGAACCTTTTCAGGAATGCAAGCAACCCCGAGGTTACGATCGGGGTCAACAAATACATCTGGAAGGCGTCGCTTGATGTTCTGTCGTTCCTGCCGGTCGAGGCCGCCGATCCGTTTTCGGGCGTGATCGTAATGGGTTGGGGCCGGCCCAGGGGTGGCGGCCGGCAATATCGCGCCACCGTCTATATCCAGGATCCGGCGCTGGACGCGCGCGCGTTGAAGGTGGCGATCATGACGCGCTCGGGCCCGGCCTCGGCCGATACGGTGCGCGCCATCGAAGACGCGATCCTGACCCGCGCGCGCCAGCTGCGCATCGCCGACGGCAAGCTTTGAGAGCGCTGCCTCTGGACCCTGCGAGATTTGCGAATTAGAAACGCGCCGGGCACCCCTGGCGGGCGTGCCCTGCAGTTTTGACAAGGTGATGAAAACATGTCCCGCTACAATCCCCGTGTGGTCGAGCCGAAATGGCAGAAAGCCTGGCAAGAGGCCGATATATTTCGCGCGAAACGTGACGAGAATCGCCCGAAATACTATGTGCTCGAAATGTTTCCGTATCCTTCGGGGCGGATTCACATGGGGCATGTGCGCAACTACACCATGGGCGACGTGGTGGCGCGTTACAAATCTGCAACAGGGTTCAACGTGCTGCATCCCATGGGCTGGGACGCCTTTGGAATGCCCGCCGAAAACGCCGCCATGGACAAGGGCGTGCATCCCGGCGACTGGACCTATCAGAACATCAGCGACATGCGCGCCCAGCTGAAACCCATGGGGCTGTCCATCGACTGGAGCCGCGAGCTCGCCACCTGCGACCCCGAATATTACGGCCAGCAGCAGGCCATGTTCATCGACATGATGGAGCGTGGCCTGGTCTACCGCAAAGAGGCCATCGTCAACTGGGATCCAATTGACATGACGGTGCTGGCCAATGAACAGGTGATCGACGGCAAGGGCTGGCGTTCCGGTGCCCCGGTCGAGCGGCGCGCGCTGACACAGTGGTTCTTTCGCATCTCGGATTTTGCCGAGGAACTGCTTGAGGCGCTGGACGGGTTGAAGGACTGGCCCGAAAAGGTGCGCCTGATGCAAAAGAACTGGATCGGCCGGTCGCGCGGGTTGCAGTTTGCCTTTGATCTGGTGACGCCGGTTGCCGGGCATGACGAAATCGAGGTCTACACCACCCGCCCCGACACGCTCAACGGGGCCAGCTTTGTCGGCATCTCGCCCGACCACCCGCTGGCGCGTGCGCTCGAGGCTGGCAATCCCGACATCGCCGCCTTCAACGCCGAATGTCGCCGCATGGGCACATCCGAGGCCGATCTTGAAACCGCCGAAAAGAAGGGTTTTGACACGGGGCTCAAGGTGCGCCACCCTCTGAACCCCGACCGGGAACTGCCCGTCTGGATCGCCAATTTCATCCTGATGGATTACGGCACCGGCGCGATCTTTGCCTGCCCGGCCCACGACCAGCGCGACCTGGATTTCGCCCGCAAGTACGGGCTGCCGGTGATCGATACCTTTATGGCGCTGGACGACCCGCAGCCCGTGACCGACACCGCCTTTGTGCCCCCCAAGGACCAAAAGGTAAAATGGATCGACCATTTCACGGGGCTGGACGTAGCGACCGGCGACGAGGCCATCGAGGCCACCATCAACCTGGCCGAGCAACAGGGCTGGGGCAAGGGCGTCACCAAATACCGCCTGCGCGACTGGGGCGTCAGCCGACAGCGTTACTGGGGATGCCCGATCCCGGTGGTGCATTGCCCCGATTGCGGCGTCGTGCCCGAGAAAAAGGAAAACCTGCCCGTAGAGCTGCCCAGGGATGTCAGCTTTGACAAGCCGGGCAATCCGCTGGAACGCCACCCCACATGGCGCGACACGCCTTGCCCGCAATGCGGCCGCCCCGCCCGGCGCGAGACCGACACCATGGATACCTTTGTTGATTCCTCATGGTATTATGCGCGCTTTACCAACCCCCACGCCCCCACCCCGACCGTGGCCGAGGATGTCGAATACTGGATGAATGTGGACCAGTATATCGGCGGGATCGAGCACGCCATACTGCATCTATTGTACTCCCGCTTTTTCGCGCGCGCCATGAACCTGACCGACCACCTGCCGAAAAAGGCGGTCGAGCCGTTCAACGCGCTGTTTACCCAGGGCATGGTCACCCATGAAACCTATGCCACCCGGGGCAGGAACGGCCTGCCCGTCTGGCACAGCCCGGACGAGGTCGAACTCACCGAAAACGGTGCCATCCTGCGTGCCACCGGCGAGCCGGTCGAGGTTGGCCCCGTCATCAAGATGTCGAAATCGAAAAAGAACGTGGTGGATCCGGCCGATATCATCGACCAGTATGGTGCCGATACCGCACGCTGGTTCGTCATGTCCGACAGCCCGCCCGAACGCGATGTCGAATGGACGGCCGCCGGTGCCGAAGCTGCCTGGAAACATCTGCAACGCCTGTGGCGCATGACCTCGGAAATTGCCGATGCCGGGGCGTCGGACGATACCGATCCTGCGCTCGAACGCGAAACCGCCCGCGCGATCGACGCCGTGACGCGCGGAATCGAGGGTTTTGCCTTCAACAAGGCGGTGGCGGCGCTCTACGCCTTTACCAACACGATCGCGAAATCGCAGGCAGGGGCAGGCGCCAGGCGCCGCGCGATGCTGACCCTTGCCCAATTGATGCAGCCCATGACCCCGCATCTGGCCGAGGAAATCTGGCAGGCGCTGGGCGGCAAGGGCCTTGTATCGCAGGCCCCCTGGCCCAGAGCGGACGCGGCGCTGCTGGTCGATGATACCGTGACCCTGCCGATTCAGATCAATGGCAAACGACGTTCGGAAATCACGGTTCCAAAGGACATGGCCAAGGAAGAGGTTGAAAAACGGGTGCTTGCCGACGATGCTGTGATCAGGTTCCTCAAGGGCAGGGACCCCAGAAAACTGATCGTCGTGCCCGGCCGGATCGTGAATGTCGTTGTATGATCGCCGAACCCTGTTGAAGTTGCTGGCAGTTGCGCCATTGGCGGGCTGTGGATATGCGCCAATTCTTGAAAAGGGCGGTGCCGCGCGTGCCTTGCAGGGCGCCCTGCGATTTGATCTGGTCGACTCGCCCGAGGGCTTTGCCCTGCTCGAGGCGCTGGAAACGCGTTTTGGCCGGGCCGGTGAAAAAGCGCGTTTCGATGTGGCGTTGGCGTTGACCATCGACGACCGGGCGCTGGTCCTGAACACTGCCGGGCTCGAGCGGCACACGCTGAGCGGCAAGGTCGAGATCCGCGTTCTTTCACGCCGCACGGGGGATGTGCTGTTCCAGGACATCCTGCGCCAGACGGCAGGTTATACGGCCAGCGCACAGACCCTTGTCACCCGGGCATCGGAAAAGGCGGCCCGCCGGCGTCTTGTGGCGTTGCTGGCCGATTCGGTGGCGCTGCGGCTGGAATCCACCGCTCGGTCCTGGGCGAAATGAAGCTGGGTTCGCGCGAGGCCGCCGAGTTTTTCCGCGCGCCCGACACGCGCCGGGCCGGGATCCTGATCCACGGAGCCGATCCGATGCGCGTGGCCCTGCGGCGTCAGCAGGTCATCAAGGCACTTGTCGGCCAGACCGGCGAGCAAGAGATGCGCCTGGTCCGCCTGAACGGTGCCGAGCTGCGCAGGAATCCTGCCTTGCTGAGCGATGCATTGCGGGCGCGCGGCTTTTTCCCCGGTCAGAGGGTGGTCCATGTTCAGGATGCAACCGACAGCGCGACCCGGGCCATTTCGGTGGCGCTGGAAGACTGGCGACAGGGTGATGCCATGCTGGTGGTCACGGCGGGGCAGCTGATGGCGCGCTCCAGCCTGCGCAAGCTGTTCGAAGGTCATGCCAATGCGCTGGCCGCAGCGATTCATGCCGATCCCCCGTCGCGCAGCGAAATCGAGGACGCGTTGCGTACGGCCGGGCTGACCCGAATCGATGATGATGCGATGCACGACATACAGGTTCTGGGGCAGGCGCTGGACCCCGGGGATTTCCGGCAGCTTCTGGAAAAACTGGCGCTTTACACGCAGGGCTGCGACACTGTCCTTTCCCGCGAAGATGTTGCCGCCTGCGCCCCGGCAACAATCGAGGCGGTGCTGGATGATGCCCTCAATCTGATCGCCGAGGGCGGTGTAGGTGAAATCGGCCCGCTCATGCACCGCCTCGAGGGGCAGGGGGTAAACCCGACCACGATCTGCATCGGCGCGACCCGCCATTTTCGCCTGCTGCACGCGGCTGCCAGCAACCCGCGAGGTGTCGAGGCCGGGCTTGCATCGGCGCGCCCGCCCGTTTTTGGCCCCCGTCGCGACCGCATGGTCCGTCAGGCACGGAAACTGGGGGTCGCGCGCCTTGAACGCATCCTCGGGATCCTGACGGATGCCGATCTCGATCTGCGCAGCGCAAGACCCGTGCCGCAGAGGGCGCTGCTGGAGCGTGCCTTCATTCGTATCGCCATGCTGGCGCGACAACAGCCATGAACAACCAGGGAAACAGGGACATGTACAAACTGATCGGTGAAAAGAACAGCCGCGCCTTTCGGGTGCTCTGGGCGCTCGAGGAAATGGGCCTGGCGTATGAACACGCGCCGGCCAAGCCTCGCAGCGACGAGGTGCGCGACCTCAACCCTGCAGGCAAGATTCCCTGTCTTGTGGTCGATGACCTGGTTCTGGTCGACTCGGTTGCCATCATGCAGTTTCTGGCCGACCGTCATGGCAAGCTGACCTTTCGGGCCGGCAGCCTGGAACGCGCCCGGCAGGATGCGTTCACCCAGTTCGCCTGTGACGAAATGGACAGCGTGTTATGGACCGCCGCGCGTCATACATTCGTTCTGCCCGAGGAAATGCGCGTGCCAGAGGTCAAGGACTCGCTGCGCTGGGAGTTCCGCCGTTCAATGAAAACGCTGGCCAGCCGCCTGGGCGACAATGAATGGCTGATGGGCGACAGGTTCACCGTTGCCGACATCGTCACCGTGCATTGCGGCAGCTGGGCCAGGGCCGCGGGTTTCGAAATCGGTGAACCTTCGGTCGAGGCCTATTTTTCCCGCGCCCGAGCGCGCGCCGCGCATCGCAGGGCAGCAGGAAAATAACGAAAAGCCCGCCGATCGTGCACATGGCGCAAGGGTCATGTGCACATCCACGGTGCAAGGTGAATTGATGCAGGGATAACGGAGCGATCTATCCCCCGCAGCGTTTTTCGGCCTCTTGCAACGCGGCGGTAAAGCCCAACAGCGAAAAGGTATCTTCGGTCCTGGTGCCGCGTGACGACGTGCCGGTCAATACGGCCGTGCGCCCCCGTTTCATGGATGTGGTGATCTTGGCATCATCGCCAGGCGTGGCAGGCCAGGCCCATTCGCCATCGACGAACATCTTGTAGCTGTTCTGATCGATCTTCATGGTGACAAGGGAACCCTGCTTGAACGGATATCCGCCGGTAAAGGAAACCTCGCCCTTGACCCCGGCCTTGGGACGGAAGGAAACAAAAAGCAGGGTATCGCTGCGGTTGACCGCAACGACCTTGCCATTGCGGGTGTTGACGCTTTTCTTGGGTGCCGAAACGATCCAGCATTCCGTCGGGTTGCTTTCGACGAACACGCTCCAGTCGGTCTTGGCATCGACGCGGTTGGTCGATTGTTGCGCGATGGCGCCGACCGGCGTGGCCAGTGCAATCGCAAGGACCCCGGAAACAAGTGCCGATTTTCCAGTCATTCCACCCCCAGCCTCCAGCTGTTTTCTGCCTCATGTCATATCGGGGCGGCCCGTCTGCGCGAACCTGTCCGACAGGGCGACCATAAACCACCCTGTCCGTCCAGTCTAACGCAGAATCGTCACATTTCCAGCCTTGTATGCGGAAAACCGCCTAGCTGCGCCAGACATGTAATTCGATTGGGGGGGTGGTATTTCCGTAGGATTTGCCGGAAAACGGGTCGGGTCAGGAACAAGGAGGCCGACATGGCGGATGCGCAGCAACTGGTCGAGATCTGGCGCGGGCCGATCCTGGAATCGAAACATCGTGGTCATGCGGTGATCTGCGACAGCAGCGGCGAGGTCATTGCCGCCTGGGGTGACCCCGAACTGGTTTTCCTGCCGCGTTCGGCCGCCAAGATGTTGCAGGCCCTGCCCCTGGTCGAAAGCGGCGCGGCGGCCGAGGCGGGATTGCGGCCCGAACAGCTGGCCCTGGCCTGTGCCTCGCATAACGGGGCGGCGATTCACACCGAGCGCGTCAATGCCTGGCTGGCAACACTGGGGCTGGGCGATGACGATTTCCGTTGCGGCGCGCACGAGCCCAAGGACCGCGCAGCCCGCGATGCCCTGATTCGCGCGGGCAAGCAACCCTGTCAGGTGCATAACAACTGTTCAGGCAAACATGCCGGTTTTCTGACACTGGCGCGCCACCTGAAGGCGGGGCCGGAATATGTCGATCCCGACCACCCGGTGCAGCTGGCGGTGCGCGAGGCCTTCGAGGGCATGACCGGCATGACCAGCCCCGGCTTTGGCATCGACGGATGTTCGGCACCAAATTTCGCGACCACCCTGCAAGGCATGGCAACCGCAATGGCGCGCATGGCCGCGGGCGAAACCGGCAGCCACGCCCGCAACATGGCCGCTGCACGCCTGGTCGCGGCCATGGCGCGCCACCCCGAACTGGTCGCGGGCGAAGGTCGCGCCTGTACCGGACTGATGCGTGCCATGGGCGGTGTGGCCTCGATCAAGACGGGTGCCGAGGGGGTGTTCGTCGCCATCCTGCCGGGGCCGCGCCTGGGCATCGCCGTCAAGATCGAAGACGGCGCCAGCCGAGCCGCCGAGGCCGTGATCGCGGCTCTGTTGACACGACTCGGCGCGCTGGATCCCGACCATCCGGCCGCGCGCAAATACATGCACGGCCCGATCACCAACTGGCGCGGGATCGAGACGGGCTTTGTGCGCCCGACGGATACCCTTTGGCAGAGCGGCAAGCCCATTTGACCCGCTCTTCAAAGGCGGCTACACCACCGCCCATGAAACGCATATTCGACATGGATGATCGCGCCCGCCTGCCCTGGCGTTTTCACGGCGAGGCGCTCGCGCTGCTGGCCGCGCTTTGACGCGCCGCATCCGATCGCCTGACCGACAGACAAACCAACATACCCGCGGGAGAATGAAATGACCGCCCCCAAGACCCTTTATGACAAGATATGGGATGCCCATGTCGTCCAGCAGGATGATGACGGCACCTGTCTGCTGTATATCGACCGCCACCTCGTGCACGAGGTCACCAGCCCCCAGGCATTCGAAGGCCTGCGCATGGCCGGCCGCAAGGTCCGCGCCCCGGACAAGACCATCGCCGTGCCTGATCACAACGTACCCACCACGCTTGACCGTGAAAAGGGGATCGAGAACGAGGAATCCCGCATTCAGGTTGACGCGCTTGACAAGAACGCCCGCGAATTTGGCGTCGTCTATTACCCGGTCGATGACATCCGCCAGGGCATCGTGCATATCGTCGGCCCCGAACAGGGCTGGACGCTGCCGGGCATGACCGTCGTGTGCGGCGACAGCCACACCGCCACCCATGGCGCGTTCGGGGCGCTGGCCCACGGGATCGGCACCTCCGAGGTGGAACATGTGCTGGCAACGCAAACCCTGATCCAGAAGAAATCGAAAAACATGCTGGTGGAAATTACCGGCCAGCTGCAACCGGGTGTGACCGCCAAGGACATCACGCTGGCGATCATTGGCAAGATCGGCACCGCGGGCGGCACGGGCCACGTCATCGAATATGCCGGCGAGGCCATCCGCAGCCTGTCGATGGAGGGCCGCATGACCGTGTGCAACATGGCCATCGAGGGCGGCGCGCGCGCCGGTCTGATCGCACCGGATGAAACCACCTTTGAATACATCAAGGGCCGCCCCCATGCCCCGAAAGGCGCCGCCTGGGAGGCCGCTCTTGCCTGGTGGCAGACGCTGAAAACCGACGAGGGCGCCCATTACGACAAGGTCGTGCGCCTGCGGGCCGAGGACATCGCCCCTGTCGTCACCTGGGGCACCAGCCCCGAGGACGTGCTGCCGATCACGGCATCCATCCCCGCGCCCGAAGATTTCGAAGGCGGCAAGGTCGAGGCCGTGAAGCGCGCGCTCGATTACATGGGGCTGACACCCGGCACACCCCTGACCGACATCAAGGTCGATACGGTGTTCATCGGGTCCTGCACCAATGGCCGGATCGAGGATCTGCGCGCCGCCGCCGAGATCCTGAAAGGTCGCAAGGTGGCAGACGGCGTGCGCGTGCTGATCGTTCCCGGCTCGGGCCTTGTGCGTGAACAGGCCGAGGAAGAAGGCCTTGCCGAGATTTTCGCGGCCGCCGGCGCCGAATGGCGCCTTGCGGGGTGTTCCATGTGCCTGGCCATGAACCCCGACCAGCTGGCGCCCGGCGAACGCTGTGCCTCGACCAGCAACCGCAATTTCGAGGGCCGCCAGGGCCGCGGTGGTCGCACCCATCTTGTCAGCCCGGCGATGGCGGCGGCTGCGGCAGTGACCGGTCGCCTGACCGATGTGAGGGAGATGATCTGATGGAAAAGTTCACCAAACTGTCGGGCGTTGCCGCGCCCATGCCGCTGATCAATATCGACACCGACATGATCATCCCCAAGCAGTTTCTTAAGACGATCAGGCGTACCGGCCTGGGCGTGCATCTGTTCGACGAGATGCGCTATGACGCCGACGGCAACGAAATCCCTGATTTCGTGCTGAACAAACCGGCCTGGCGTAATGCGCAGATCCTGATTGCGGGTGAAAATTTCGGCTGCGGTTCCAGCCGCGAACACGCGCCCTGGGCGCTGCTTGATTTCGGCATCCGCTGCGTGATCGCGCCCAGCTTTGCCGATATCTTTTATTCCAACTGCTTCAAGAACGGCATCCTCCCGATTGCCCTGCCGCAGGAACAGGTCGATGTGCTGATGGAGGACGCCGAGCGTGGCGAAAACGCGCGCATCACCGTCGATCTGGAAAACCAGACGGTCAGCGCATCGGACGGCACCGAATTCCATTTCGATATAGACCCGTTCAAGAAGCACTGCCTGCTGAACGGGCTCGACGACATTGCGCTGACGCTGGAAAAGGCGCCGGCCATTGACGCGTTCGAGGCCCGCTACAAGGCGCAGATGCCCTGGGTCTGATCTGGCAATACCGCGAACACGGCCACAGGCCCCCGTTGCAAGGCGGGGGCCTTTGTGCGGCTGCATGATGCAAACAGGCGACAGGTTCGCCGCCGAGGGGGCGAAAATTTCGCAACTGTTGCAAGACCCTTGACGAATTCTGGCAAAAAAAGGCAAGATTAAGGCAGAAATGAGGCAACCCGCATGAGCAGCGGGAATATCTGAACGGAACAGGGCCCGACAATGTATCGTGCCCGGCCAGGACAGAGGGTTTGAGCAGTGGTTTCACGGCTGACAGGTGCATTCATCCGGGCGGTTTTCGTGGCTCTGCTGATCGCGACGCCGTCACTGATCCTTCCGGGAACCGAAAGAGGTGCTCGCGATATCTCGCTGGTATTTGCATTGGTCGGGGCTGTACTGGTGATGATCGAATATGGGTCGAGCCATCCTGGCCTTGTCGAATTCCGCTTTGCGCCCCCCTTCAACCGCATCCGTTTCGTATCGCTGTTCCTGACGGTCCTGATGCTGGCCATCATGTTCCGGGGCCAGGACGGCGGCACAAGGCTTACGCAGGTCGTTTTTGAAATCGGCATGCTGATCGGGCGCGCGATGGATTTTCCTTTCAGCCCGGCGCGAATCCTGACCAATCTGCTGACCGATGACGGAGCCGCCGCGGGCACGTCTGTCATTCGGGCAGCTGCGGGTATTGCCTATCTGGTGTCGCTGCTGTCCCTTGCGGCATTCGTGATCTCGATCAGGCTGGTATCCTGGCCTCTGGGGAGGGGCTCGTTCAATATCTGGGTGAACCTGCCCACATTCGACCCGGCCTCGGGATTCGACGTCGAAAAGAGGCTGACTCGGGATGCCCGCGTTAACATCATCTTTGGATTCACCCTGCCATTCCTTGTTCCACTGGTGGCGCAGCTGTCGGCGGGTTACTATGACTTTTCGACCCTCGACAGCAGCCAGACCCTGATCTGGACGGTGGCGGTATGGGCATTTCTTCCGGCAAGTCTGTTCATGCGTGGAATCGCAATGGCGCGTATCGCGCGGCTGATCCGGCGCAAGCGCGACCAGTTGCACGCCCCTGGCACGGCGGATTTTGCGCCGGCCTGATATTGCTGCTGCTGGCCGGCCTTGCGCGGGCCGCGCCCTTGCGGATTGCCTTCTGGAACGTCGATCTGACGCGTGCCGGCCCCGGCATGCTGTTGCGTGACCTCGAACGCGGGCGGGATGCACATATCAAGGCTGTTGTGGCCATGATTGTGCGGCTTTCCCCCGATATCCTGGTGCTGGACGGATTTGATGCCGATTACCGCAATCTCGCCCTTGGGCGCCTGGCCCTGCTGGTCAGGCGGCAGGGTGCGGACTATCCCTATCTCTATTCCCGCATGCCCAACAGCGGGCTGGCAACCGGATTTGATCTGGACGGCGACGGGCGGACCCGCGGCGCGGGCGATGCCCAGGGTTTCGGGGCGTTTCCGGGCCAACGTGGCATGGCCATCCTTTCGCGCCTGCCCATTCTTTCGGGCAAGGTGCGCGACTATTCGGCCCTGCTCTGGCGGGCGCTTCCTGGTGCGAAAATGCCCAGGTGGCGCGATGGCACGCCCTTCCCCTCGGCCGTTGCCCGGACGGTACAGAGACTGGCCTCGCGGGTTTTCTGGGATGTTCCGGTCCGCATGCCCGACGGCAGGGCGCTGCATCTGCTGGTTTCACATGCCAGTCCACCGGGATTCGACGGCCCCGAGAACCGCAACGGCCTGCGAAATCGCGATGAGATCAGGTTCTGGTCACTTTTTCTGGCGGGCAAGATCGGTCGTACACGGCCCTGGCCGGCGGCGCGGCCTTTCGTCATCGCGGCCGACCTCAACGCCGACCCGCGCGGGGGCCAGGGGGGCGTTGATGCGTTGCGCCGCCTTCTGGACAATGCTCTGCTGAACGATCCGTGGTCGGCGACATCGGGCGGGGGCGGGACCGCCCCGGTGACGGTCATGTGGCCCGATGGTGCGCTGCCCCGAGGGATGCGTGTGGATTATCTGCTGCCTTCGCGCGCGCTTGCCCTGAAGGGCGCCGGAATTGTCTGGCCGCCACCGCGCGGCGTGGATGAGGCTGCCCTGCCGCGTCACAGGATGATCTGGGTCGAGGTACGGTGAAATCGGTCGGATGTGACATGCCTGGTCTGGCCGAGCCTGGCGGCACGCTGCTTGACCCCGCCTGGTGCAGGCGATACCCGTCAGCGGAGGAATGCAAGGAAAGGACCGTGACATGAGCAACCCCTCTCTTCTGATCCTGCCGGGGGACGGCATCGGCCCCGAAGTGATGGCCGAGGTACGCAGGATCATCGACTGGTTCGGCGACCGGCGCGACCTGAAATTCGACGTGACCGAAGACCTGGTTGGCGGTTGTTCGTATGATGTTCATGGCGTTCCCCTGACCGACGAGGTCATGGACAAGGCCCAGTCGGTCGATGCGGTACTGCTGGGCGCCGTGGGAGGGCCGAAATATGATGACCTCGATTTCAGCGTCAAACCCGAACGCGGCCTGCTGCGCCTGCGCAAGGAGATGGACCTGTTTGCCAATCTGCGCCCGGCGCAATGTTTTGACGCGCTCGCCGATTTTTCATCGCTCAAGCGCGATGTGGTGGCCGGGCTGGACATCATGATCGTGCGCGAGCTGACAAGCGGCATCTATTTCGGCGAGCCCCGCGGCATCATCACCGAGGGAAACGAACGCGTCGGCATCAATACCCAGCGCTATACGGAAACGGAAATCGACCGTGTGGCCAGGGCAGCCTTTGATCTGGCGCGCAAGCGCGACAGGCGGGTCTGTTCCATGGAAAAGGCCAATGTCATGGAAAGCGGGATCCTGTGGCGCGAAGTGGTGCAACGGGTGCATGACGCCGACTATCCGGATATCGAGCTGAGCCACATGTATGCCGACAATGGCGGCATGCAGCTGGTGCGCAACCCGAAACAGTTTGACGTGATCGTGACCGACAACCTGTTCGGAGACCTGCTGTCTGATGTGGCAGCGATGCTGACCGGTTCGCTCGGCATGCTGCCTTCGGCCAGCCTTGGCGCGCAGATGGAAAACGGTCGCCCCAAGGCATTGTACGAGCCCGTGCATGGCAGCGCGCCCGATATCGCCGGGCAAGGCAAGGCCAATCCCGTTGCCTGTATCCTGAGCTTTGCGATGGCATTGCGCTATTCCTTTGATCAGGGGAGAGAAGCCGCGCGTCTGGAAAAGGCGGTCGAGAATGTTCTGGCCGATGGCGTTCGCACCGCAGACCTGATGCAGGCAGAGGGTGGCACGGCGGCGAGTACCTCGGAAATGGGGGCGGCGATAATAGCTGCGCTGGAAAGCAGCCTCTGAGCCCTGGCCGGGGGCGCTGCCCCCGGACCCCCGACGTATTTTGGCAAAGAAGAAGGCCTGTCAGATCGGTATGCCCTGCATCAGGCGCGGCAGGTCGCCTGTCAGGCCCGCGGCGCTGCGCATGAAGCCCCGACGCAGCTGCGGGAGAGCATTGACCAGCCCGAGGCCGAGATCCCGCCCGAGTCTGACCAATGAATTGTCGTTTGAAAACAGTCTGTTGATGCCGTCGGTCGCCACTGCCATCGAGGTGACATCGAACCTCCGCCATTGCTGATAACGTTCAAGGACCAGGGGTGATGCGATATCTTCGCCGCGTCGGGCGGCAGTAATCAGAACCTCGGCCAGGGCGGCGACATCGCGCAGGCCCATGTTCAGCCCCTGTCCGGCAAGGGGATGCATGCCGTGGGCCGCGTCACCCACCAGGGCAAGGCGCCGGTCGATGAAACTGTTGGCAAGGGTCAGCCTGAGCGGATAGGAAAAACGCTTTCCCTCCAGCGCGATTTCACCCAGGAAATCGCCGAAACGGGGGTGCAGCTCGGACAGATAGTCGGCGTCGGACAGGGTGTTTATCCATGCGGCCCGCTCGTCGGTTTCTGCCCAGACGATAGACGAGCGGTTGCCCGGCAGAGGCAGGATGCCCAGCGGACCCGTCGGCATGAAGAACTGATGCGCCACCCCGTCATGGGGTTTTTCATGGGCAATCGCGCAGACAAGACCCGTCTGATGGTAGCCCCATCCGGTGCGGCTGATGCCGGCACGTCGTGCGGTTTCGCTGTCGCGCCCGTCGCAACCGGCCAGCAGGCGCGCCGAAAGCCGGGTGCCGTCATCGAGCGTAACCATGGCGCAGTCCGTGTCGGTCGTCTGTGCAACCACCCTGCGGCCGTGGATTGCGGTGATCCGTGCGTCCTGTGTGGTCAGTTGCAACAGGGCGCGCCGCAGGAAGCGATCTTCGAGCATGTGGCCCATCGGGCCTTCTTCTATTTCTGTATGGTCGAAATGCAGCGTCCAGGGCGCGGCGCCTTCGCCCGGGCGGCCGTCGGAAACGATGATATCCAGAATCGGCTGGCTGTCCCCGGCGACATGTTCCCACAGCCCGAGAGCCGCCAGCATGCGTCTGGATGCCAATGCCAATGCATATGCGCGGCCGTCGAAATCATCGCTCTGCAACAGATCCAGAGGCATGGCGTCGACAATGGTCACGCTCAACCCGCCCTGGGCCAGCGCCAGCGCAAGGGCCGGGCCGTTCAACCCGCCGCCGATGATCAGGACATCGCTATCCGTATTCTTGTCAACCATGCCCCTCTTTATGGCCGAAAGAGCGGGATTGTCCATCGCTCAAAGCAGGTTTACCGTTCGATGCGAAACAAGACGGGAGAGTGACATGTCGCAGGAATGGCTGTTCCAGAGCGCCACCGAGCTGGGCCGGGCGATCGAGAGGGGGGAAATCGATCCGCTGGCCCTGACGCGAAGCTGTCTGGATGCGATCGAGGGACATCCCTTGCGCGACCGGATCTATTCGGTTGTAACGGCCGAGCGTGCTCTTGCCGAGGCCGCGGCTGCATCGGAAAGGGCACGAAAGGGGCTGCGGCTGGGGCAACTGGATGGTGTGCCGATTTCCTGGAAGGACCTGTTTGACAGCGCCGGCACCCCGACCGAGGCCGGATCCGCCCATCTCAAGGGGCGGGTGCCCGAGCGCGATGCCGAGGTTCTGGAAAACGCGACCATGGCGGGACTGGTCTGTCTGGGCAAGACCCATATGAGCGAACTCGCCTTTTCCGGGCTTGGCTATAACCCGGTCACCGAAACGCCTCCTTGTGTAAACGATGCCGCGGCGGTGCCGGGGGGGTCGTCGTCAGGGGCTGCGGCGAGCGTGGCGTTCGGGTTGGCCGCGGCCGGGATCGGGTCGGATACGGGTGGGTCGGTGCGCATTCCGTCGGCCTGGAATGATCTGGTCGGGCTCAAGACCACCCACGGCCTGTTGTCGCTGCGTGGTGTGGTGCCGTTATGCGAGACCTTCGATACGGTTGGTCCGCTGTGCCGCACGGTCGAGGATGCTGCATTGTTCCTTGCCGTGTTGGGTGGTGGAAAAGCCCCCGATCTGGGGGGCGCCAGTCTGGAAGGGCGACGTTTTCTGGTGCTCGAGTCGGTCGGAATGGAGGATGTGCGCGACACCCCGCGCAAGGGGTTCGAGCGGGCTGTTGACGCAATCCGGGATGCAGGGGGACAGGTTGAGCATGGCGACATTCCCGAGGTTGCCGAGGCGATGTCGTTGGCGGCCTGCCTGTTCACGGTCGATGCCTATGCCCAATGGCAGGACGTGATCGAGGCGGCGCCGGATCTGATGTTTCACGAAATCCTGGACAGGTTTCGCGCGGGTGCGAAATTTTCCGGTGTCCGGTATGTGCAGGACTGGATGAAACTGCGCGCGTTGCGTGCGGCATATGCGGAGCGCACGGCCGGATATGACGCGGTGATCGTGCCGACCTCGCCGGTCATGCCGCCGAACCTCGAGCGCCTCAAGACCGACCATATCTATTACGTTACCGAAAACCTGCTGGCATTGCGCAATACGCGAATCGGCAACCTGATGGGACTGTGTGCGCTGACCGTGCCCACGGGTATTCCTTCGACCGGAATCATGTTGCTTGGCGCGCCCATGGCCGAGGCTCGGATCCTGCGTCTGGGCGCGGCCTTGCAAGAGGCCCTGCGCGCGCAATAGGGGCGGCAGGCGCCGTGACAGACGGGGGGCCGTCGGGGAGACAGGGTTAGGGCTTGCCGTACGACCCGCGACGCCTGCGGGAAAGGTGACGCTGGACCGAAAGGGAAACTCGCGGTATTGTTTTGGCAAAAGGGGCGTCGAGACCCCGAAGATCGAGGCAATAATGCGGTTTCCCGAGCGGTTTTCGAACCTGCCAGAATATGCGTTCCCGCGCCTGCGGGCGTTGCTTGCCGGCCATGCGCCCGGCGGCGAGGAAATCGCCATGTCGATTGGCGAGCCACGCCACCCCATGCCCGCCTTTGTTGCCGAGGTACTGGCAGCCAACCACGAGGGTTTCGCGAAATATCCGCCCAATGACGGATCTGCCGGGTTGCGACAGGCCATAGCCGGCTGGATTTCCCGGAGATACGGGGTGACACGGGATCCGGAAACCGAGATCCTGGCCCTGAACGGCACCCGCGAAGGGCTGTTCAACCTGTGCATCGCCCTGTGTCCCGAGCGCAAGAATGGCCGCCGGCCGAAAGTATTGATACCGAACCCGTTTTACCAGGTTTACGCAGTTGCCGCAGCTGCCGTGGGCGCCGAACCGGTGTTCATCCCGTGCCGACAGGAGGACGGGTTTCTGCCCGATTTCGGCCGGCTCTCAACCGATACTCTGGATCAAACCGCAGCCGTTTATCTGTGTTCGCCATCCAACCCGCAGGGGGCAATTGCCTCGCATGAATACTGGGCGAACCTTCTTGAGCTGGCCGAAAGACATGACTTTCTTGTTTTTGCCGATGAATGTTATGCCGAGATCTATCGTGACGCTCCGCCGCCCGGCGTTCTCGGGGCGGTGGCCCGCGTCGGGGCCGATCCCGACAGGGTGATCGCGCTGCATTCACTGTCGAAACGGTCCAACCTGCCCGGGTTGCGGTCAGGTTTCGCGGTTGGGGGCGCGCGAAGTATTGCCGAGATGAAGCGCCTGCGTGCCTATGCCGGTGCACCCTTGCCCCTGCCCCTGCAACATGTGGCGGCGCGCGCCTGGCAGGACGAGGAACATGTGCGCCAAAACCGCGCCCTCTATCGGCGAAAGTACGATCTTGCCGACAGGGTGTTTTCCGGAATGGCCGACTATGCCCCGCCCGAGGCCGGGTTTTTCCTTTGGCTGAAGGTTGGCGATGGCGAGGCGATGACACTGAAACTGTGGCGCGAAACAGGTGTCCGGGTTTTGCCCGGCGCCTATCTGGGACGCGAGGTGAACGGCATCAATCCGGGCAGCGAATATATCAGGGTGGCGATGGTGGCCCCCGAAAATGAAATGCAGCGCGGACTGGAACGGATCCGCGACTGTATTCAAGGGTGAGGCAAGGCAGAAATGGCTTATCAGGTCAGACACAGGGATCCGTTGCTGGAAAGCGACATGCAGATGGCGTTGCAACAGCGGGGAAAGGAATTGCTGGGTCTGTTGATGATCGCGCTGGGCCTGATGGTGGCGGCCATGCTGTGGTCGTATACGCCGGATGATCCCAGTTGGCTGAGCGCGACCGATGCTCCGGCCCGCAATCTGCTGGGCCGCTTTGGTGCGACCATCGCCAGCCCCCTGTTTGTGACGATCGGCGTGGCGGCCTGGGCGATTGCGGCGATCTTCGCAGGCTGGGGATTGCGTTTCTTTTTCCACCGTGGCGAGGAAATGTTTGTCGGCAGGATGATCTTTTCGCCGATCGCGGTTGCTCTGGCTGCGGTGTTTGCCTCGACCTATGCACCAGGGGCGGGATGGCAGCACAGTTTCGGTCTGGGCGGTCTGGCCGGAGATACGGCGCTGGCCGCTTTGCTGGCGATGTCTCCGCTGGACCTGCTCTTGTCGGTCAGGATCATCAGCGCGGCCCTTGCCGTGGCCCTTGTTGGCGGCAGCCTGTTCGTGCTGGGATTCTCCCGGGCCGAGGTCGCCGCCTTTGGTCGTTTTCTGCTGTTCGGGGTCATCATGTCATATGCCTCTTTTGCTGCGATGACCGGCCGGCTGTTGCGTGCGGGACTGCATGCGACGATATCGCTCAGCCCGCGTTTCCGGGCCCGACGGCTCAAGGAGCCGACCTATCCCAGCCTTGACGGCGAGGGTGCCGGCGCCGGACTGTCGGCCGCGGGGGGGGCAGGGGCCGTGGCTGGCAATGCCGGGCAGGCGGCAACAGGGGGCGACGCGGGCCCGCCGGCCCGAAAACCCCGGATGAGCGTTTTCGTGCGGCGCACGTCGCCCCGGGCGGCCGAGGTCGAGCCCGAGCTTGTTGTGCATGAGCCCCCCGAAACCACCGTCAAGGCGCCCGGCGAAGATCGGGTGCGGGGGCGCATCATCGACGCGATCCGCAAACGCAACGCCGCGCGCGAGGGATCGACCCCCAGGCCCGAGCCCCTGATCGCAACGCCGAAAAGGCCGGGCACAGGGCCGGCAGGCACCGATTCCGCCAGGGGGGATATCGCCCGGGATGCGGCGGCAAAGGCGGGTTTCGTCCCACCCACACCCGAGCCGAAGGCCGTCGTGCGTCACGCACCCAAACGCCCGCTTCGCAGCAGTCGCAAGGCCACCGAAGAGGCCCAGCCAAGCCTGGCCTTTGACGAGCGCAAGGCGGAATACGAATTTCCGCCGCTGGGCCTGCTGGCCAGTCCCGCCGGAATCGAACGTCAGACACTGTCAGACGCCGCCCTGGCGGAAAACGCGCGGATGCTGGAAAACGTGCTCGAGGATTATGGCGTCAGGGGCGAGATCGTCTCGGTCAGTCCGGGTCCGGTCGTCACCATGTACGAGCTCGAGCCCGCACCGGGCCTCAAGGCCAGCCGTGTGATCGGCCTTGCCGACGATATCGCGCGTTCCATGTCGGCCCTTTCGGCGCGGGTTTCCACCGTGCCGGGCCGCTCGATCATCGGAATCGAGCTCCCCAATACGCATCGGGAAAAGGTGTTGCTGCGCGAAATCCTGGCTGCCCGCGACTTTGGTGACACGTCGCAGAAATTGCCCCTTGCGCTGGGCAAGAACATCTCGGGTCAGCCGGTGATCGCAAGTCTGGCAAAGATGCCGCATCTGTTGATTGCCGGCACGACAGGATCGGGCAAGTCCGTGGCCATCAACACGATGATCCTCAGCCTGCTGTACAAGCTGCGCCCCGAGGAATGCCGCATGATCATGATCGACCCCAAGATGCTGGAGCTGAGCGTCTATGACGGTATCCCGCATCTGCTGTCACCGGTCGTGACCGACCCGAAAAAGGCCGTGGTCGCCCTGAAATGGGTCGTGGCCGAGATGGAGGAACGCTATCGCAAGATGTCGCGCATGGGGGTGCGCAATATCGATGGCTATAACGGCAAGGTGCGCGAGGCGCTGGACAAGGGCCGGAATTTCAGCCGCACCGTTCAGACCGGTTTTGACGACGAAACCGGCGAGCCCATCTTTGAAACCGAGGAGTTCACCCCCGAAACCATGCCCTATATCGTGGTCATCGTCGACGAGATGGCCGATCTGATGATGGTTGCCGGGAAAGAGATCGAGGCCTGCATCCAGCGTCTGGCCCAGATGGCGCGCGCCAGCGGTATCCATCTGATCATGGCCACGCAACGGCCCAGCGTCGATGTGATTACCGGTACCATCAAGGCGAACTTTCCCACCCGGATCAGTTTTCAGGTCACCAGCAAGATCGACAGCCGCACCATTCTGGGCGAGATGGGCGCCGAGCAACTGCTTGGCATGGGTGACATGCTGTATATGGCCGGCGGCGGACGCATCACGCGGATTCATGCGCCTTTTGTCTCGGACGAAGAGGTCGAGGAGGTTGTCAACCACCTCAAGAGCATGGGCGCGCCCGAATATGTTTCCGGCGTGGTCGAGGGGCCCGATGGTGAAACCGGAACCGACATCGACCTGGTGCTGGGCCTGGGGGGCAATACCAGCTCCGAGGATGCGCTGTATGACAAGGCAGTGGCGATCGTGCTGAAGGATCGCAAATGTTCGACCTCATATATCCAGCGCAAGCTGGCGATCGGCTATAACAAGGCCGCGCGCCTGGTCGAGCAGATGGAGGATTCGGGCCTGGTCAGCCCGGCAAACCATGTGGGCAAACGCGAGATTCTGGTTCCCGAGGGCGGATCAGCATGATGCCTGTTCATGCGGGTCGGAACCGGGTCGCATATATGTGAACCGATTGACAGGGGCGGGTCATGGCCGATGGCTGGCGCCGACATGTTCCAACGACTATAAGGTCGGCATGAAACTTTTCCGCCATGCTCTGCTGTCGATCGCGATCGCGGCGTTTTCCTTCCTGCCTGCACGCGCACAGGACCCGCAGAAACAGACCGGCGCCGTCTCGCTGGTCGCAATCTCGGACTGGCTGAACGGCCTGAAGACGGCCAGGGCAAAAATCACCCAGATCAACCCGGATGGCAGCATCTCGACTGGAATCCTGTATATCTTTCGTCCCGGGAGAATGCGGTTCGAGTATGATCCCCCCAATGCGGGACTGGTCATTGCCGGGGGCGGAAGCGTCGCCATTTTCGACTTCAAGTCGAACGAGCCGCCACAGGAATTTCCGCTCAGGCGCACGCCTCTTTCGGTGATACTTGCGCGCAAGGTCGATCTGGCCCGTTCCGGGATGATTTCCGATTACAAATCGGACGGCGTTACCACGACGATTCGTGCCCGGGATCCCAAGCGCCCCGAGATCGGCTCGATCGATCTGGTCTTTACCAACAACCCGGTCGAACTGCGCCAATGGGTCATCACCGATGAAGGCGGCAGTCGCACGACCGTGATCCTGGGTCAGTTGCAGACCGGTATCGAATTGCCCGACAGCCTGTTCAGCGTGCCGCTCGAGATGATGAAGCTGAACGACAACGACCGTTAGGGAAGGTCGGCAGATCACGCTGCCCCTTTGGGGGCCACGCATTGGCGCAGCTGACGCTCATACATGTGGGCGCGGCGTTCGACCTGACGCGATATGCGCAACAGCCATCTTTTGTGTCGATGCGTGCCGCGGCGATAGCCGGAATGGCCATCGTGATAGGCAAGGTACTGCTTGCGGGCATTCGTCTTGGGGATGCCCAGCTTTTGCTGTGACTGGTCCATGTACCAACCCATGAAATCGACTGCATCTGAAAAATTGTCACGCCGGGCACCGAGGTTACCCGTGTCGCGCTGGTACCATTTCCAGGTACTGTCGATAACCTGCGCATAGCCATAGGCGGATGAATACCGTCCCATCGGGATGACGCCCAGCTTGAAGCTCAGCGGTGTGCGCGCCCTGGCGCGAAAGCGACTTTCCTGATGGATGATCGCCAGCTGGACATGAATGGGTACCTGCCATTCCTGTTCGACCCTGGTCATGGCACTGAACCATTCGGGCCGCTCGGCGCGTATCTTGCAGGCATCATCCAGGTTCGCTGGCGGCGGCGGTACGGCGCCGTTGCATGCCGCCAGAAACAGCAAAAGGATTGTCCCGCCCGGTTTCATGCCTGTCTCGCCCTGCCTGTGCTGCTGCCTCTCATCTTACGGCAGGATCCGCGCCCGGCGAAGGCATTTTGACCATCGGATCACAACAGAAAGGCCAGGGTTACGGGAATCGAGACCAGGGAAAACAGCGTGGAAATCACGACCAGACCGGCGACCTCTTCGGAATTGACCTCGTATTTTTCTGCCAGAAGGTATGACGAAACGGCAACAGGTGTGGAAAGCTGCAGCACCAGAACGGCAAAGGGAATGGCCGGCAGTTCGAACCACAGCCCCGCAGCGATCGCCACGCCGACGGCCAGCACAACCTTGATGACAGACAGCACCAGCGCGCGGCCAAAACCGGCCGGTCTGAGGCGCGCGACGGCCACGCCAAGCGTGATCAGCATCAATGGAATCGCCATCTGGCCGATCAGGTCCAGCGTATTCGTGATCCAGTCCGGTGTTTGCCAGCCGTTCCACAGGAATACCGCACCCAGCAGGGCGGCACTCACCAGAGGTTCCTTCAGAACCTTCAGCACCGATCCGCCCCCGGACACCAGCCAGACCCCGAAGGTGAAGGAATAGATCGCCATTATTGCAAAGATGACAACGGCATAGCCCAACCCGACCTGGCCAAAGGCAAACAGGGCGAGCGGCAGGCCCAGATTGCCCGTATTGCCGAACAGCAATGGCGCCATATAGGTGCGCATGTCCAGACCGAACAGTCTGACCATCAGGAAAACCGCCACCGTCATTCCGCCATAGGCCACCAGCCCGGCCAGCACGACCCCGGTCAGGGCATCGGGATCGATCCGGGTTTTCATCAGCGAGGTGAACACCAGCGCCGGAATACCCAGATTCATGGTCAGGCGGGTGACGAACCGTACCCTGTATTCCTCGCCAATCCTGACCCATGTGAATCCGATGGCGGCAAGGATGAACACCGGCGCCACGATTTGAAGGACTGTCAGAACAATGGCCATCAATTGTTTCCCGAAAAATTGCACCAGGCGGCCCGCCGGCTGGTGGACAGCATTTTCACGAAGGTTTAGTAACAATCACGGGGGTTGCAATCAGTCATGTTGAGAAAAAGCGCAAAATTCAGTATCGGCCAGGTGGTTCGCCACCGGAAATATTCGTTCCGCGGCGTGATTTTCGATATCGACCCGGTATTCGAGAATTCCGAGGAATGGTGGATGGCCATTCCCGAGGAAAATCGACCCAGCCGCGAACAGCCATTCTATCACCTGCTGGCGGAAAACGAGAATTCCTATTACGTGGCCTATGTTTCCGAGCAGAACCTTCTGCCCGACGAGAGCGGTGAGCCCGTTGGCCACCCGGACGTGCCGGCGATGTTTGGTGCCCTTGATAACGGGCGCTATCGCATCGACGCATTGATGCACTGACAATTCGTCCGGGACCGTTTTTCAATATCCCAGGGCGCAGCCGTCCTTGCGCGGGTCCGACGCGCCTTCCAGAACGCCGCGCGCGTGGTCGATTCTGATGATCTGCCCTCCTCCCAGCGGCACGTCGGGCACCGTTACCCGATGGCCCAGCGCGGCCAGCTCCTGCATGACCTGGGGGCTGTAGCCGCGCTCGACCTTGAGCACGGCTTCATCGGCAAAGCTGCGGGGCGCATCCAGCGCGGCCTGCGGCGACATGGCGTAATCGACCATGTTGGTCATGATACGGACATGTCCGCAGGGCTGATAAGCCCCGCCCATCACCCCGAACGACATCGTCAGCCTGCCGTTCTGGCGCAGCATTGCCGGAATGATCGTGTGCATGGGCCGCTTGCCTCCGCCGGCTTCGTTCGGGTGGCCTGGGGTCAACGAGAAACCTGCCCCCCGATTCTGGAACACGATTCCGAATTTTCGCGAGGCAAGGCCTGTCCCGAAGCCGTGATAAACCGAATAGATCAGCGACACGGCCATGAGATCCTTGTCGATAACGGTCAGATAGACGGTATCCTTGTGAACGGCCTCGGCCAGCGGCGTGGCTGATGTCATTGCCCTTTCCGGGTCTACAAGGCTGGCCAGTCTGTCGGCGGTCTCCGGCGACAGCATGTGCTCCATCCTGGTCACATGTTGCGGGTCGGCCAGAAAACGGTCGCGGGCGTCATAGGCCAGTTTTGCCGCCTCGGCCTCGATATGCGCGCGCTTGCTGCCCATCGGGTCGAATGCCGACAGATCAAGGCGGGAAAGGATGTTGCTCAGCAATATCGCTGTGGCCCCTTGCCCGTTGGGGGGGTGCTCGACCAGTTCGATACCCTTGTAGCTGCCGGACAGGGGCTCCACATATTCCGAACGGTGACGCGCAAAATCATCCAGGCTGTGAACCCCGCCAAGCGATCGCAGCGAATCGACCATGTCCTGTGCAATCTCGCCCTCGTAGAACGCGTCGCGCCCATCCATGGCGACACGCCGCAGCACCTCGGCAATGGTGGGGGCGCGATAGATCTGGCCGACCTCGGGGGGCTTGCCGCCAAACAGGTGAAACTTGCGCGCGTCACCCCGCAGGTGGGGTTCCGCATTCCTCCAGTCGAACGCGGTGCGCGGGGCTACCGGCACCCCGGTTTCGGCATAGTGGATGGCAGGGGCCAGGCTGGCTGCCAGACCCATCCGGCCCCAATCGTCCGACAGGCGGCAGAAAGCATCGATCGCGCCTGGAACGGTGACCGATTCGACGCCATACAGGGGCATCTCGCGATGGCCCGCCTGGCGCAGCCTGTCGGCCGACAACGCGTCGGGGGCCCGGCCCGATCCGTTCAGGGCGATGATCCGCTCGTCCCCGGCAGGTTTCAGCAGGACAAAGCAATCTCCACCGATGCCGCACATGGGCGGTTCGGCAACCGTCAGCAGGGCAGCCCCTGCGATTGCGGCGTCAACGGCATTGCCTCCGGCCTCCATGATCTGCACTGCAACCTTTGCGGCAAGGGGGTGCGATGTGGCACACAAGCCGTTTGTGGCAAACAGGGCCGACCGGCCTGGCAGGTGAAAATCTCGCATGAGCCCCTCCTGATTCCGTTGACGCGAATCTGTTGGCCTTTCAAGTCTAGAACATGTCGCGTCAAATCACACCTGCTTGGCCCGGGTCGCGCAAGCGTCCCGGGCATGCGCCCGCCCGCCCCATGGCGGGCGCATTCGCGCCCACCCGGGCAGCCGCCTGCCCTCTGTTGTGTGCCGCGCCGAATCCAATCATGTGCGACATGCTCTAGAACAGGCAGAGCCACCGGAAAATGCGTTTTGCGCAAGCGCGTGGGTTCA
>CAZWXK010000027.1:0-13317 GCA_964637875.1 uncultured Rhodobacter sp.
CCCTTGGCCATGGCCTGGGTCACATCGGCGGGGTTGATATAGCCGTCGGTCGGGTGATACAGCGCGCCGATCAGATCATCGGTGCGAAACAGCGGCCAGCGTTCGGCAATTTCCCTGGGCGAGATCCATTCGTAAGGGATACCCAGCGTTTCGGCCGTTGTGGCGTAAAGCTGGAATTCCTCCATGCGGGCGCGGGTTTGTGCCATGCGCAGATTGCCAACCACCTTGAAGCCCACGTCGAGGCCGGTTTCCGCCTCGAGCGTTTTGTAGAATTTTACCGAATAGTCGTGAATATGCCCCGCCGCGTAGCCCATGTTGAACAGTGGCAGCAAACCGGCCGCGTGCCAGGTCGAGCCCGATGTCAACTCGTCCCTTTCCAGCAGCAGGATGTCTTTCCAGCCGGCCCTGGCCAGATGATAGGCGATCGAGGTGCCCACCACGCCACCGCCGACGACGCAGGCTTTCACATGGGTTTTCATGTCGTCTCTCCGAATAGGCGTATACCGGGATCAGGATGCAGGATTTCGGCGGCAAGGAACAGGGAGAGGCGACTCAGGGCCGGACGAAAACGACATTCGCGCCTGTGGGTTGCGGTCAATCGCGCAATTCGTCCTTGCCCACCCCCCAGATTTCGGTTTTCAGAACCCAGCCGCGCTCGCCCCCTGCTGTTATGCGGCACCATTCAGGCAGGCATTTCCCCAGGAAGGCGACCACGCCACGCTCGGCATATGCGTTGGGGTCGGCCCCCAGGGCAGGGGTGATTCGCAGCGGTGTCTTGTTCTTGATCACCAGCACCGTGCGGACACCGGACAGCAAAGAGTAATGTATCCAGCCACCGGCACCGTCGATGTCGCGCACCCGTCGCCAGTTGCCATATTCGGCCGTGACCTCCAGCGGCATGTGTTTGCGTGTAAAGACCCAGTCGATCCGATGGCTGAGGCCGGGGCCACGGCGTGCATTTGCCTTGTCGGCCTTCATCGACACGAAACGCGGCAGCGGCAGGTTGGTGACCGGCCCGCGTTTGGCTCCGGCGGTCATGGCCGTGCCGTCTGCCATTGCAGGAGCGGTTGCAAGGCCCACGAAAAGGCCAGTGAGCAGCGCCATGACGGCCCCCGAAACGACAGCTCCGGCCAATACGGAAAACCGGGCGATGATCGCCTGTGCATATCTTTTCATTGCCTTGCCTGCCCGATTGATTTTTGTTGTATTCTCGCAGCGGTGCGGCGACTTTCACCTTGCCCCTACAGGGGCGATTTTGCCACTATGAGGCGGAAAAATCCAGCAGGAGATCGCCATCCCATGCCCGTATCGAAACTGACTGTCGTCGTCACGCGCCGCCTGCCCGAAGTGGTCGAAACCCGTCTCAAGGAACTGTTCGATGTCGAGCTGAACGAAACCGACACGCCATTCAGCCGGGCACAGCTGGCCGCAGCGATGCAGCGCGCCGATGTTCTGGTTCCGACATTGACCGACATCATCGACGCGCCGCTTCTGGCGCAGGCCGGAGATCGTCTGAAACTGATCGCCAATTACGGCGCGGGGTTCGACCATATCGACGTACAGACCGCGCGGCAGCGGGGTATCCTTGTGTCGAATACGCCAGGTGTGCTGACCGATGATACGGCTGACATGACCATGGCCCTGATTCTCGCGGTGATGCGCGGGTTCAAGCGAGGGCTGCGGATCATGGAGTCAGGAGAATGGGAAGGCTGGTCTCCAACGGCCTTTCTCGGCAGTCGGGTCGGGGGCAAAAGGCTGGGCATACTGGGAATGGGGCGAATAGGCCAGGCGGTTGCCCGCCGCGCCCGGCCCTTCGGGTTGCAGATCCATTATCACAACCGCAAGCGTGTACACCCCGACATCGAGGCCGAGCTCGAGGCGACCTATTGGGAAAGTCTGGACCAGATGCTCAGCCGTGTCGACATCCTGTCGATCAACTGCCCGCACACGCCGGCAACCTATCATCTGCTGAATGCACGGCGGTTGAAACTGATGAAGAAAACCGCCGTGATCGTCAACACGTCGCGCGGCGAGGTGATCGACGAGAATGCCTTTACCCGGATGTTGCGTGCGGGCGAGCTGGCCGGCGCCGGGCTGGATGTGTTCGAAAAGGGACATACGGTCAACCCACGACTGCGCGAGCTCGACAACACCGTCTTGCTGCCGCATATGGGCTCGGCCACCGGCGAGGGGCGTATCGAGATGGGAGAAAAGGTCATCATCAACATCAAGACCTTTGCCGATGGGCATCGACCGCCGGATCTGATCGTGCCATCGATGTTGTGACCATTGGCTGGTGCCTTGAGCCAGATCAAGGTTTCGGGATGCGTGGTGCCCTATCCTGCCGTCAGGGAGGTCGATCCACCATGCAGTTGACAGACAGGCAAAAGGCGCTGGTGCGCGACAGTTTCTTTCGGGCAATGGAGTTGCACAATCCCTGGGACACCAGGTTCTATGATCATTTCTTTCGGCGCGCACCACATCTGCGCAAGCTGTTTCGCGACGACATCGCCGGCCAGGAAATGCGTTTCATGACCACTCTGAAGGTGATCGTGGACAACCTCGAGCAGGAAGATACGCTCAAGCCCCGCTATGGCGAACTGGGGCTGGAGCACGCTGCAATCGGGGTCAGGCCACAGGATTTTCCCGTGATGGAAGAGGCCCTCATGGACAGTCTGCGCGACCTTCTGAAAGACGACTTTACCCCCGAGACCGAAGAGGCCTGGCGCCTGCTCTACCGTCAGGTCGCGGGCGAATTGCAGGAAAGCATGGAACGTTAGGCCATATCTATTCCGCTGGCGCCGGGGCGCGTCTGGCCCGTTCGGCGGTGTCGTTCATCACGTCGGTCAGCGTTGGCCGCTCTTCCCGATAGAACAATCCCAGTGCCGGGATTTCGCGTGCGCTGGCCTGTGCCATTGCCGCCATCAGGTCGGTCGGGTCGTGGTCCCGGGGAAGATCCTGCACCTGCATGTTCAGATTGGCATAGGTGCGGTCGGTCTTGTCGAAGGTCACGCAGGGCGACAGGATGTGCAGATAGGAAAAGCCCCGGTGGGCAATGGCCTGCTCCATCATGTCGGCCAGGTGATGGGGGTGGCCGGCATAGGCCTGTCCGACCCAGCTGGCCCGATAGGCCAGCAGCATCATCAGGGGATGCAGCGGCTGGTCCTCGTTCGCATAGGGAGTGGTTTTCGAGCGGAACCCGATTGCAGTCGTCGGCGAGGTCTGCCCCTTGGTCAGCCCGTAGATGCCGTTGTCAAACACCATGTATGTCATGTCGACATTGCGTCGCGCGGCATGCGGGATATGGCCGCCGCCAATGGCGAAACCGTCGCCGTCGCCACCGATCGCGATCACGGTCAGCGCATCATTTGCCGTCTTGACCCCGGTGGCAACCGGCAGCGTGCGCCCATGCAGCGTATGAAAGCCATAGGTATTGACAAAGAACGGAAACCGCGACGAACACCCGATGCCCGAGACGACGACGGCGTCCTCATTGGCAATGCCCAGCCGATTGAGCGCAATCGTCAGCCCCTCCTGCATGGCGAAATAGCCACATCCGGGGCACCAGGTCGGCAGTGATTTCGAGCGATAGGCCAGATGTCCATCGGCACGAATTTCATCGAGCTTTTCCTCGAGATAGACGGGTTTCACATGTTCGTTCATGTCGCGGCTCCCTGCTGGTGCATGGGGGGATGCGCGCCTTCGCCGATCCCGGTTCCGGCAAGGCGGCGAACCTCGGCCAGGATCTCGTCCACCATCATCGGCGCCCCCGTGGTGCGGTTCAATCTGACCACCGGCCGCCCCAGTGCGCCCGAGACCAGATTGGCGAACTGGCCCTCGAAATTCAGCTCGGGCACCAGAACATGGTCGCAATCGTCAAAGAATTCGCCGATCCGCTCTACTGGCAGGGGCGACAGCATCACCACCTTCATGGCGGCGCAGCTGATTCCCTCGTCATGGGCAGCATACATGGTTTCCAGGATCTCGCCAAAGGTCGAGCCCCAGCCCATGATGCCAACCTTGACCCGGCCCTGGTCACCGAAACGCTTGCAGGTGGTCAGGCCCGGATAGCGCGTCGCCGCGCGCAGCTTGTCATGGCGTTTGGCATTCATCTGCTGATGCAGCGCATCGCTGGGGCGGCCCAGTTCGTTATGTTCCAGGCCGGTGATCGTGTGCATGTGCCCCGGATCGCCGGGCAGCGCACGGGGCGAAACCCCGTCATCGGTCAGGGCAAAGCGGCGATAGGGTTCACCCTTGGGCAAGGCGGGTTTGACGCGTGGCTTGGGCGCAAACATGTTGTGTTCTGGCGGTATCACGGTTTCGAACCGGTTCGACAGGTACAGGTCGATCAGCACGACAACCGGGGTCTGATATTCTTCGGCAATGGCAAAGGCCATGCCGGCGCAGCGATAGCAGCCCTCGACATTGGTCGGGGCCAGCACGATGCGCCTTGCGTCGCCGGAGCCGCCGAATACCGCAAGGTTCAGGTCGGATTGTTCGGTCTTGGTCGGCAGCCCGGTCGAGGGGCCGCCGCGCTGGCTGACCACCACGACAAAGGGCACCTCGGCCATGACCCCGAGGCCCATCATTTCGGTCATCAGGGCAAGGCCCGGTCCCGAGGTGGCGGTTGCCGCCCGCGCGCCCGCATACCCCGCGCCCAGCGTTGCCGAGATTGCGGCGATCTCGTCCTCGGTCTGAAGGAAACGCCCGCCTGCGCGCGGCAGCGCGGCGGCCAGGCGCTCCATGATGCTGGTTGCCGGCGTGATGGGATAGCCGAAATAGGTTTCGATCCCGGCCTCCAGAAAACCCCGCGCAACCGCGCCGTTGCCCGTCATCATCACGGCATTCTTGCCGGTCGCCCCCTCTGTGGGCATGCCGACCCGCACATCGTCCAGCTTGAATGTCGCCCGCCCCGCCGCATAGCCGGCGTCAAAGGCCCGGATGTTGTCGTCGGTCACGGCCTGCGGTTTCTTGGAGAATTTCTGGGCGATGATCTCGTGAAATATCTCGGCCGGAATATCGAACAGCCCGGCCGCATAGCCCAGTGCCACGATGTTGCGCGACCGCGCCTTGCCTGTCGCCTCTTCGCAGATACGCCGATTGGCAAAGCCATATGGAACCTGTGCGGCCGCGATGTGTGCGCTGATATGGCCACCTTCGGGGATGGCGGCGATGGGGCTGTCTTCGAACAGGATGGCGCCGAAATCGCGCACTTCGCCCACATGTGGAATTGCGTGGCTGTCATCAAGCGAGATCAGCACGTCGGATTTGTGTTTCAGCGAATAGGTCTGCTGGGACGAGATGCGGATGCGCGAGATGCATTTGCCAAAGCCCCGGATCTCGGGCGGGTAGATGTCGAAAGCGATCACCTTGTAGCCCATCAGCGCCGCGGCACGTTTCATGATGTCGCCGGCGGCGATGGTGCCGTCCCCGGCCGAGCCGATGATGGCGAACTGGATATCGGTACCGTTGCGTGATTTGCCCATGTTCAATGTGTCCAGAAGGTCGAGTGGATATTGCCCTGATCGTCGATCTCGATACGGTCTTCCACCTTGACGTCGAAAATCTCGTGCGCACCCGCGATGTTGCGCGCGGCCAGTTCGCCCATGACGCGGACGTTCTTCCAGCCGTGGTAGAACTTGTAGGCCTTTTCTTCGTCATTCCATATCTGGCAGACGTCACCTGCTGCCCAGATATGGGGGTGCGTGGTGCCCAGCTCGGGGGTGACCAGCAGGCCACGTTCGATATCGACACCGGCATTCAGCATGAATTCGACCATCGGCACCAGCCCGCAGGAGGGGATGACCACATCGGCCGTCATGGTGGTGCCATCCTCAAGGGCAATGATGCGGCCACGATCGGCGCCTTCGGGCAGGGTGACGGTTGCAGGTCTGGCATTTTCGACGATCTCGATCCCGCGTCGGGCCAGAGCCTGCAACAGGCGGGCGCGCAGTTCGGCGTCGGGCTCGTGGGGCCAGAAGGTCTGCCCATTGGTCAACAATGTGACGCGGCGGCCGGTGTCGAGCAGGGTCAGCGCCAGGTCGATGCCGATCATGTCGCCGCCGATCATCACCGCATGTCCGTCCTCGGGAAGATCACGATACAGGCGCATTGCCGCCTCGTACGATCCGAAACCGTGCATCAAGGGGGCGGAATCGATCAATGTCTCGGGCAGATAGCCGCGCCCGCCCGCGCAGACAAGCAGGCTGTCGAAATGGATGACCTCCTGATGGGCCAGCCTGATTTCCTGTGTCTTGCCATCCACATCCACCACCCTGTTGTGGCGCCGCAACGTGATGCGGTTTTCGCCGTAGAATGCGGGTGGGACTGCAAGCAGCTCGTGCCAGTCTGTGCAGCCGCGAAAGATACGCGGCAGGTCATAGCGGTTGTAAAACGGCAGGCTGTCCATCGTGATCATCGAGATGCGGCAATCGGGGTCGTTCTGGCGCAGGGTCGTGGCCGCCCCGAACCCGGCCGAGCCCGAGCCGATGATGACATGGTGCAAGGGATCGGCCATCTGTCAGACCTCCTGTGTCACAAGGCGGTTGCGTGTGATCGAGATGCACTGCGTCGGACAGACATAATAGCAGGCTCCGCAGCGGATACATTCGGTGTTGTCGATCCAGATCGCGCCGACATGATCCCATTCGCGGGTTTCCAGCAATTCGCCATAGGTGCCGTCCGCGTTGATCTGGATTCCCTCGACCATCTTGATACAGTTCTTGGGCGCAACCTCGATGCAGGCGCGGCAATAGATGCAGTTGTCGACATCTATCTTGTAGTGAAGGTTGCACAGATAGCAGCGTTTGGCCTCCTCCAGGGCAAGGCCGCCGTCATAGCCCAGCTCGACCTCGCTGGTGGGGGCCGAGATCCGCTCGGACACGGGTTCGGTCGGCACATGATGGCGGTCGATGAAGTCGAAGGCGCGTTCGCGCAGCGGCGAGGTCACGCGCTCGATCTTGACCACGCGCTTGCGTCTGGGGCGGCCCATCAGCCAGGTGTCGATATGTTCGGCCACCTCGCGGCCCTGTCCGATGGCCTCGATAACGGTGCTGGCACCTTTCACGTAATCACCGGCTGCAAACACGCCTTGCAGCGAGGTCATTCCGTTTTCATCGGTTCGGGCATTGTTCCAGCGGTCCAGCTCGATCTTTTCATCCAGCCAGTCATGGCCGGTTCGCTGGCCAATGGCGATCAGCAGGGTATCGCATTCGAAATCGAATTCCGAACCCTTGATCGCGATGGCCTTGCGGCGGCCATTCTCGCGCCAGCCGCCAAGGCGATTCTGGACGAATTCAACCGCTTTCAGCATGTCATGGTCGTCGGCCTTCAGGGCAACCGGTGTGCGCAGGCCCTTGATACCGATGCTTTCGCGGCGCGCCTCGAGGATTTCGTCCCTGGTGACGGGGATGTATTCCTCGGTTGTGCGCAGGTGGATGGTGACCTCTTCCGCGCCCAGACGGCGTGCGACCCGGGCGCAATCGAGCGCGGTAAACCCGGCCCCGACCACGGCAACCCGACGGCCCACTTTCTTGTCCTTGCCACGATGCATGTCCAGCAGGAAATCGAAACCGTATTCGGCGTTCTCTACCCGATCGACCTGCCTGCCCTGGGGGTCGTCGCGCAGGGGCAGGGGAATGGCCTGCATGCAGCCGGTGGCCAGCAGCACCGCGTCGAAATCCTTTCGCAGCTGCGAAAGGGGAATTTCGCCCTCGCCATTGCCGATGGTCACCCCGCATTTCAGTTCGACGCCAAGGCGCAGCGCGTTCTTGATTTCCTCGTGCAGCGTATCGCGCGGAAGGCGGAATTCGGGGATGCCATAGGTCAGCATGCCACCGGGGCGGTCCTCGCGTTCGAATACGGTAACGTCATGGCCCATCAACGACAGGTCGTGCGCTGCTGCCACCCCTGCCGGACCCGAGCCGATGATTGCCACCTTTTTCCCCGACGGGGCATAAAGGCTCTCTTTCAGCCGGTGTCCCACATCCTTGAGATCTGCCGCCGCCCTTTTCAGGTGGCAAATGCTGACAGGCTCGCCATTGCCTGGCCAGCCGTGGCGGCACATGTCCTCGCATGGGCGCGAGCAGATGCGCCCCAGAACGCCGGGCAGAACATTTGCCTCACGGTTGATTTCATATGAATCGCCATGCCTGCCACGCATGATTTCCCAGATATAGGTGGGAATGTCGGTTCCCGCGGGGCAGGCTGTCTGACAGGGGACATTTTCCCTGACCCAGCCGAAATCGCGCGGGTCGTCGGAATATTCTACATCCTCTGTATTGCTGTCGATGCTGCTGAGCTTGGGCGGTGGAAAGTCGTCATTGCCGGCCATTTCATCGGTTCCGAAATCTGCCTCTATTCCGGTAGCCTAGTACAAGTTTTTTCAACCGTCCAGTTTTCTGTCAGCGTCATGCGGGCGGGTATGATCATATGGTCGTGTTCATGGTCGTATCAGGCATTTCGGGCGCATGGGCAGCCGGCCTCAAGGCGGGGTCGCGGCAACATTGACCGCGCGCAGGCCAGCGCCTATTCTCGACCTCCCCCGTGAATTTCGGTGCAGGGATGCCCGAGCAGTGAACATCAAGGCAACAGGCCCGACACGGGCCCTGCCGCAGCAAGAATAACGGATCCATCGCATGAGCCGCTTTTCCACCCCCATCGCCGAACAGATATGGGACATGAAATATCGCTTCCGGGATGCTGATGGCACCGCGCTCGACCAGACGGTCGAGGACAGCTGGCGCCGGGTCGCCCGCGCCCTGGCCGAGGTCGAGGATCAGCCTGACCAATGGGAAGGCCGTTTTTACAGGGCGCTGGAGGATTTCCGTTTTCTGCCCGCCGGCCGCATCCTTGCAGGTGCCGGCACCGGGCGGTCGGTGACGCTGTTCAACTGTTTCGTCATGGGCACCATTCCCGACAGCATGGGCGGTATCTTCGACAATCTGAAAGAGGCCGCGCTGACCATGCAGCAGGGCGGCGGAATCGGCTATGACTTCAGCACCATCCGCCCGCGCGGGGCCGATGTGAAAGGCGTTGCCGCCGATGCCAGCGGCCCGCTTTCCTTCATGGATGTGTGGGATGCCATGTGCCGCACGATCATGTCGGCGGGCAGCCGCCGCGGCGCGATGATGGCAACCATGCGCTGCGACCACCCGGATATCGAGGATTTCATCGAGGTCAAGCGCGACCCGGCGCGGCTGCGCATGTTCAACCTGTCGGTGCTGATCTCTGACGCCTTCATGGAGGCCCTCGAACAGGACGCCCCCTGGGATCTGGTCTTTGATGGCAAGGTCTATCGCACGATCCGCGCCCGCGACCTGTGGGATCGGATCATGCGCTCGACCTATGATTTTGCCGAGCCGGGGGTGATCTTTATCGACCGCATCAACCGCCTGAACAACCTGCGCTATTGCGAAACCATTGCCGCCACCAACCCTTGTGGCGAACAGCCCCTGCCGCCCTATGGCGCCTGCCTGCTGGGCAGCATCAACCTGGCCCGGCTGATCGATGCGCCATTCGAGGCCGGCGCTGCGCTGAACGAGGAGGCGCTTGACGATCTGGTGGCCACCGCCGTGCGCATGATGGACAACGTGATCGACGCCTCGCGCTTTCCCCTGCCCCAGCAAGAGGAAGAGGCCCGCGCCAAGCGCCGCATCGGGCTGGGCGTGACCGGGCTGGCCGATGCCCTGCTGATGGTGGGGCTGCGCTATGGCAGCGACGAGGCGGCCGCCATGGTTGAAAACTGGCTGCATCGCATCGCCCGCACCGCCTATCTGACATCGACCGAACTCGCTGCCGAAAAGGGGCCGTTTCCGCTGTTTGACGCCGAGCAATACCTCGCCAGCGAAAGCCTTGCCCATATGGACGAGGACGTGCGCGCGGCCATCCGCGACAAGGGCATCCGCAACGCCCTGCTGACCTCGATCGCGCCCACCGGCACGATCAGCCTGTATGCCGGCAATGTCAGCTCGGGGATCGAGCCGGTCTTTGCCTGGTCATATACCCGCAAGGTGCTGCAAAAGGACGGTTCGCGCGCCGAGGAAGAAGTCGTCGATTACGCCGTTGCCCTGTGGCGCGAAAAACATGGCGACGAGCCCCTGCCCGCACATTTCGTCGATGCCCAGACGTTGCAGCCGCTGGATCACGTGCGCATGCAGGCGGCGGCACAGAAATGGATCGACTCCAGCATCTCGAAAACCATCAACTGCCCCGAGGACATTTCCTTTGACGCGTTCAAAGAGGTCTATGCCGAGGCATGGCGCACCGGCTGCAAGGGCTGCACCACCTACCGGCCGAATGCCGTTACCGGATCGGTGCTGAGTGTCGCGGAAAACACCGACGCCGCCCCGCAAAGCGACCGCGGCGCCGATGTCGTCTATATTGCCGAGCCCCTGGGCCGGCCCGAAACCCTGGAAGGGCGCACCTACAAGATCAAGTGGCCCGAAAGCGAACACGCCATCTATATCACCATCAACGACGTGCTGGTGAACGGCCACCGCCGGCCCTTCGAGGTGTTCATAAATTCCAAGAACATGGAACATTACGCCTGGACGGTGGCGCTGACCCGGATGATCAGCGCGGTGTTCCGGCGGGGCGGCGATGTTTCCTTTGTGGTCGAGGAACTCAAGGCCGTGTTCGACCCGCGCGGCGGTGCCTGGATGGAGGGAAAATACGTCCCCTCGATTCTGGCCGCCATCGGCGGCGTGATCGAGCGCCACATGATCGAGATCGGCTTTATCGAGGAAGGCGGGCATCTGAAATCGGACCCGCACCCCAACGCGGTTGCGGTCAATGCAGGCGACCGCCCCCGCGGCGCCGCCTGCCCGAATTGCGGCCAATATGCGATGCAGATGGTCGAGGGCTGCAAGACCTGCCTGGAGTGCGGCTATTCTAAATGCGGATAGGTATTCAATCCCGTCTTGTGCGGGGTTGCGAAAAATGACTTTGCGCAGGGGCTTCCTGCTTATATGATCTTCGCGTCCGGGTGGGCCAACGAGAAAACAGAGGCAGGGAATGCGCATCCATTTCTTTTTCACCGCGCTCCTCGTGGTATTTGCAACCCATGTCGCCGTCGCCCAGGAACGGAACTGGCTGGGCAAGGCGCGACTGTTCAACAATGATTTCATCGGCGATGGGCAGGATCGCTGGCGCACCGGTTCATACTCGGTCAGCGGCATTCGCGGAAGCGACTGGAACGGCAAACTGCCCGATCGCCTGGGTGCGCTGATGGAGTACCGTCTGAGAACCGAAATCATTGCCCCTGCAAATCTGCAAAATCCGGTTCTTGGCGGCGACCGGCCCTATGTCGGGGCGATATCGCTGGGCGCGACCTCCTATGTCGATCTGGGCGGTACCGACATGGCGCTGGGGCTGGATCTGGTTTTTACCGGTCCCCAGACCGGCCTGGGTTCGCTGCAATCATGGGTCCACCAAACATTCGGGCTGAACCCGCCACAGGTTCTGGGCAGCCAGGTGGGCAATGCCATTTACCCCACCGTCAATGTCGAATTCGGCCGGGATGTTCGTCTGACGCCCGAGGGCCGGATGCGGGTTTCGTTGCGGCCCTTTGTCGAGGCGCAGGCAGGTGTCGAAACCTATCTCCGCCTTGGCGGAGACCTGACCTTTGGCAATGCCGGGCTGGGCGACATGCAGGTGCGTGATCCCGTAACCGGCTATCGCAACATCGCGGTCAAGGGGCATCGCACACGTGGCGTCAGCCTGCTTCTGGGGGGCGATGTTGCCTATGTTGCCGCCAGCCGCTATCTGCCGGCGTCGCGGGGCTATGTCCTGGTCAAGCCGCGCACACGGTTGCGCGCGGGCCTGTATGGCGAAGGTGCGGCAAGCAGCTTTTTCTATGGGCTGACCTGGCTGGGGCGCGAGTTTGCCTGGCAGAAACAGGGCCAGGTTCTGGGCTCGGTGACGATCCGGCTGAATTTCTGACCTTGTGATCGGCGCCAGAACGCCCGCAGGCACCGTCAGCCCGTCATCACCCGATAGGAAATGACCCCCACGACAGCGCCAACAAGCAGGGTCAGATAAACCGCAAACAGGGTCAGGGCGATTCCCCGGTTTGCCGATCTGACATTGCTGCGCAGATCGGCCGCGGTTCGCGGAATTTCCGGTACCGCCTCGCCGGCCGCCATTTCGCGCTCGCGGTTGCGGCGATAGGATTTGTCTTCCTTTCTCTCCCGTCCATGCAGAACGATCATGATGGCAATGATGTACATCATGCTTGAGGGAACCCACATAATGATTCCGCCGGTGGTTTCGTCGGCCATGGAGGAAATGCCGAACAGGCGTGTTCCCGTGCCATAGCCCGTATAGAGGACGGCCGATTTCATCGTGGTCAGCGCACCGATCACGATACTGGAAAGGATCGCACCCATCAGCATCAGAACGCGCGCACCGTGGCTGGCGGTGGCGGTCCGGTCCGGTTGACCCAGAACCACCCAGAAGAACAGCAGTCCTGCCGCCAGCATCGTGACATGCATCAGATAGTGAACCGGCGTACTGGCGAGCGCGGCGTTGTGAATCGCCGGAACCTGCCAGATGTAAAGCGATGCAACAAACAGCACAAAGGCCGCCAGCGGACGGGAGAGAACCCCGAGAAGTGCGCGCAAGGGCCCTCTGCCCAGCACGGGGACAATGAGGTTGCGTCGTATCGCCCCCGGCAATCCGGCGATCAGAACCGATTCCGGTGCGGCCAGCACGATCAGCATCGGCCCCAGCATGCGCAGCATGAAGTGCTGGATCTGGTGCAGCCAGAAAAGATGCTCGGCCAGCAGATCCAGGGGCGACTGCAACGCCAGAAAGATCATCCCGACACCGACAAGAAACATCCCGTGACGCAGTGGGGAAACCGGGTTTCGGATGGTCGCGCGTCGGGCCATGCCGCGCAGATAGATTGCCACGGCCAACAGGGTCGCAACGATGATCTCGGGCGAGAATGTCCATTGAAACGGCCCCTGCTGTGTGGGATGCGTCCCGCTTGCATGCGCCATCGCGGCGGTAGGGGGCAGTGTGGCCAGGATGAGCCAGACCCACGGGGCCACCGTAATCAGGGACGGCCTGTCCGGGCCGCGCAAGATGGTTGTCACGTCGTTCCTCCCCAAGGCGGCACCATGTTCGTCTTTTCGACAGACCGGCTGCCCCTTGCATGAATGAAAGGGATCCGGTCGGTACAGCAGCGCCTGCGCCCGGGCCAAGACCTAACCCGGATCATTCACGCGTTCAACATGTCGGGAGAAATGGTCGCAGCCAGAGGTGCCCACAGGGGGGCGCGCGCCCCCCTCCCGATGTCGGGAGGGGGGCCGCCTG
>CAZWXK010000027.1:13417-31165 GCA_964637875.1 uncultured Rhodobacter sp.
GGTGCCCACAGGGGGGCGCGCGCCCCCCTCCCGATGTCGGGAGGGGGGCCGCCTGGGGGCCGCCTGTTCGCGGCTTGCCGTCAGGCCGTTTCCAGAGATTTGTGGCTGCCGTCGCAAAATGGTGCATTGGCGGTCTGCTTGCAGGTGCAGAAATACTTGGTCTCAGATTTTTCGGCCGTCCATTTCAAAGGCTCGAAATCGCTTCCCTTGTGGCTGCCGTCGCAAAAGGGCTGATTCTGCGATTTTCCGCAGCTGCACCAGAAATAGCTCTTGCCTTGTTCAACCTCGATTGCGATCGGCGCAGTGCCGGCAACTTCTGCCTTGGTCATGGGTATTTTTCTCCTTGGTTCGTCGTGGTTGATGAAAGGGGTGCCCCGGCCGCATTCAGCCAAAGCGGAAGGCGCTTTCGATGGCGCCCATGACATGATCTTCCAATGTCTTTTGTCCGCGGTCCGATCCTGCTGCGCCGGCGACGACGTGCAGCGGAACCAGATGTTCCTCGCGCGGGTTGGATTCGCGCGCGCCGGGGGCCTGATCCCAGGTCGAGAGCAGGCGGTCGCGTGCGTCTGTATCCGCACGGGTGACGGTATCGGTCAGCCAGCGATCAAAGGCCTGCCCGTGCACTTGTCCGTCTCCGCCGCCGCGCATGGATCGCATCAGTACCGACATGTTGTGATAGCTGTTGCCCGATCCGATGATCAGCACGCCCTCGTCGCGCAGCGGTGCCAGCGCGCGCCCGGCGGCAAGATGGGCCTCGGCATCCAGGTCGCTGCGCAACGATAGCTGCAGGCAGGGGATGTCGGCTTCGGGGAAGGCCACCTTGAGGGGCACGAACACGCCGTGGTCATAGCCGCGTTCGCGATCAAGCCGGCAGTTCAGCCCGGCATCCCGCAGAAGGTTGCCCACATGCCGTGCCAGCGCCGGGTCGCCCTTTGCCGGCCATGTCAGCTCATAGGTGTGGGGCGGAAAGCCGTAATAGTCGAAAATCAGCGGCGGTGCCGGATGGGCCTGTATCGTGAATTCCGGTTCTTCCCAATGCCCCGATATCACAAGCAGCGCCTTCGGGCGCGATGGCAGTCCGGCTGAAAGCGTTTCGAGAAACCTGCGCTGGCGATCCCACGCATCCCTCGGGTTCCAGTCCATGAAAAAGCACGGGCCACCGCCATGAGGGATGAACAGGGTGGGCATTCTGGAGGTCATGTCGCCTTGCTCCTGCGATGATGGTTGCGTCGTTCCGATCGGGGTCGCGGGAAGGCGCCCGACATGTCGCCCGAGGCCCGACTTGCCCGATTTCGATTTCGCATGTAGACTACATAATGCATCAATGGCGATTAATTGAAAGTAGGCACTTAAAAGTAACCACCAACTTTCGGGACAGGAGCCCATTTCAGCATGACCGGAAAGTCACCACCTTCCTGCCCGATGGATGCCATTCTGCGTCTGCTGATGGGCCCGTGGACAACCTATATCCTGTGGGTGCTGAACGACCGCGGTCCCCAGCGTTTCGGTGCCCTGAAAAGGGCCGTTCCCGGTGTGTCCACCCGTGTTCTGACCGAACGCTTGCGCATGCTGCAGGCCGCCGGCGTGATCTGGCGCCAACAGAGCAGCACGATTCCTCCGGCAGTCACCTATGGTCTGACCGAACGCGGCAAGGAACTGCGCGAGGTGCTGGATGCCCTGGATGAGATTGCACAACGCTGGCAGCGCGAGGGCGCCTTTGCCGGGTCAAGGCTGACCAGCGCCTGAGCGCGGCCGACCTGGCGAGGTGATGTGGTCGATTCCGATCCCGGCCCCGGTTACGCGCAGGGCTGACCCCCACGCCCGCGCGGCGCATGCAAGGACCGGTAGAACCGGATATTCCCTACATGTCCACCAAGCTGTCATATTTATGCCTTTTTGCCGTGCATTGTTTCCGCATCGGTTTGACCATGCGGAGATTGGGCCACCCTCGTGCCGGACAGCGGCAGGGGGCTTTGCCGCAGCGGTTGTTGTGTAGGGCACGTTATGGGAAAGATCTTGCGTTCTTGCAGTGATTTCAGCATTCGCACGATGTTGCAGATGTTTGCGGTATTGACGGTTGTCGGGCTTGTCGTGGTTTTCGGTTTTCTGACCGCAAGCATGGTGAAACAGCGCGACGAGACCCGGTTCAACCAGACTCAGGTGGATTTCCTCGATGCACTCAGGGGCGTTCAGTTCACCCTGATCGAGGCCCAGAAAAACAGCGTCCGCTACATGGCCGATCAGGAATTGGCCGACTTTGATGCGACGCTTGGATCCATTTCCCGTGCGCGTCAGGAGATCGGGGTTCTTGCCGCGGGGTTTCCCTCGACTCCGGTGCGCGACGAGGCAGGCCGATGGCAGCGTCTGCTGGATTCGGGGCGCACGGTATTCGTGGGTGTTGCGGACGGGTTGATGGCGGTTGGCCTTGGCGGCACGATGGGATTCAGCCATACCCTGACAGGCGCAGCGGTTTCCATACAGGAACGTCTGCATCGCATGGGCGACAAGCTGGACGACGGTTTCTATCGCATGCGCCTTGCCGAACGCGACTTTCTGATCCGGCCCACACCCGAGGCAGCCGCGGTCTGGCGGCAGGAATACGGGCGTTTCAAGGCGGAACTGGAGCGTGCGACGGTGCCTCCGATCGATCGCATCATCCTGTTCGATGCGCTTGGCCGCTATGCCGACAGCTTTCGCAGGATCATCGCACTGAAACATCGGCTGGCCCGGGACATGCGGCAGACCCAGAGCCTGTTTCAGCAACTGATCGATTCCCTCAATGTCGAGATTGCCGCGACCATGGCGCGGGTCAGGCAATCATCGATACGCAAGTTGGAGAATGATCGTCAGGTCTACCTGTCGGTCACGGCGATCAGCCTTGTGGTCGGGTTTCTGGTCTTTGCCATGGGGCGCTGGATCGGGCGTCAGATCGAGCTGCCGCTGATGAATCTGGTCGAAACCATGAGACGTCTGGCCAGGGGCGAGCTTGATCTCGATATACCCGCACGGGGTTTGCGCAACCAGATCGGCGAAATGGCGCGTGCCCTTGAGGTTCTGCGCAAGCACGGGCTGGAGAGGCGGCGCGTCCAATGCAAGCTGGTCGAGGCAAACCGCCGAACCCAGGATGTCATCCGCTCGATGAACGAAGCCTTGCTCGAAACCGACCGCGATGGCCGTATCATCATGGCGAATCCGGCCGCCGAACACCTGTTGGGTGTGCCCCGTGCCGCGCTCGAGGGGCAGCGCGTCGAGGCTTTGCTGTGCGAGGGCGACGGCCATGAAGTTCGCGATCTCGATCATCTGGTGCGCCGCGACCCGTCCAGACGGCTCTATTGCCGCAATGCCGATGGAACGATGACGCCCGTTGCCGCCAGCGTCGCCGTATTGCAGGGCGACAGGGATGACCTGCGCGGCGCGATCGTCGTCATGCGCGATGTTTCGGTCGAGGTGGCGAATGAACAGTGGATCGGCCAGTTCAAATCGGTCCTCGATCTGGTCGCGGCCGAGGTCTATATGTTCGAGCCGTCCAGCCTGAGGATGATCTACATGAATCATCTGGCGCGAAAGATCACCGGGCACGAGGGCGACGACATCTCGTGCCTGACCATCAATGATTTCGACTGTATCGGAAACCGCGAGCTGTTCGAGACCTGTCTGCAAGAGCTTTCCGACGGCCGCTGCCGCGAGGCCGTGTTCGAAAATACCAAGACCGGCGTCGATGGCACCCCCATACAGGTAGAGATCCGCCTGCAGTTGATTCACCCCAGGGGCCATGCGCCGCGCTTTGTGGCCTTTGCCTATGACATCACCGAGCGGCGCAATGCCGAAATCGAGATCCGCCGGTTCAAGGACACGCTGGATGCAACCGATGATGCGGTGTTCATGTTCCATGTCGACAGTTTGCGGTTCATCTATCTGAATGACCGGGCACGTGCGATGACCGGCTGGTCGATGGAGGAGGTGTGTGAAAAGGCGGCCTCCGACATCAATCCGATCTTTGACGAGGCCCGTTTCAGGGCCCTGGTGCAACCGCTGATATTCGGCCTGCAGAAAAGCATATCAGTGATTACGACCGGTCTCGACCTCAAGCCAGTCGAACTGACGGTCGAGCTGTTCCACCCCGACGATGCAGATCCCTGGTTTGTTGTCACCACGCATGACATCTCGCGCCGCGTCGAGACCGAAAATGAAAACCGCGTCTTCCGTCAGACGCTGGATCTCAGCCAGGATGCCGTCTACATGTTCTGGTCCGACACGCTGACCTATCTCTATCAGAACCAGGCCGCGCGCAGGGTCAGCGGCTGGACCCCGGCCGAGTATCGGACCAGAACGCTGAAGGACATGAACCCGGATTTCGACGAGGCGGCCTTTCGCGCGCGCGCCCGGCCCCTGATCGAGGGCAGGCAAAAGCAGATCGTCTATGAAACCAGGGGCAAGAACGGGCGCCCCATCGAAGTGTCGCTTGAATTGATCTGTCCCCGGGGCGCAAAGCCGCGTTTCGTGTCGATCAGCCGCGACATTTCGGAACGCAAGGCCGCCGAGCAGGCGAAAAAGGAATTCATCTCGACCGTCAGCCACGAATTGCGTACGCCGCTGACCTCGATCCGGGGCGCGCTGGGCGTCATGCAGGGTGGCGCGGTCGGTCCTCTGACCGACGAACAGAAAGCTCTGGTCGCGGTCGCCCTGGGCAACAGCGCGCGGCTGAACGATCTGATCAACGATATCCTCGACATCGAAAAGATCGAGGCGGGCAAGATGGAATTCGACATGACCAGCCTCGACCTTGCCTCCCTCGTCGAAGAGTCGGTCACTGCCAATTCCGGCTATGCCGCGGCCCATGACGTGACCTTTGTGACCACCGGCACGGATCAGCCGGTTCATGTGCGGGGCGACCATGGCCGCCTCATGCAGGTCATGGCAAATCTCCTGTCCAATGCGGCCAAGTTTTCGAACCCCGGCGACCGGATCGAGGTCGTTCTTGAAAGACAGGGCGATCAGGCCAGGGTGTCGGTTATCGACTGCGGTTGCGGTATTCCCGAGGCCGCAAGGGCAACCATCTTTGACAAGTTCACCCAGGCGGATTCTTCGGACAGGCGTCGGCAGGGCGGAACCGGCCTGGGCCTGAGCATCGTGCGCCGTATCATCGAGGTTCATGGCGGAAGCGTGGATTTTGTCAGCGAGACAGGGCAGGGGACGACGTTTTTCTTTTCTCTCGGGATCGTGGCTGCGGACGAGGCGCAAAAAGCAACCGCCGCATGAATCACGGTCGGGTGAAGCAATCAGGGCACAATGCGTTCGGGGCTGTGGAGAGGCAAGAAATTACCCATAAACAATCAACAAATTACCATATTCTGTTAAGAATATCGGAATTGCGTCAACAGTGGCGTTGAATTGGCAACATCAATGCAGACAGGGGTAAACAATGCAAGAAGCAATCCAGACTGATAACCGGGACGTTCCGAATGTGCGATTGGCGGGGGCCTTCCTGCTCGATTTCATCACGGCGTTCTTTGCTTTCTCATACATCGTCACGCTTGCATCCGGCGATGTCTATGCGATGTCCGGCCGGATGGCTCTGGTTTCCATTGCCATGACGATCTCCTATTTCATCATCGGCAAATATGTCGGTGGCACCCTGTGGCAGCGCGTCTGCCGGATGAGGTGATCCGGCCGCCTGCGCCCCGCGGCCCATGTGCCGCATTCCTCCCGAAGGGGCGACAAGGGCGGAAACTGCGCTCGGGGGGGACGAATTGCAAGAACAGGCAGGACGATCCCCCAGCCATCTCGCGCGAACCTTGACCGGGTTCGCGCGAAGATCATTCAAGGGCATCCCCGATTTCAACAGATATGCAACGGGCCTGACAGGTGTCGGTGCGCCCGCGGTGTTTTCCGGCCGGCCAGGCACGGCGGTCAGATGTTTTCCTCGCGCAGCATGCCCATGATGTGATAGCCGCCATCCACATGGACGATCTCGCCCGTGGTGAATGCTCCCTGATCCGACGCAAGATACACCGCCGTGCCACCCACGGCCTCGAGCGTGGCATTGCTGCCCAGCGGCGCATTTGCTCCGATCACCCGATATACCTTGCGCGCGCCACCAATGGCTGCCCCGGCCAGCGTTTTCATCGGCCCCGGCGATATGGCATTCACCCTGATGCCCTGCCGCCCCAGATCGTTGGCCAGATAGCGCACGGCACTTTCCAGGGCCGCCTTGGCCACGCCCATGACGTTATAGTTGGGCTGCACCCGCTGGCTGCCCATATAGGTCAGGGTGATCAGGCTGCCGCCCTCGGTCATCAGGGGCTCGGCCCGGCGGGCAAGGTCGATGAAGCTGTAGCACGAGATGTCCAGCGAGTTCAGGAAATTGCGTCGGCTTGTCTTGATAAAGCGGCCTTTCAGTTCCTCCTTGTCAGAATAGGCGATGGCGTGGATCAGGAAATCCAGCCGCCCCCATTGCGTGGCCAGCCGGTCGAACACCGCGTCGAGTGAGGCCTCGTCCTGCACATCGGCGGGCAGAACCAGATTCGACCCCACGCTTTCGGCCAGTGGCTGCACACGCTTGCCGAAGGCCTCGCCCTGATAGGTGAATGCCAGTTCGGCCCCCTCGTCGGCCAGCGCCCTGGCAATACCCCACGCGATCGACTTGTCATTGGCCACGCCCATGACCAGCCCGCGTTTTCCCTTCATCAGATCCGCCATTGTCCTGCCCCTGTCTGCTGTTGATCCCGTCAGCGCCTGGTCCGACTAGCCGTGATACTTGCTCAGCGCCAGCGTAGCGTTGGTACCGCCAAAGCCGAAGCTGTTCGAGATCACGGTATCGAGTTCGACATTGTCGCGCCTCTCGGTCACGATTTCCGCGGGTTTCAGCGCGGGGTCGAGTTCCTCGACATTGGCGGACGCGGCGATGAAGTCGTGCTGCATCATCAGCAGGCAATAGATGGTTTCCTGCACGCCCGTCGCACCCAGGCTGTGGCCCGTCAGCGATTTGGTCGAGCTGATCGGAGGTGTGTTCCCCTCGCCAAAGACGCGGCGCACGGCCTCGACCTCGGTCACGTCGCCCGCGGGGGTCGAGGTGCCATGCGCGTTGATGTAATCCACCTTGCGATCGCCGATGGTCGAGATCGCCAGCTTCATGCTGCGCTCGCCGCCCTCGCCCGAGGGGGCCACCATGTCATAGCCGTCGGATGTGGCGCCATAGCCGGTGACCTCGGCATAGATTTTCGCCCCGCGCGCCCTGGCATGTTCCAGTTCTTCCAGCACCACGACACCGCCGCCCCCGGCAATCACGAAACCATCGCGATTGGCGTCAAAGGCGCGGCTGGCCCGTTCCGGGGTGTCGTTATATTTGCTGCTCATTGCGCCCATCGCGTCGAACAGGCAGGATAGCGTCCAGTCCAGTTCCTCGCCTCCGCCGGCAAAGATCACGTCCTGCTTGCCCATCTGGATCAGCTCGACCCCATTGCCGATACAATGCGCGCTGGTCGAGCAGGCCGAGGTGATCGAATAGTTGACCCCCTTGATCCTGAACGGTGTCGCCAGACAGGCCGAGTTTGTGGACGACATGCAGCGCGTGACCATGAAGGGGCCCATGCGTTTGGGCGCGCCTTTTTCGATGACGATCTGATGCGCATTGAAGAAATTGCTGGTCGAGGGGCCACCCGAGCCCACGATCAGCCCGGTGCGCTCGTTGGAAACCTCGTTTTCCTCAAGCCCGCTGTCGGCGATTGCCTGCTGCATGGCCAGAAAGTTGTAGGCCGCTCCCGGACCCATGAAACGCATCTGGCGCTTGTCGATATGTTCGGCCGGATTGATTTTCGGCATGCCGTGAATCTGGCTGCGAAAGCCGTGTTCGGCATATTCGGGGGCAAACACGATACCGGAACGCCCCTCCTTCAGGGATTCCAGCACCTCATCGACATTGTTGCCGATGGACGAGATGATTCCGATCCCGGTGATGACGACGCGACGCATTGGCGCTCTCCTGTTCGTTATGTCTGCATATTCGCGGCTTTTCGCCCTAGCTTTCCGACAGCGCGACCTTCATGTCCTTGACCAGATAGATGACCTCGCCATCGGCCTCGACCCGCCCGTCGGCGACGCCCATGGTCAGGCGGCGGGTCTGGATGGCCTTGGTGAAATCGACGTAATAGGTCAGCATCTTGCGGTCGGGGCGCACCATTCCGGTCAGCTTGACCTCGCCCACGCCCAGCGCATATCCACGACCCTGCCAACCCCGCCAGCCAAGGTTGAAGCCCGTCAGTTGCCACAGGGCATCGAGGCCCAGACAGCCGGGCATGATCGGGTTGCCGGGGAAGTGACATTCAAAGAACCACAGATCCGGCTTGATGTCGAACTCGGCCACCACATGGCCCTTGCCGTGTTCGCCGCGATCCTCGGAAATGTCGGTGATGCGGTCCATCATCAGCATGGGCGGCGCGGGCAGCTGGGCGTTGCCGGGGCCGAAAAGTTCGCCGCGGGCACATTTCATCAGCCCCTCGAAATCAAAGCTGGTCGGGTATTTTGACATGTCTGGTCAGCTGCTCCGTCAGATTGGTCAGAATCCTGCAACCGTGTAACACCCGGCACGAAGTCGTGGCAATAGAAACAAGGCCCGCCCCCCCGCTGTGCCGGCTGCGCTGACGCGCCATGGATGAGGACATGGATGAGGACACGAGTCCCGCGAGATCACGCGATCGCCATTGAGGCAGGGCCGCTGCGCATTGAATTCCGGGCAGGATTCGGCAATATGGGCGGAACGGATTTGTCAGCAGGGCGGTATCGCATGACCATGGCACGGGAACGCGCATTGAAATGGTTGCAGGGGGCGGGGTTGCGCCCCACGCGGCAGCGTCTTGCACTGGCCGAATTTCTGGTCGGGGACGGCCGCGACCGCCATGTCACCGCCGAGAGCCTGCATGCCGCATCGCGCGCCAGTGGCAGCCCGGTTTCGCTGGCAACCGTCTACAACACCTTGCGCGCCTTTTGCGAAGTGGGGCTTCTGGCCGAAATTCCCATGGACGGCAACAAGTCGTATTTCGATACCCGTACCGATGACCACCCCCACTATTTCTGGGAGGAGAGCGGCGAATTGACCGATGCCCCGAAAGAGGATCTGCGCTTTGCCAGCCTGCCCCCTGTCCCCGAGGGAATGGAGATCACCAAGGTTGACGTGGTGATCAGGATGCGCCGCCGCTGAGGCAACCCCGGTATGGACTCTGGTATCGCTCCCCGTATCGGCCATCTTTCGGGCCAGAGATCGGGACATGCCTCAAAACCATTGACCCGGTTCGATCAGGCCGAGATCGAGCAGTTGTTCCGATGCCCATTCGAACCGGCATGAGTTGAACCACATCAGGCTGTCGATCCGTTCGGCCGAGCCGGGGTTCGAACACAGGGCCTTGGCCGCCCGAAACGAACAGATCGCTGCCGTCAGGTTGTGATGCCACGGGCAGGAATAGGTGTTGTATTCTTCGTCATTGAAGGTGTGATCCTCTCGCAGCTCCAGCCCCTTTCTGGCACGAAACAGGCCGATGCGGTCGATCCGCCGCCGATGCTCGGGGACATGCTCCTCGAACCGCCAGCGCAGCCCGCCGAACATGTCAAGCTGACGTTCCATCACCTGGCCGTTGCGGCTTCGTGCGAGGGCATAATAGCCCGCCCGGTCCAGATGGGCATTTTCCAGGGATACCGCCTCGGGGTGGGCCCGAAGGTCGTCTGCATACAGATCGACCACATAGGTCAGGACGGAATCCCGCTTTTCTTCGGTGACAAAGGCGGTCATCTCGGCCAGGCTGCGGGTTTCGCAAAACGGAAAGAACAGATATTCGGCGTTGAACCCGTAATAGACCCACCTTCCCTGGAGTGCCGGGATAAGCCTGTTTACCGCCGCAACCCACGCGTCTGCCCGTGCAAGGTTGCGGAAATCGACCAGGTGAATCCTTTCGCGCAGATCGGCGGCCAACGGCATGCGCGCATGTCCCAGAACGATGAGGTTCTGCAATCCCAGGCCAAGGTGATGCCGGATGGTCGAGTCGACCTCGACCCAATCCTCGATCAGCAGGATGCCGACCGGCCCGCCGACCAGCCGGGTCAGCCCGCGCGAGAGGAAATCGTTCAGGTTCTGATACTGCATGGATAGGCTCGACTCCTTGGGGCCAGACTGTTGCAGATCCCGCGGTTTTGCAAGCATCGGCAGGGGCTGTGGCGAAAATCTCTGGACCGATCGGAAGTGGTTTGTATACAAATGAACGCATGCAGCATGCGACAGGGAGGCGACATGCCCACGGCCGGCCAGCGCGCGATCATCGGTGTCGATGTCGGCGGAACCTTTACCGATCTCGTCCTGCTGTCACCGGATGGCCGCGTGCAACTGGCCAAGGTGCCCTCGACCATGGCCAACCAGGCCTTTGGCGTGCTGGACGCGCTGGGTGCGGCAGGCGCCGACCTGCCCCGCGTTGCCCTGATCGTTCACGGCACCACCACCACCACCAACGCGGTGCTTGAACGCAAGCTGGCCCGCACGGGGCTGATCACGACAAAGGGCTTTCGCGACGTGCTGGAGCTGGGCCGGCGCACCCGACCGCAGGCCTATGGCATGTATGGCCGCTTTAGCCCGATCATCCCGCGCGATCTGCGCCTTGAGGTGCCCGAGCGTCTGTTGGCTGATGGCAGCGTTCGCACCCCGCTGGACGAGCGGGCGGTCGAAACCGCCGGCCGCGCCCTGCTGGACAAGGGTTGCGAGGCTGTCGTCGTGCATTTTCTGCACGCCTATGCCAACCCCGCGCACGAGCGGCAGGCAGGCGAAATCCTGCGCCGTTTCTGGCCCAATGACCATATCACCCTGGGCCATGCGCTGCTGTCGGAAAGCCGCGAATTCGAGCGCGGGGTGACAGCGGCCGTCAATGCCAGCGTTCAACCCCTGCTGGAACGCTATATTACCCGGTTGACGCACGAGCTGGCCGCGCGCGGCTATGACGGCGACGTGCTGGTGATGAACGGCAATGGCGGCATGGTCAGCGCGCGCCGGGTCTCGCGCGAGGCGGCGAAAACCGTGATGTCGGGCCCGGCCTCGGGCGTGATGGCGGCGGCCTATACCGGGCGGCGGGCCGGCGTTCATGACCTGCTGACCTATGACATGGGCGGCACCTCGACCGATGTCGCCCTGATCCGTGGTGCACAACCCGCCGTCAGTAACGAAATCGAGCTGGAATATGCCATGCCGATCCATGTGCCGATGGTCGATGTACGCACGATCGGCGCGGGCGGCGGGTCGATCGCGCGCGTCAATGATGCCGGTCTGCTTGAGGTCGGCCCGCAAAGCGCCGGCGCCGATCCCGGGCCGATCTGCTATGGCCAGGGGGGCGCGGCCCCGACGATTTCGGATGCCAACCTGTTGCTGGGGCGACTGAAACCACCGGTGGGCAACAGCGACGACAAGGCCATGCGCGCCCATGTCGAGGCGGCCTTTGCCGACAAGCTGGGCAGGCCGCTGGGCCTTGATCCCATCAGCGCGGCCGAGGCGGTGATCCGTATTGCCAACACCAGAATGGCGGGTGCCATCCGCATGGTTTCCCTGTCTCTGGGCGCGGATCCCCGCGATTTCGCGCTGTTCGCGTTCGGTGGCGCCGGGCCGCTACATGCCTCGGCACTGGCGCGCGAACTGGGGGTGCCCCGGGTGCTGGTGCCGGCGCGTCCGGGCATCACCAATGCGCTTGGCTGTGTCGTGGCCGATCTGCGGCACGACTATGTGCGCACCCTCAACCGCCCGCTCGACGGGCTGAATGATGCCGAAATTCACGCGGTTTTTGCCGAACAGATCCGCGCGGGCGAGGCCGAGATCGGCAAGGAGTCGATCCCGCTTGAGGGCATCCGCCACGTCCACAGCGTGGACATGCAGTTCATCGGGCAGACCCATCTGCTGCGGGTCGATCTGGATACCGCCACCCCCAGCCGCGCGCAGCTGCAACAGCTGTTCGAGCGCGCCTATTGGCAGCGCTTCCATGTTGAATTGCCCGAGATCAGGGCAAATCTGGTGAATATCAATACCTCGGTCATCGGCCTGCGCCCTCTGCTGGACCTTTCGACCCTGATCGACCCGCTGGGCCGGCGCAGCACGGTCAGCAAGGCGCTGCGCGAGACACGGCCCGTGCGGTTCGATGGCGCGTGGCATGACACCCCGGTCTATTGGCGCGATCACCTGCCGCTGAGTGCGGAAATCCCGGGGCCGGCGATCATCGAGCAGATGGACACGACGATCCTGATCGAACCGGGCGATCTGGCGCGCGGCGATGACGAGGGAAATATCATGGTGGAAATCGGAGGGGCGCAACCATGATCGATCCGATCACCCTTTCGGTCATCCAGGCGGGGTTGCAGCAGGTCTGCGACGAAATGGATCTGGCCTTTTCGCGCGCCGCCTTTTCGCCGGTGATTGCCGAGGCCGATGATCGCTCGGACGGCATCTATGCCGCCGACGACGGCAGCCTGATTGCCCAGGGCGCGCGTGGCCTGCCGGTCTTTGTCGGCACCATGCAGTATTCGACCCGCACCCTGATCGAGATGATCCGCGCGGGCAAGGCTGTCGCACCTCAGCCCGACGACATCTATATCGTCAACGATCCCTATCTAGGCGGCACCCACCTGATGGATGTGCGCTTTGCCCGCCCCTTTTACCGCAATGGCAAGATCTGGTGCTGGCTGTCCAACACCGGCCACTGGCCCGACACGGGCGGTATGGTGCCGGGGGGGTTTTCCGCATCCGCCACCGCCGCCGAACAGGAGGGGCTGCGCCTGCCGCCTGTGCGCCTGTTCAAGCAGGGAAAACTGGACCGCGAGATCTATGCGATCATCTGTTCCAACATCCGTGTGGCCGACCAGCGGATCGGGGATGTGCAGGCCCAGGCCGCCGCGCTCAAGGTGGGCGAGGCGCGGCTGAACGCGCTGCTTGATCGTTATGGCGACGCGACCGTCGCGCAGGCCATTGCCGAGCTGCGCCAGCGCGCCGCCCGACAGATGCGCGCCTTTATCCGTCAGATCCCCGAGGGCGAATATCGCGGTGTGGCCCATGTGGACAGCGACGGCGTTGTGAACGAGCCCCTGGTGATCGACCTGACGATCACATGCAGCGGCGAGCGCCTGAGTTTCGATTTCAGCCGCTCCAGCCCGCCCTGCCAGGGGCCGATGAATTCGGTTCTGGCGACAACGCTGTCATCGGTCTATCTGGCGATGCGCCACATCTTCCCCGAGGTCCCCATCAGTGCCGGCGCGTTCGAGCCGCTGCATGTGATCCGCCCCAAGGGCACGTTTCTGGATGCCCATTATCCGCGCCCCGTGTCGGGCTGTGCGGCCGAGGTCAGCCAGCGCATCGCCGAGGCGGTGTTCGCGGCCCTTGTCGAGGCCCTGCCCGATCGCGTTACCGCCGCACCGGCCGGTACCAGCGGCAATTTCGCGCTGGGCGGGTTCGATCCCGATCGGGGGCGCAATTACGTCATGTATCAGATCTCGGGCGGGGGATATGGCGGCAATGCCGATCACGACGGGCTGAGCAATGGCTGTTCGACCATCGGCATTTCCAAGGCACCCCCGGTCGAGATCATGGAGCAGCAATTTCCGGTGCTGTATCGGCATTATGCGCTGCGCGAAGGTTCCGGCGGGGCCGGGACGCATCGCGGCGGCTTTGGCCTGGATTACGAAGTCGAGCTGCTGCGCGGCGAGGCGCGGGCCAGTTTCGTCATGGATCACGGGCGGTTTGGCCCGCAAGGTGTTCTGGGCGGCAAGGATGGAGCGCCCAATGTCGTCGAGGTCTGGCAGGACGGGCAGCGGCACGTGCCTGAGCATCTGTCGAAGGAACAGGATATTCCGTTGCGTCCGGGTGATCGCGTGAGGGTGCAAACACCGGGCGGCGGCGGATATGGTAAGCCCGGGAAGCGTGCGCATGACCTGATTGACGAGGATCTGCGCCTTGGGCGTTATACCAGGGACCAGATCGGGCGGGATTTCGGGGTTGAGCCGTGAAAAGGGGGCGCTGCCCCCGTCGCTGGCGCGACTCCCCCGGCGTATTTGGGCAAAGAAGAAGGAATGGGGGCGGCAATGGGTGATCTGATTGCACAACTCGGTGGCATTGTGGGGGCGGACAACTGTCTTGCCGGCGATGACGACCGCACAAAATATGACAATGACATCATCGGGCAATACAAGGGGCAGTCGCTGGCAGTGGTGAAGCCGGGCAACACCGATGAGGTGTCGCGTATTCTGGCGCTGGCAAATGCCGTGCGGGTGCCTGTGGTTCCGCTTTCGGGCAATACGGGGTTATCGGGGGGCGGTTATCCGGGCGAGGACGAGGCGATCATCCTGTCGCTGGAGCGCATGAACCGCATCCGTCAGATCAACACGGACAGCCATGTCGCAATTGTCGAGGCCGGTGTCGTGCTGGCCAATCTGCATGCGGCGGTCGAGGAACATGATCTGGTGTTTCCTCTGGTGTTCGGTGCGCGTGGATCCTGCATGATCGGCGGGAATCTGGCGACCAATGCGGGTGGCTCGAATGTCGTGAGATATGGCAATACGCGGGCACTGTGTCTGGGGCTTGAGGCGGTTCTTGCCGACGGCACCGTTGTTGACCTGATGAGCGAGCTGCACAAGGACAATACCGGCTATGACCTGAAGGATCTGTTCATCGGCTCCGAGGGCACGCTGGGTGTGATCACCGCCGCAGTGCTGAAGATGTTTCCGAAACCTGCGGCCTATGCAACCGCGATGGTGGCGGTGCCCGACATCGGTGGCGCGCTGAAGTTGCTGCACCGGATACAGATTGCCAGCGGTGGCGGGGTCGAGGCGTTCGAATACATGCCGCGCACCTATTTCGAGCATCTCGCGCGGATCGACCCCAAGGCACAGCTGCCGTTCGACCCGCTGCCCGAGGTGGGCATCATGGTCGAGGTCGCGGCAACCGCCCCGACCGATGCTACCCCTGGAAATGATGGCCGTCTGCCTGTTGTTGCGCATCTGGAGGCGGTGCTGGAAGAATTGTTCGAAACCGGCGAGGTGCTGGATGCCGTGGTCGCCCAGACCGAGGCACAGCGGGCCGAGATGTGGCGCCAGCGCGAGATGGCCTTTCAGGTGGCAATCAGCCGTGGCATGCCTGTGGCAACCGATATCGCCGTGCCACTGGACAAGGTCGGTACATTTCTGGAGCGTGCCAACGCAGCACTGGCCAGGGAATTTCCGAGGGCCGAAGCAGTGGTTGTGGCGCATCTCGGCGATGGAAACCTGCATTACAGCGTCTGGGTCGATCCCGGTGATCCGTCTGCCGCCGGCGCTGCCGAACATGAGGCTGTTCACAACCTTGTCGAAGATGTCGTGCGCGACCTGGGCGGCAGCTTTTCTGCCGAACATGGGGTGGGTCTGTCAAAAAAGGGCAGCATGGCGCGCTACAAGGACAAGGGGGCGCTGAAGGCCATGCGGGCGATCAAGGCGGCGCTGGATCCGAACAACATCATGAACCCCGGCAAGATGTTGCCGTAGGAGTGCACTAGCAGATCCGCGCCAGCAGGGCGAGCAGTTGTTCCTGTTCGGCCATGGTCAGGGGGGCTAGCGTCTGCTCGGTAATCAGGTGCGCGCGGGGTTCGAGTTCCTGATACAGGGCGCGGCCCTCGTCGCTCAGATCGACGATCGTGCGCCGCTTGTCCCGTGCGTCGCGTGCAGTCGTCAGCAGCCCCCGCCTGACCATTCGATCGACCACCCCCTTGATGGTTGCGGCATCCATCGCCGTGATCCGACCCAGTGCGTTTTGTGACACGGGGCCGGTTTCGACCAGCTTGGCCAGCACCGCAAACTGGGTGGGGGTCAGCTCGGGGATGAGTTCGGAAAAGATCGACAGGTGGCGTTGGGTCGCGCGCCGCAGGACAAAGCCGACCTGCCGGTCAAGCCGATATGCATCGCGGTCGTCGTTTTCGCCGTCCTTGTCCATGACCCGCGAGATTGGCGGAAAAGCGATTGACAGTAAAGGCAAGGCTTCGCAAAATCCGTTTGTATACCAACAATTCGCCGCAGGAGCCGCATGCATGGGCTATCATCGCCCCCGGACACTGACCGAGGCCCTGGATCTGATGGCGGGTGACGATGTGCGCGTGCTGGCAGGCGGAACCGATCTGTTCCCGGCAACCGGGGCCCCGGCCCTGGAGGGTGAGGTGCTGGACCTGACCGCGGTCGAATCGCTGGGCGGGATCACCCAGGCCGGTGGCACCTGGCGTATCGGCGCGATGACCACATGGGCCGAGATTGCTCGGGCCACGCTGCCGCCCGCCTTTGACGGGTTGCGGGCGGCTGCGTGCGAGGTTGGCGCGGTGCAGATTCAGAACCGGGCGACGATTGGCGGCAACCTGTGCAACGCCTCGCCCGCTGGCGATGGGGTGCCGCCGCTGCTGACGCTGGACGCCGAGGTCGAGCTGGCCTCGCGCAGCGGGTCGCGGCGCATGCCGGTCGGCGCGTTCCTGAAAGGCGTGCGCAAGACCGCCCTGCAACCGGGTGAAATCATGGTCGCGATCCATGTGCCGAGGGGCGCCACACAGGGGCGCGCGGGTTTTGCCAAGCTGGGTGCGCGGGCCTATCTGGTGATCTCGATTGCCATGGTTGCCCTGCGGCTGGAAATCGCCGGTGGCGTCATCCGGCGCGCGGCGGTGGCGGTGGGGGCGTGCAGCCCGGTTGCGCAACGTCTGCGTGGGTTTGAGCAGGCGCTTGAGGGCGCGCGCGCCGATGATCCGGACAGCTGGCAACGGGCGCTTGCAGATGACATCTCGCGGCGCCTTTCGCCCATCGACGACATTCGCGCCGATGCCGCCTATCGGAACGAGGCGGTGCAAACACTGGTCTCCCGCCTGTTGTATGAGGTCGCCCGATGACCGGCTTTACCGTCAATGGCCAGAGGGTTGCAGTTGACGCAAATGCCGGCCTGCGCCTGTCGGATTTTCTGCGCCATGAGCTGGGCCTGACCGGCACCAAATCGGGCTGCGACGCCGGCGATTGCGGGGCCTGCACGGTGCTGGTTGACGGCCAGCCGGTCTGTTCCTGCCTGACGCCGGTCGGCAGCATCACGGATGCCGAGGTCGTGACCGTCGAAGGTCTGGCAGATGCCGGATTCGGCAAACTGCAACGGTCGTTCCTGCGCTACGGCGCTGCCCAGTGCGGCATCTGCACGCCGGGCATGTTGATGGCCGCCGCAGCCCTGCTGAAACGTGACCCGCACCCGACGCGCCAGGCGGTGCAGGATGCCCTTGGCGGGGTGCTGTGCCGCTGCACCGGCTATGGCGCGATCATCGAGGCGGTGTTGCACGCAAACGACCCCGAACCCTCGGCCGCCGCTCCCGCTGCCGGCGCGGCAGTCGGCGCCGCGATCGAGCGGCTGGACGGCCCGCCCAAGGTGGATGGCAGCGAAAGTTTCGGGGCGGATGAGATCCCCGCCGATCACCTGCTGGTGCGTGCGGTGCGCGCGCCCCATTTTCACGCGGAATTCACCCTTGGCGACATTGTAGCGTGGCAGGCCGCCCGTCCCGGTGTCGAATGTGTCCTGACCGCCACCGACATCCCCGGCGAAAACCGCTATGGCACCATACCCGCCTTTGCCGACCAGCCCGCCCTGGCCGACGGGCATGTGCGTTTCAGGGGCGAGGCCGTGGCCCTGATCGTAGGGCGGCCCGATGTGGTTGCCTCGATCGACCTGACGGATTTTCCCGTTGTCTGGCGGGAACTGCC
>CAZWXK010000028.1:0-30488 GCA_964637875.1 uncultured Rhodobacter sp.
TGGACAGACATGCCGGCCCGGGCGCGCAGAGCCCCAACAGGGGGCAAAGGGGGGGCGATGCCGCGATCACCGGCACCCGAGCGACCCCGCCCGGCCACATGCAATCTGGTGCCCCCACACGGACTCGAACCGCGGACCTACTGATTACAAATCAGTTGCTCTACCAGCTGAGCTATGAGGGCATTCGACAGACATGCCGTATGGCGCAGCCATCGAAAGGCGATCCCGGGCGGCAGCAAACCGCCCCGGGGCGCGAACGCTGCGGTGTTTAAACCCTCGCGCAGCCAAGCGCAAGAGTCGAGCGGGGCATGCGCCGACAACGGCCGCCAGGGCAGGAAAGGTGCGTCGGAAAACAGGCGGGCGGATCGTGGTGGGTCGTGAGAGATTCGAACTCCCGACATCTTCGGTGTAAACGAAGCGCTCTACCAACTGAGCTAACGACCCGAGGCAGGGCCGCTCTTACCCTCTGAGACGCGCGAAAGGCAAGAGGAAACATCCCCCCTGCCCCCATGACCGCGCCGGGGCAATCAGGCCGGGGCAATCAGGCCGCGGCGATACCGCCCCGGGTTTCATCGTCTCCGGCCTGCTGGCGTTGCCACATCCGCGCATAGCGGCCATTCAGCTCCAAAAGGGAGTCATGGGTGCCGCGCTCGGCAATGCGGCCCGCTTCCAGCACCACGATCACGTCGGCATCGACCACCGTGGACAGCCGGTGCGCGATGGTGATGACGGTGCGGCCGCGGCTCATCATGCGCAGGCTTTCCTGGATGTCGCGCTCGGTATCGGTATCCAGCGCGCTGGTGGCCTCGTCCAGCAGCAGGATCGGCGGGTTTTTCAGCAATGTGCGGGCAATGCCCACGCGCTGTTTCTCGCCCCCCGACAGCTTGAGCCCGCGCTCGCCCACCATGGTGTCATAGCCATCCGGCAGGGACATGACGAAATCGTGGATCCTGGCGGCCCTGGCGGCGGCGATCATTTCCTCGCGCGTGGCGTCAGCGCGACCATACATGATGTTGTAGCCGATGGTGTCGTTGAACAGCACCGTATCCTGCGGCACGATGCCGATGGCCGCGTGCAGGCTCGACAGCGTGACATCGCGCACATCCTGCCCGTCGATCAGCAAGGCGCCCTCGTTGACGTCGTAAAAGCGGAACAGAAGGCGCCCGATCGTCGATTTTCCGGCCCCCGAGGGCCCCACGATCGCCACCGTGCGGCCCGCATCGACCGTCAGGTCGAAATCCTTCAGGATCAAACGGTCGGGGTCATAGCCGAACGAGACATGATCGAAACGCACCTCGCCCCCCTTGACCGCCAGCGGCCTTGCGCCCGGCCTGTCGGTCACTTCGGGGGGTTGTTCCAGCAGGTCGAACATCTCGCCCATATCGACCAGAGACTGGCGGATCTCGCGATAGACCGTGCCCAGAAAATTCAGCGGCAGGGTGATCTGAATCATGTAGGCGTTGACCATCACGAAATCGCCCACCGTCAGCTTGCCCTGCTGTACCCCGATCGCGGCCAGCACCATCACCCCGACCAGCCCCGAGGTAATCAGGAAACTTTGCCCGAAATTGAGAAAGGCCAGCGAGTACGATGTCTTGAGCGCGGCGCTTTCATATTGGCGCATGCTGTCGTCATAGCGGCGCGCTTCGCGTTCCTCGGCGTTGAAATACTTGACGGTTTCGAAATTCAGCAGGCTGTCGATGGCCTTCTGGTTGGCGTCGGTATCCTGGCGGTTCATCTCGCGCCGTATCCTGACCCGCCATTCGGTGACCTTGAAGGTAAAGACCACATACAGCGCGATGGTGACGGCAACGATAGCCAGATAGCGCACATCGAACACCACGAACAGGATGATCGCCACCATCAGCAGTTCCAGGATCAGCGGTCCCATCGAAAACAGCATGAAGCGCAGCAGGAATTCGACCCCCTTGACGCCGCGCTCGATGATGCGCGACAGCCCGCCCGTCTTGCGCGTGATGTGATAGCGCAGGGAAAGCGCGTGCATGTGGCGGAATGTCTCCAGTGCCAGACGCCGCAGCGCGCGCTGCCCGACCCGGGCAAAGACCGCATCGCGCAGCTGCTGAAAACCGACGGTCATCAGGCGCGCCGTGCCATAGGCAACGGTCAGCCCCACCGCGCCCGCCGTCAACATGAACACGGTCTGGTCGGCGCCGCCCCTGGGGGCCAGCGCGTCCACCGCCGCCTTGTAGAAGAACGGCGTCGCAACCGAGATCACCTTGGAGATGGCCAGCAGCGACAGCGCGATCACCACGCGCCATTTGACCCAGAGCTGCCCCTGCGGCCACAGATAGGGAATGACCTTGCGGATGATCCGCAATGCGCTGCGCTTTTCGTGATCGATGTTGTCGGCTTTTCTGCTCATGCATGTCTCCTGCGCCCCGCAGATAACGGGCCGGAGCGACAAGTACCAGAGGCCCGGGCACGAATCAGGCACAAATCAGGCGCAGTTCACTCGGGGATCGTGAAGATCTGGCCCGGATAGATCAGATCGGGATCGCGGATCAGATCGCGGTTGGCCTGGAATATCTTGACGTAGAGATGGCCCAGACCATAGTTCCGCTTGGAAATGGCCCACAACGTGTTGCCCTTCTGCACGGTCACGGTTTCGACCCGGCGCCGGGGCTGGCCGTTGCTGTCGCTCTTTCCGGCCAGCGCCGCCACAACCTGGCGTGCATCCTCGGGCCGTTCCTTCTGAAAGGGGGTTTCGATGCGCGAGGTCACCTTGCCGTCGGGGCCGATCTCGTCCAGCCTCAGACGATAGCGCCCCGGCGCGATCTCGGGCAGCGACAACTGCCACGAGCCGTCCGTCCCCACGATCCCGGCCTTGACCGGTCGATCATCGACATAGACCCGCACATGACGGCCGCGGCGGGCGCGACCTGCCAGCACGACCTCGCCCTGATCGTCATAGGTAATCATGTCGAGCGTGACATTCGACATCACCCTTGGCGCGGTCGCGTCGATCGATGGCGGTTGCAACAGGCGCACGCCCTGGCGGCCCGCGATCACGATGGCCGGCGCGCCCCGTGGGGCGGGGGCGGGCGCGCCCTGTGGGGCAGGCAGATCAGGCTGGCCGGCGGTGCCCGAGGCGGCTGCGGGGGGCTGGGTGCCGGCGGTGCCGGCGGGGGACTGGGTACCGGATACGCCGGATTGATCGGCGCCTGCCCGCCCTTCCGCGCCGGTCCCGGCGGCGCGGGTCGCCTCCGGGTCAATCCCCTGGGCCTCGGTCCGGGCGCTGGCATCAGTCCTGTCCTTTGGCGCGTCGGCGGTGGTTGGGTTGCGCTGCCCCGGAGCGGGCCGGGTCACCTGTTCGGCCAGTGCGGGCTGGCGCGCCGGCTCGGTCACCGCCGCATCGACACCGCTGTCGCCCCGACGCGCGCGCCCGCCATCGGCAAGCGCGGTCTGCCGGGCGGGCATATCCCCGGCCGGTTGTTGCGATTGCGTGGTTGCACCTGCGCCCGGTTGTTTCGGCTGTTCCGCCCGGCGCCGGTCCGGCGCGTCTGGGCTGCCGGCGGCCCGCTTGGCGACCTGCTGCGTGGTTGCGCCCTGGCTGGCGGCCGAGGCGATCCTGCCCGTATCAGCCCCGGTCTTGCCCGTATTGGCGCCCGCCTCGCCCCGGGTTGTGCCCTGGGTTGCGCCTTGGGTTGCGCCTTGGGTTGCGCCCTGGGTCACGTCAGCCCTTGCCCTGCGCGGCGCGGCGGGCTGTCCGACAACCAGCACCTGGTCGCTCGATGCCACCACCTTGCCCGAGGAATCGCGCTCCGAGAGCGTGATCACGCGGGCGCCTTGCGCGGGCATGTCGAACATGGCGACGAATCCGCCACCGGAATCGGCCCGGGTCGTGGCAATCTCGCGACCGTCGAGATAGATCGTCACCTGGCTGCCGGGACGGGCACGACCTGCAACGATCGCGCTGCCGTTGCGATCAACGCGCACCAGATCGAAACGCGGCCCCGGGGGCTGTTGCAATCCGGCCTGGGGGGCTGTGCCGGAGCCCGCCTCGATCGAGGCGGGTTTTTCGGCGGTCCCCGGCGCGGCGGGTTCGACGCGCGCGATGACGGTTCGTCCGCCCTGCGCTGCCTTCTGCCCGCCTGCCGGCCCGGTTGCGGTGGCCGCCCCTGCTGTCGCCGATGTCCCCGATGCCCCCGTAGTTGCCCCCGTGGTCACCCCTGTGGTTGCCCCGCCAGCCGTTGCAGCGGGCAGACGATCGGCGGCCTTGCCCGCCCGCGCGGCTGTCGCACCGGCGGCCTCATCCCCCGCCTTGCCGTTCGCGGTCCTCGCCGTTTTGCCGCCCGCTGCCGGTTTTTCCTTTTCCGCGATCCTGCCGCCCTGCCCGCCGGGCACGGCCAGCGACACCGGCGCCGGGGCCTGTCGGGGCGCGACGCTGACAACGCTGGGGCTCCGGTCGGGCGACAACAGCCCCGAAAGGCCCAGTCCGGCCAGCGCCACGACGACAATGCCGCCCAGCACCAGATACCCCTTGCCACCGATTGCGGAAAAACCAGCCATGTCGCGCCACCCTTGCTGCCCTTTGCGCGGTCTGCCGAAAGGGACCGCAGGCCAGAAACCCTCGGGTCCGCCGGACATGCCGATCCTGGCAGAGATCGCGCCTTGCCCAACTGATAGCAACTCCGCTAAGGGTTTTCCATTGATATCGACGACAAAGGGCTTTGCATGTTGCAGAAAAATCCTTCGGTCTGCGTGTTTTGCGGCGCACGCAAGGGTGACGACCCCGCTTTTTCCGCCGCTGCGGACAAGGTCGGCACGCTGCTGGCACGGCGAGGCTGGCGTCTGGTCTATGGCGCCGGCGATATCGGGCTGATGGGCGCGGTCGCACATGCCGCCACCGCCGCCGGAGGCCGGACCCTGGGCGTCATCCCGGTTCACCTGCTGACGCGCGAACGCCACGACCGCAATATTGCCGAACTCGTGATCACGGAAACCATGCATGAGCGCAAGAAGGTCATGTTCATGAACGCCGATGCCATCGTCACCCTGCCCGGCGGCGCCGGCTCGCTGGACGAGCTGTTCGAGGTGCTGACCTGGCGCCAGCTGGGCCTGCACGAAAAGCCGGTTTTCCTGCTGAACATAAACGGGTATTGGGACCCCCTCGTGACCCTGATAAACCATCTCGTCGAGCGCGGATTTACCGACCGGGCATTCCTCGGCTATTTTTCGACCGTCACCTCGGTCGAGGCGCTCGAGGCCGCTCTCGACGCGGCCCTGCCGCGCAGCCCGGCCAGCGAATAGATCGCCAGCGCGCTCCAGATCAGGGCAAAGGCGATGGCATGCCAGCGGGTGAACGGCTCGGCAAAAACAAGTGTTGCAACAAGGAATTGCAGGCTTGGATTAAGGTACTGGATCAACCCGACGCTGGCATAGCTCAACCGCCGCGTGGCATAGGAAAACAGGATCAGCGGCCCTGCTGTGATCACACCGGAGAACATCAGCATCACCGTATTGGCGACATCATGGCCGAAAAACCCGCCCGCGCGCCCGGTCACGCCCTGCCAGCCGAACATGTTGACCCCGACCAGCCAGATCACCGCCAGCGGCAGCAGCAGCGTGACCTCGCCCGTGACCGACACGACCGGGCCCACATCCAGCGCCTTCTTGACCAGCCCGTAAAGGCCGAACGACGTTGCCAGGATCAGCGAGATCCACGGCGCCGCGCCCAGCCCCCAGGTCAGCACCGCCACGGCGACCAGTGCCAGCGACACGGCAACCCATTGCGCGCGGCCCAGACGCTCGGCAAAGAACAGCGCGCCCAGAGCGACCGCCACCAGCGGAAAGATGTAATAGCCAAGGCTGGCCTCGACCGCGCGCCCGATCTGCACCGACAGGATGAACACGAACCAGTTGAGCGAGATCATCGCCCCGGCGAATGCGATCACCGCCAGGCCGCGGCGGCTTGACAGCGCCCGGCGCAACACGCCAAGCCGGCCCTGAAAGGCCAGCACGGCGGCAAAGATCACGAACGACCACAGCGTGCGGTGGCTGAGCACTTCGAGCGGCGGCACATGGGCCAGCCATTTGTAATAGATCGGCGACAACCCCCAGATCGAGCTGGCCCCGATCATCGCCATCAGTCCCTTGGTGGAGTCGCGCATGCTTGCCTCGTTGCGGTCATGGCTCAGTCAGGCCATAGCGGCGCGGAATTGGCAAGAGGGGGTGTGCATCACGCCAATGCGCGATGATCCGCATTGCCGCAAATGACACAACGTCAGGTTCGCGCCCGCCCTGGGGGGCGGGGTCGGGCGCGAACCGGATCGCTAGCGATCCGGAGGCTGGATTGAAACCGCCCCACCTGCCCTTGTGCGCCACGTCACGGGTGGCTGACCAGCCCGCCCGTCATGGGCTGCGCAACCCCGGTCGTGCCCGGCGCGCTGATGGTGCGGCCGTCGCGCAGCCGTGCCGCCAGATAGGCAAATGCCTGCGCTTCCAGCATGTCGCCATCCATGCCTGCCTTGTCCACCGGCACCACCTCGACCGGCAACGCGTCTGCCAGCAGCTTCATCAGATGGTCGTTCTTGCGCCCGCCGCCACAGACCAGAAGCTGACGCACCGGAAAGGGCGCGTGGCGAAAGGCGGCCTTGACCGCCGCCACGCTGGCCGCGGCCAATGTTGCCAGCGCGTCGGTGTCGGAAAGGGATTCAACCCACGCCGCAAGCTGCGCGAAATCGTTTCTATCCAGCGATTTGGGTGGTGTTTTCGAAAAATGGTCGAGCCCCAGAAAACGCGTAACGATCCCCTGATCCGCCACACCGATCGCCGCCAGCGCGCCGCCGTAATCGCAGGCCAGCCCCGTGCGGGCGCGGGCGAGGTCATCCATCAGCGCATTGGCCGGGCCGGTGTCGAAGGCCAGCAAGGCGCCGGGGGCGTCGGGCGCCTCGGCAAGCGGATCGACGAATGTGATATTGCCCACCCCGCCAAGATTGAGGAACGCCACGCGGCCCAGATCGAAGCGGCGCGCCAGTGCGAAATGATAAAACGGGGCCAGCGGCGCGCCCTGCCCGCCCGCCGCGACATCGCGGCTGCGAAAATCCCAGGCGACCGGCTTGCCCAGCATCCGGGCGAGCCGCGCTCCGTCGCCCGCCTGATGGGTGCCGCGCCCGCCCGGTTCGTGCGCCAGCGTCTGGCCGTGAAAGCCGACCAGCGCGACCCCGCCGAAACGCGAGATCAGCTCGGCATGGGTCTGCTCGACAATGGCGGCGGCCTCGGCAACGCCCTTGTCGCCCGGCCATTTTCCCTGCGCGGCCGCGATCACGGCGCGCTCGGCCGGGGTATAGGGGCGAAAGCCGGTTGCGCCGAACTCGAACACCTCGAGTCCGTCGGTCAGCAGCATCGCCGCGTCGATTCCGTCCATGGATGTGCCCGACATGCAGCCCAGCACCCAAATCGCATCGGATTGTGCCATCGCCCTTCCCTTTCCTGGGGTGACAAGTATAGAACACGCCAGCGAATGCCAATGCCCGCAAGCCAAGGGACGAAAGCGATGACCCATACCCCGAAATCCGAATTCCTGCAGGTGATGATCGAGCGTGGCTTTGTCGCCGACTGTACCGATCTGGAAGGCCTTGACGAGGCCCTGAGCGCAGGCGTCACGCCGGGCTATATCGGGTTTGACGCAACGGCGAAATCGCTGCATGTGGGCAGCCTGATCCAGATCATGATGCTGCGCTGGCTGCAAAGATGCGGCCACAAGCCGATCGTGCTGATGGGCGGCGGCACCACCAAGGTGGGGGATCCCACCGACCGTTCCGAGGAGCGCCCGCTGCTGAGCCCCGATCAGATCGACGCCAATATCGCCGGCATAAGGCAGGTATTCGACAATTATCTGCATTTCGGCGAGGGTGCGGATGATGCGATCATGGTCAACAACGCCGAATGGCTGGACGGGCTGAACTATCTTGAATTCCTGCGCGATGTGGGCCGCCATTTCAGCGTCAACCGGATGCTGAGCTTCGAAAGCGTCAAGCTGCGCCTTGAACGCGAGCAATCGCTGAGCTTTCTCGAATTCAACTACATGATCCTTCAGGCCTATGACTTCATGGAGCTGAACCGGCGTTACGGCTGCCGCTTGCAGATGGGCGGGTCCGACCAGTGGGGCAACATCGTCAACGGCATCGAGCTGACCCGCCGGATGCTGGGGGCCGAGGTCTATGGCCTGACGACCCCCCTGATGACCACATCAGACGGCCGCAAGATGGGCAAGAGCCAGGGCGGCGCGGTCTGGCTGAATGCCGAGATGCTGTCACCTTACGAGTTCTGGCAGTACTGGCGCAACTGCACCGATGCCGATGTGGGGCGTTTCCTGAAGCTGTATACCGAACTGCCGGTCGCGGAATGCGATCGCCTGGGTGCGCTGGAGGGATCCGAAATCAACGAGGCCAAGATCCGGCTGGCAAACGAGGTGACGACGCTGGCCCATGGGGCCGAGGCCGCCGCCGCCGCCGAGGCCACCGCCCGCAAGGTGTTCGAACAGGGCGGCGTGGGCGAGGAATTGCCGACGCTGCTGCTGGGCGGTGACGAGATCGGGGACGGCATTTCCGTCGTGCAGCTTTTCGTGCGTTCCGGCCTGGCAAGATCGGGAAAAGAGGCCAAGCGGCTGATTGCCGACAAGGGCGCGCGCATCAATGACGAACCGGTAACGGATGCGGGCATGATGATCGACGCCGCGGCGCTGTCGGGTGGGGTCAAGCTGTCGGCCGGGAAAAAGCGGCATGCGCTGGTGCGCATCGGCACGCAATAGGGCCGGTTGACGGGCGGTGCGTGTTGACGGGCGGGGGCTGGCTGCCCCCGCGCCCCCGAGCGTATTTCGGCAAAGAAGAAACAGCGGGCGGGATGGAAGGCCCGGGAGGGGAGGCCCCAGTCGCCGGAGGCGCGGACATGTCGGCCGTGGGCGGGGGTCGGTTCGGGTCAGGGCTTGCGCGCGACCAGGTCGATCAGGGCCGACATGCCGGAATGTCCCCGCCCCTCGTCCACTTCGCGGTCATAGGCCGCAAGGCGCAGGATTTCCATGTCGGAGAAGGCCGCGCGCAGCAGGTCCACGGTGTACATGTTCTCGGCGCAGGGCGGCCCGCCGGTTCCGTATTCCAGCTGCTCGGGCCGGTAGCCGTGCAGCAGGAGAATTCCGCCGGGTTTCAGCGCACGCTTCATGCCGGCAAAGATCTCGTCGCGAAAATCGGGTTCGGCAAACTGGATATAGATCCCCGCCACCAGATCGTAGCGGGTTTCGTCCCAGTCGAATTCGCGCAGGTCGCCCAGGCGGTAGGCGACATCGGCCCCGCGCGCGGCGGCCAGGCCGCGGGCCTTGTCCACGGCGACCTCGGATGCATCCTGTGCCGTGACCTTCATGCCCTTTTCGGCCATGAATACCGAGTTGCGCCCCTCGCCATCGGCGATGGCCAGAGCCGTCTTGCCCCGTTCCAGATAGTGCTGCTGTTCGACAAGAAACTGCGCGGGCTCGGTGCCGAACAGGAATCCGGGCTCGGAGTATCGTTCATTCCACATGCTGGCCCCTCCCTGGGATGTGGTGTTTCGCAATGGCGGCACGGCGCCATCTGCGCATCCGCCCTGTCGGCCACAAGATGGCCCCCCGTCACACGGCCAGCAAGGCCGCGCGCGGGGCAGGGTGTTCACGCTTTCGCGATCATCGGGCGGCGCGACGCTGATCCGGGTGCAGCGAGGAGCCGAGGATATGATCGTTATGATGCACGACATGGCCCGCCGAACCCACGATCAGCGGGTCGGGGGGGTGCACGATACGGGGGTCCTTGTCGGGATAGTCGAGCGAATTCAGAAAATGCAGCATGCAGTTGATCCGGGCGCGTTTCTTGTCGTTCGACTTGACGATGGTCCAGGGCGCGTCGGCGGTGTCGGTATAGAAGAACATCGCCTCCTTGGCCTCGGTATAGTCATCCCATTTGCCGAGGCTGGCCTCGTCTATGGGGGACAGTTTCCATCGTTTCAGCGGGTCGAGGCGGCGCGATTCAAAGCGGCGCTTCTGTTCCTCGCGGGTGACCGAGAACCAGTATTTGTACAGCCCTATGCCCGAGCGCACGAACATGCGCTCCAGCTCGGGCGTCTGGCGCATGAATTCCAGATATTCGTTGGGGGTGCAGAATCCCATGACCCGCTCGACCCCGGCGCGGTTGTACCATGAGCGGTCGTAAAAGACCATTTCGCCGGCCGTTGGCAGATGGGCGATATAGCGTTGAAAGAACCACTGCCCGCGCTCGCGCTCGGTGGGCTTGGCCAGGGCGACGACGCGTGCCGCGCGCGGGTTCAGATGCTCCATGAAACGCTTGATCGTGCCGCCCTTGCCGGCGGCATCGCGGCCTTCGAACAGCAGAACGAATTTTCGCCCGGTTTCGCTCACCCATTTCTGGACCTTCAGCAGCTCGGTCTGCAATTGCGCCTTGAGATGTTCGTATTCCTTGCGACCCATCTTTTCCCGGTATGGAAAGACGCCGGTCTCGAATGCCTCGCGCACGGCATCAGACGACACGACCGGAAAATCGGCCCCCATGGTTTCCTGCGCGGTTTCCGGTTTCCTGCCGGGCGGGGTCTCGGGGGCGCCCGCCGGATCGGCGCCGTGTCCAGCCGTTTTCGTCATCAAATCCTCCGTGTTTCCCCTCCCAGCATAGCACGGCGCCGTGCGCCATCCTTGAGCGATGTCAAACCCGGCACCTTCGTTGCGGCCGATCGACACGGGATGAGCGGAACCCCGCCGCCCCGTTTGCGGGGGGATTGCATCGCGGCGCCGGCGCACCATCTGAAGACCGAGACGGCACTCCCGCCGCTTGAACGCAACCCACACAAGACAGGTTACAGGAGACTTCAACATGAGCCTTCGCCTTGGCGATACCGCCCCCGACTTCAGCGCCGATACCACGGCCGGCAGGATCGACTTTCACGACTGGGCCGGCGATTCCTGGGTATTCTTCTTCAGTCACCCGGCCGATTTCACCCCCATCTGCACGACCGAAATGGGCATGACCGCCAGGCACGCCGCCGATTTCGCGGCGCGTGGGGTGAAACCGCTGGGTCTGTCGACCGACAGCGTCGAGGAACATCTGAAATGGGTGAACGACGTCAACGAGACCCAGAATACCGAGGTCGCCTTTCCCATCGTTGCCGATCCCGACCTCAAGGTCGCGCGCCTTTACGACATGATCGCCCCGGCCCAGAGCGATACCCGGACCGTGCGCTCGGTCTTCATTATCGATCCCGGCCACAAGATCCGCCTGACCATGACCTATCCGATGAATGTCGGACGCAATTTCGACGAGATCCTGCGCGTGATCGACGCATTGCAGATCGCCGACGAGAAAACCGTGGCCCTGCCCGCGAACTGGCGCCCCGGCGAAAAGGTCATCATTCCGCTGTCGCTGGATGACGCCGCCGCAAAAGAGAAATTCGGCCAGTTCGAGGCCCCCCGTCCCTATCTGCGGATGACCCGGATCTGACCCGGATCTGGCCCGGATCTGACCCTGATCTGACCTGGGGCCGATTGCGGCAAACATCGCAAGACTGTTGCATTTTTCCCATCCGCCCCCCATCCTCGGGGCGGATGTTTCGTTGAGGGAACGACAATGAACGGTTTCGATGTGACCAGCCTCATCTGGCTGCTGTTTCTTCTTTCGGCATTACAGCCGCTGTTTCGGCGGCGCATGCTGGATGTGGCGCGTCAGCGCAAGATCATGCAGATCGAGAAGAACCGCAATTCGCGCGTGATCCTTCTGGTACATCGTCAGGAAACCATGAGCTTTTTCGGCTTTCCGGTCATGCGCTATATCGACATGAACGATTCCGAAGAGGTGCTGCGCGCAATCCAGCTGACCGACGACAATGTTCCGCTGGACATCATTCTGCACACCCCCGGCGGCATGGTCATCGCGGCCACCCAGATCGCCCGCGCGGTCAAGGCCCATCCCGGCAAGGTGACGGTGTTCGTGCCCCATCTGGCCATGTCCGGCGGCACCCTGATTGCGTTGGCCGCCGACGAGATCTGCATGACCGAACATTCCGCGCTGGGCCCCATCGACCCGCAGCTGGGCCAGCAGCCGGCGGCGTCACTGCTCAGGGTTCTTGAACAGAAGCCGGTCGAAAAGATCGACGACAACACACTGGTCATGGCCGACCTGTCGCGCAAGGCGATCGACCAGATCAGGCAGACCGCGCGCCGCCTGCTGGAGGGAACCCTGCCCGTTGACAAGGCCGAGGCCCTGGCCGATACACTGAGCACCGGACGCTGGACCCACGACCACCCGATCTTTGCCGAAGATGCGCGCGAAATGGGGCTGAACGTGAACACCGACATGCCCCAGGAGGTGATGAAGATGATGGAACTCTATCCACAACCCACGCGCCAGACCCCCAGCGTCGAATATCTGCCGGTCCCGCACCCGGCACCCAACAACCGGCATCGCTGAGGGTCCCCGGATGGACTGGTCCACCGCCGCTCCCGTCATCAGCGCCGCCTTTCTGGCATCTCTCGTCGAGGTGGTCGAGGCATTCACCATCATCCTGGCCGTAGCCACGCTGCGTGGCTGGCGCCCGGCGCTGGCGGGAACATTCGCCGCGCTCGGCCTGCTGGCGCTGACCGTGGTCATCCTGGGGCCGCTGCTCGACCGGGTGCCGCTGCATCTGTTGCAGCTGGTGGTGGGCGTGTTGCTGCTGCTGTTCGGGCTTGGCTGGCTGCGCAAGGCGATCCTCAGGGCCGCGGGGGTAATCCCGCTGCATGACGAAGACGCCATCTTTCAGCGCGAAAAGGCCCAGCTGGGCGCCGAGGCGCAGCTTGCCGCGCGCTCGCAGGACTGGATCGCGGGGATTGCCGCCTTCAAGGCGGTGCTGCTCGAAGGGCTCGAGGTCGTGTTCATCGTCATCGCCGTGGGGGCCGGGCGCGGCCTGCTCTGGCCTGCCGCAGGCGGGGCGCTGGCCGCTGCCGTGGTTGTTCTGGGCATTGGCGCGCTGATCCATCGGCCGCTGGCCAGGGTGCCCGAAAATACCCTTAAATTCGGCGTCGGGGTGATGCTGTCGGCCTTCGGCGTGTTCTGGACGGGCGAAGGGCTGGGGGTTTCCTGGCCCGCGGCCGACCTGTCGCTGGTCTGGTTTGCCGGCGCCTTTCTGGCGACCGGCCTGATCAGCGTCGCGCTGATCCGGGCGCGCGGACCGGAGGCAGGGACATGAACATTCTCGGACAGGTGATCCGTGATCTCTTTGGCATGTTCCTCAAGGATGCACGCCTGACCATTGCCATTCTGACGCTGGTCGCAGCGGTTGCATTTCTGATCCGCGCCGAGGGGCTGCGGCCCCTGACCGGGGGCTGGCTGCTGCTGGGCGGCAGCCTTGCCCTGCTGGTGATCAGTGTTCTGCGGGCGTCGGCGCGCGACTGAGCATACTTTTTCACGGGCCTTCTTCTTTGTGAAAATACGCGGCTCACAACGATGGCGACCGATCCCATGCGGGGGCTGTCTGCCCCCGCACCCCCGAGCGTATTTCGGCAAAGAAGAAGAGCTGCCCACGGCCCCTTTAACCGCCCCGCGCTTTGTTGCATAAGGCGGGCAACCACATTTGCCCTGCACTGAAAAGGCACGCCAGACATGCATGACATCCGCAGTATCCGCGAAAATCCCGCCGCTTTCGACGCAGCCCTTGCGCGCCGCGGCCTGGAGCCCGTTTCCGGCGAGATCCTTGCCGTCGACGCGGCACGGCGCGCCCATATCCGTGCCGCCGAGACCGCGCAGGCCGAACGCAACAAGGCGTCAAAGGAAATCGGCGCGGCCAAGGCCCGTGGGGACGATACCGAATTCGAACGCCTGCGCGCGCTTGTTGCCGCCAAGAAGGCGGAAATCGCCGAGCTGGAGGACAAGGCCCGCGCCGAAGACCGGCGCCTGAACGACATGCTGATGGGCCTGCCCAACCTGCCGCTTGAAGATGTGCCCGATGGCGATGATGAAAGGGACAATGTGGAAATCAACCGCTGGGGCACGCCGCGCAGCTTTGATTTTCGACCACGCGAACATTTCGATATCCCGGCAGCGAAACCGGGCATGGATTTCGACCTGGCCGCCAGGCTGTCGGGCAGCCGTTTCATGGTGCTGAAAGGGGCCATGGTGCGTCTGCACCGGGCGCTGGCGCAATTCATGCTGGACACCCATGTCAACGAAAACGGGCTGACGGAAATGTGGGTGCCGGTTCTGGTGCGCGAACAGGCCATGTATGGCACCGGCCAGCTGCCGAAATTCGCCGCGGACAGCTATGCCACATCCAATGGCTGGTGGATGATCCCGACCGCCGAGGTGCCGCTGACCAACACGGTCGCCGGCGAGATCCTTGACGAAAGCGCGCTGCCGCTGCGCATGACGGCACATACGCAGTGCTTTCGCTCCGAGGCGGGCGCGGCCGGCAAGGATACCAAGGGCATCCTGCGCCAGCACCAGTTCGAAAAGGTGGAGATGGTCTCGATCACCCGCCCCGAGGACAGCCTGGATGAATTGCACCGCATGACCCGCATTGCGGAAAAGCTGCTGGAAGCCCTGCTGCTGCCCTATCGCACGGTCGCGCTGTGCACGGGGGACATGGGGTTTTCCGCGCAGCGCACCCATGACATCGAGGTCTGGCTGCCCGGCCAGAATACCTATCGCGAGATCAGCTCGGTTTCCGTCTGTGGCGATTTCCAGGCCCGGCGCATGAATGCCCGCTTCCGCCGCGGCGCAGGCAAGCCGGAATTCGTCCACACGCTGAACGGATCGGGCCTGGCGGTGGGGCGCTGCCTGATCGCGGTGCTGGAAAACGGCCAGCAGGAGGATGGTTCTGTCTGGATCCCGCCTGTGCTGCACCCTTATCTGGGCGGCAAGACCACGATTTCGCCGCAAGGTGATCTGGTCTGACCCTTTCCCCGGCCAGTTCGATCCTGTAGCAACGACAATGACAACGGCCACGGGACAAACGGGGGCAAGACGTGCGAATCCTGATCACCAATGACGACGGCATCAACGCGCCGGGGCTGGCGGTTCTGCATGAAATCGCCGACGCACTTGCCGGCCCCGCGGGCGAGGTCTGGACGGTTGCGCCTGCCTTCGAACAATCGGGGGTCGCGCATTGCATTTCCTATACGAAACCGATGATGATCGCAAAACTCGGCCCCCGGCGCTATGCGGCCGAGGGTTCGCCCGCAGATTGCGTGCTGGCGGGGCTGCATGACGTGATGCAGGACGGCAAACCGGACCTGGTGCTTTCGGGCGTCAACCGGGGCAACAATGCCGGCGAAAACGCGCTGTATTCCGGCACGCTGGGCGGCGCCATGGAGGCCGCGCTGCACGGCATGCGGGCGGTCGCGCTGTCGCAATATTACGGCCCCGAGGTCGCTGCCATGGATGACCCCTTTGATGCGGCGCGCAAGCATGCGGTGCCGATCCTGCAACGCCTTCTGCAAGGCGGGATCTGGCAGGATCGGAGCTATGGCGTCTTTTACAACATCAACTTTCCGCCCTGCACGGCAGCACAGGTCAAGGGCGTGCGCGTGGCCACGCAGGGCTTTCGCCATGGGGCGTCCTTCGGGGTACAGCCGCATATGTCGCCCTCGGGGCGGCGTTTCCTCTGGGTGCATGGCGGCCCTCAGGACCGCCCCGCCGCCGAGGGCACCGACGTGCAGGCCAACATGGAGGGCTATGTCGCCGTCACCCCCATGCGCGCCGACCTGACCGCCCATGACGCGCTCGACAGGACAAGGGATATCCTGACATGACGGCGGATCCGGAAACCAGGATGAAGTTCCTCTACACCCTGCGCTCGCGGGGCGTGACCGACCAGAGGGTGCTCGAAGCCATGGAAAAGGTCGATCGCGGTTTCTTCGTCCAGGGCGTCTTTGCCCCCCACGCCTATGAGGATCGCCCCTTGCCGATTTCCTGCGGCCAGACGATCAGCCAGCCTTCGATCGTGGGGCTGATGACCCAGGCGCTCGAGGTCGGCGCGCGCGACAAGGTGCTGGAAATCGGCACCGGCAGCGGCTATCAGGCCGCCATCCTCAGCCACCTGGCGCGGCGTGTCTATTCGCTGGAACGCCACCGCGAACTGGCCCGCACCGCCCGCCAGGTGATCGAGGATATGGGCCTTGTCAATGTCACGGTCATGACGGCAGACGGCTCCAAGGGGCTGCCCGATCAGGCGCCGTTCGACCGCATCATCGTGACCGCCGCGGCCGATGATCCACCGGCCAATCTGCTGGCCCAGCTGGCCGAGGGGGGCATCATGGTGCTGCCCGTGGGTCAGTCGGACATGGTGCAAAGCCTGATCAAGGTGCGGAAAACCGCCGACGGGCTGGATTACACCGAACTTTGCGACGTTCGATTCGTGCCCTTGGTTGAAGGCATTGCCCAAGGGTAGTATACCAGCAGCCATATTTCGACGCGAAAGCATTGGGGGCAGGTCATGCGCACGCGGCTTATGGAAAATGGCAGGGCACGTCTGGTGCTGTCGTCACTTGCGCTTCTGGCTCTGGCCGGTTGCACGACCGGCCTCGACATGGGCGGATTCAACCTGGGCGGGCCGGCGGATCCGCCGGCAAATGTCGCCGCCCGCCCCGAACCCGATTCGCGTGGGATCATCACCTATCCCAGCTATCAGGTGGTTCTGGCAAAACGCGGCGATACCGTCTCCAGCGTCGCCGCGCGCATCGGGCTGGGGGCGGAGGAACTGGCCAAATACAACGGCCTCAAGGCCGATACGCCCCTGCGTGATGGCGAATTGCTGGCGCTTCCGCGCAAGATCGACGGCACCGGCGACGGGCTGGACATCACCGCAATTGCCACGCAGGCCATCGACAAGGCCAATCGCGGCAATCGTGCCGCCTCGCCCACCGACGGCGGCACCGGCTTTGGCGCCCCCGCGCCGAACAAGGCGATCGAACCGATCCGCCACCGCGTCGAACGCGGCGAGACCGCCTATTCCATCGCCCGCCTCTATGGCGTGTCGGTCACGGCGCTGGCCTCGTGGAACCGGCTCGGACCCGATCTTGCCGTGCATGAGGGGCAACAACTGCTGATCCCGATCGTCGAAACCCCACCACCGGCGCCTCCCGTGAAACCCGCGACACTGCCCCGCGATACCACCCCGCCGGCCAAGGTGGCACAGGCGCCGATTGCGCCGCCCGCCGATGTCGCCAAACCCGGTCAGGGCAGCCCCACCCCGGTGCCGCCCAGCGCGGACAAGCCGCTGCCACCGGCCACCGGACCCGTAACCGAACCCCCTTCGCCAAAACTCTCGCAATACCAGAGCAAGACCGCCACGACAAAATTCCTCATGCCGGTCGAGGGCAACATCATCTCGCCCTATACCGGCAAGAAGGGCGGCAATGAAGGTATCGACATCGCCGCCATGCCCGGAACGGCCGTCCTTGCCGCTGCCGATGGCACGGTCGCGTTGATCTCGAAATCGGTTGCCGCCAACACGATCGTCCTGATCCGCCACGGGGGCAACCTGTTCACCGTCTATTCCAACGTCACCGATGTCCCCCTTGCCAAGGGCGACAAGGTGCTGCGCGGGCAAAAAATCGGGACCATAGCCCAGGGCGCGCCATCCTTCCTGCATTTCGAGATCAGAAAAGGCACGCAGAGCGTCGATCCGGAAAAATACCTCCAATAACCCCCGGCGCCAGCAATCCCCGGCCCGATCACCCCCGCCACCGGGCCTTCCTTGCGGGGCCTTCTTCTTTGCGAAAATACGCGCGGGGGTGAATTGCCGCAGGCAAGAGGGGGCAGCCAGCCCCCCGCCCCGCCCTATTTCTTCGCGCTCCAGCGCCCTTCAAGATGCTTGTTCAGCTTGGTCACCTTCTTGTCGCGCTTGTTCCGATACGGGTTCTTGTCGCCCTGCGAGCGCAGGAACAGGCGTATCGGTGTGCCCGGCATGTCGAAATCCTCGCGCAGGCCATTGACCAGATAGCGGCTGTAACTGGTCGGCAGCGCATCCGGGTGCGAACACATCACCACGAATGACGGCGGGCGCGTCTTGACCTGCGTCATATAGCGCAGGCGGATGCGCCTGCCCCCCGGCGCGGGCGGCGGGTGGGCCTCCAGCATCGCCGACAGCCAGCGGTTCAGCCGCGCGGTCGAGATCCGGCGGTTCCACACCTCACAAGCCTTGATGATGGCCTGTTGCAGCCGGTCCAGCCCCTTGCCCGTCAACGCCGAGACCATCACCATCGGCGCGCCGCGCAGCTGTGGCAGCAGGCGGTCGAATTTCTCGCGCAGGTCGCGCAGCTTTTCCTGCCTGTTGTCCTCCAGATCCCATTTGTTCACCGCCAGAACCACCGCCCTGCCCTCGCGCTCGGCCAGGTCGGCGATGCGCAGGTCCTGCTGCTCGAAAGGGGTCTGAACGTCCAGCAGCACGACGACGACTTCGGCAAAACGCACGGCGCGCAGCCCGTCGGCGACCGACAGCTTTTCCAGCTTTTCCTGAACGCGGGCCTTCTTGCGCATGCCGGCGGTGTCAAAGATTCGCATCTCGACGCCGCGCCAGTTGGTGCGCACCGAAATCGAATCGCGCGTGATCCCGGCCTCGGGGCCGGTCAGCAGGCGTTCTTCACCCAGTATCCGGTTGACGAGGGTCGATTTCCCCGCATTGGGCCGCCCGACCACCGCGATCTGCAGCGGCTTGTCATGGGCGATCGGCTTGCCCTGGTTGTCCTCGTCCGCCTCGTCCTCGGAGATGGCGACATCGGTTTCGGGGCTGTGATCCGCGCGGCCGGCGAACTGCGCGGCAATCGGCTCCAGCGCGCGGGCCAGATCGACCATGCCCTGACCGTGTTCGGCCGAAAGGGGAACCGGCTCTCCCAGGCCCAGCGCATAGGCGTCAATCAACCCCGCCTCGGCGGCGCGGCCCTCGACCTTGTTGGCGACAAGGATGACATTGGCGTTCTTCCTGCGCAGGATCTGGGCAAACACCTCGTCCTGCGGGGTGACGCCGATACGGGCGTCGATCATGAACAGGCAGGCGTCCGCCATGTCCACCGCGCGTTCGGTCAGCCGGCGCATGCGGGCGGGCAGGCTGTCATCATCGGCCAGTTCCAGCCCCGCGGTGTCGATCACCGTGAACCGCATGTTGCCCAGCCTGGCATCGCCCTCGCGCAGGTCGCGCGTGACCCCCGGCTGGTCATCGACCAACGCCAGCTTGCGCCCGACAAGACGGTTGAAAAGGGTGGATTTGCCCACATTGGGCCGCCCCACTATGGCAAGTGTAAAGGTCATCGAGGTCATCCGCTCTGGTGCAGACACGCCCCATATACCCTGCGGGCCCTATTTGAAAGCGTGCAATTTGCCGTTCGTTGACAAAACATACAGAACGCCATCCACGATCGCCGGGGCCGAGGCCGCCCCCCCGGGGATATCGACCTCGTTCAGCAGCTTGCCCGACACCGGATCGAAACTGCGCAGCTTGCCGTCGCTGGAGGCCACGATCAGCCGCCCGCCGGCCAGGATCGGGCCGTAATGCACATAGGCGTCGAAACGTTTTCTGGCCTTGCGCCATTGCGGCAGGGGGACCGACCAGATCAGGCTGCCATCGCGCGCCGAAAGGCGGACAAGGCGGGCATCGTCGGAAACCAGAAACACCGAATTTCCCACCGGCAGGACCGGGCCATAGGCACCTTCGTTTGCCGTCCATATGCGGGTTCCGTCCCTGCGGTCGATGGCGGCCATGCGCCCGGCCTGATTTGCCACATAGACACGACTGCCGGTGACCACCGGATCACCCGAGATATCGCCGATATCGGAGCGTGCATAACCGGCGCGCCCGCCCGATATGGCAACGCTCCAGGCCCGCAGGCCGTTGGCACTCAGCGCCGCGACCACCTCGCCCGAGCTGAAGGGCAGGATCACCATGCGCCCGGCCGCCGCCGGCGAGGCCCCGCCCAGCAGCCCGGCATCTGCGGGTGTGCTTTGCTGTTGCCACTGGATACGGCCGTCGCTGGCCCGGATCGCCCAGGCCTGATTGTCGCGTGAAATCACATAAACGCGCCCCTGATAGACCAGCGGCGGCGCATCCACCGGCGCGTTCAGCTTTTGCGTCCACAGCCGGCTGCCGTCGCGCGCCTTCAACGCGATTACCTCGCCAAATCCGGTGGTCGCATAGACCACCCCGCCGGCATAGGCCAGCCCGCCGCCGGTGGCCTCGCCCGGTCGATCGGATGGCGGGGTCAGGTCGCGGCTCCAGACGGTGGCACCGATGGGCGATATGGCGGTGACGCGGGCCTGCGAATCCAGCGAAAATATCAGCCCCTCGGCAATGACCGGCCCCGCAGTGATGCGATGCTTGCGGTCGTTGCCCGCCCCGATCGGCGCGCTCCACAACCGGGCCAGATCACGCCCGAGGCGCAGATGCGGGGCGGCATTTTCGGGGTTGCCGTTGCGATGGGTCCACCGGTCGAGATCGACCATGCGTGGCAGCCTGATCGGCAGGGCGCGGTTTTCGGGGGTGTTGTCAGGGGGTTCGGTGATCTTTGCCTTGCGCCCCTTGGCGGTTTCCTGGGCGACATCGGAAACAAAGGTCTCGCTCAGCGGTGTCCTGATATCGAAACGCTGCCCCTGAAGGATTTCCTCCTTCTTGGCGCAACCGGCCAGCGCCGCCGCTGCCAACAGCAGAAAGATCGAATGATTCACTTTCACCCTGTCCGGCCCCTCACCCATGTTGTGCCGTTCATGGCCACGCATGCGCCGCCTGCTGCCTATCCGTTCGAGCCATCGCCCCCAGAGGCATTGCGGGGGATATCGAGCGTGCCACCAAGGGCCACAATCAACTGTTGCGCCCGTTGAAGCAAGCCTTGTGTTGTGCCCGGCTCTTGCAGAATCACGCGCAAAATCTTGATTGCGCCGTCATTGTTTCCGTATTCGTAAAGGGCCAGCGCCTTCTGTTCCAGCGCAACCGTCCGAAAGGGGTTTCCCGGCGTGGCCAGTTCGTCCAGCCGGGCAAGGCGCTTGTCCTTGTCCATGCTGCTGCCACGCAGGATCACCGCCTTGAGCGAGGCCAGCTGCCGATAGACCAGCGGCGCCTTGCTGTCGCCGGCCAGCCGATCGAGGATTTCCAGCGCGCCATCGCGATTGTCGGCCTCGACAAGGGCCGCCGCGCGCAGCAGGTCCAGAACGACCTGCCCGTCCTGGCCTCCGGGGCGGACCGCCTCCAGCGCCCTGGCCCGGGCCTCGGGGGTGGTGGCGTCCAGCGCCTGCAGGATCGCGTCGCCAAAGGCCTGCGCGGCGCGCCGTTCGCTGGCCTTGCGCCACTCGTTCCAGGATGCGCCGGCAACGATCAGAACGACGGCGAGAATGGCAATCCAGCCGTATTTCCGAAAGAATGCGAACAACTTGTCGCGGCGCACCTCTTCGGTGACCTCTTCGATAAAGGAATCCGTCTCGCTCACAGCTGCCTCCGGGACATGGAAAACCGTCGCCACGTCATAGCCCAGGGCGCGCACCATTGCCAAGCACAAAGGCTGACCGACATCGCCGCGACCGGCAAGGGCCCGCCGATCCCCCCGATGCCCGATCTCCCCCGAAGCCCGACATGATGGCGCCCTGTTGCCCCGAATCGAAACTTTATCGAAACTTCGCATCATCCGGGGCCATGTCCCCCGGATCGCCTGCGATCCGGTTCGGTGGGCAATTGAGTGATGCGCGTTTCAACTCCAGCACACTATGTGATCAAGTCACCGACAGCCACCGCCGCCCCGATGCATGCCCATTGCGTGAATGAATCGTGAAACGCCCCGATTCGCCGGGGTGGCAGGCATTGCCCCCTTCATACGGGCAGCGCCGCAATCAAAGAGGTGATGAAATGCTCAAGAAGAACATGGGAACCATCGATCGCATCCTGCGCCTTGTGCTGGGGGTCGTGCTGCTGGGCGCGTGGTATCTCTATCCCGACATGAGCGGGCGCAACTGGCTGCTGATCGGGATCATTCCGCTGGTCACGGCGCTGATATCCAGCTGCCCGCTCTATTCGATCTTCGGCTGGTCCACCTGCCCCAGCTGCAAGAGCTGAGCCGCGCGTCACGACCACATCGACCATATCGGGGCCGCGCGATACCTGCGGCCCCGATCCGTTCGCGGCCCCGCGCGGCGCCGCGATCAGCCGATCATCGGCGACAATGTGCCGTGGCGTTCCTCGTAATGGCGTCGCAGCCGTTCCAGCGCGATGCGCAGCACGATCTTGCCCGAGCGCGCCGACCAGCCCATGCGCCGCTCGGCCGCCTCCATCCCTTCCAGATAGCAGCAGCAGCGCAGGGCGATGTCGCCCAGGCCAGGGCCAAGGTCGCGCAGCGCATCGGCGACACGGTTGCGCGCGGCCATCGGCCCCTCGGCCGGGCTCGAATCGGCAAATCCGCCATCGCGCCCGCCGGTCAGGAAGCGATCCCAGTTCTGGGTCACGCGCGGTCCCATCTGCGCCATCTCGAAATCCTCGCGCAGACGCTCGGCCGCCATGACCAGTTCCGGGCCCAGAAACGGCTTGCCATCCGGCCCCTTGCGCCGCGCCAGCAGGGTAACGGGGCTTTCGGCCAGATTGTAGCGCAAGCGCCGGGGACGACCATCGACACCGGCGGGCAGGCGGCGCTCGGCCCAGTATCTGTGCTGCTCCTGAAAGCCGGGGTCACGGCTGCCCGCGCGCGCCGCCAGACGGCGCCTGAGCGCGGCACGCCCGGCCTCGGTGATGCGATAGCGGGCGACCTTGCCGCGGCCGAAACATTCGATCCAGTCCCGCAGGGCAAAGGCCTGGGCAACATGACGATCCAGAACCGCAATGCGCAGCGGCGTGCCGCCGGGGATTTCGCGCATCACCGCGGCCCGGTCCAACCCGCGCGCAACCACCAGAAAGGCGCCCTTCTCGCACAGCCGCCGCAGGATTCGCACGGCTTCGGCCTCGACCTCGGAATCGCTGGCAACAACGGGTTTGGCGCGGGTGGGATTGGGCAGAGCCTCGATCTGCATGGGATTCTCTCCTTGGTCTGGGGGCGGTGAAGGCAGGGACAGACGGCTGGCCAGCGCGGCCAGCGCCTCGTCCACAAGCATGTCGTCGCGCCCGCTTTCGATACGGCGCACCTGGCGCATCACGGTCGAGGGATGCGTCCGGCAACGGCGCGCGATCTGGCGCATGGAACAGCCCGCCTCGACATGTTCGAGATAGCGCCGCGCGGCCTCGGGCACCCAGGCGGGCAAGGGCCCCGCCCGCGCTGCCCTGGGCAAGGGTCGGGCCGCCCGGGCGGGCGAACATATGTGGCTGTCATGCTTCATGTCTGCATTCCACCGCTTTGGGGCGTTCTTCCTATGGTTGTTTGTTTATGATTCGGTTAAAATCATGTATATTTTTCGCTATTGTTTCCATTTCCTAAACAATTATCCGCCAGGCGCGCGGTCCCCGCGCCCTGACGCAACAGGGCGCAGAGCTGTGCAAACCTTTCCCGACACTCAGGAAAGGAGCGCGAAATGTCCCATCAATTCGATATGTTGAGCACACTGCGCCGGCCGCGCCTGCTGGTCACTGCCGCCCGTTACAAGCTGGCCAGCTATCGCCGGGACCGCGATCTTCCCCGCCTGCTGAAAATCGCATTCCCCGGTCGCCAGGGTCGCTGTCTGGGCCGTCTCCTGCGGGCCGAATCCGAGATCAATCATGCCCGCCTGACGGGGTGCGCAACCTACAGTATTGCACGCCATATCGAACTGCTGGCCGCATTGATGGATGAATCCACCGCCCGGACGGCCGCCTCCGATGCGGATCACCCCGATCAGCCAAAGGCGTCGGGCTCGCTTTCCTTGCGCTGACGGATATAGGCCCGGAGGGCTTCGTCGATCGCGGGGTCGATGGGGGGCTGTTCATATTCCGCCAGCAGCTTGCGCACGCGCTCGCCAGCCAGCGCCACGCTGTCGGGGGCGCCCGCGTCGGCCCAGCTCTCATAGGGGCGGTAATCCAGCACGTCGCTGCGCCAGAACGCATCCTTGAAATTGCGCTGGGTGTGGGCGCAGCCCAGATAATGCGCGCCGGGACCGACCTCGCGCAGCGCATCCAGCGCCTGGGCGTTTTCATCCACCGCCACCCCCTGGGCCATGCGGTGCAGCACGCCCAGCTGATCGGCATCCAGCACGAATTTGGCAAAGCTGGCGACAAGCCCGCCCTCCAGCCAGCCCGCCGAATGCAGGGCGAAATTCACGCCCCCCATCAGGGTTGCGTTCAGCGTGTTGGCCGCCTCATAGGCCGCCTGCGCATCGGCCAGTTTCGAGGTGCACAGGGCGCCGCCCGCCCGATAGGGCAGCTTCATGCGCCGCGCCAGCTGCCCGGTGCCGTACAGGATCAGGCTGGCCTCGGGGGTGCCGAATGTCGGGGCGCCCGAATTCATGTCGATCGACGCCCCGAACGCCCCCAGGATCACCGGCGCGCCCTTGCGCACCAGCTGGCTGTAGGCAATGCCCGCCAGCACCTCGGCAAACAGCTGCGTCAGCGTGCCGGCGACACTGGCCGGGGCCATCGCGCCGCTGATGATGAAGGGCGAGATGATGCAGCCCTGCCCGGCGGCGGCATAGACCTCGAGCGCGCCCATCATGGTGGCATCGAATGTCAGGGGCGAGTTGATGTTGATCAGCGACACCATCACCGCGTTTTCGGCCACGAATTCGCGCCCGAACAGGATTTCCGACATGCGCACCGAATCCACCGCCCGTTCAGGGGCAGTGACCGAGCCCATATAGGGCTTGTCGCTCAGGGTCATGTGGGCGTGCAGCATGTCGAGATGGCGCTTGTTCACGGCAATGTCGGTGGGCTCGCACAATGTGCCGCCCGAATGGTGCAGGTATTTCGACATGTAACCGAGGCGCACGAAATCGCGGAAATCCTCGATGGTCGCATAGCGCCGGTTGCCGTCGAGGTCGCGCACGAAAGGCGGACCATAGACCGGCGCGAACACCAGATTGCGCCCGCCGATGTCAACGCTGCGCGCGGGGTTGCGGGCGTGCTGGGTGAATGACGACGGTGCCGTGGCGCACAGCTGCCGGGCCAGCCCGCGCGGGATATGCACGCGCGTGCCCTGCACATCGGCGCCCGCGTTCCGCCACCGTTCCAGCGCCGCCGGGTTGTCGGTGAAATCGACGCCGATTTCCTCCAGCACCAGCTCGGCATTGGTTTCGATGATCTCCAGCGCCTCGGTGTTCAGCACATCGAAATCCGGGATGTTGCGGGTGATGAACCTTGCCGCCTCGAAATGCGGCGCCATGCGTTCGGCCCTGCGTGCCGCGCCGCCCCCGCCGCGCCTGCGCCCCCGTCCATGCCGTGCTGCTGTATCCGACATCTGGCAATCCCCTGTGCTTGGCCCCTGTGCCTGGCCCCTGTGCCTGGTCCCTGTGCTGACCGCATCTGACGAATCGTCATAGCCCGCGCAGCCCGGCACTGACGACGAATTTGCGCCTTCCCCGCGCGGAAAAGCGACATCCACCCATGGGCGCGCGCCATATCCCCCCCTTGATCCCGCGCGCGCCAGCCCCTAATCACCGCACATGACCCAGAACAGCCCCATATCCGCCCATCAACGCCTGCTGATCGTCGATTTCGGCAGCCAGGTCACGCAGCTGATCGCCCGCCGCCTGCGCGAGCTGAACATCTATTGCGAAATCCACCCCTATCAGAAGGTCAGCGCCGACAGCATCCGCGCCATGGCCCCGCTGGCGGTGATCCTGTCGGGCGGGCCCGCCAGCGTGCTGGACAAGGACAGCCCCCGCGCCCCGCAGGAACTGTTCGAAATGGGCCTGCCGATCCTGGGCATCTGCTATGGCCAGCAGGTGATGATGGCCCAGCTGGGCGGCAGGGTCGAGGGCGGCCACCATGCCGAATTCGGCCGGGCCTTCGTGCAACCCGCCGGCAACCATGCGACCGACCCGATCTTTGCGGGCTGGTTCGAAAACGGCCCCGAAGAGGTGTGGATGAGCCACGGCGACCGCGTGACCGAGCTCGCCCCCGGATTCGAGGTTTACGGCACATCCGAAAACGCCCCCTTTGCCATTGTCGGCGACCCGGCGCGCCGCTTTTACGCGGTGCAGTTCCACCCCGAGGTGCATCACACCCCAAACGGGGCGCGGCTGCTGAAGAACTTTACCGATCTGGCGGGTTTCACCGGCGACTGGACCATGGCCGCCTACAGGGACGAGGCGATCCGCCAGATCCGCGAAACCGTCGGCGACGGCAAGGTGATCTGCGGGCTGTCGGGCGGTGTTGACAGCTCGGTCACGGCGGTACTGATCCACGAGGCCATCGGCGAGCAGCTGACCTGTGTCTTTGTCGATACCGGCCTCATGCGTGCGGGCGAGGCAGACGAGGTCGTGGGCATGTTCCGCGACAACTACAACATCCCCCTGATCCATGCCGATGAAAGCGCGCTGTTTCTGGATGCCCTTGACGGCCAGTCCGACCCGGAAACCAAGCGCAAGATCATCGGCCGCCTGTTCATCGAGGTGTTCGAGAAACACGCAAGATCGGTGGGCGGCGCGCAATTCCTGGCGCAGGGCACGCTGTATCCCGATGTCATCGAATCGGTCAGCTTTTCAGGCGGCCCCTCGGTCACCATCAAGAGCCACCACAATGTGGGCGGCCTGCCCGAAAAGATGGGCCTGAAACTGGTCGAACCCCTGCGCGAACTGTTCAAGGACGAGGTCCGCGCGCTCGGCCGCGAACTGGGCCTGCCCGCCAGTTTCGTCGGCCGTCATCCCTTTCCGGGCCCCGGCCTGGCCATCCGCTGCCCCGGCGAGATCACCCGAGAAAAGCTGGAAATCCTGCGCCAGGCCGATGCGGTCTTCATCGACCAGATCCGCAGGCACGGCCTGTATGATGACATCTGGCAGGCCTTTGTCGCCATCCTGCCGGTGCGCAGCGTGGGCGTGATGGGTGACGGGCGCACCTATGATTTCGCCTGCGCCCTGCGCGCCGTGACCAGCGTCGATGGCATGACGGCCGACACTTACCCGTTCAGCCACGAATTTCTGTCCGAAACCGCCAACCGCATCATCGGCGAGGTCCGCGGCATCAACCGCGTGACCTATGACATCACCAGCAAGCCGCCGGGCACGATCGAATGGGAATGAGGGCGAAGGGGAATGAGGGGCAAATGAGGGCAAAGGGGGAACACCCCCCGTTCCCGTGCCGGAAAATCCCGCGGGCGATACCGGCGCCGTCGGCCCCTGCCCGCGCGGGGGAACAGCCCGGTTCCGCCGGCGGGACATTTCCGGCGGGACATTTCCCGACATGACCGGGATTTCGTCCCTCAATCAAAGCTGTAGCCGAACATCCTGATATCGCGGGCATGGCGCCGGGCAATGCGCTCGGCATCCGCATCGCTGTAATATTTCCGATATCCCCTGTCCGTGCGCGAGGCATTGATGCGCGCGCCCTGTCTGACCTTCAGTTTCAGGCCGTATCTGGCGGCCATGTCGCGCAGGTCGGATTCCAGGTTTTCCTGCCGCAACACGTCGTCGGCGCGTATCCGCCCCCGTTCATCCACGATCCAGTCGCTGATCTGCATCCGCAGATAGTTTTCGGCCGAGCGCGGCAGATCCTCGTCATCCAGCCATTTCAGATAGTCGGAAAAGCTGAGGTCGCGGATCTGTTCATGCTCCAGCGGCAGGCCGGAATGGCGCCCGCCCTCGTCCTTGCCGACGTAATTGTACCAGGAAACATGCCAGTCCCAGGGGTTTCGGATGACGGTAAACAGGCGCCAGCGGTGAATGTCATGGCCGCGGGCGGCAAAGATATCGCGATATTCGCGATAGGTCCGATGGCCTGCCGCCTCGCGCCAGCGCAGCGTGGGGCACAGCCTGAACCGCAGGCCAAAGGCATCGGCAACAAAGCTGCCGCCGCATTTGGGCGTGTGAATGAAGATCATCCTTTCGCCCGCCCAGGGCCAGAGGCGCTCGATCCGGTTGCGTGGCACGAACATGACGCGTTTCCCGACGAAAAAGGCAGGGACCGACGGCCCCTGCCCCGATGATCTATCGCCCTCGGGCTCAGCCTGCCAGCGCCTTTTCCAGGTTTTCGGCGATCTTTTCCAGATAGCCCTCGGTCGTCAGCCATTTCTGTTCGGGACCGATCAGCAGGGCCAGATCCTTGGTCATGTAGCCGCTCTCGATGGTATCGACGACGACACGCTCCAATGTCTCGGCAAAATTCAGCAGCGCCGCATTGTCGTCGAGCTTGGCCCGATGCTTGAGCCCGCCCGTCCAGGCATAGATCGACGCGGTCGAGTTGGTCGAGGTCGCCTTGCCCTGCTGGTGCTGGCGATAATGCCGGGTGACGGTGCCATGGGCGGCCTCGGATTCGACGACCTTGCCGTCGGGGGTCATCAGTACCGAGGTCATCAACCCCAGCGAGCCATAGCCCTGGGCGACCGTATCCGACTGCACGTCGCCGTCATAGTTCTTGCAGGCCCAGACATAGCCGCCCGACCATTTCAGCGCCGAAGCCACCATGTCGTCGATCAGGCGATGTTCATAGGTAATGCCCCGGGCCGCGAATTTTTCGGCAAATTCGGCATCGAACACCTCCTGGAACAGGTCCTTGAAGCGGCCGTCATAGGCCTTGAGGATGGTGTTCTTGGTGCTCAGATACAGCGGCCAGCCCCGGTCGAGCGCATAATTCATGCTGGCACGGGCGAAATCGCGGATGCTGCTGTCGAGGTTGTACATCCCCATGGTCACGCCCGCGCCGGGGGCCTGAAACACCTCGCGTTCGATCACGGTGCCGTCCTCGCCCTCGAATTTCAGCGTGACCCTGCCCTTGCCGGGAAAGCGGAAATCGGTCGCCTTGTACTGGTCGCCAAAGGCGTGGCGGCCGATGACCACGGGCTTGGTCCAGCCGGGGACAAGGCGCGGCACGTTCTGGCACACGATGGGGGCACGAAAGATGACGCCGCCCAGAATGTTGCGGATGGTGCCGTTGGGGCTGGGATACATGCGCTTGAGGCCGAATTCCTCGACCCGGGCCTCGTCGGGGGTGATGGTCGCACATTTGACGCCGACACCGTATTTCTTGATCGCATAGGCCGCATCCACCGTCACCTGGTCATCGGTGCGATCACGCTCCATGATGCCGAGATCGTAATATTTCAGGTCGATATCCAGATAGGGCAGGATCAGCTTTTTCTTGATGAAGTCCCAGATGATCCGGGTCATCTCGTCGCCGTCGAGCTCGACAACGGGGTTTTCGACTTTGATCTTGGTCATGGGGCATCCTCTTGGTGAGCGGTGAATCAGGCTGGACCGCTCTATAGCGCGAAAGCGGGCGGTTGGAAAGATAGTATACAAGTGTATACACATCTTTCCCCTATCCGGCACGCCATCCGCCACAATGAAACGGGGCGCCGCACTGCCGCGGGCGCCCCGATCGGAATGTCGTTCATCCCGAAAGCCGGCCCTCGATCCGGGCCTGCCGGTTGTTCAGCCGTTCTTTTCCAGCCAGGCCAGCACCGTTTCGGGCGAGGATTCGCCATAGGGGTCGGCACCGTGGTTGTCCTCGCGGCCGGGTTCCTCGAACCAGGCCTCGACCACGCCGTCATTGATGACGGCCGCATAGCGCCAGGAACGATAGCCGAACCCCAGATTGGCCTTTTCGACCAGCATGCCCATCTGGCGGGTGAATTCGCCGCTTCCGTCGGGGATGACCTTGACGTTTTTCAGCTTTTGACCACGGGCCCAGGCGTTCATGACAAAGCTGTCATTCACGCTCATGCAATAGATTTCATCGATGCCAAGCGCCTTGAACTTGTCGGCATTGTTTTCATAACCCGGCAACTGATAGGTCGAGCAGGTGGGCGTGAACGCGCCCGGCAGCGAAAACAGCACCACCCGCTTGCCCTTGAAATAGTCGTCGCTTGTCATGTCCTGCCAGCGATAGGGATTGTCGCCACCGATCGATTCATCCCGGACACGGGTCTTGAACACGATGTGGGGAACGCGAACGCCGATATGCATCTTGATCTTCCTTCCTTTGAATGGGCCTTGAACCGGGCGCCCCTTTGGAACAGACAGCGGGGTGGCGCCGGACCGGGTGCCTTTTTATAACGATTCTAAACTTGCGGCAATGACCGATCCCCCGCAAGGGGGGCGCGCGGCCCGATACGGGCAGATTTCGCAAGACAAGCAAGCTGCGGCGCGATATAGGGACGCGGGAATCGAGGTGAACCCCATGCGTGATCTGAACAACCCCGCCGAACGCCACCCGGAAAAGGCCCACCGCCCCGACAATGCCCAGCCGCGCAAGCCCGCCTGGATCCGGGTCAAGGCGCCCAATTCGGCCGTCTACAGGGAAACCCGCGACATCCTGCGAACGGGTCGGCTGAATACCGTGTGCGAAGAGGCCGGCTGCCCCAATGTCGGCGAATGCTGGAGCCAGCGCCACGCCACCATGATGATCATGGGCGAGATCTGCACCCGCGGCTGCACCTTCTG
>CAZWXK010000029.1:0-17789 GCA_964637875.1 uncultured Rhodobacter sp.
AGCATCATTCCCGAGGAACGCCTGCCCTCGGGCTGAGCGGCAGATCGGCGGCGCCTGGCCCCCTCTAATGACTTTTAAAAGGCATAGTGGTACTCTCATCAGGCGGTTGTTACCAAACGAAGGAAAACATGTTTGATTTTGTCAGGAAGCGAATTTGGAAAGAACAGGTTAAGCTAGTCGTCCAAAACTACCTAGCATGCAGGTACCTGCTCGACTTTGAAAGGATCTCGCTTGAGTCCGGTCTGAAGTCTGGATCGCACTCTTTGCTGATGTACGAGAGTGAACTGTCCGCTAGTACGAACCAGTTGGAATCCCTTTACTCTGGAGATATTCTGCCAGCAACAATCGTCGAGGATATAGTACAAGCGAACAAAAGTCTCCGCAGGATATACGAGTCAATAAGGTCAGGAAAAGGGGCCTTTGCTACCCTTGTTGGGGACACTAGGAAAGGTCTGCAGTCTTTTGATTCAACGTTTATTCCAAGGGGAGGGTGGAAAAATTTTATTGATACATTCCGCGCGACCGGTGGCCACCCACGTCAGTTGGGGGCATCTTGCTCCGTCCAAGGCACCTCTCTTGGAGGCATCCGAGAGACGACTCGTGAGTGGTTCCATGAGATGGGGGCTGTTGGGGTTGCTCTGGCGCAACTAGATGCATTGGCAAACATCGTCGAGCGGGCAAAACAGGATCGAGAGGGTGGAAAATGGTCATCTGGTCGGCCCAATGGAAGTTCGGAAGATTCTAATCGAGAAGAGGAAGTTTCCACCAGAAGATTTTTTCTGGTTGACCGCACAATACCAGCCGTAGAGCCGGAGCCTGGGACCATGCTTCTGCTGTGCTCAGATGGCTCTTGGGGAGAAATCAAGCCTTCAGAGGTTCTTGGCGATGAAGGTTCTCCTCAGGTTTCTGAAGAGGTATTTCGCTCGGTCGTGGCTAAACTGGGCGGTGATAGCCCGCTGTAAGGTTGATTGTGACCTAGGCGGCACACCTGCCGCGATGGGCCATTGACACGCCGTTGCAAAGCCCTATAACGCGCCCATCCCGCCGCGGCCTGCGTCGGGTCGAATTGGTGTTGGTGGCCCCCGCAAGGGGATGCCTGTCGCCCGAAAGGGAAAGGACAACGCCCTTCTGAAACACATGGAAGGAGATCAGCCGTGACCAAACGCACGTCTGCCAAGTACAAGATCGACCGCCGCATGGGCGAAAACATCTGGGGCCGCCCCAAATCGCCCGTCAACCGCCGCGAATATGGCCCGGGCCAGCACGGCCAGCGCCGCAAGGGCAAGCTGTCCGATTTCGGCATCCAGCTGCGCGCCAAGCAGAAGCTCAAGGGGTACTACGGCGACCTGACCGAAAAGCAGTTCCGCCGCATCTATGCCGAGGCCGAGCGCCAGAAGGGCGACACCGGCGAAAACCTGATCGGCCTGCTGGAACGTCGTCTCGATGCGGTTGTCTATCGCGCGAAATTCGTGCCCACCGTCTTTGCCGCGCGCCAGTTCGTCAACCACGGCCATGTCCTGGTCAACGGCAAGCGGGTGAACATCCCCAGCTACCGCGTGAAAGAGGGTGACGTGATCGAGGTGCGCGAAAAATCCAGGCAGCTTGCCATCGTGCTCGAGGCCGTTGCCCTGCCCGAGCGCGACGTTCCCGAATATCTGAGCGTGGATCACTCCAAGATGACCGCCACCTTCCTGCGCACGCCGCAGCTGTCGGATGTGCCTTACCCGGTGATGATGGAACCGAACCTGGTCGTCGAATTCTACGCCAAGAACTGATTTTCGTCAGAGCTGCGGAATTCCGAGCTGCGGAATTCGAAGCTGCGAAATACGGCAAAGGGCCACGTCATGGACGCGGCCCTTTTCGTCTGTCCGGGTTGCCGGGATGAACGGCCGCCGGTCAGTCGGCTGTCAGCAGCGGTGGCTTGTTGCCTGACAGGCGCGGTTTCTGGGGCGTGTCGATCCGCAGATCCAGCTTGCCGTCCCGCAGGCCCACGCGGATCACGCCGCCCTTGGCCAGCTTGCCGAACAGCAGTTCTTCGGCAAGCGGCTTCTTGATGTGTTCCTGTATGATGCGGGCCAGCGGGCGGGCGCCCATGCGATCGTCATAGCCCTTGTCGGCCAGCCATTCGGCGGCCGGGCGGGTCAGCTCGATCATCACGTTGCGGTCCATCAGCTGGGCTTCGAGCTGCAGCACGAACTTGTCCACGACCTTCAGGATCACCTCCCTGGACAGGGGTGCAAAGCTGATCACCGCATCCAGACGGTTGCGGAATTCGGGGGTAAAGGTGCGCTCGATGGCGGCGGTATCTTCGCCCTCGCGCCGGTCGCGGCCGAAACCGATCGCCGATTTCGCCTGTTCGGCAGCACCCGCATTGGTGGTCATGATCAGGATCACGTTGCGGAAATCCACCGTGCGGCCGTTATGGTCGGTCAGCTTGCCGTGGTCCATGACCTGCAGCAGGATGTTATAGACATCCGGGTGCGCCTTTTCGATCTCGTCCAGCAGCAGCACGCAATGGGGGTGCTGATCGACGCCATCGGTCAGCATGCCGCCCTGATCGAAACCGACATAGCCGGGCGGTGCGCCGATCAGGCGGCTGACCGCGTGTTTCTCCATGAATTCCGACATGTCGAAACGCAGCAGTTCGACCCCCAGCGTGTCGGCCAGCTGGCGCGCGACCTCGGTCTTGCCCACGCCGGTGGGGCCGGCGAACAGATAGTTGCCGATGGGCTTTTCCGGTTCGCGCAGGCCCGCGCGCGACAGCTTGATCGCGCTGGAGAGTGCCTCGATCGCTGGATCCTGGCCGAACACCACGCGTTTCAGGTTCTTTTCCAGATCGCGCAGCACCTCGGCGTCGTCCTTGCTGACATTCTTGGGCGGGATGCGGGCGAGTTTCGCCACCACGGCCTCGATTTCCTTGACGCCGATGGTCTTGCGCCGCCTGCTTTCGGTCAACAGGTGCTGGGCCGCGCCGGCCTCGTCGATCACGTCGATGGCCTTGTCGGGCAGCTTGCGGTCATGGATGTAGCGCGCCGACAGATCGACCGCGGTTTTCAGCGCATCCGCCGTATAGCGGATGTCGTGATGTTCCTCGAAATAGGGTTTCAGCCCCTTGAGGATCTTGATCGTGTCCTCGATCGAGGGTTCGTTCACGTCGATCTTCTGGAAGCGGCGGGAAAGCGCGCGGTCCTTTTCGAAATGCTGGCGGAACTCCTTGTAGGTGGTCGAGCCCATGCAGCGCAGCTTGCCGCCCTGAAGGGCCGGTTTCAGCAGGTTGGAGGCATCCATCGCCCCGCCCGAGGTGGCGCCGGCACCGATCACGGTGTGGATCTCGTCGATGAACAGGATCGCGTCGGGGTGGTCCTCGAGCTCGGCCATCACGGCCTTGAGGCGTTCCTCGAAATCGCCGCGATAGCGGGTGCCGGCCAGCAGCGCCCCCATGTCGAGCGAATAGATCGTCGATTTCGACAGGATCTCGGGGGTTTCGCCATTCACGATCTTGTAGGCCAGCCCCTCGGCAATGGCGGTCTTGCCGACGCCGGGATCGCCCACCAGCAGCGGGTTGTTCTTGCGCCGGCGGCACAGCACCTGGATGCAGCGCTCGACCTCGTGCGCGCGCCCGATCAGCGGATCGACATCGCCCTTGCGGGCCTTGGCGTTGAGATCGACGCAGAATTTCGACAGCGCGGTTTCCTTGGCTTCGCCCTCGTTGACGGTGGCCTGAGGCTCGTCGTTGAATTCCTCGGCGCCGGTGACCGGGCGGGTTTCCGACTGTCCCGGGGTCTTGGCCACGCCATGGGCGATGTAGTTCACCGCATCATAGCGGGTCATGTCCTGCTGCTGCAGGAAATAGACGGCGTTGCTTTCGCGTTCGGCAAAGATGGCGACCAGCACGTTGGCACCCGTAACCTCGGTCCGGCCCGAGCTCTGCACATGGATGGCGGCGCGCTGGATCACCCGCTGGAAGGCCGTGGTGGGAGCGGCTTCCGAGCCCTCGATATCGGAAATCAGCGAGGACAGCTCGTCGTCGATGAAATCGGTCAGCTGGCGTGCCAGCAGATCGAGATCCACCCCGCAGGCACGCATCACCTTGGCCGCGTCGGGCTCGTCGATCAGGGCAAGAAGCAGATGTTCGAGTGTTGCAAGCTCCTGACGGCGCGCATTGGCCTGTGCCAGCGCGGCATGTATGGCCTGTTCCAGTGTGCTCGAAAATGATGGCATGATTCAGCCCTCCCATCATGACCGGCCCGCGGAGGAAGTCCCACGGACCCTACGCAATCGTTTCATGCGTATCATTAGACTTCGGTTTTATTGTGGCGGCTTCAAGCCCTTTTTCCTCACTTTCCTTCAAGAAAAGGGAAAACTGCTTCCTTTTGGCACAAGAAAGACCACGGCCCCGACCGACCGCGCGCGGGCCGGGCAGGGGGGTTCATCGTCGGATATGGGGGTTGAACGGTCAGAATTCATCCTTGCGGCGGCGGATTTCCGCGAAAACTTCGGAATCCGGCGCCCCCTGCATGCCGAGCGCGGCCTTGACCTCGGGGCGGTGTGCCCGCAGGAACGGATTGGTCGCCAGTTCCAGTTCCAGCGTCGCGCCCATGGTCGGCTCGCCCGCCTTGCGCAGGCGCGAGATCTGTTCCAGCCGGTCCAGCAGGGCCTTGTTCTCGGGCTCGATCGTCAGGGCGAATTTGGCATTGGCCAGCGTGTATTCATGGCCCGAATAGATGCGTGTCTGCGGCGGCAGTTCCATCAGCTTGGTCAGCGAGCCCCACATCTGTTCGGCGGTGCCCTCGAACAGGCGGCCACAGCCCATGACCATCAGGCTGTCGCCGGTGAACAGGGCCTCGCCCTCGGGGAAGTGATAGGCCAGATGGCCATTGGTATGGCCCGACACGTCATAGACATGGACCGGCTGAAAGCCCAGCGTGAAGGCGTCGCCCTCTTCGACACCCAGGGCCAGTGGCAGCGGCAGGCGGGCGGCATCGGCGCGGGCGCCGACAATGGGCGCCTCGACTGCCTGATGCAGCAGTTCCAGCCCGGCCACGTGGTCGTGATGGTGGTGGGTGATCAGTATCTGGTTCAGGCTCCAGCCATTGAAGGACAGCGTGCGCAGGATCGGCGCGGCCTCGGGGGCGTCGATGACCGCGACCTCGCCGGAATCGGTGTCGCGCACGCCATAGGCATAATTGTCCGACAGGCAGGGGATCGTCAGGATTTCAAGAGGCATGGCTTTTTGTCGTTCCATTGATTAGGTTCCCGGCAGAGTATCCCCACAGACAGGGCGGATGCAATGCATTTGGATGTCGTCGATCTCAAGGCCTTCTATTACCACAGCGCGCTGGGGCGCGGTGCCCAGCGGGTGATTCGTGGCGCGATGAGCGCGTTCTGGCCGGGAACCCGGGGGATGACGGTCGTGGGCTTTGGCTTTGCAACCCCGGTCCTGCGGCCCTTTCTGGGGCAGTCGCGGCGGGTGATCTCGTTGATGCCGGCCCAGCAGGGGGTTCTGGCCTGGCCCGAGGATCATGCGAACATCTCGGTCATGGTGGAAGAGAGCCTGTGGCCCCTCCAGACGGGCCTGGCCGACCGCCTGGTGGTCATGCACGGGCTCGAGACCTCGGACCACCCGGATCTGCTGCTTGACGAGATATGGCGCGTGCTGGCCCCCGGCGGGCGGGCCGTCTTCGTGCTGCCCAATCGGGCGGGGCTGTGGGCGCGCCGGGACATCACCCCCTTTGGCCACGGGCGCCCCTACAGCCTGGGTCAGATCGAAACCCAGCTGCGGGCGCATCGCTTTCAGCCCAAGCGCCACCGCGCGGTGCTGTTTGCGCCGCCCAGCGCGCGCCGTTTCTGGCTGCGTACCGCCCCCCTTTTCGAGCGCTTCGGCCGTGCCGTCGGCGCGCGGCTTGCCGGCGGGGTGCTGATGGTCGAGGCCTGCAAGCAGGTCCATGCCCCCACCCGTCCCGGGCTGCCCGAGGCCCTGCGCCGGCCCCTGGGCGTGCTGGAGGGCATCGGCGCCGGCCAGCCCAAGCCGGCCTCGGGCAGGACGAGCAGGCGGTGAACGCCCCGTTTTTGCGCCCTGGCGCGGCCCCGGGGGTGGATTCGGCCCCGTTGTCCGGTGTTGCGCGTTTTCCGCGCAAGCACTTGAATTGTCGCGATTTTTGCAGCTTCAAAGCGTCGCACACCACCGGCGGAAAGGCCTATATCGTTGATAACAAACGATAAAAATTCGCACCCCCCACCGTCCTAAGCGGTTGCCACCCTACATAAGCTCTGCTATCACCGCGCCGATTTTAACGTTCACCAGAACGTGTTCGTTGTCGTCAACCAGCCGGCCGCCTGTCGCCAGGTGCCGGGAAGCCAGAAATCGGAAGGGTCCAGGTGTCCGAAACAGCTTCTTACTCGTCGGGTATCGCGGCGCGCTATGCGACCGCCGTATTCGAACTGGCCAGAGAGGCCGGAAAACTGCCGGAAATCGAAAGTGACATCGACGCGCTTCTGGCGGTGCTGCAGTCCAGCGCGGAATTCAACGAGCTGATCCGCTCGCCCGTCTATTCGCGCGCCCAGCAGCGCAACGGCGTGACCGCCATTGCCGAAAAGATGGGCCTTGGCGAGATCATCACGAACACGCTGGGGCTGATGGCCGAAAAGCGCCGCCTGTTCGTGCTGCCCCAGCTGGTCGCCGCGGTGCGCCAGCGGATCGCCCTGGAAAAGGGCGAGATCACTGCCGAGGTGCGCTCGGCGCGCAAGTTGACCAAGACGCAGGAGGCCAGGCTGGCCGCCGCCCTGAAAAAGGCGATGGGCAAGGACGTGAACATTGATGCGACCGTCGATGAATCGCTCATTGGCGGTCTGGTCGTTAAAGTGGGCTCGAAGATGATCGACTCGTCGATCGCGGCCAAGCTCTCCAATCTTCAAAATGCAATGAAAGAGGTCGGATAATGGGAATCCAGGCTGCAGAAATCTCTGCAATCCTCAAGGACCAGATCAAGAATTTTGGTCAGGAGGCGGAAGTCGCCGAAGTGGGCCGCGTGCTGTCCGTCGGTGACGGTATTGCCCGCGTGTATGGCCTTGACAACATCCAGGCCGGCGAGATGGTCGAATTCCCCGGCGGGATCCGCGGCATGGCGCTGAACCTGGAAACCGACAATGTCGGCGTCGTGATCTTTGGCGAGGACCGCAACATCAAGGAAGGCGACACCGTCAAGCGCACCAAGGCCATCGTGGACGTGCCCGTCGGTGACGAACTGCTGGGCCGCGTCGTTGACGGCCTGGGCAACCCGATCGACGGCAAGGGGCCGATCAAGGCCAGAAAGCGGTCCCAGGCCGATGTCAAGGCGCCGGGCATCATCCCGCGCAAATCGGTGCATGAACCCATGGCAACCGGGCTGAAATCGGTTGACGCGCTGATCCCGATCGGCCGTGGCCAGCGCGAGCTGATCATCGGCGACCGCCAGACCGGCAAGACCGCCGTCGCGCTGGACGCGATCCTCAACCAGAAGGTCTATAACGACGCCGCCGGCGACGACGAAAGCAAGAAACTGTACTGCGTCTATGTCGCCATCGGGCAAAAGCGTTCGACCGTTGCCCAACTGGTGAAGAAGCTGGAAGAAAACGGCGCCATGGAATATTCCATCGTCGTGGCCGCAACCGCGTCGGACCCGGCGCCGATGCAGTATCTGGCCCCCTATTCGGCCACCGCCATGGCCGAGCATTTCCGTGACAATGGCCGTCACGCGCTGATCATCTATGACGACCTGTCCAAACAGGCCGTGGCCTATCGCCAGATGTCGCTGCTTCTGCGCCGTCCGCCGGGGCGCGAGGCCTATCCGGGCGACGTTTTCTATCTGCATTCGCGCCTGCTGGAAAGGTCGGCCAAGCTGAACGAGGATCACGGCGCCGGCTCGTTGACCGCGCTGCCGATCATCGAAACCCAGGGTGGCGACGTGTCGGCCTTTATTCCGACCAACGTGATCTCGATCACCGACGGCCAGATCTTTCTGGAAACCGAGCTGTTCTATCAGGGCATCCGCCCCGCCGTGAACACCGGCCTGTCGGTGTCGCGCGTGGGCTCGTCGGCTCAGACCAAGGCGATGAAATCGGTTGCCGGCTCGATCAAGCTGGAACTGGCCCAGTACCGCGAAATGGCGGCCTTTGCCCAGTTCGGTTCCGATCTCGACGCCTCGACCCAGGCGCTGCTGAACCGCGGCGCGCGCCTGACCGAGCTGCTCAAGCAACCCCAGTATTCGCCGCTGACCAATGCCGAACAGGTGGTCGTGATCTATGCCGGCACCCATGGCTATCTCGACAAGGTCGAGGTCGGCGCCGTCACGCGCTTTGAAACGGGCCTGTTGAACCATGTGCGCCAGAACCACCAGGAACTGCTGGAGGACATCACCAGCAACGACCGCAAGGTGGCCGGTGATCTGGAAGAGGCGATCAAGGCAGCCGTCGAAGAATTCGCACGCGATTTCACCTGATCCCCGTGGCCTCAAGGAACAAGGAGCTTTGCTGACATGGCAAACCTCAAGGACCTGAAAATCAGGATCGAGAGCGTCAAGTCGACGCGCAAGATCACCCAGGCCATGCAGATGGTGGCCGCGGCCAAGCTGCGCCGGGCCCAGGAGGCGGCCGAGGCAGGCCGCCCCTATGCCGACCGCATGGCCGCCGTGATGGCGAATCTGGCCGCTGCGGCCAGCAACGCGGGCGACGCGCCGCGCCTGCTGGCCGGTACCGGCAGGGATGACGTTCACCTGCTGATCGTCGCCACCGCCGAGCGGGGCCTGTGCGGGGGGTTCAACTCGTCCATCGTCAAGCTGGCCAGGCAGCACATCCAGGAGCTGCAGGCCGCTGGCAAGACGGTCAAGATCGTGACCGTCGGCAAGAAGGGCCGCGAACAGCTGAAGCGCGAATATGGCGACCTTTTCGTCAGCCATGTGGATCTGGGCGATGTCAAGCGCATCGGCTATGCCAACGCCCAGGACATCGCGCGCGAGGTTCTCGACCGTTTCGATGCCGGGGAATTCGACGTCGCGACGATTTTCTTCAACACCTTCCAGTCGGTGATCGCGCAGGTCCCGACGGCGCGGCAGCTGATCCCCGCCGAGGTGGACGAAACCGCGGGCGAGGCCGATGCCTTTTATGATTTCGAGCCCGACGAAGAGGAAATTCTGCGCTCCCTTCTGCCCCAGGCGGTGACCACGCAGATCTTCACCGCGTTGCTGGAAAACGCCGCCTCGGAACAGGGCGCGCGGATGTCGGCAATGGACAATGCGACCCGCAATGCGGGCGAGATGATCGACAGGCTGACCATCCTGTTCAACCGCTCGCGTCAGGCGGCGATCACCAACGAACTCATCGAAATCATCTCGGGCGCCGAGGCGCTCTAAGACGGAGACATGAATATGGCACAAGCTGTAGGCAAGATAACCCAGGTGATCGGCGCTGTCGTCGACGTTCAGTTCGAGGGCGAACTGCCGGCGATCCTGAACGCCCTGGAATGCGACAACAACGGCAACCGCCTGGTTCTGGAAGTGGCCCAGCACCTGGGCGAAAACACCGTGCGCACCATCGCCATGGACGCAACCGAAGGTCTGGTTCGCGGCCAGGACGTCACCGATACCGGCGGCCCGATCACCGTGCCCGTGGGCAACGCGACGCTGGGCCGCATCCTGAACGTGATCGGCGAGCCGGTCGATGAAAAGGGCCCCGTCAAGGCCAAGGAACGCCGCGCCATCCATCAGGAGGCCCCGGCATTCAAGGAACAGTCCACCGAATCGGAAATCCTTGTCACCGGCATCAAGGTGGTCGATCTGCTGGCCCCCTATTCCAAGGGCGGCAAGATCGGCCTGTTCGGGGGCGCCGGCGTGGGCAAGACGGTTCTGATCATGGAACTGATCAACAACATCGCCAAGGTGCATTCGGGCTATTCCGTGTTTGCCGGCGTGGGTGAACGCACCCGCGAGGGCAACGACCTCTATCACGAAATGATCGAATCCGGCGTTATCGTGCCGGACAATCTGGAAGAATCCAAGGTGGCGCTGGTCTATGGCCAGATGAACGAGCCGCCGGGGGCCCGCATGCGTGTCGCCCTTTCGGGGCTGACGCTGGCGGAACAGTTCCGCGACCAGTCGGGCACCGATGTCCTGTTCTTTGTGGACAACATCTTCCGCTTTACCCAGGCCGGCTCGGAATGTTCGGCACTGCTGGGCCGCATCCCTTCGGCGGTGGGCTATCAGCCGACGCTGGCCACCGACATGGGCGCGCTGCAGGAGCGCATCACCTCGACCAAGACCGGTTCGATCACCTCGGTCCAGGCCATCTATGTGCCCGCCGACGACCTGACCGACCCGGCCCCGGCGACATCCTTTGCCCACCTCGACGCAACCACGGTTCTGTCGCGTGCGATTTCGGAACTGGGCATCTACCCGGCCGTGGACCCGCTGGATTCGACCAGCCGGATCATGGACCCGGCCATCGTCGGCGAGGAACATTACCAGGTTGCCCGCGACGTGCAGGGCATCCTTCAGCGCTACAAGTCGCTGCAGGACATCATCGCCATTCTCGGCATGGACGAACTGAGCGAAGAGGACAAGCTGGTCGTGGCGCGCGCGCGCAAGATCCAGCGCTTCCTGTCGCAGCCCTTCGACGTGGCGCAGGTGTTTACCGGCACGCCCGGCGTGCAGGTGCCGCTCGAGGATACGATCAAGTCGTTCAAGGCGGTCGTGGCCGGCGAATACGACCATCTGCCCGAGGCCGCCTTCTATATGGTCGGCGGGATCGAGGAAGCGGTCGCAAAGGCCGAAAGGCTGGCTGCCGAAGCCGCTTGATGCAAGGAGGCCCAGATGGCCGATATGATGCAATTTGACCTTGTGTCGCCCGAACGCCAGATCGCCTCGCTCCAGGTATCGGCGGTCGATCTGCCCGGCGCCGAGGGCGACATGACCGCGATGCCGGGCCATGCCTCGGTCGTGATGACGCTGCGTCCCGGAATCATCCGGGCAACCGAGGGCGCAAACACGACCGAATATGTCGTCACCGGCGGCTTTGTCGAGGTGAACGCCGGCGCGGTCGCGGTTCTGGCCGAAAGGGCCTTTCCGCGCAATGGCGTCAGCCGGGCCGAGATCGAGGAAATCCTCGAAGAGGCCCGTTCCAAGCTCCAGACGGTCGAGCCCGAGCACGAGGACATCGGCGAAAAACTGGTGGCCGATCTCGTGCATCTGCTGGAGATGATGGAATAACGCGCAACAGCGGTTGCGCGACGACAGACATGGATGAAAAGGCCCCGTATATGCCGGGGCCTTTTTGCATTTCTGCCAATAATTTGCCATGGTTGCACCATACGAGGTTGCAGGCCGCGCGAGGCGCGCCACAAGGTATCGTATCGCTGAGCGGCGTCGTGCCGGCGCCCCTTGCGGGCCGGGTGAAGGACAAGGACGACATGCGCAGACTGCGAAACCATCTGATCGGCATCGAACAGGGAAAGGAGATCCTGTTTTCGGATTTTGCCGATCACGGCGAGATGTGGACCGGCAATGGTCCGCGTGAACGGGTGACGGCGATCGCCTTTTCCCAGCCGTTCAGGACCCTGCCGGTCGTGCATGTGTCGCTCGACATGTGGGACATGGATCAGAAGACGAATCAGCGGGCCGACATTTCGGCGCGCAACGTCACCCTCGAGGGTTTCGAGATCGTGTTCAGGACCTGGGGCGATACCCGCGTCGCCCGGGTGCGCGCGGCCTGGCTGGCCATTGGCGAGCTGCGCGATGACGACGAATGGGAGCTGTCGTGAAGGGGTGACAGGGCAGCCGGGCTGCCCCCCAGGTCCGGCAGATGAGGGGCGGCAGGCGCCCGGGCGCGGCCTCAGATATTTCCGAAATGCCCCTGATAGATGGTGCGCAGGGTTTCGGTCTCGAACAGGGATGACACCGAACGTCCGTTGGCGATGTTCAGGATCGCCTGGGCAAAGATCGGTGCCGTCGGGACAACGCGGATCGAGGACGAGGCCCTGGCGGCCTCGGTCGCCTCGATCGAATCGGTGACGATCAGGCTTTTCATGGCGGAATTCTCGATCCGCGCCACCGCCGGGCCGGACAGAACCCCGTGCGTGATATAGGCGTGCACCTCGGCCGCGCCTTGTGCGATCAGGGTTTCGGCCGCCTTGACCAGGGTGCCCGCGGTATCGCAGATATCGTCGATGATCAGGCAGATGCGTCCCTCGACCTCGCCGATGACCGTCATTTCGGCGACTTCGCCGGGGGCGCTGCGCCTCTTGTCGACGATGGCCAGATCCAGGTCCAGCCGCTTGGCCAGTTCGCGGGCGCGTCCGACCCCGCCGACATCGGGCGAGACCACCATCACCCTGGACAGATCGTCGAACTGGTGGGCGATATCCATCGCGAAAATGGGCGAGGCATAGAGGTTGTCCACGGGAATATCGAAAAAGCCCTGGATCTGGGCGGCATGCAGATCCATGGTCAGAACCCGTTCGACCCCGGCCTCGACGATCAGGTTGGCGACCAGCTTGGCGCTGATCGGGGTGCGGGCCTTGGTTCGGCGATCCTGACGGGCATAGCCGAAATAGGGAATTACCGCAGTGATGCGCGAGGCCGACGATCGTCGCAGGGCATCGGAAATGATCAGCAATTCCATGAGGTTGTCATTGGCCGGGTTTGATGTGGGCTGGATGATGAACATGTCTTCGCCCCGGACGTTTTCATAGACCTCGACGAATATTTCCTGGTCATTGAACCTTTCGACCCGGGTATCCACCAGCTTGACCGAGGCCCCCCTGTGCATCGACATGCGCCGGGCGATCGCCCTTGCAAGAGGGGGATTCGCGTTGCCTGAAATCAGCTTGGGTTCGACGCTGGCAGTCATCAGAGATCCTCTGTTGCCGGGGTCACATATTGCTACGTGACGGAATTGTGACTCGGGCCTCGCTTAGCATTGCAATCGGGTTTTGCCTAGTGCCATAGGAAGGCCGGAAACACAAAAAACGACACGCGAGGCAATAAATGAGCTTTCGTCAACATTTCCGGGAAACGCATGTAAGAGAGGTCGTTTTCGGGGGGCGTAACGATGCCTGAGGCCATGCTTGCGGGACATCATGCCTGGTGGCGCACCGCCGGAGAGGGCCGGCACGAGCTGTTCATGCTGCATTGCTCGCTGGCCCATTCCGGCGCCTGGAAGGGCGTCATCCAGGCGCTTGGCAAGGGCTGGCACGTGACGGCGATGGATCTGCCGGGTCACGGGCGCAGCGGGCCGCTGGCGCCCGGCATCAGCTGGCAGCGGCAGTCCGCCGACATGGCCATCGCCCTGATCGAGCGCGGCACGCGGCCTGTCGATCTGGTGGGGCATTCCTTTGGCGCGACGGTCTGTTTGCGGGTGGCGCTGGAACGCCCCGATCTGGCACGCAGCCTGACCCTGATCGAGCCCGTCCTGTTTTCCGCGGCAGCAGATGCCGGGCGCGCGGAATTCGCCCGCCATCTGGCCGACAACGCCGCCGTTTATGCGCTGTTCGACAAGGGCGACGATCTGGGTGCCGCGCGCGCCTTTCATCGCCTTTGGGGGGGTGGAGTCCCCTGGGAGATGCTGCCCGACGAGCAGCGTGCGTATATGGCCGAACGCATGTGGGTGGTGCGCAGGGGCGGCGAGTCGGTGATCGGTGAGGGCGAGGACCACATTTCCCTGGGTCAGATCCGCGCAATGGAGCTGCCGGCCCTTCTGGTCGAGGGCGATCGCACCGAATCGATCATCCATGCGGTACAGGATGTGCTGGAGGAAAATTTCCCGAATGCCGAGCGCCGGATCGTTGCCGGCGCCGGACATATGGTGCCGATCACCCATGCCGCCGAGGTGGCGGCGTTGCTGCGCGGGTTTCTGGAATGACCCGGGTATTTGTGCCCTGAGGGGCGGACCGTGACCCGGGGATGGGGCCGGGATGGGGCCGGGGATGGAGATTGGGGGCGCTGCCCCCGTCGCGCGAGCGCGACTCCCCCGGCGTATTTGGGCAAAGAAGAAGAGGCCCCTCAGGCCAGCATCGAAAGCGGGTCTTCGAGATAGGTCTTGAGGGCGGTCAGGAACCGCGCGCCAAGGGCGCCGTCGATGACCCGGTGATCGACGCTGAGGGTGACCGACATCACGGTGGCGATTTCGATTTCGCCGGCATCGTTGACGACGGGTTTCTTCTCGCCCGCGCCGACCGCCAGGATGCTGCCATGGGGCGGGTTGATCACCGCGTCGAAATTGGTGATGCCGAACATGCCGAGGTTGGAGATTGCAAAGCTGCCGCCCTGGTATTCATTGGGGGCCAGCTTGCGGGTGCGGGCGCGGGCGGCGAGATCCTTCATTTCGGTCGACAGGGTCGAAAGCGTCTTTCGGTCGGCATCGCGCAGAACCGGGGTGAACAGCCCCCCTTCGATGGCGACGGCCACCGCCACATCCGAGGGTTTCAGTTTCAGGATCCGGTCGCCGGCCCAGACGGCGTTGCAATCGGGCACGTCCTGCAGCGCCAGCGCCGCGGCCTTGATGATATAGTCATTGACGCTGAGCTTGATGCCGCGCGCCGCGAGCCCCTTGTTCATGCGGGCGCGCAGATCGAGCAGGGCGTCGATACGGATGTCGCGGCGCAGATAGAAATGCGGGATGGTCTGCTTGGCCTCGGACAGGCGCGCGGCGATGGTGCGGCGCATGCCGTCAAGGGTGACCTCCTGGAACGCGCGGTCTGCATAGAGGGCCTTGATCTGTTCGGCATTCGGGCCAGCCGCAGGGACGGTTGCCGGGCCTGCCGGGGTCGCGGTGGGGGCGGTGTCTGCGGCGGCCGGTCCGGGCGCGGCGACAGCTGCCTCGACATCGGCCTTGATGATGCGCCCATGCGGGCCGGTGCCCGTGATGGTGGCAAGGTCGAGCCCCCTGTCTGCGGCGAGGCGGCGGGCAAGGGGCGAGGCAAAGATGCGCTTGCCGTCGCTGTCTGGCGCGGGCGGGGCGGGGGGCGTCCTGGTTTCCGCGGGGGGTTGGGCTGCGGCTGCGGGGGCCTCTTGTGCGGGCGCGGGGGCGGTTGTTGCGCTGTCGATGGCGGAGGCATCTTCGCCCTCGTCCAGCAGCACGGCGATGGGGGTGTTGACCTTGACCCCCTCGGTGCCCTCGGGCACCAGGATACGCCCGATCACGCCATCATCGACGGCCTCGAATTCCATCACTGCCTTGTCGGTTTCGATCTCGGCCAGCAGGTCGCCCGAGGATACCGTGTCGCCCTCTTTCACCAGCCATTTGGCAAGTGTGCCCTCCTCCATCGTGGGGGAAAGGGCGGGCATCAGGATCTGAATTGCCATCACAGGCCTCCTGTGCGGTAGGTGACGGATTTGACGGCCTCGATGACCTCGGCCGTGGTGACAAGAGCCAGCTTTTCAAGATTGGCGGCATACGGCATCGGCACGTCCTTGCCGGTGACATTGATCACCGGGGCGTCGAGCCAGTCGAAGGCCTGCTGCATGATGGTCGCCGACAGGTGGTTGCCGATCGAGGCAACGGGCCAGCCCTCTTCTACGGTGACGCAGCGGTTGGTCTTGCGCACGCTGGCCAGCACCGTGTCGTAATCGATGGGGCGCAGGCTGCGCAGGTCGATGACCTCGGCGCTGATGCCCTGGCTGGCCAGTTCCTCGGCGGCCTCGAGCGCATGGGTCATGCCGATGCCAAAGCTGACGATGGTGACGTCAGAGCCCTCGCGCCAGATGCGCGCGCGCCCTATGGGCACGGTGAAATCGTCAAGTTCCGGCACCTCGAAGCTGCGGCCGTAAAGGATTTCGTTTTCCAGAAAGATCACGGGGTTCGGGTCGCGGATGGCCGATTTCAGCAGGCCCTTGGCGTCGGCCGCCGAATAGGGCTGCACCACCTTGAGGCCGGGCACATGCGCATACCACGCGGCGTAATCCTGGCTGTGCTGGGCGGCCACGCGGGCGGCGGCGCCGTTGGGGCCGCGGAACACGATGGGGCAGTTCATCTGCCCGCCGGACATGTAGCGCGTCTTGGCGGCCGAATTGATGATCTGGTCCATCGCCTGCATGGCAAAGTTGAAGGTCATGAATTCGACGATCGGGCGCAGGCCCGCAAATGCCGCGCCCACGGCGACGCCGGCAAAGCCATGCTCGGTGATCGGGGTGTCGATCACGCGACGCGCGCCGAATTCGTCAAGCAGGCCCTGGCTGACCTTGTAGGCGCCCTGATATTGCGCGACTTCCTCGCCCATCAGGAACACGTCGTCGCTGGCGCGCATTTCCTCGGCCATGGCGTCGCGCAGGGCCTCGCGCACGGTCTGGGTCCTGAAGCTGGTGCCGGCGGGGATTTCCTCGATCGGCGGAATGACGGTCTCGGACGCCGCAGAGGCCGGAACGGTCGGGCTGGGAGAGGCGGTTTCGGCAGGGGTGGACTCGGGGGTCGACCCGGGGGTGGACTCGGGGGCGGTATCGGGGGCTGTATCGGGCGTGCTGCCTGCCTCTTCGCCCTCGTCCAGCAGCACGGCGATGGGGGTGTTGACCTTGACCCCTTGTGTGCCCTCGGGCACCAGGATGCGCCCGATCACGCCATCATCGACGGCCTCGAATTCCATCACTGCCTTGTCGGTCTCGATCTCGGCGATGATGTCGCCGGACGACACGCTGTCGCCCTCTTTCACCAGCCATTTGGCAAGTGTGCCCTCCTCCATCGTGGGGGAAAGGGCGGGCATGAGAATGTTCGTTGCCATTGTCTCTTTCTCCTCAGGCGATGATGTCGGTCCACAGCGCGGCCTCGGAGGGCTCGGGGCTGGACTGGGCAAATTTGGCGGCCTCGTTGACGGTGGCCTTGATTTCCTTGTCGATGGCCTTGAGTTCGTCTTCCGAGGCGTGCTTGCCGCCAAGCAGCAGGTCGCGGACGTGATCTATGGGATCCTTTTCCGCGCGCACCTTCTGCACCTCTTCACGCGAACGGTATTTGGCCGGGTCCGACATGGAATGGCCCCGATAGCGATAGGTCTGCATTTCCAGGATATAGGGGCCGTTGCCCGCGCGGCAGTGGGCAGTCGCCTTTTCGCCGGCTTCCCTGACCGCCAGCACGTCCATGCCATCGACCGCCTCGCCCGGAATGCCGAATGCGTTGCCACGGTGATAGATGTCGGGCGTCGAGGTCGAGCGCTGCATCGCCGTGCCCATGGCGTATTTGTTGTTCTCGATGACAAAGACCACCGGCAGTTTCCACAGGGACGCCATGTTGAAGGTCTCGTAAACCTGGCCCTGGTTGGCGGCGCCGTCGCCGAAATAGGTAAAGCTGACATTGTCATTGCCGCGATACTTGTCGGCGAATGCCAGCCCCGCGCCGATCGGCACCTGCGCGGCCACGATGCCGTGACCGCCGTAGAAATTCCGTTCCTTGGAAAACATGTGCATGCTGCCGCCCTTGCCGCGCGAATAGCCGGTTTCGCGGCCTGCAAGTTCGGCCATGACGCCCTTGGGATCCATGCCGCAGGCCAGCATGTGACCGTGATCGCGATAGGATGTCACGCGCTGGTCGCCATCCCTGGCGGTGGCCTCGAGGCCGACGACAACGGCCTCTTGCCCGATATAGAGGTGGCAGAAACCGCCGATCACGCCCATGCCATACAGCTGGCCGGCCTTTTCCTCGAACCGGCGGATCAACAGCATCTGACGGTAGAAATGCAGCAGCTCCTCCTTGTTCGTGTTGGGTTTCGGGGCGGGTTTCTTCCGGGATTTCGCCGTGGGTTTCATCTGGGCCGGGGAGCCGGTTTTTCCGCTGGTCTT
>CAZWXK010000029.1:17889-29377 GCA_964637875.1 uncultured Rhodobacter sp.
GGGATTTCGCCGTGGGTTTCATCTGGGCCGGGGAGCCGGTTTTTCCGCTGGTCTTTCTGGCAGCCATCTGCGGTATTCTCCCTGTTCGGAAAAAGTAGTTTAATACTAAACCTTTTTATACACCAGGAAATTGCGGATTGCAAAGCAAATCACGACCGCCCCTGCCCATGTGCCGGGATGCAGAGGGCAAGGGGCGGGCTCAGCGGATCACGATTTCGTCACCGCGCACCAGGCCCAGCACCTTGCGGGCCTGTTCGTCCAGCAGATCCAGATCGAGATAATGGTCCGACAGGCGGCGCGTCTTGTTTTCCATCACCGCGACCTCGGCCCTGAGGGTGTCGAGCTGCCCGGTCAGCGCCTTTTCCTGTGCCTCGATCTGGATGCGCCGGAAAAGGCCGTATTCACCCTGAACGGCGGCAAAGGTGAAATAGGCAGCCAGCGAAAACGCGGTCGCGAAAACCACCACCGGGCCGATTGCGATATTGTTGCCGCCATTGTCGTTGGTCACTGCCTTGCCCCCGGATTGCCCATGCCTGTCGCAGGCCGCCGCCCGTGCCGGCCTGCGCGAATCATTGCACAAAGGCGGGCGCTTGTGAATCCCCCGCGGGATCCCGGGATTCGGTGCCGCGGCGGCGGGCTCAGCGCCAGAAGGCGATGCTGTCGATCAACTCGGTCAGTTTTTCAAAGACAAAGGAAATGATGCCCCAATGCAGCCACAGCTGATCGGCCCCCAGCAACGCAAGGATCATCAGGGCGATCACCAGGGCAGTCTTATTGTCCATTCCATCCCCGCGGCTCTGGCTGGGTATTGCGACGAATGTCCGGCCGCCGCAAGGGGATAGAGACATGCCGGGATATTTGAATGCAAGCATTTTTGTGCAAGATTGGCTAGCATGTGCTCGCATGGGGCTCAGTGATTCGTATATGGCAGGAATCTGCAACGCATGAAGGACGACATGGAACGAAATCAGGCCCGGATCTTTGCAGCGCTCGACAGGATATCGGCCATCGTGACCGAGAACGGGGGCCGCGATGACGAGCTTGCCCGGCTGCACCAGCGCGACCAGGCATTGATCGACGAGCTTCAGGCGACATTGGCCGAGGAACGCGCCGATCTCGATGCCGAGCGGGTGACGTCGGCCCGCCTCAAGGATCGCCTCGACGAGGTCGAGCAGCAGCTTGAACATGCGCGCGCCGCCCAGGAGGCGGCGGAATCGCGCCTCAAGGAGGCCGAAAACGCCCGCTTCGAGGCCGAAGCTGCGCTGCGCGAAAAGACCCGGGAACAGGATCGCGAACATAATAGCACACGCCATCTGGAAGAACGGATCAGCCGTCTGACCGCGCGGATCGAGAACCAGGACATCCAGTTCCAGCGCCTCAAGGAGGCCAACCAGCAGCTGCGCGATTCAAACGCCCTGCTGCGCGAGCGCAATCTCGAAATGCTGGCCGACCCGGCGGCGATCGACCAGTCGCTGAGGGCCGAGCTGGACGCGCTGAAAACCATGCGCGAATCCGATGTGGACGAGATGGATGCCATTCTGGATGAACTGAAACCTCTGGTGGAGGGAAAGATCGATGCCTGAGGTCGAAATCCGCATCGGTGGGCGCAGTTTCCATGTGGCCTGCCAGGAGGGCGAGGAACAGTTCCTGCAATCGGCCGCGGCGCTGCTGGACCACGAGGCCCAGACACTGGCCGGCGCATTGGGGCGCGTGCCGGAATCGCGCATGTTGCTGATGGCCGGGCTGATGCTGGCCGACAAGACCGCCGGCCTTGAAGAGGAACTCCGGGTGGCCGAGCGCCGTATCAAGGAACTCAGCGCGCGTGCGGCCCCCGTACCGGTGCCGGAAAAGGAAATCGTCGAGGTCAAGGTCGAGGTTCCCGTGATCCCCGACGAGGTGACCGAGGCATTCGCCCGCATCGCCGAGCGCGCCGAAGAGGTTGCCGCCGAAGCCGAGGAAAAGCTGGCGGGCTGACCCCTCGGCCCCGCGCGTCAGCCCGGGCTGTCAGCTCCGGTCGTTTTGCGGCAGCACCGCCGTTGCCTCGATTTCCACCTTGGCGCGCGGCTCCATCAGGCTGCCCACCTGCAGCATTGCCATGGCGGGATAACACCTGCCCATATGGCGGCGATAGACCTTGCCCAGTTCGGGCAGGCGGGAAAGATATTCGTCGCGATCCAGAATATACCAGGTCAGCCGCACCAGATGTCGGGGCCCGGCGTCGGCCTGCGCCAGAGTTGCGCAGATATTGGCAAGGCACTGGTCAACCTGTTCGACGAAATCGTCTGTTTCGAATTCCTGCTGCGCGTTCCAGCCGATCATGCCGCCCAGAAAGATCATCCGCCCCTCGGCCACAACGCCATTGGCATAGCCGCGCGCCGCTTTCCAGTTGGCCGGATGCAGCAATTCGTGAACGAGGCCTGTAACGAGGTCTGTCATGTCGCGTCCTTTCCGGGCTGCATGCGCGCGCGCACGTCATCGGGCCAGGGCTCGGGCCGGCCGGTGTCCAGGTCGATGCGCACCAATGTCTGACGCGCGATCAGGCGGGTCTGTGCGCCCAGCCGGCAGGTGGTTTCCACTTCCGCGCTGCTGTTGCCCAGCCGGGTCACGCGCACCGAGAATTCCAGCACGTCGCCCAGCCGCGATGGTGCCATGAATTTCACGTTGATCTCGGCCGTCGGGATGCCGCGCCGGTCATGAAAATGCATGCGGTCAAAAGGGTAGTCGAGGCAGCGGTCGAACCATTCCTCGATCACCGACGAGATCATCTCGAAATAGCGCGGATAGAACACGATGCCGGCGCCGTCCACATGGGAAAACTCGACCTTGCGGGTGGTGGTCCAGCTCATAGCGCGGTCCTCACATGCCACAGCTCGGGGAACAGCTCGGTTGCCAGCATCCGTTTCAGATAGGCCACCCCCGAGGTGCCGCCGGTGCCGCGCTTGAAGCCGATGATGCGTTCGACCGTGGTGACATGGTTGAACCGCCAGCGGCGAAAGTAATCTTCCAGATCGACAAGTTTCTCGGCCAGTTCGTAAAGCCCCCAGTATCTTTCGGGGTCGGCATAGACCGTTTTCCAGGCATCTTCCACCGCGTCATCGGGCGTATAAGGCTGGCTGACATCGCGTGTGATCACATGATCGGGCAGCCCGACGCCGCGCGCGTCCAACAGGCGCAGCGCGACGTCATACAGGCTGGGGCGGGTCAGCTCCTGTGCAAGGGCGGCGTGAATTTCTGCCCGATGCGCATGCGGGCGCAGCATGGCGTGGTTGCGGTTGCCCAGCGCAAATTCGATCATGCGATACTGGTGCGACTGAAAGCCCGAGCTTTGCCCCAGCTGGTCACGGAACTGCGTGTATTCGCTGGGCGTCATGGTGCGCAGCACGTCCCAGGCGTTGTTGAGCTGCTCGAATATGCGGGCAACCCGGGTCAGCATCTTGAAGGCCGGGCGCAACTGCCCGGCGGCCAGCGCGGCGCGCGCGGCGGTGACCTCGTGAATGGCCAGCTTCATCCATAATTCGCTGGTCTGGTGCTGGATGATGAACAGCATCTCGTCATGGGCATCCGACAGCGGGTGCTGCGCCCCCAGCACCGCGTCTAGGTGCAGATAGTCGCCATAGGACATGCGCCCATCAAAGGCCATTTCTGCCCCATCGTCAGCGGGATCAAAGGGTTTCTTCATGTAACTTCCGCCTTTGTCATATATTCCGGGCGATCCCAGAGGTTATTTGTGATCACATCTTCGATGATATCGGCCGCCCGCATCACGTCGCTTTCCGACAGGTAAAGCGGGGTAAAGCCGAAGCGCATGATGTCGGGGGCGCGGAAATCGCCGATCACACCGCGCGCAATCAGCGCCTGCATGGCCGCATATCCCTGTTCAAAGGCCAGGCTGACCTGGCTGCCGCGTTGCATCGGGTCGCGCGGGCTGGCAAGGCGCAGCGCCGGGCAGCGGCGTTCGACCTCGGCGATGAAAAGTTGCGAAAGCGCGACGGATTGCGCGCGCAGATCCGCGATATCGACCATGTCCCAGACATCCAGCGCCGCCTCGAGCGCGCGCAGCGCCAGCACGGGCGGGGTACCGACACGCATCCGCTCGACCCCGGCGGCGGGGCGATAGTCGGGGTCAAAGGCAAAGGGCGCCTCATGGCCCAGCCAGCCGCTGAGCGCGGGGCGCGCGCGGTCGGCCCATCGGGGCGCGACATAAATGAAAGCCGGCGCGCCGGGGCCGCCATTGAGGTATTTGTAGGTGCAGCCCACCGCGAAATCGGCCCCCGCCGCGGACACGTCAACAGGGATGGCGCCCGCCGAATGGGCCAGATCCCAGATCGTGATCACACCATGGGCATGGGCCCGCGCCGTCAGTGCCGCCATGTCATGCATCCGCCCGGTACGGTAATCGACCTCGGTCAGCATCAAGGCGGCCACCTCGTCGCCGATATTGGCAGCCACCTCGTCGGGGGCGACAATGCGCAGCTCGTGACCCCGGCCCAGGCTTTCGATCAGCCCCTGCGCCATGTACAGGTCGGTCGGAAAATTGCCGCTGTCCGACAGGATCACCCGGCGATCTGGGTTCAGCTCCAGCGCCGAGGCCAGCGCCTGATAGACCTTGATCGACAGCGTGTCGCCCATCACCACGCTGCCCGCAGGCGCGCCGATCAGACGGCCGACCCGGTCGCCCACATCGCGCGCAAGCCTCATCCATCCGGCCCTGTTCCAGCCGGTGATCAGCATATCGCCCCATTCGTCCTGCATGGCACGGGTGACGCGCGCCACGGCAGCACACGGCAGCGGGCCCAGCGAGTTTCCATCCAGATAGACCACCCCCTCTGGCAGGTGGAACATCTCGCGGGTTTTGGTGAAATCGGTCATCTGTCCTGCCGCAATCTGAATCGTTGCACCTTGCCGGTCTGGGTCTTGGGCAGCGCATCTATGAACACCACCGAGCGCGGGTATTTATAGGGCGCGATGGTGGCCTTGACATGATCCTGCAACACCTTGACGGTGGCCGCGTCGCGTGGAACACCCTCTTCCAGCACCACATGGGCCTGCACGATATGGCCGCGCGCCTCGTCGGGGGCGGCGACGACGGCGCATTCCACCACCCATTCATGGGCCAGCAGGGCGGCCTCGACCTCGGGGCCGGCGATGTTGTAGCCGGCGCTGATGATCATGTCGTCATTGCGCGCGGCAAAATGGAAATACCCCGCGTCGTCGCGCCAAAAGGTATCGCCCGTGATGTTCCAGCCATCGCGCACATAATCGGCCTGGCGCACATCGTTCAGATAGCGACAACCCGTCGGCCCCCGCACGGCCAGGCGGCCCGGCGCGCCATCGGGCACGTCGTTCATGTCGTCATCGACAATGCGCGCCTCGTATCCCCGCACGGGCCGCCCCGTGCAGGCGGGGCGGTGGTCGTCAAGCCGGTTCGAGATGAAGATATGCAGCATTTCGGTGGACCCGATCCCGTCAAGCATCGGCTTGCCGGTTTTTGCCAGCCAGTCGTCATAGACCGGCGCGGGCAGGGTTTCCCCCGCCGAGACCGCGCAGCGCAGGCTGGACAGATCCGCGCCCTCGTCCATCGCGCGCAGCATCACCCGATAGGCGGTCGGTGCGGTGAAACAGATGGTGGCCTTGTGGGTTTCGATGATCTCGATCATGTTTTCGGGGGTTGCCTTTTCCAGCAGCGTCGCGGTCGCGCCAAAGCGCAGCGGAAAGATCGCAAGCCCCCCCAGCCCAAAGGTAAACGCCAATGGCGGAGAGCCCACGAACACGTCATCCGGCGTGACCCCCAGCACCTCGGCCGCATAGCCATCGGCGATGGCCAGCAGGTCGCGGTGGAAATGCATGGTCGCCTTGGGCGTGCCGGTGGTGCCCGAGGTGAACCCCAGCAGCGCAACATCGTCGCGCCCGGTGCGCACGGCATCGAAATGCACGGGCTTGGCCAGCGCGGCGCGGTCAAGTTCGGCGTCATGGTTGGCGGTGCCGTCAAAGGAAATGATCGTCTTGAGATATTTCGAGTTCTTCCCGCAGGCGACGATCTCGTCCATCATGCGGCTGTCGCACAGGGCAAATTCGATCTCGGCCTTGTCCACGATCGCGCCCAGCTCGCCCGCGCGCAGCAGCGGCATGGTGTTGACAACGACCGCGCCGGCCTTGGTCGCGGCCAGCCAGCAGGCCACCATGGCCGGGTTGTTGGCGCTGCGGATCAATATGCGGTTGCCGGGTCTGACCCCGTAATCCTGCACCAGCACATGCGCGATGCGGCTGGTCCAGTCGGCCAGTTCCTTGTAGGTGCGCTGCCGGCCATTGCCGATCAGGGCGACATGATCGCCAAAGCCGCGCTCGACCATCGCATCGGTCAGCGCCACCCCGACATTGAGCCATTCTGGATAGGGGTAATCCTCCAGCAGGAAATCGGGCATCTGCTCGGGCGGCGGAAGGTTGTCGCGGGTGAATCTATCCACATGTCCGGTCGGTCCCAGTTTCATTTCTTTCCTCCCATCACCTGGCGCGCGATCACGACGCGTTGCACGTCGCTGGCGCCTTCATAGATGCGCAGCGCGCGGATTTCGCGATACAGTCCCGCGACCACGCCGTTCGCGCGCACTCCTTCGCCACCATGCAGCTGCACGGCCGCGTCGATCACCTCTTGCGCGCTGTCGGTGGCATGCAGCTTGGCCATGGCGGCCTCGCGGCTGACACGCGCCGCGCCCATGTCCTTGGCCCAGGCCGCGCGATAGACCAGCAATGCGCTCGCGTCGATCTTCAGCGCCATGTCGGCCACATGGCCCTGCACCATCTGCAGATCGGCCAGCGGCGCACCGCCAACCTTGCGGGTCTGGATGCGCGTCAATGTCTCGTCCAGCGCGCGCCGCGCCATGCCCAAAGCCGCCGCACCGACGGTTGCGCGGAACACGTCAAGCACGCTCATCGCGATCCTGAAGCCCTCGCCGGATGCGCCGATCATGGCACTTGCCGGCAGGCGGATATCGTTGAAACACAGGCGTGCCAGCGGGTGCGGGGCGATGGTCTCCAGGCGCTCGACGATCTCCAGCCCCGCTGTGTCTGCGGGCAGCAGAAAGGCCGAAAGGCCACGCGCGCCGGGCGCTTCGCCCGTGCGGACAAACACCGTATAGACATCGGCGATGCCGCCATTGGAAATCCAGGTCTTTTCTCCTTTGAGCAAATACGCGTTTCCCGCCCGTTCCGCCGTCGCGCCGATGGCGGCGACATCCGAACCCGAACCGGGCTCGGTCAGCGCAAAGGCCGAAATTGCCGTGCCGCGCGTGGTGCGTTCCAGCCATTTCCTCTGTTCGGGGCTGCCGAACAGGGTGACCGCCCCCATGCCAAGCCCCTGCATGGCAAAGGCGAAATCGGCCAGCGCGTCGTGGCGGGCAAGCGTCTCGCGGATCACGCACAGGCTGCGCACATCCAGCGGCGCGCCCGTGTGGCGCAGGAAACCGGCATCCCCCAGCGCGCGCACAAGGCCGCGACAGGCAGCATCGGTGTCGCTGTGGTCAACCGGCAGGTTGGCGGCGCACCAGTTTTCGAGACGGGCCGCAAGGTCGCGGTGGCGATCCTCGAAAAAGGGCCAGGACAGATAGCCGAGATCAGGCATGATACATGTTCCATCGCGAGTCGAGGGCAGCGCGCGCGCCGCACGGGGTGGGCCAATGCGTTCGCCCCGCGGGAGCGTGCCGCGGGCGCAGCCCGGCGGCTCCACCAGGCGGGATGCCGAAAAAATGTGCCTGCGCACCCATCCTTAATCCCCCTCGAATATCGGCCGCTCTTTCGCCACAAAGGCCCGATAGGCGCGGCGGAAATCCTCGGTCTGCATGCAGATCGCCTGCGCCTGGGCCTCGGCCTCGATGGCCTGATCGGGGGTCATGTTCCATTCATGGTTCAGCTGCGTCTTGGTGATGCCATTGGCGAATGTCGGCCCCTCACTGATGCGCGTTGCCAGCGCGACGGCGGCCTGTTCAACCTCGTCCGGGTCGTGCAGCGCGTTCCAGAACCCCCAGGCCAGCCCCTCGTCCGCCGACATGGAGCGGCCCAGATACAGCAGTTCCGCCGCGCGGCCCTGCCCGATGATACGCGGCAGGATTGCGCAGGCCCCCATGTCGCAGCCCGCCAGCCCCACGCGGTTGAAGAGAAAGGCGCATTTGGCCCGCGGCGTGGCCAGGCGCAGGTCGGATGCCATGGCCAGAATGGCCCCGGCGCCGACGGCCACGCCATCGACCGCCGAAATGATGGGCTTGCCGCAATTCAGCATGGCCTTGACCAGATCGCCCGTCATGCGGGTAAATGCCAGCAGGCCCTTCATGTCCATTTCCACCAGCGGGCCGATGATGTCGTGGACATCGCCACCGGAACAGAAATTCCCCTCGTTCGGGGCCAGCACCACGGCGTGGATGTCGTCGGCATATGTCAGGGCGCGAAAGGTGTCGCGCAGCTCGGCATATGAATCAAAGGTCAGCGGGTTCTTGCGCTCGGGCCGCAGCAGGCGGATCACCGCGACCGTGCCCCGGACCTCCCATGAAAAATGCTGTGGCGCGAGGCCGGCCATGTTTGTCATTCGTCTTTCCCCCTGAGAAGCGCCAGCATGTCGATGGCGCGTTCGATGTCGTCGCGGCCCAGCGGCGCGAACAGCTCGTTCACCCAGGCCTCGTGGGTTGCGGCCATCTCGGCGAATGTCTCGCGGCCCTTTTGCGTCAGGCGCACCAAGGTCGCGCGCCGGTCGCCCTGGATAGGCACGCGCACAACAAGCCCGTCCTTGACCAGCCGGTCGATGATGCCGGTGACATTGCCGTTCGACACCATCAGCCGCGCGGACAGGTCCGACATCCTGAGGCCCTCGGGCGCGTGATCCAGCATGGCCAGCACGTCGAACCGGGGCAGGGTGGTGGCGAATCTGTTGCGCAGGTTTTCGCGCAGGCGGCTTTCGACATGGCGCGTGGCCTTGAGCAGTTGCAGCCACAGGCGCAGGCGCTGTTTCGAAAGCGGCGCGTCATCGCGCGCGGCGCTCTGGCGGGTGTTCATGCCTGGCCCCCGGCGATTTCGATGGTCTGGCCGTTGATCGAATCCGAATGCCTCCCGCACAGCCACAGCGCGGCCTCGGCAACCTCGACGGGCTCGACCAGGCGCTTGTGGCGGTTGTCGTGGCTCATGGCGGCCTCGGCCTCGGGGCGCGACAGGTTCGAGCGCCGCATGATCAGTTGGGTGTTGCGTTCGACAATCGGGGTGCGCACATAGCCGGGGCAGAGCGCATTGGCGGTGATCCCCTTGCCCATGTATTCCTCGGACAGCACGCGGGTCAGGCCGACAACGCCATGCTTGCTGGCCGAATAGGCGGCGCCGTATTTCAGGCCCCTGAGCCCGGCGACCGATGCAACCGTGATGATCCGCCCCCAGCCGCGTTCCAGCATCCCCGGCACCACCTCGCGGCAGGTCAGGAACACGCCGTCGAGATTGGTTGTCATGATACGGCGCCAGAATTCGAGCGAGGTTTTTGCGAATGGCGAGGTCTCGGCAATGCCCGCATTGGCCACATGAATGTCGATGGTGCCGCGCGCGTCGGAGGCCTGTTTCACGCCGGCAACCACGCTGGCCTCGTCATTCACATCCATTACCAGCGCATGCAGCCCCGGATTGGCGTCGCAGGCCTCTTGCAGCACCTCGGCGCGCCGGCCGGTGATTGTGACCTGCGCCCCGGCGCGCGCCAGGATCTGCGCAATCGCCAGCCCGATGCCTGTGCCCCCGCCGGTGACCAGCGCGTGCCTGCCCGCAAGCATCATGTCGTGCCCCGTTTCATGCCCCGTTTCATGGTCTGACATTCATTTCCCTTTCGCGTTCCTTCAGGCGGTACAGCTGGTCGCGCCCGGCCAGATAGGGCAGGGGCCAGCTTTCGCCATCGTCGCCCAGTTCGGCGGCGGCGTGCAATGTCCAGTAGGGGTCGGCCAGATGCGGCCGCGCCATGCAGACCAGATCGGCGCGCCCCGCCATGAGGATCGAATTCACATGATCCGGCTCGTATATATTGCCGACGGCCATGGTGCGCAGGCCGGTTTCCTGGCGGATGCGGTCGGAAAAGGGGGTCTGGAACATGCGCCCATAGACGGGCTGTGCGAGGGTCGTGGTCTGGCCGGCAGACACGTCGATGATGTCGGCCCCGGCCCGGGCAAAGGCGCGGGCGACCTCGACCGCGTCGGCGGGCGTGATGCCGCCCTCGCCGACCCAGTCATTGGCCGAGATGCGCACGCTCATAGGCTTGTGATCCGGCCAGACGCTGCGCATGGCGCGGAATACCTCGACCGGCCAGCGCAGGCGGTTTTCCAGGCTGCCGCCATATTCGTCACTGCGCTGGTTGGATACGGGCGTGATGAAGGACGACAGCAGATAGCCATGGGCCGCGTGCAGCTCGATCATGTCGAAACCGGCGCGCTCGGCCATCTCGGCGGCGGCAACGAACTGTTCCTTGACGATTTCCATGTCTGCACGGGTCATTTCGCGCGGCACCGCATTGTCGGGCGACCAGGCGATGGGCGAGGGGGCAATGATTTCCCAGTTGCCGTCCTCCAGCGGCCTGTCGGCATCTTCCCAGCCCAGCTGGGTCGAGCCCTTGCGCCCGGCGTGCCCGATCTGGCAGCAGATTTTCGCGTCAGATTCCGCATGCACGAAATCAATGATGCGTTTCCAGGCGGCCTCGTGTCCGATGGCATACAGGCCGGTGCAGCCCGGCGTGATGCGCCCCTCGGGGGAAACGCAGGTCATTTCGGTGAATATCAGCCCGGCGCCGCCCTTGGCGCGCTCGCCATAATGGACAAGGTGCCAGTCGCTGGGCGTGCCCTCGACCGCGCGATACTGCGCCATGGGCGACACCACGATGCGGTTTTTCAGCCGCATCTCGCGCAGACGGAAAGGCGCGAACATGGGGCGGCGGTCGCTTTTGATGCCGGCCTGCGCATTGAACCATCGTTCCGCCCCGCGCAGCCAGTCGGGGTCGCGTTCGCGCAGGTTTTCATGGCTGATGCGCTGGCTGCGGGTCAGCAGGGAATAGGTGAACTGGACGGGGTCGAGATGCAGATAGCGCTCGACATTCTCGAACCACTCGGTCGAATTGCGCGCGGCCGATTGCAGGCGCAGCACGTCAAGGCGGCGGTCCTCCTGATATCTGGCAAAGGCCGCTTGCATGTCGGGTTCGGAATGCAGGAAATCGGCCAGCGCGACGGCGCTTTCAAATCCCAGCTTGGACCCCGAGCCGATGGAAAAATGCGCGGTCGCCGAGGCATCGCCCAGCAGCACCACGTTTTCATGATGCCATTTCTCGCAGATCACGCGCGGAAAGTTCAGCCAGGCCGAGCCGCGGATATGGTTGGCGTTGCTCATCAGGCGGTGGCCGCCAAGGTCGTCGGCAAAGATTTCCTCGCAGACGCGAATGCTTTCTTCCTTGCTCATCTCGGCAAAGCCATGGGCGGCATAGGTGTCGGGC
>CAZWXK010000030.1:0-17457 GCA_964637875.1 uncultured Rhodobacter sp.
AACTCGGCCATGCAGATGCGGCCCAGATGTGTGGGGCTGACAGACAGTGACGTGGCAATGCGGTCGACCCTGGGCCCGTCCGGCAGTTCTGTTTCAAGCCTGTTCAGAAAGTCCCGGGCCAGCCGTTGCGCCGCGCGGGGCGGGGCGTTGTCGGCCCAGTCGTCGCGTGCGACATGGCGTGCAATCCAGACCGAAAGAAGGGTCAGATACCCCTGACGGGCGGCCTTGGCTGCCGGATCGTCGGCACGGGTTTCGGATCGCAGCCTTTCGATATGGCCGGCCAGATCGCCCTGTTCGATGGCCGATTCCGTTCTCAGACGCAGGGGCCGATCCGGCATGGTCGTGTCTGATCTTGCAGGTATCGTGATCACAAATCCCCGGCAGCCCGATGCCGGCATGAGCGCATGGACCCTTGCCGGAGGCACGTGGAGCAGCATATTCGGCCCGAATCCGCGCGTCCTGGCGTCGATCGTAATGCGTCCCTGCCCACGTGTGACCCAGAATATCCGCCTCTCGGGCCATGCGCGCAGGCCGTCAATCCGCCATCGGGCGTATTGCAGCGCTGCCTGCAGCGGCGTGATGCCGATTTCGGGTCTCATCGGTAAGAAATCGTGTTCAGGCAAACCATAACCCCGCAACTTGCAGTTTACGGTGACGATATATTGTAAATAGTCAAATAATTTTTCTAAATTCCGATCATCTACCCCGGATCACACTTCGAAAATCATTCTAAGGTATATACCGACATTCATTGAACATCGGGTGGGAGAGTTCTTGCTCAAGGGGGGAAGTTATCCACATGTCTATGTGGGTAAGCCATGAAACATGTTTGGAATCATCTGGATACGGGAGATTTTTCAATCACCGCCCTGTTTGGGCAAATTTTCGCTAACCTCCGGACGGGAAAAAGGGGCCGCAGAAGGCTGTATTTCCTGCTGGCTGACCGGAACGAATTCAATGTGATCGCAAACTGCTCCTGATCGTGATCACGGTCGAGCGTCAGCCGTCCGAGTCCAGGCCCGGAATCCGTGACCGGACTCATCGCGGCGCGCAACACGGGGCAGAACACGGGGCAGGCGGCTGCCCCGGGGGGTGGGGTGGCCCGGTAGACGCGAATGCATACAAGCGCGATTTGTCCTAGCCGACGAAAGCCTTTTCCAGGACATATTCCCCCGGTTCGCTGTTGCTGCCCTCGCGCAGGCCCGCATCCTCGACGATCTTTTTCATGTCCATGTTGAGTCCCATCGAGCCGCAGATCATCACCCGGTCCACCTGTGGGTCAAACGGGGGCAGGCCAAGGTCGTCGAACAATTCACCGGATTCGATCAGATGAGTGATACGGCCCATCTTGGGCGACTCCTCGCGCGTGGTTGTGGGGTAATACCACAGCTTGCCGCCGACAATTTCGGAAAGGATCTCGTCCTTCATGATGTTGTCGACCAGATCCTTGCTGAAAAGCAGGGCCGATGCGGTGCGTGTCGTGTGCGTCAGGATCACCTGGTCGAATTTCTCATAGACTTCGGGGTCGCGGGTCAGTGATGCAAAGGGCGCGACCCCGGTACCGGTGGCGATCAGATACAACCGCTTTCCCGGGAGCAGCGCGTCGATGACCAGCGTACCAACCGGTTTGGGTCGGATGATGACCTGATCGCCGACCTTGATATGCTGGAGTTTCGACGTCAGCGGCCCGTTGGGGACCTTGATCGAGTAGAATTCCAGCTCCTCGGCCCAGTTGGGAGAGGCAATCGAATAGGCGCGCAGCAGCGGTTTGCCGTTGTCACCCATCAATCCGATCATCAGGAATTCGCCAGAGCGGAACCGCAGCGACCTGGGGCGGGTCGTGCGGAACGAGAACAGGCGTTCGTTCCAATGTCTTACGGCCGTTACGGTCTGGGCGTCGGGCAGGCGCGCGGCCTTCTTGGCGGCGTCGCCCCGCAGCATGCTTTCGTCGTTCATCGGCTTGGCTTTCTGCAGAGAGGCAAATGCGTTCCGGGGTATTTAAGGGTTTTTTCGCCAAAGTTCTAGCAGTCAAATTGGCGCAATCTTTCCCGAAACAGGTAGGTTTTCGTGGTCGTTGCCGCAATCCACCAGGATTTCATCCCCACCGACAGCTGTTCAGGGCCAAGCTCGATCTCGTCGAATCCGGCGGCCGTCAGGGCTGGAAACTGGTCTGGCAGAATGTCCCCGGCGGCCCTCAGTCGCCCGCCGAAACCGGCCAGCCTGAGCAATGCCGCCTGGGAAAAGGCGCGCCCGTCGACGAATGTCGCAAGGGTGATGCGAATCAGGTCGATGCGTTCCAGAGGGACATCGAGATGCGTCACATCTAAATCGGTCCGCAGATCCAGAGCCAGTGTGCTGGCGCCGTTACGCAGGGCGGCCTCGGCCTTGTCGGGGGTGACAAAACCGAATTTCCAGTGGTCGGGTTCCAGCCCGGCCCGGGTGAGGATCATGGTCATGCGGCTTCTCCCTGTCCGTCGGCGGGGGCGGCGCGGTGCAGTCCGCATTCGATCTTGCCGCGACCACGCCAACGACCGGCGCGCTCGTCCTCGCCTTCGCGGACCGGGGTCGTGCAGGGGGCGCAGCCGATTGATCGATAGCCTCGATCCAGCAGCGGGTGACGGGGCAGGTTTCGGGCGCTGACATGACGCGCCGCCTCGCCGGGTTGCCACAGGGCCAGGGGATTGATCTTGATGCGCCCGGCATCGTCCTCTTCGAAGATCGGCATGTCGGCGCGCGTGCCGGCCTGATAGCGTTTCCGCCCCGTGATCCAGCCGTCAAATCCATCCAGTGCGCGGGCAAGCGGTGCCACCTTGCGCAGGGCGCAGCAGGCGTCGGGGTCGAAATGGTACAGCAGGCCGTCGGCGTCATGTTCCAGCAACGCGGCCCGGGGGGCGCGGATTACGCGGATATCCTTGAGCCCCAGATGGGCCGCGAGGCTGCGTTGATATTGCAATGTTTCGGGAAACAGCAGCTCGGTGTCGATGAAAAGCACCGGCAAGGCCGGGTTCAACTGTGCCACCATGTCGAGCAGCACGACCGAATCCGCGCCAAAGGACGAAACCAGCGCGATCCGTCCGCCGAGAGCAGGATCAAGCGCGGCCCGCAGCGCGGCAAGCGACAGATCGATTCCGCTCTTGCCCTGGATGGCGGCGGTCAGCCGGGCGATACGCTCGGCCCGGGGCGCCAGTGGGGGGCGTTCATGCAGCATGGGGTTTCTCCTTTTCGCCATAGAGGGCCGCGCGGAACGGTGCGGTTCCGAGCCGCCGCAGCAGGGTTGCGAAACTTTCGTCAGGCCCGGTTCTGAGGGCGAGATACCTGTCGATGATGGTTTCTACCGCCCCCAGGATCGCATCGCGTGAAAACCCCGGGCCCAATGGCCGGCCGATCGCGGCCTGGGGGCCGGGATTGCCGCCCAGGGTGATCTGGTAGCTCTCGACACCGCCTTTTTGCAGCCCGAGGATTCCGATATCACCCACATGATGATGCGCGCAGGCATTGATGCAGCCCGATATCTTGATCGCAAGGGGTCCGATTTCGGCTTCGCGCGCCCTGAAATGCCGCGCGATATCGCGGGCGACCGGAATCGAATGCGCGGTTGCGAGGTTGCAGTAATCCATGCCGGGGCAGGCAATGATGTCGGACAGCAGCCCGGCATTGGCGGTTGCCAGACCCGCGGCACGCAGCCGGGCATGCAGCGCGGGCAGATGCGCCTTGTGAACATGGGGCAGGATCAGGTTCTGCCGTTGACTGACCCTGATTTCTCCATGTCCGAAACTTTCTGCCAGATCCGCGATCAGGCGCATTTGTGCGCTTGACGCATCGCCGGGCGCCGCTCCGTGGCGTTTGAGCGAGATGATCACGATCGCATGATCCGCCCGACGGTGTGCCAGCGTGTTGGTCCTGACAAAGGCGCGGAAGATCGGGTCATGGGACAGGGCCTTGTCATATCCATCCAGAGGCAGAGCATCGAATGCCGGTGGGGCAAAGGCTGCCTGCAGGTGATGCAGAAGGTTCTGCTCGGCCCCGTTGAAGCGCGCGCGCTCAAGCGGCAGGCGCGCCTCGATTTCGGCGGCCAGCGCGTCGATTCCGGTTTCCAGCAGGGTGATCTTGACGCGGGCCTTGTACTTGTTATCGCGTCGGCCATGCAGGTTGTAGACCTGTATCGCCGCTTCCAGCCACGGCAGCAGATCCTCTTGTGGCAGGAAATCGCGCAATACCTTGCCAACCATGGGTGTCCGGCCCAATCCGCCGCCCAGGCTGACCCTGAAACCGGGGGCGCCGTCACGGTCGATCAGACGCAGACCGATATCGTGAAACAGCAGCGCTTCATGCCCCCGGTCGGCACCGGTGACCGCGATCTTGAACTTGCGCGGCAGCCAGTTGAATTCGGGATGGCCGGCGGCCCATTGGCGGATCAGCTCGGCCACCGGGCGCGGGTCGGCCGTCTCGTCCGCCGTCGCACCTGCCAGCGGGTCGGCGGTCACGTTGCGAATGCAGTTCCCGCTGGACTGAACCGTATGCAGCCCCACCTCGGCCAGGTCGTCCAGGATGTCGGGAACGTCGCGCAGCGCGATCCAGTTGAGCTGCATGTTCTGGCGCGTGGTAAAGTGGCCATATCCGCGGTCCCACCGATCGGCGACATCGGCCAGTTTTCGCAGTTGTGACGCGCCGAGCGTCCCATAGGGGATATTGATGCGCAGCATGTAGGCATGCAGCATCCGGTACAGCCCGCTGCGCAGGCGCAACGGCGTGAACGCCTCGGCTGGCAAACTGCCTTCGAGATGGCGTTTCAACTGGTCGCGAAAGGCGTTTGCCCGGGCCAGGACGAATTCACGGTCGAGATTGTCCGGTTGATACATTGATTGTCCCCTGCGCTGTGTCTTGTCCGAAGCCGGGCTGCTGCCGCGTCGAGGCCATGGCACCGGGCGGTGTCATGCGATGGTTCAGGCCGCGATGGCCCGGTTGTATGGCCGCCCGATCAGCCCTGCCCGCACCAGGCGCCGCCATAGCGGGCGCAACAGGGCCTCGGGCACGTTGGGCAGGCGGATCGACACATCCGCCGTCAGCCTGATCGTTCCATGGCCCAGGCTTTCGGCGACATCGGCGATGGTCCCGAGCTGGTCGGCGCTCAGCGCGTGCTCCAGAGGAATGACCACCAGACGATACCCGGCCTCGGCGTGGGGCACCGTGAAGCGTGTCACGAAAGCGTCGAAATCGCGGTCGAAATGTCGGGCCGCCAGAAAACGGTCGTTGGGAAGTTCGACCAGTCTTGCCGGCTTCTCGACGATTTCGGGCAGGGTTGCGCGTTCTTCCCGGCTCAGCGGTCGATCCAGCAGCACGCCCCCGCCGGGTGTAAAGCTGACGGGCGCGCGCGCCTGGGCCAGGTCGGCGACGGCGCGCAGCCAGGCTGGGCTGAGGATGTCGCTTTCGCTGTGAATCCGGGCTACGCGCACCGGGGCCGGTTGCGCTGTTGCGGGGGTCGTGTCGGTGTGTACGAACATGGGCCTTGACCTTTCTGTGCCGGGCACGCTGTCCGGCATGTGATCTCTTTCTGCCCCATAATAGAATATTTTCACGTACATTTTGCTAGATACCCATTGAAATAAGGTAATTGTCCTGATAACTGACCTGTGATGGCGATATTTGTTCCAGATTCTTGGTGGGGGAAAGATGCCGGCCCGGTTGGACGAAACAGACAGGAAAATCCTTTTCGAACTGCAGCGCGATGCAGACCAGTCACTGGATGAAATTGCGCGCAAGATCGGCTCGTCGAAGACGCCGGTATGGAATCGGATTCGCAAGTTGCGTCGCCTGGGCGTGATCCGCAAGCAGACGGTCCTGCTGGATGCCGATGCGCTGGGGCTCGAGGCGTGTTTCTTTGTCCTGATCCGCACATCCGAACACGAGGCCGCATGGCAGGATGCCTTTCTGCATACCCTGCGCGAGCGCCCCGAGGTGCTCGAGGCCCATCGTCTGGCTGGCGATATCGACTATATCCTGAAGGTCCGGGTGCGCAACGCGCGGGCCTATGACGAATTCTATCAGGCGCTCATCAGCAAGGTAAAGATATTCAACGTGACCGCGCTCCTTTCCATGGAGGAAATCAAGTCGACGACCGAACTCCCGGTGTGACCCGAGGCGCGATGACCGGAGGGGGCGATCACCGTAAACCCGATGTTAATCTTGTTGATCAAAATGGGAATAGCGAAAATTTCTGTTGAAATGTTCCTGTTTTGATCCCATAACGGAACGAACAAGAGGCGAACATAAGCAGTGATTGCCGCGACACCGGGGATATGGAATAAGAGGTCTCGAAATGGCTACAGCCCTATTGGATTTCAGCGAAAGGCGCGACATGGACAAGCAGAAGGCCCTGCAATCGGCACTCAGCCAGATCGAACGGAATTTCGGCAAGGGATCGATCATGAAGCTCGGCCAGGGTGGCGTGGTGACCGAGATCGAGTCCACCTCGACCGGCTCGCTGGGGCTTGACATCGCGCTGGGCATCGGTGGCCTGCCCAAGGGCCGCATCATCGAGATCTACGGCCCCGAATCCTCGGGCAAGACGACGCTGGCCCTGCACAGCATCGCCGAAGAACAGAAAAAGGGCGGCACCTGCGCCTTTATCGACGCGGAACATGCGCTTGACCCGCAATATGCCCGCAAGCTGGGCGTCGATATCGAAGAGCTGCTGATCAGCCAGCCCGACACCGGCGAACAGGCGCTGGAAATCACCGACACGCTGGTGCGTTCGGGGGCGGTCAACCTGATCGTGGTCGATTCGGTTGCCGCGCTGACTCCGAAATCCGAACTCGAAGGCGACATGGGTGACAGCAGCGTCGGCGTACATGCCCGCCTGATGAGCCAGGCCATGCGCAAGCTGACCGGCTCGATCAGCCGATCCAACTGCATGGTCATCTTCATCAACCAGATCCGAATGAAGATCGGCGTGATGTTCGGCAGCCCCGAAACCACCACCGGCGGCAATGCGCTGAAATTCTATGCCAGCGTGCGCCTGGACATCCGCCGCATCGGCGCCATCAAGGACCGGGACGAGGTTGTCGGCAACGCCACCCGTGTCAAGATCGTCAAGAACAAGGTCGCCCCACCCTTCAAGCAGGTGGAATTCGACATCATGTATGGCGAAGGCATTTCCAAGATGGGCGAGTTGCTGGATCTTGGCGTCAAGGCGGGCGTCGTGGAAAAATCGGGCTCGTGGTATTCCTATGGGGACGAGCGCATCGGGCAGGGGCGCGAAAACGCCAAGGCCTATCTGCGCGAACACCCCAGGATCGCCTGGGAGATCGAGGACAAGATCCGCGCGGCCCACGGGCTGGATTTCGACACGCCACCCCCCGTCAAGGATGATGACGACGCCGTAGTCGAGGGCTGATTGCCGCAACCGGATCGCCCGGTGATCCGGTTTGCGCCTGCCTTGGGGCGGACGCGTTCCCTTGAGTCCCGCAAATAATCGGATGTTCACGCGGGGGTGTATTGTTCCCTCGCCCTCTGACCTGTGGACAGTGCTTTGCAGGGGCGGTAAACGGTTCTGAATCCGCCAGCCCATTCAAGGACCACGGGAACATGCCCACTCTGAACGAGATCCGCGCAACCTTTCTGGATTATTTCAGGCAGAACGATCACGAAATCGTCGATTCGTCGCCGCTTGTGCCGCGCAATGACCCGACGCTGATGTTCACCAATGCGGGCATGGTGCAGTTCAAGAACGTGTTTACCGGCCTTGAACACCGCGACTATGTGCGTGCCGCCACCAGCCAGAAATGCGTGCGCGCCGGCGGCAAGCATAACGACCTCGACAATGTCGGCTATACCGCGCGCCACCACACATTCTTTGAAATGCTGGGGAATTTCAGCTTTGGCGACTATTTCAAGGAACAGGCAATCCCTTACGCGTGGGAATTGCTGACCCGCGAATTCGGCCTGAACCCCGATCGCCTGCTGGTCACCGTTTATCACACCGATGACGAGGCCGCCGATATCTGGAAAAAGGTTGCCGGCCTGCCGGACGAGCGCATCATCCGCATCGCCACCGACGACAATTTCTGGTCGATGGGCCCGACCGGCCCCTGCGGGCCATGTTCCGAGATCTTCTATGACCACGGCGACCACATCCCCGGCGGCCCCCCGGGCAGCCCCGACGAGGATGGCGACCGTTTCATCGAGATCTGGAACCTCGTGTTCATGCAGTATGAACAGTTTGCCGACGGCAGGCGTGAAAACCTGCCGCGCCCCTCGATCGACACCGGCATGGGGCTGGAACGTATCGGTGCGCTGCTGCAAGGCAAGCATGACAATTACGATACCGACCTGATGCGCGACCTGATCGAGGCCTCGGCCCATGTCACGGGCACCGACCCCGACGGGCCGGGCCGTGTGCATCACAGGGTGATTGCCGACCACCTGCGCTCGGTCTCCTTCCTGATCGCCGATGGCGTGCTGCCAAGCAACGAGGGCCGCGGCTATGTTCTGCGCCGCATCATGCGCCGCGCCATGCGCCACGCCCATCTTCTGGGCGCGCGCGAGCCCGTCATGCACAAGCTGGTGCCGGCGCTGGTCGCCCAGATGGGGCAGGCCTTCCCTGAACTGGCGCGCGCGCAGCGCATGATCGAGGACACGCTGCTGCTGGAAGAAACCCGTTTCCGCAACACGCTGGAACGCGGGCTGCGCCTGCTGGATGCGGAACTTTCCCGCCTGCCCGAAGGCGCGCCGCTGCCCGGCGATGTGGCCTTTCGCCTGTATGACACCTATGGCTTTCCGCTGGATCTGACGCAGGACGCCCTGCGCGAAAAGGGCCGCAGCGTCGATGTCGCCGGTTTCAACGCCGCCATGGCCGAACAAAAGGCCAAGGCGCGCGCCGCCTGGGCGGGCTCGGGCGAGGCGGCCGAAGAAACCGTCTGGTTCGACATTGCCGACCAGAACGAGGCGACCGATTTCCTTGGCTATGACACAGAAACCGCCGAGGGTCAGATCATCGCGCTGGTGCGGGGTGGCAAGACCGTGGATGCGGCGCGCAAGGGCGACAAGGTGCATATCGTGCTGAACCAGACCCCGTTTTATGCCGAGGCCGGTGGCCAGGTCGGCGACAGCGGCATCATCACCACCGCCGGCGGCAAGGCACGGGTTTCGGACGTGCGCAAGCATTCCGGCCTGTTTGCCCATGTGGCCGAGGTCATCGAGGGCACCATCGGCACGGGCCAGGCGGCCGAGCTTGAGGTCGATCACGACCGGCGGGCCAGGATCCGCGCCAACCACTCGGCCACCCATCTGCTGAACGAGGCGCTGCGCCAGGTGCTGGGCGACCATGTTGCCCAGCGCGGGTCGCTTAACGACGATCAGCGCCTGCGTTTCGATTTCAGTCACAACAAGGCCGTCAGCGCGGCCGAGATGGCCGAAATCGAGGATCTGGTCAACGCCTTCATCCGCCAGAACACCGCCGTCGAAACCCGCATCATGACCCCGGACGAGGCCCGCGATCTGGGCGCGCAGGCCCTGTTTGGCGAAAAATACGGCGACGAGGTGCGCGTCGTGTCGATGGGGCTGGCACGCGGCAGCGGCAAGGGGATCGACGGCAATACCTGGTCGATCGAACTGTGCGGCGGCACCCATGTGCGGCGCACGGGCGATATCGGCCTGTTCAAGCTGGTCAGCGAAAGCGCATCCGCCAGCGGTATCCGTCGGATCGAGGCGCTGACCGGCGCGCGCGCCATCGAACATGTTCGCGCGCAGGAAACCGCGCTGAACGCGATCACCGCCACGCTCAAGGCGCGCCCCGAGGAACTTGGCGAACGGCTCGACGCATTGCTGGCCGAACGGCGCAAGCTGCAAAACGAGGTCGCCGATCTGCGCCGCAACCTGGCCATGGCCGGCGGTGGCAAGGCAGATGCGCCGGATGCACGCGACATAGGCGGCGTGCCGTTTCTGGCGCAGGTCTTGCATGGCGTTTCGGGCAAGGATCTGCGTGCGCTGATCGACGAACACAAGGCACGGCTGAAATCGGGCGCGATCCTGCTGATCGCCGACACTGGCGGCAAGGCGGCAATCGCGGCGGGCGTGACCGATGACCTGACAGGCCGGGTCTCGGCCGTGGACATGGTGCGCGCGGCCGCCGCCGCACTTGGCGGCAAGGGGGGCGGAGGGCGCCCCGACATGGCCCAGGCGGGTGGCGCCAGCGCCGACAATGCAGACGCCGCGATCAAGGCAGTCGAAAAATTGCTGGAGGAATGACAATGGCAGTCTATGCAATGGTCCATATCGACGTGACCGATCCGGATTCTTACGGCAAATATGCCGAACTCGCCGGCCCGGCCGTGCAGAAATACGGCGGCGAATTTCTGGCCCGCGGCGGCGCGTGCAAGCAGATGGAGGGCAAGGGCCGCGCCCGCAATGTCATCATCCGCTTTCCCGACTGGGAAACCGCGCTGGCCTTCTACAACGGCCCTGAATACCAGGAGGCCCTGAAATACGGCCTGCCCGCGGCCGAGCGCGAATACACCTTTGTCGAAGGCGTCTGATCAGTTTTCCGTGTCATCATCCTGATCGGTGAACCGCACCACCCCGATATGGGGCAGGTTGCGGTTGCGCTGTGCGTAATCGATGCCATAGCCGACAACGAACTTGTCGGGGATCTCGAAACCCACCCAGGTTGCGCGCACATCCACCTCGCGTCGCGAGGGCTTGTCCAGCAGGGCGCAAACCTCCATCCGGCGGGGGTTGCGCGATTTCAGCAGGTTCAGCACATGGTGCAGCGTGTGGCCGGTATCCACGATATCCTCGACCACCAGAATGTCACGGCCCTCGATCTCGCCCCGCAAATCCTTGAGGATGCGCACCTCGCGTGACGATTCCATGCTGTTGCCGTAAGACGAGGTTTCCATGAAATCCACCTCGACCGGCAGATCCAGCTCGCGCACAAGATCGGCGATGAACACGAACGAGCCGCGCAACAGCCCGATCACGATCAGCTTGTCGGTGCCCTTGAAGGTTTCGGTAATCTCGGCGGCCAGCTCTTCCACCCGGGCAGCAATCGCCTTGGCCGAGATCAGCGGGTCGATCACGTAATTGGAATGATCCATTTTGTCCTCTTGCACTCGGGCGCGGAATGGGAAAAGACGCGCCCATCAGCCTTTTTATAAACTCGACAGCAGGAAAGGCCAGAACGGCAATGCCGACCCATGCGGAAAAACGTGTCATGCCCTGGACAGCGCAGCAGATGTACGATCTGGTGGCGGATGTCGGGTCGTACCCGAAATTCCTGCCCTGGACGGCAGCTGCGCGTATACGCCGACGCACCCCGGTCGAAGGGGGCGAGCTTCTCGAGGCCGATCTGGTGATTTCGTTCAAGCTGTTTCGCGAACGCTTTGGCAGCCGTGTCACCCTGCGGCCCACGCAAAAGCGCATCGATGTCGAATATCTCGACGGGCCTTTCAAATATCTCAACAACCACTGGCAGTTCACCGACCGACCCGAGGGAGGGTGCGAGGTCGATTTCTTTGTCGATTTCGAATTTCGCTCGTCGATGTTGCAGGCGGTAATCGGGGTTGTGTTCAACGAGGCCATGCAGCGCATCGTGCGCGCATTCGAAAAGCGCGCGAAGGAGCTTTACGGCGATCCTTCCAGGGCCTGAGCGCACACTGTTTCTTCTTTGCAAAAATACTCAATTCCGACATCTGCCAAAGGGGCAAGGCCAGCGATTCGGCCCCGCCCCCTGATATCAGCCCGGCATCAGAACTCGTAGGCCTGCTCGCCATGGGCGGCCAGGTCCAGCCCGGTCTGCTCGTCCTCGGCGCTTACCCGCAGCGGGGTGAAAATGCCGACCAGTTTTACAAGAATTGCAGTCACGACGACAACATAGACCCCGACGATTGCCAGCGCGCCCAGCTGGGCCGTGATGCTGCCATGTCCGAAAACGGCCAGCATGATCGCGCCGAAGATCCCGCCGACACCATGGACGGCGAAAACGTCAAGCGTGTCGTCGATCTTCAGCGGCCCCTTGATCAGGGCGCAGGCCTCCTGGCAGATGATTCCGGCAACACCGCCGATGACCAGCGCCTCGACCGGGCCGACGAAACCGGATGCCGGGGTGATCGAGGCAAGCCCCGCGATCGAGCCGGTGACAAGGCCGATCAGGGATGTCTTGCCGTATTTGATACGCTCCCACGCGGCCCAGCTCAGGGTCGCGGCGGCCGCCGACAGATGGGTCACCGTCAGGGTCATCGCGGCACCGCCATCGGCAGCCAGCTGCGAGCCGGCGTTGAAGCCGAACCAGCCCACCCACAGCAGCCCGGCACCAATTGCCACATAGGCGGGGTTGTGCGGCGGCTTGGTCTTGACCTTGCGTGCCCCCAGGAACAAGGCGACAACCAGCGATGCCAGCCCGGCGGTTTCGTGGACGACGATCCCGCCGGCAAAATCCCTGGCACCGACCGCACCGAAGATGCCGCCATCCGACAGGAAGCCCCCCCCCACATCCAGTGGGCGACCGGGGCATAGACCAGCAGCATCCACGCTGCCGAAAAAGCCATCACAAAGCCAAAGCCGATCCGTTCGACATAGGCGCCCACGATCAGCGCGGGGGTGATGATCGCGAATGTCATCTGAAACGCAAAGAACAGGATTTCGGGCAGATTGCCGCGCAAGGTGTCGGCATCGATCCCCAGCAACAGGACCTTGCCGAAACCGCCCCATAGCGGCGAGGCATTTCCAAAGGCGATCGAATATCCGGCGACCATCCACAGCACGCTGATCAGCGCGGCGATCCCAAAGCACTGGGCGAACACGGACAGGACGTTGCGGGCCCGCACGAGGCCTCCGTAAAACAGGGCGAGGCCCGGCAGGGTCATCATCAGGACCAGGGCTGTCGCCACGATGATCCATGCGGTATCGGCTGCGTTCATCTTGCTCTCCGTGCGCTTGATCCTTGTTGTCCCGGTGAAAGCTGGATGAACGGGAAAAGTAAAAACCTGCCGGGCTGCAATGGCGGGATTTTTTTCGTTCTGTTCGGAATTTGTGCGACAAATTGGCAAGATGCCCGAATTATGCGCAGAAATGAAATATCAATCCTGCCGGGTTTCCGGGCATTTCGGCGCTCAACCTGCCTGCAAATTGCGCAGGATCAGGTCCAGCGCCATGTCTCTGGCGGCCGCGCGCACCCCCTTGCGGCCAACTGCGCCAAATTCCCGCGTCAGGGCGATCGTGTCCTGGTGGCGCCGCGCCAGGGCAAAGCAGACCCGCCCCTCGGGTTTGTGTTCCGAGCCGCCGGGTCCGGCGATGCCGGTGGTCGCAACCGCGATATCCACCCCGGCGCGTTCAAGCGCGCCCTCGGCCATCTCTGTTGCGACCTGCTCGGACACGGCGCCAAAACGCGCCAGCGTCTCCGGCCTCACGCCCAGCATGTGCTGCTTGGCCGCGTTGGAATAGGTCACAAAACCGCAGTCGAACACCCTGGACGAGCCGGGGATGTCGGTCAGCTCGGCGGCAACCATGCCGCCGGTGCAGCTTTCGGCCGTGGCAATCCGCAGGCCCTGCGCCTGCGCGCCATCCAGAACCCTGGCCGCAAGGCTCATCTCAGCAACCCGTGGGAAATTGCCGCTGCGATCGACACCACCACCGCAGCCATGATCCCGGCCAGCACGTCGTCCAGCATGACGCCCAGCGGCGTTTCCTTGCGGTCGGCCCAGGAAACGGGCCAGGGCTTCCAGATGTCGAACAGGCGGAACATGATGAACCCGCCGATCCACCCCGGATAAGGGAAAACTGCCGGGTCAATCCCCATCGCCCACAGCCCGCCCGACAGCGGCCACAGCGCCAGCCACTGGCCGACAACCTCGTCGATGACGATTTCGCCGGGATCGTGATCGTCGCGCCCCCGGGTGGCGTCGACAACTGCCCACCAGCCGATGAAAAATACCAGCACGGTCAGTGCCGCAAAGGCGGGAAAGCCTGCGAAACGGTGAACCATATAGGCCAGCGGAAGCGCCGCCAGCGACCCCATCGTGCCTGGCGCGACAGGGATCAGGCCCACATAGCCGAATGTTGCCAGAAATCTGCTCATGTTTTCACCAAAGTCGCGATGGCCAGTGCCGCGATCCCTTCCTTGCGGCCGGTAAAGCCCAGCCTTTCACTTGTCGTTGCCTTGACCGAGATTTGATCCACGTCGACCCCCGTGATCCGGGCAAGGCTGGCGCGCATCGCCTCGGCATGGGGGCCGATTTTCGGGGTTTCGCAGATGATCGTACAGTCGATATTGCTGATCGCAAAGCCGCGCTCAGTCACCATTTCCACCGCATGGCGCAGGAAAATGTCGGAGGCCGCCCCTTTCCATTGTGCGTCACTCGGGGGGAACCACCGGCCGATATCGCCCGCGGCCAGCGCGCCATACAGCGCGTCTGTCACCGCATGCATGGCCACGTCGGCGTCGGAATGGCCCGAAAGCGCACGATCATGGGCGATCCTGATGCCGCACAGGGTGACATGATCGCCCTCGGCAAAGGCGTGAACGTCAAATCCGTTGCCGGTGCGGATATCCATGTCTTTCCCCAACAGGTTTTCGGCCAGCGCGAAATCGTCCGGCCCGGTGATCTTGATGTTGCGCGCGCTGCCTTCGACGATCGTGACCTCGTGACCGGCTGCGCGGGCGGCGGATACATCGTCGGTGGCCGCGCCTTTCAGCATCTGATGGGCTTGCCGGATCAGATCAAGCCTGAAACCCTGCGGCGTTTGCGCGCGAAACAGCCCCTCGCGCGGCACGACGCCCGAGACCGTGCCCCCGGTTCCCTGCCACAGCGTGTCGGTGACCGGCATCGCCGGGGCCGCCGCGCCGGTTTCGCGCATGGCGTCGATCACGCGCGAGATCAGCGCAAGATCGACCAGCGGGCGCGCCGCATCGTGGATCAGCACGTGATCGACGCCCTGATCGCTGATGCTGGCCAATCCCGCCGCGACCGAATCTGATCGTTCCTTGCCACCGTGGCAGGTGGTCAGGGGGATGCCGCCGACATGCGGCGCGATGATAGCCTCGAAGCGCGCCTCGTCATCCGGGTGCAGCACGACCGTGATCCCCGATATCTCGGGATGTGCGGCAAGCGCCCGGATGGCGTGCGCCAGCACGGGGATGCCGGAAAGGGCGCGGTATTGCTTGGGCAGCCCGCCGCCTGCGCGGCGCCCGCGCCCGGCGGCAACGATCAGGGCGGCGATGGTCATGGGCTCGGCTCCTTGGTTGCAGTCCCTTTTCTAGGCATGGGCGGTGGACAAGGCAACGCCGGGAAATTTTTGCGGCGCGCGGCCTGCTGCCTTGCCCGGTTCCCCGTTTCCGCCATGTGCCACAGTCGCGCCAGTTGATTGAATCGCGGAAAACGCATAAGCAGGATGCAAATCGCCAAAGGATTGGGCATATGGCTATTAAATTGGCGGATATCACGCTCGATCCGCCCGTTTTTCTTGCACCGCTTGCGGGGATCACCGATCTGCCGTTTCGAAATCTTGTGCAGGAATTCGGTGCAGGACTGGTGGTATCGGAAATGGTGGCAAGTCAGGAAATGGTTCACGCGCACGTACCCACCCGCGCCCGGGCCGAGCTGGGGCTTGGCGTTGCCAGAACCGCCGTGCAGATCGCCGGTCGCGAGGCCCGCTGGATGGCCGAAGCGGCGCGCATGCTTGCGGATCGCGGCGCGCGGATCATCGATATCAACATGGGATGCCCCGCAAAAAAGGTGACGGGGGGGCAGTCGGGCTCGGCCCTGATGCGCGATCCCGACCACGCGCTGCGCCTGATCGAGGCGGTGGTTGCTGCGGTCGAGGTGCCGGTCACCCTCAAGATGCGGCTGGGCTGGGATGACGACAGTATCAACGCCCCCCAACTTGCCCGCCTGGCCGAAGGCGCCGGCGTGCAGATGATCACGGTGCATGGGCGGACACGCTGCCAGTTCTACAAGGGCCGCGCCGACTGGCGCAAGGTGGGTGAAGTGGTTGGCGCCGTCGCAATTCCGGTTGTCGTCAATGGCGACATCATTGATACCGCGACCGCCCGCATGGCGTTGCAACAGTCGGGCGCGGCGGGTGTCATGGTCGGCCGCGGGGCGCGGGGCGCGCCCTGGCGGCTGGCGGAAATCGCCGCCGCGCTGTTCGGCGCGCCGGCGCCCGAAATTCCCGCCTCCGCCGCGCTGGCGGGGTTGATCCGGCGCCATTACGCCGCAATGCTTGATTTCTACGGGCCGGAGCTGGGGGTCAGGGTCGCGCGCAAGCATCTGGGCTGGTACATGGACGGGGCGGGAACCGATCCCGCCATTCGGCGCATGGTGCTGACCGAGGATCAGCCCGCGCGCGTGCATGCGCTGATCGATCAGATTGCGCCCCCCGCGAGGCAGGCCGCATGAGCCCCGCCATGTCCGATCAGATATGGCAGGCCCTGCCCATTCCGGGCTTTGTCGTCGATGGCAGCGACCGGGTGATTCAGATCAACCCGGCAACCGAAAGCTTTCTCAATACCGGGCACAAGGCGCTTGCGGGTCGTGTTCTGGCTGACTGCCTGTCGCTGGATGTCGATATCGCGCCCTTGCTGGAGCGCGCCCGCAAGGGGCAGTCGGATCTGTTTCAGCATGATGTGACCACCCGCCGGGGCGGCGAGGTGGCGGTGCTGTGCGACCTGCAGATTGCGCCGCTGGGCGACGATGGTACCGGGGCCATGCTGGTGCTGCTGCATCCGCGCCAGATCAAGGGTCGCCTTGGCCGTGCATTGCGCCCAAAGACGGCTGCCCGCACGGCGATCGGGCTGGCCGACATGCTGGCCCACGAGATCAAGAACCCGCTGGCCGGCATCACCGGCGCGGCCCAGCTGTTGTCGATGTCGCTTGGCAAGGAGGATCGGGAGCTGACCGACATGATCCTGCAGGAAACCCGCCGGATCGTCGATCTTCTGAAACAGGTCGAACAGTTCGGCGATCTGCGCACCCCCGACCGGAGGCCGGTCAACATTCACGATCTGCTCGAACGGGCGCGGATGTCGGCGCATCTGGGCGCGGCGGCAAGCATGCGTTTTCGCGATGAATACGATCCTTCGCTGCCCCCGACGCTGGCGGATGCGGATCAGATGATGCAGGTCTTTGCCAATCTCTTTGCAAACGCCGCGCAGGCCGCCGGCCCCGATGGAGGCACGATCACCATCCGGACCTATTTCGAGCTGGGTCTCAGGCTGCGCTCGGATGATGGCGGCCATGCCGTGCCGCTGCAGATCGAGATCATTGACGACGGTCCAGGCATTCCCGATGCCTTGCTGGAGTCGGTCTTTGACCCCTTTGTTTCGGGGCGCGAGAACGGCACCGGGCTGGGGCTGGCGCTGGTATCAAAGATCATTGCCGAACACGAGGGAACAATTGTTGTCACATCGCGTCCGGGGCGCACGAGTTTTCGCATCTCTTTGCCTGTCGTCCAGGATTCGGGGCC
>CAZWXK010000030.1:17557-28825 GCA_964637875.1 uncultured Rhodobacter sp.
GTCCGGGGCGCACGAGTTTTCGCATCTCTTTGCCTGTCGTCCAGGATTCGGGGCCGGACTCGGGGGCGGACTCGGGGGCGGGCGCGCGCGATACTGACAGGGAGACCCGCTGATGGACGGAACCGTTCTTGTTGCCGATGACGATCGCACCATCCGCACGGTGCTGACCCAGGCCTATACGCGGGCGGGCTGCAAGGTGCATGCGACATCGTCTCTGGCGACATTGCTGCGCTGGGTCGAGGAAGGGCGCGGCGATCTGGTGGTAAGCGACGTGATGATGCCCGATGGCAACGGTCTCGAGGTGCTGCCGCGCATTGGCAAGCTGCGCCCGGATCTGCCGGTGATCGTGATTTCGGCCCAGAACACCATCATGACGGCGATCCAGGCGGCCGAGGCCGAGGCCTATGACTATATGCCCAAGCCGTTCGATCTGCCCGATCTGATGAAACGCTCGGCGCGCGCACTTGAACGGCCCAAGGAGCGTCGCGCGCCGGTGCGTGCCGACAGCGGCGACGACCTGCCCCTGATCGGCCGCACCCCGGCCATGCAGGAATTGTATCGGCTGGTCGCGCGCATATTGAACACTGATCTGCCGGTGCTGATTTCGGGCGAAAGCGGCACCGGAAAATCATTGATCGCGCGTGTGATACATGACCACTCCGACCGGCGCGGCCTGCCCATGGTGGTGGCCGGGACGGCCGACTTTGACGAGATCGGCGCCGTTCACGACGTGATGGCCCGCGCGGGTACCGGCGTTCTGCTGCTGGAAGAACCGAGCGACCTGTCCCCGATGGCGCAGGCACGCCTTGTGCGGGGGCTTGACTCGCTGGGCGACAAGGCCCCGCGGGTGTTGGCAACCACCCAGGCCGACCTGCCCCGCCTGGTCGAGGAAGGGGGCTTTCGGGCCGATCTGTATTACCGTCTTTCGGTGGTGTCGCTCGAAGTGCCGCCCTTGCGCGCGCGCATGGATGACATTCCCCTGCTGGCCGAACATTTCCTCGCCCAGATCGATACCGACATGGGTGGGGACAAGCGCCTTTCCCAAGGGGCGCTGGACCAGATGCGCAGATATGTCTGGCCCGGCAATGTGCGCCAGCTGGAAAACACGGTTCGCCGTCTGGCCCTGACCTGCCCCCAGGCCGAGATCTCGGCCAGCGATTTCCTGGCGATCCCCGGCCCATCCGATCAGGGGCTCAGCCCCGTTCGCCGCGCGGGCGGGGAAAAACTGTCGGAATCGATTCGCGCGCATCTGCAACGCTATTTCGATCTTCACGGCGAGACCCTGCCTCCGGCCGGGCTGTACGGGCGCATCCTGCGGGAAATGGAACGCCCGCTGATCGAACTTTCCCTGGATGCCACGGGGGGCAATCAGGCGAAATGTGCGGAATTGCTGGGCATCAATCGCAATACATTGAGGAAAAAGATCGCCGATCTTGATATTCAGGTGACACGCCGCCGGAAATTGGTGTAAGAATGTCACAGTAACTGTGGTATTGGCGAGAATGTGCAGTGTCGTTTCAGCCGGATTGTGACATTTTTCCCGCGCCGGACGTGACCGGGGACAGGACCGGGGGCAGCCCGGCAGACAGGAAAACGATGCGCGGCCGCGACCACAAGGCCGACATCAACTCCCATGGCGGATACTGGGGATGGCACAGGCAGGGTTGAGCGCGTCTCGTGCGTGGGTCTGGATGAACCGGCTGCGCAGGCAGCGCCGGGTGCGCAACCTGGCGACATTGGGGCTGGTTCTGACCGGTCCCGCGCTGGCACTGGCGACCTTTGCCGCACTCAACCTTTTCGAACAGGGCACCCCCAGCCGCAGCCTGCGCTATGTGCTGCTGGCCGACCTGGTATATGTGCTGGTGGTGGCCGCGCTGGTGTTGCAGCGGGTTGCGCGGATGATCGCGGCCCGGCGCGCGAAATCGGCGGGGTCGCGGCTGCATCTGCGGCTTTCGGGTGTCTTTGCGGTCATCGCGCTGATCCCGACCGTTCTGGTGGCCGTCTTTGCCACGGCGACGTTGAATTTCGGTCTCGAAGGCTGGTTCTCGGACCGCGTGCGACTGGTTGTCGGCAACTCGCTCAGGGCGGCGCAGGCCTATGAACGCGAAAAACGCGTGGCGCTGGTCAATGATGCCGATGCGCTTGCGCGGTTCCTCGATTCCGCCAGACGACTGAATCCCCTCATGTCCGAGGGCGAGCTGCGCCAATTGCTGACCGAGGGCCAGAAACAGAGCCAGCGCGGCCTGCGTGTGGCCTATGTGATCGACGGCAAGGGGCAGCTGGTGGCGCGTGGCGAGCGCAGCTATCTGTTCGATTACGTGCGCCCCGGCGCAGACCGGATTGCTCGCGCCGCCGAAGGCCGGACCGTCGTCATTCGCGACTGGACGAATGACGAGTTCAGGGCGCTGGTCAAGCTGCGCGCATTCGCCGACCGCTATCTTTACGTCTCGCGCCGGGTGGATGGCGCCATCCTGAACCTGCTTGACGAGACCAAGGACTCGATCAAGCTGTATCAGCAACTGGAACGGGATCGAGGGCGATTATTGTTCGAGTTCGGGTTGATCTACCTGGGCTTTGCCGTCATCGTGATCCTGGCTGCCGTGTGGTTGGGCCTGTGGTTCGCCGAACGCCTTTCGCGCCCGGTGGGCCGGCTGGCCGGCGCGGTACAGCGGGTCGGCGCAGGCGATTTCAATGTCCGCGTGCGCGAGGAAGAGGGCGATGACGAGATCGCCATGCTCAGCCGTGTCTTCAACCAGATGACCCGGCAGCTCAAGACGCAGCGCGATGCCCTGATTGAAACCAACGCCCAGACCGAGCGCCGCCGTCGCCTGTTCGATTCGATTCTGACAGGGGTCACGACCGGCGTGATCGGGCTGGATCCCCGCGGGCAGATCGACCTTGTGAACCCGGCCGCGGTGGCCTTGCTGGGGTTGGATCCCGACGCCGATATCGGTCGCCTGCTGGGCGAGCGGGTCCCCGAATTCGCCTATCTCTTTGACGAGATCAGCCAGGGTCGTGGCCAGGTCGCCCAGCAGGAGATCCAGCTGACCCGTGCCGGCACCGGCGAGAACCTGCTGGTGCGTATCGCGACCCGCAAGAACGAGGACGGCAACATCGAGGGCTATGTCGTCACCTTCGATGATGTGACCGATCTGGTCTCGGCCCAGCGCATGGCCGCCTGGGGCGATGTGGCGCGCCGGATCGCCCATGAGATCAAGAACCCCCTGACGCCGATCCAGCTGTCGGCCGAACGGCTGCGGCGGAAATTCTCGTCCGTGCCGGGGGTCGATGTCGATGTCCTCGAACAATATACCGAGGTCATCGTCCGCCAGACATCGGATTTGCGGCGTATCGTTGACGAATTCTCGCGCTTTGCCCGCATGCCCGAGCCCGAGCGACGCCAGAACGACCTTGTGAAACTGGTGCGCGACGCGGTTCTGCTGCAGCAGAACGCCCTGCCCGATGTCGCGCTGGAAATCGCATGCGACCATGCCGAAATCTGGGGGCACGTCGATGCGACCATGATCTCGCAGGCGTTGATGAACCTGATCAAGAATGCCGCCGAGGCAATCGAGGCGCGCCGTGCAGGGGGGGATCGGGAGTTCCGCGCGCGCATCCTGCTGGGCATGGTTCAGGATGGAACCGATACGGTAATCACGATCTCGGACAACGGCATCGGTCTGCCCGAAAACCGCGCCCGCCTGTTCGAACCCTATGTGACCAACCGGGAAAAGGGTACGGGGCTGGGGCTGTCGATCGTCAAGAAGATCATCGAGGAACATGGCGGCACGCTGGAACTGCTGGACGCCGAAATATTTGCGGGCGACACCCGTTTTGGCGCAATGGCGCGCATCAAGCTGCCGATGACGAGCCTGGCGCGCCCGAAAGACGGGGGTCGCAAGGTGGCATGAGGGACTGCATGGGGAATTTCTATGGGTGATATTCTGGTTGTTGACGACGAAAAGGACATTCGCGAACTGATTGCGGACATCCTTCAGGATGAGGGGTTCACGACCCGCCTTGCAGGCGATTCCGACAGCTGCATGCGCGAAATCAACCGCGAGCCACCGGATCTGATCATCCTGGATATCTGGCTCAAGGACAGCCGCATGGATGGCATCGACATTCTGAAAACCACGCGGCGCGACAACCCCGACATTCCGGTGGTCATCATTTCCGGCCACGGGAATATCGAGATCGCGGTCGCGGCGGTCAAACAGGGCGCCTATGATTTCATCGAAAAGCCGTTCAACATCGATCAGCTTCTGGTGGTCATCAGCCGCGCCATGGAGGCGTCGCGCCTGCGTCGTGAAAACGCGCAACTGAAACATGCCGATGTCACCTCGTCGGTGATGATCGGCTCAAGCCCCGCCTTTCGCACCCTCAAGGGGCAGCTCGACAAGGTGACGCGTACCAATGGGCGGGTCATGCTGACCGGGCCGGCAGGCAGCGGCAAGGAGGTGGCGGCGCGCTATATCCATGCCCATTCCGATCGCGCGGGGCATCCGTTCATTTCGGTCAATTCCGCGTCGATTTCTCCCGATCGCATGGAGGAGGTCCTGTTCGGACGTGAATCCATGGAACGCGGATACGAGCCCGGGCTGCTGGAACAGGCCCATGGCGGCATCCTGTTCTTCGACGAGGTTGCCGACATGCCGCTGGGCACGCAGTCGAAAATACTGCGGGTTCTGGTCGAGCAGCAGTTTCAGCGCGTTGGCGGTGCCGACAAGGTGCGGGTCGATCTGCGTGTGATCTCGGCCACCAACAGGGACCTGCAGGACGAGATTCGTGCCGGGCGCTTCCGCGAAGAGCTGTATCACCGGCTGAATGTCGTTCCCATTCAGGTGCCTTCGCTGGAAAGCCGCCGCGAGGACATACCCGAACTTGCCCGCCATTTCATCGCCGAGCTGAACCGCAGCCAGGGGCTGCCGTTGCGCGAACTTGCCCCTGATGCCGAGGCCCTGTTGCAGACAATGCGCTGGCCGGGCAATGTGCGCCAGCTCAAGAACGTGATCGAACGCGTGCTGATCCTGGGTCCCGATTCCGGCCCGATCGAGGCCTCGGAACTGCCCGAGGGTGAAACCCGGGGAAAGTCGGAAAACGGTTTCAGCCTGCCGGCAAGCCTTGCCACCTTGCCCCTGCGCGAAGCGCGCGAAATGTTCGAGCGCGAATACCTTCTGACCCAGATCAACAGGTTCGGCGGCAACATTTCGCGTACGGCCGCCTTTGTCGGGATGGAGCGCAGCGCCCTTCACCGCAAGCTGAAGTCGCTGAATGTCGTTACCACGACAAGGTCGGGAACCCGCGTGGCGCGGCTGCGCGACGGGGGCTAGGCATGTCGCGCATGACCGGTTTCAAGCCGGCCCGCAACACGGGGCCGAACGGGGCCGAACGGGGCCGACGCCCGCCTCGGGGGGCGGGCTGGCATTCAGGCCCGTGCCATCCGCGCCGCCGGTTGATCCATCACCGCGTCGGTGATGACCGCGCCGATCCACATGCTCAGCAGTGCCAGCCATGAGGTTGCCGTCAGGATTGACGTTCCGGTCAGCCCGTTGCCGATCGCACAACCACCTGCCAGCATGCCGCCAAACCCCATGAAGGCAGCGCCCACCATCCCGCGTCGCATCGGGGTCGGTCCGTCGAAACCCTGAAAGACGAATTCCCTGGTCACGATCGACGCCAGAAACGCCCCCAGAAAGACCCCCGGGATCAGGCCGATATCGAATTTCAGAACCGGGTTGCGGGTCAGAAAGAACATCAGCGTGTCGGCAGATGGTCCGGTGAAGGTGGCGCTCTGGATCGTGACCGGTTCAAAGCTGACGGCAGCGAGATACGAGGTCATGATCCATCCCAGCGCGATCGAGAATCCAACCCCTGACGCCATGAACAGGCGTTTGACTCCGATCCGGTTGTGCCAGGCCAGCAGCAGGGCATAGGCCGCGATTGCCAGGCCCAGGGCCAGCCCGCCCCATTCGGGCATGTAAAGCACGTCCGACAGGTCGATATTGCGTCCCTCGGGCGTGATCCACAGCGCCGCCAGACGGTTGCGCAGCGGGGCCAGCCATCCCGACAGGGCCATCTGCGCAAAGACGGCAAAGATCAGCCCGTTCATGACCGAGCGCAGGTTGCCGGTCGCCGCCAGCACCAGAAGCCGCCCGGAACAGCCGCGGGTCAGGATCATCCCGGCTCCGAACATCAGCCCGCCCAGGATTGCCCCCGAATAAGAACCCGCGACCGACATGATGCGGGCTTCGCTCGAGTCGAGGAACCCCAGCAGTTCGGCCCCCTGCGTCCAGACCATCGCGGTGGAAAAGGTCAGCAGCCACACGGCCGTGCTGGGGCCCATCCTGAATCGGGCAAATTCCACGGTTGCGGCCCGCAGGCAGAATCGCGATTGCTGTGCCGCCACGCCAAAGACCATTCCGACCAACAGGCCGACAAGGCCCGCAGCGTGCTGTTCGCCGATCGTTTCAACCAACCACAACATGTCGTCACCTCGCTCGGGTGGGTTCACTGTCAGATGCATTTATCTATATCTGTTGATATGCCTGCCTTGATCCAGATCAGGCCGACGCGGGCGTATTGTCGCGCCTTTCCTCCGGGGGTTGTGTCCGGCGCGGCCGTTCCGTTGCGCGCAAACGGAAAAATGGAGTGGATCATTGCCGGTGAAACCGCTAGTCGAGGGGGCATGGCGCAACTGTTCTCACCGACACTCGTTTCCCTTGACAAGGCGCGGAACCTGCCGCTTTGGCGGCAGCCGGTTGCCCTGCTTGTGGTGATGTCGGTTGCGATGCCGATGTCCTTTGCGGTGTGGAACGCACTGCTCAACAATTTCGTCGTCAATGTTGCCGGTCTTGACGGGGTGGGCATCGGCTGGCTGCAATCGGTGCGCGAGATTCCCGGCTTTCTGGCCGTGGGGGTGATCGCGGTCATCATGTTCATGCGCGAACAGATACTGGGGGTCGTGGCGTTGATCGCGCTGGGTGCCGCCGTGGCGGTGACCGCGTTCTTTCCGACATTTTCCGGCCTGCTGGTCACGACGATGATTTCCTCGCTCGGTTTCCATTATTACGAGACCGTCAATCAGTCGCTGCAGCTGCAATGGATCGACAGGCATCGTGCGCCGCAGGTAATCGGCTGGCTGGTGGCGGCGGGCTCGGGCGCTTCGCTTGCGGCATATGGCCTGATCGTGATCGGCTGGAAATATTGGGGGCTGACATATGTCTGGGCCTATCTGCTGGGCGGCGGCGCCACGGTTCTGCTGGCGATCATCTGCCTTGCGGTCTATCCGCAATTCGAATCCCGCACCCCTCAGGCGCGGCGCATGGTGTTGCGCCGGCGGTACTGGCTGTATTATGCGCTGCAATTCGTGGCCGGGGCGCGGCGGCAGATTTTCGTCGTCTTTGCCGCCTTCATGATGGTCGAGAAATTCGGCTTTGACGTTCATGCCCTGACGGCCCTTTTCCTGATCAACTATGTTGCCAATATCGTGCTCGGCCCGCTGGTGGGCCGGCTTGTGACCCTTTTCGGCGAACGCCGTGCGATGGTGCTGGAATACAGCGGGCTGGTTCTGGTCTTTCTGTCCTATGGGGGGCTCTATGTCTTTGACTGGAGCTGGCGTGTTGCAGGCGCGCTCTATGTCATCGATCACCTGCTGTTTGCACTGGCATTTGCACAAAAGACCTATTTTCAGAAGATCGCCGCCCCCGAGGACATTGCGCCGACTGCCGCGGTTGCATTCACCATAAATCATATCGCAGCCGTGTTCCTGCCCGCGGCGCTGGGTTATCTGTGGGTGCGCTCACCCGAGTCCGTTTTCGTCCTGGCCGCGCTGATGGCGGTGGTGTCGCTGGTTCTGGTGGCGATGATTCCGCGACACCCTCGGGCCGGGCACGAGACGGTATTTGCCTCGGGCTGGCGGCCCTTCGGTGCGGGCTGGAGGCCTTGAGCAGGATCACCGGCAGATTCCTGCACGGCCCGATCATGGGCCATGTGGTGCGCATGACGCTGACCGGGGCGCTGGGCGTCGGTTTCATGTTTCTGATCGATGCTGCAAACCTGTTCTGGATTTCGACGCTGGGGGTCGAGCGGCTTGTTGCTGCGCTGGGATTTGCCTGGATGATCCAGTTCTTTGCGGTATCCATCGGCATCGGCATGATGGTTGCGGCAACGGCCACGGTATCGCGCCTGATCGGGCAGCACGATATTGCCGGGGCACGGCGGCAGACATCGGTCAACGCGGCGATTGCGGTCCTGGCGCAGGCGGTGGTGGCAGCAGGGATTTTCGTCTTTCGGCATGAATTGCTGGCCCTTGCCGGCGCCAGCGGCGATACCGCGCGCGAGGCCGCGCGCTATCTGGCAATCGCGGTGCCGACGCTGCCGGTGATGGCACTGGGGATGATGGGTTCGGCGGTGCTGCGGGCCGAGGGCGATGCCTGGCGGGCGATGTCGGTAACGCTGACATCGGGGCTGGTCACCATGATCATCGACCCGCTGCTGATCGTCGTTCTGGGGTTGGGGCTGGAGGGCGCGGCCATTTCGGTCATCTTCGCCAGGTTCTTTTCGGCGGGGCTTTCTGTCTGGTATGTCCTGCGGGTCCATGATCTGGCCGGGCGCATCGGCTGGCGCGATGTGGCCTTGCGGGCCCGTCCCTTTGGCGTGATTGCCATACCGGCGATGCTGACCCAGCTTTCCACCCCTTTCGGAAACGCACTGGTCACCGGCCTGATGGCCCAGTACGGAGACGGTGCGGTGGCCGGCTGGGCGGTGGTCACACGCATGACGGTGCTTGCCTTTGGCGGGATATTTGCGCTTTCCAGTGCGATCAGCGGCATCTTCGGGCAGAATTACGGCGGTGGCGCGCTGGAACGGGTACGATTGACCTATGTCGATGCGCTCAGGTTCAGCGCGATCTATGTCAGCCTGGCCTGGGCCTTTCTGGCACTGGCCAGCGCGCCTGCGATTGCAGTGTTCTCGATGGGTGACGAGGCGGCGCAGGTGCTGCGCGCCTTTACCATGGTGGCCGCAGGGGGGTGGTTTTTTGCCGGTGGGCTGTTTGTTGCCAATGCCGCGTTCAATGCGCTGGGGCGGCCGGTCTTTTCAACCATGTTCAACTGGTTGCGCGACGGGGTGCTGCTGTGGCCTCTGGCGGCTGTCCTCGGCGCCCGGTTCGGGGCGCCGGGGGTGGTCTATGGCCAGGCCCTGGCTGCGGTTGTCGCAGGCTCGCTGGCGGTTGCCGCAGGCTGGCGCCATGTCACGCGACTGCAAAGATGGCAGGACAGGGGATGAGGCCCTTGCCGTCCCTCTGCCCCGCCCCTCTGTATTCCGCCCCCCCCTGGTTCCATTCTCTGCCTTGCCATGTTGCCGGCCCTGCCTCTATCCTGAGTACGGCAGGAGGATGCGATGACCCCGTTTCACGACCACAGGACGACCCTTCCGACGGCCGAGGCTGCGCTGCCCGGCCGGGAAACGCCAATTCCGACTGCCAGCCATCACTTCGTGAATGGTCGTGCGCTGGCCGGGCCCTGGCCCGAGGGTGCGCAATGGGTGCTGTTCGGAATGGGCTGCTTCTGGGGTGCCGAGCGGCTGTTCTGGCAATTGCCCGGTGTATGGGTGACGTCGGTAGGCTATGCCGGAGGGCTGACACCCAACCCGACCTATGAGGAGGTCTGTTCCGGGCGCACGGGTCATGCCGAGGTGGTCAGGGTCGTGTATCTTCCGGGCGAGATATCGATTGCCGCGCTGCTGGCGTGTTTCTGGGAAAACCATGATCCGACCCAGGGGATGCGGCAGGGCAACGATGTGGGGACACAGTATCGCTCGGCGATCTATACATCCAATGATGCCCAGGCTGGGTTGGCGTATCAGACCGCCCGCAGCTATGGCGAACGCCTTGCCAGGGCCGGGTTCGGTGCGATCACGACAGAAATCGCCCCGGCAACCCCTCGGGCGGGCAGGTTTTTCGCGGCCGAGGAATATCACCAGCAATATCTGGCCCGCAATCCGCAAGGCTATTGCGGCATAGGGGGTACCGGGGTGCGCTGCCCGACCGGCCTCGGGGTGTGATCCGGGTCTGACCCGTGGCCTGACAGTGGCCCTTTCGGGGCCTTGGGGGCAAGGGATGCGCATGCCCGGGCCGGGTGAATGCGATCAGGCGTGGTGCGCCCTGGTACCGGTTGCCGCCTGTCCGGCCCCGGTGTCGTTGCCGGCCGCGCCTTGCGCAAGGCGTGCCTCCAGCAGTTCCCAACCCTCGTCAACTTCGTGCTGGAGGGCCGCAACGTCGTCGGGTTGCAGGTGGTTGTACCGTTTCTGCCCCTTCAGATATTCGGCAATCGGCCTTGTGCCGCGCGGATGGGTCAGGCGCCAGTCGCGACCGTCAAGGATCTCGACCATGGGATAGACGCCGGTCTCGACGGCCAGCCGCGCCGTGGCAACCGCCGAATCGTCGGCCACGCCCCAGCCGGGCAGGCAGGGAATCAGCACGATGATGACACGCATGCCGCGCATGTCGCGGGCGCGCGCGACCTTGGCGCGCAGGTCGTTCAGGTCCGAGGGCGAGGCGGTGGCGATATACGGAATGCGATGGGCGGCAAGGATTTCGACCAGATTCTTCTTGTGCGTGGTCTTGCCGGTGGGCGTGCTGCCGGTCCTGGCCCCGGTTGGCGTGGACGAGCTTTTCTGCCCGCCCGTGTTCATGTAGCCTTCGTTGTCGAAACAGACGTAAAGGATGTCCTCGTTGCGCTCGGCTGCCGATGACAGCGCCTGAAGGCCGATGTCATATGTACCGCCATCGCCTGCAAGGCACAGGACATGGGTATCGCCCTCGCCGCGGGCCTCGAGCGCCTGCCGCACCCCGGCCGCGGCTGCGGCGGCCGTTTCCAGCGTGGTGTGGAAGATCGGGATCGAGGTCGAAGTCATCGGATAACCTCCGCAGATGACCGCGGTGCATGACGGGGACACGACTCCGATCGTGTTTTTCCCCATCGTGTTCAGGATGACCCGAAGGGACAGGGCCTCGACACACCCTCCGCAGGCGACATGACCGGGATGGAACAGACCCTGGTCGGTGTAGACTATCTTTTCCATGCTTCAATCCACCCAGACAGATTCGAACGCGGCCTCGCCTGTGCCGATCCCCTCGGCCAGATCGACAAGGCGCTGTATCGGCACGTTGACGCCGCCGACGCCGGTCAGGAAACCATGCAGGCGGGGCGATCGGGGCGCGCCGTGCAGCGCGGCTGCAACCTCCTGATGCAGGATGCCGCCCAT
>CAZWXK010000031.1:0-3032 GCA_964637875.1 uncultured Rhodobacter sp.
TCGGGGCGACCCTCGGTCAGGGTGCCGGTCTTGTCGAGCGCGATCACGCGCACGTCGGACAGGGTCTGCAATGCGTCGCCCTTGCGGAACAGGACCCCCATCTCGGCACCGCGTCCGGTCCCGACCATGATCGATGTCGGCGTGGCCAGGCCCATGGCGCAGGGGCAGGCGATGATCAGAACGGCAACGCCGGCCACCAGCGCATAGGCGATGTTCGGGCCGAAGATCAGCCAGACCACCACGGTCAGCGCCGCGATGATCAGCACCACCGGCACGAAACGCAGGGTGATCTTGTCGACCATGGCCTGGATCGGCAGCTTGGCGCCCTGGGCCTCTTCGACCATGCGGATGATCTGGGCCAGGACGGTGTCGGCGCCAACCCGGGTCGCGCGGTATTTCAGCGCGCCCGTCTTGTTGATGGTGCCGCCGGTGACCTCGTCGCCGGGGCCCTTTTCAACCGGCATCGGTTCGCCCGTGATCATGGACTCGTCGATATAGGAACTGCCTTCGACCACCTCGCCGTCAACGGCAATGCGCTCGCCCGGGCGCAGATGGACAAGGTCGCCAACGCGGATGTCGGACAGGTCCAGCTCCATGATCTGGCCATTGCGCTCGACGCGGGCCGATTTGGGGCGCAGTCCGACAAGATGCCGGATGGCCGCGCCGGTCTGCCCCTTGGCCCGGGCCTCGAGCCAGCGGCCCAGCAGGATCAGGGTCACGATGGCGGCGGCGGCCTCGTAATAGACCCCGCGCGAATCCTCGGGGATCAGCGAGGGCGCAAACAGCACCACCGTCGAATAGATCCAGGCGGCCGAGGTACCCAGTGCCACCAGCGAGTTCATGTCGGGTTCGCCCTGGAACAGCGCCGGGAAACCCTTTCTCAGAAAGATCCGCCCCGGCAAGGCCATCACGATGGTGGTCAGCACGAACTGGATCATCCAGGCCGTCCACAGGCCCATGGTGCTTTCAAGGTATTCCTTGAAGCCCGGCACGAAATGTTCGCCCATTGCCAGGGTGATCACGGGAATGGAAATGATCGCGGCCCAGATCGTGCGTCGGCGCATGGTCACGATCTCGTTGGCGCGGCGCTCGTCCCGCCTGGCGGCATCGTCGGATGACTTGATCGACGCCTCGTAACCCGCCTTGGCGACGACATCCAGCATCGCCTGTGGCGTGATCAGCCCGCTGGCATAGACGACATGGGCCGTCTCGTTGGCCAGGTTGACGGTGGCGGAAATCACGCCATCGGCCTGGGACAGGGCGCGCTCGACGCGGCCCACGCACGAGGCGCAGGTCATGCCCTGAATGGTCAGGGTGACTTCCTCCTCGGCGGTCTCGTAACCGGCCTCCTTGATTGCCTCGGTGATCACCGCGGGCGTGGTGTCGTCGGTGAAATCGACATCCAGCGTTTCGGTCGCAAGGTTGACCGAGGCATTCGTCACCCCGGGCACGGCCGAAACCGCCCTCTGCACACGCCCCACGCAAGAGGCGCATGTCATTCCTTCAACCCTTATGCGTGCGTGCCTTGTCGCCGCATCCTGTGTTGTCTTGTCCAAAGCCATCGGATTCGTCCTGTATTCGTTGATATTGGGGCGGAGTTAGGGCTTCCCGGAGCTGGAAGGTCAAGAGACTGGAAGGTTTATTTTCGGATTTTCTTGTCGATTCCCACAGCTGGAGGGATTCAACATTGATTTCATTGAATTTTATTGGTTCGAGTTACCATATATCGGTTTTTCAGAATTCGATGGTAACATTTCACTTGCAACGAATCGCCACTCCCCGTATTCCTGACCGTGCGGTCGGCGAATGAACCGCCCCTCAGGAGACAGGACATGTATGCACAGATGGTGAAAACCGCCCGCAGCGGTGTGAAACCGCGCGACGAGATGACCGAACGGGAACGCGCCTTTCAGGATCGTGTGGATGCCAATGAAAAGATCGAGCCCAAGGACTGGATGCCCGACGACTATCGCCGCACATTGATCCGCCAGATCGGCCAGCACGCCCATTCCGAGGTGGTCGGCCAGCTGCCCGAGGGCAACTGGATCACCCGCGCGCCCACGCTGGAGCGCAAGGCCATCCTGCTGGCCAAGGTGCAGGACGAGGCGGGCCATGGCCTCTACCTCTACAGCGCGGCCGAGACGCTGGGCGTCAGCCGGGACGAGCTGATCGCGCTCTTGCATCAGGGCAAGATGAAATATTCGTCGATCTTCAACTATCCGACCCTGACCTGGGCCGATGTGGGGGCGATCGGCTGGCTGGTGGATGGCGCCGCGATCATGAATCAGGTGCATCTGCAACGCACCTCTTACGGCCCCTATGCGCGCGCCATGGTGCGCATCTGCAAGGAGGAAAGTTTCCACCAGCGTCAGGGCTATGACATCATGATGAAGATGGCCTTCGGCACCCCCGAACAAAAGGCCATGGCCCAGGATGCGCTGAACCGCTTCTGGTATCCGTCGCTGATGATGTTCGGCCCGCCCGATCAGGATTCGGTGCATACGGCCCAAAGCATGGCCTGGAAGATCAAGGTCGCCACCAATGACGAGCTGCGCCAGAAATTCGTCGACCAGACCGTGCCGCAGATCGAATATCTGGGCCTGACCTGCCCCGACCCCGATATCCGCCTGAACGCGGAAACCGGGCATTTTGATTTCACCCCCCCGGACTGGAGCGAATTCTTTGCCGTGCTCAAGGGCAACGGCCCCTGCAACAAGGATCGCATGAAGGCCCGCATCACCGCCTGGGAAGATGGCGCCTGGGTGCGCGAGGGGATGCTGGCGCACGCCCGCAAGAAAGCCGCCGCCACTGCCGCGGCCGAGTGAAATGCAAGGCGATGACGCCCGACGCAACGGCAGGTTCGCGCCCGACCCCGAGGGTGGGCGCCGCGAAAGCGGGCAAGGGCGGCCGATCAAAATGAAGCGTCGCATCCTGCCGAACCGGCAAGGAAATTCGCGCCCGCCCTGGGGGGCGGGGTCGGGCGCGAACCGGACCGCAAGCGGCCCGGAGCAATGAAAAGACACCCGGCGCCG
>CAZWXK010000031.1:3132-18020 GCA_964637875.1 uncultured Rhodobacter sp.
GCCGCAAAGCCTGGATTCAGGCGGCCCGTCGATGAGAGAGGAGAAACATATGTCAAGCGAATGGCCCCTTTGGGAGGTTTTCATCCGTGGCCAGCACGGCCTGTCGCACCGCCATGTGGGCAGCCTGCACGCCCCCGATGCCGAAACCGCGCTGCGCAATGCCCGCGACGTCTATACCCGGCGCAACGAGGGCGTCAGCATCTGGGTGGTCGAGGCCGCCCATATCACCGCCTCAAGCCCGTCCGACAAGGGCCCGCTGTTCGAGCCCTCGGAATCCAAGGTCTATCGCCACCCGTCCTTTTATGACATCCCCGACGATGCGGGGGCCATGTGATGGCTGTAGATCGCGACACCCTGTTCGACTGGCTGCTGCGCCTGGGCGACAACACGCTGGTGCTGTCGCACCGGGTTTCCGAATGGTGCGGCCACGCGCCGGTGCTGGAAGAGGACATCGCGCTCGCCAACACCGCGCTTGACCTGATCGGGCAGACGCAGATGTGGCTGAACCTCGCGGGCGAGGTCGAGGGCAAGGGCCGCGATGCCGATGCGTTGGCCTATCTGCGCGACGCCTGGGATTTTCGCAACCTTCTGCTGGTCGAGCGTCCCAATGGCGATTTCGGCCACACCATGATGCGGCAATTCCTGTTCGACGCCTGGCAGAACGTATTGCTGGGCAGGCTGCGGGATTCCACCGACCGGCGCGTGGCCGACATCGCCGAAAAGGCGGCAAAAGAGGCGGCCTATCACCTGGAGCGCTCGCGCGGGACCGTCATCGCCCTGGGCGACGGCACCGGGGAAAGCCATGCGCGCATGCAATCGGCGCTGGACGCGCTGTGGGATTATGTGGGCGAGATGTTCCTTGACGACGACGTGGACCGGGCGATTGCGGATGCGGGCGTCGGCCCCCTGCCCTCGGCCCTGCGCGGCGAATGGGATGGAATCGTCAACGCCGCGTTGAACGAGGCAACGCTTGCCCGCCCCGACAGCGACTTCGCCCAGACCGGCGGCAAGACCGGCCGCCATACCGAGGATCTGGGCTATGTCCTGGCGGACATGCAGTTCCTGCAACGCGCCTATCCGGGGGCAACGTGGTGAGCAACGCGCCCCTTGCCCCCGTGCCGGCAGACAAGGACCGGGCGCGCCCCGATGACGGGGCGCGCGCGCCCCTGACGCCCGACCATGTCTGGCGGATGCTCGACACCGTGCCAGACCCGGAAATTCCGGTGATCTCGCTGGTCGATCTGGGCATCATCCGCGCGGTCGATCTGGACGGCGACAAGGTGGTGGTCACCGTCACCCCCACCTATTCGGGCTGCCCGGCAACCCGCGTGATCAACGAGGACATCCTTGCCTGCCTGCACGCAAACGGCGTCAACAACGCCCGCATCGAAACCCGGCTTTCGCCTGCCTGGACAACCGACTGGATCAGCGAAAAAGGCCGCGCCGCGCTGCTGGAATACGGCATCGCGCCCCCCCAGGCCAAGGGCATCCCCGCGGCCTGCCCCCGCTGCGGCGGCCGCTCGCTGGAGCTGACCGCGCAATTCGGCTCGACCCCGTGCAAGGCGTTGTGGCGGTGCAATGACTGCCTTGAACCCTTTGACTATTTCAAATGTATCTGAGAGGTGCCTGATGGCCCGCTTCCATGACCTGACCGTCACCGATATCGAGCACACGATCCGCGATGCGGTGGTGCTGACCCTGCAACCCGCGCCCGAGGCGCGCGACAGTTTCGCCTTTGCCCCCGGCCAGTATCTGACCTTCCGGCGCGATTTCGAGGGCACCGAGCTGCGCCGCTGCTATTCGATCTGCACAAGCCCCTCCGAGGGCGTGCTGAAGGTCGGCATCAAGCGCGTCGATGGCGGTGCCTTTTCCACCTGGGCCAATACCGAACTGAAGGTCGGGGATCATGTGCAGGTGATGCCCCCCGAGGGGCGGTTCACCCTTACCCCCGATGTGCAGGCCCGCAACAGCTATCTCGGCTTTGCCGGGGGCAGCGGCATCACCCCGGTGCTGTCGATCCTGAAAACCGTTCTGGAACAGGAGCCGAACAGCGAATTCACCCTGGTCTATGCCAACCGCGCGGTGAACACGATCATGTTCCGCGAGGAAATCGAAGACCTCAAGAACCGCTATCTGGGTCGGCTGACGGTGATCCACATTCTCGAAACCGACGCGCAGGAAATCGACCTGTTCACCGGCCGCGTCGATCGGGAAAAATGCGCGCTGTTGTTCAGGCACTGGATCGATATCAAGGCGATCGACACCACCTTCATCTGCGGCCCCGAACCGATGATGGAGGAAATCCGGGCGGCCCTGCACGACCACGGCGTCGAGGACAGCCGTATCAAGGTGGAACTGTTCCTCGGCAACCAGCCGGGGCGGGCGAAGCAGCCGCCAAAGCGCGCGGGTGGCGTGGCTGCCGGGGCCGTGACCAGGGCCACCGTCACCATCGACGGCACCGCCCGCAGCTTTGAAATGCCGCGCGCGGGGCAGAGCCTGCTGCAGGCCGCCATCGAACATGATCTGGACGCGCCCTTTTCCTGCCAGGCCGGGGTCTGCGCCAGCTGCAAGGCGCGCGTGGTCGAGGGCGAGGTCGAGATGATCGCCAATCACGCGCTGGAGGATTACGAGGTCGAACAGGGCTATGTCTTGACCTGCCAGTGCTACCCGGTATCTGATCGGGTGGTAGTGGATTACGACCAGTAGGAGAAACCCGATGACGCAACCGAGGGCAGCGCGCGACACCCTGCCCGCGGACATTTTCGACCGGGCCGTGGCCCTGCTGGCGACGCAGGGAAATCTGAGGGTGTGGTCGGTCATCATCTCGGTCTTTGGCGATCTGGCGCTGGAGCGCGACGACGTGATCTCCGGCGCCCTCCTGACCCGGCTAACGACGCTGATGGGGCTGAAACCCGAGGCGGTGCGCGTTGCCCTGTTCCGCCTGCGCAAGGATGGATGGATCACCAGCCGCAAGACGGGCCGCTCGAGCGCCTATCGCCTGACCGACATGGGGTTCAGGGAAACCCAGGCTGCCCGCGCCCGCATCTATGCCCCCTGCCCGCCCGAGCCGGACAGCTGGCAGTTGCTGCTGTCGCGCCCGATGATTCAGGCCGAGCGAGCCCAGGATGAAAGGATCCTGCGGGAGCGCGGCTATCACGTCATCGGGCCGGGGATCTATCTGGGGGCCGGCGATCTTGCCGCCGGCGATGAATTTCTGGCGGTTGCCGGGCAGATCACCCATCTGCCCGACTGGCTGCGCGCCGCCGTGCCGCCCGAGGGGCTCGAACAGGGCTTTGCCGATCTGTGCGCAAGGCTGCGCGACCTGTCCGCGCTGCTGGACGGTGATATTCCGGCACTGGATGCGACCGAACGCGCGACACTGCGGGTGCTGATCGTGCATCACTGGCGCCGCCTGCTGCTGCGCCAGCCCGACCTGCCCGATCGGTTCTTTCCCGAAGGCTGGCCGGGCGTCATCTGCCGCAAACGCGTGATCGCGTTGTTGGGGCGTCTGGACCGGCCGACGCTTGAAGATCTCAGGCAGGGCGCGGGCTGACACGCCGTGCGATGCGTATTTGGGCAAAGAAGAAGGCCAGGGGCTCAGCCCTGGACGGGATCGCGGTAGGAAACCCGCGCGCCCCGCAGGCAGCTGGGCGATGGCTTGCGCCCCTTGAAGCGGCGCGCCAGTGACAGCGGCCCCGCGGTGATGCGGAAATAGTCATGGTCGCGCGGGCGCTCGAAAGCGCAGAGATACTGGAAATGCACGCGGAAAAAGCGCCATTTCAGGCGTTGCCAGGTTTCGGGCGCCAATGTCTGGCTGAAGGCGGCCGAGATTACCAGCGGCCAGCGCTGGCCCTGTGCGGGGGCTGCGCCGCAGACGCTGACCGGATCGACCAGGGCGAAGGTGCAGCCGTCGCCGGGTGCGGTGATATCGACCCAGGTCAGCAGGTCGGACCGGCTGAGATCGTGCAGGTCGCGGCGCAGGCGATGTGCACGCGGCAGGAAGGCGACCATGGGGATGACATGGCCAAGGGTGAGGAAGCCGAGCTTCGGGCGGGCGCTTGCCAGATCGCCCGCGCGCAACAGGTCGGCCAGCACCGACACGCCGATATGGGCGCCCGAGGAATGGCCGACCAGCAGGACCTCGTCCACATCGCTCTGCAGGGCCGCGCGCAGGCGGGTGACAAAAAGCGCGATGCGCTGTTCCAGCTCGTCCGGGTATTGCCCGCGGCCGAGTGCGGTGAAGGCGTAGTCATGCATCAGGTAGTAGGCGAACAGGCGGTTGTCGAGGCGGCGAAACAGGATCATCACGCCCGACAGGGTGGCAAGCCCCGTCAGCGCGCCCACCCATTGCGGCAGAAACAGACCAACGGCCCACCAGACAAGGGCACCGGCGGCGAGAGCGACCACCAGCTGGGCAAGCAGCATGAAGATCGGATAAAGCGCCGCAATCACCGGCCCCTTGCGCATGCCGGCCAGACGCCTGAGCGCGCCGCTGGAGACATAGATCCACACGACGCGGGCCAGCTGGGCAAAGGTGCCGATGATCGAGCGTTCCATCGAATCGCGCACAAGGTCGGACCAGGCGAGAAATTCGAAATCGGTTTCGACCCGGACACCGTCGATGACTGCATCCACATGCCAGGCATAATTCTGGCGCCCGCTCAGCGCGCCGAGCCCGAGCTTGTAGCCGGAGATTTCCGCCTGCCGACGCCCCTCGCTGCGATACAGTTCGCGATAACGCCGCGGCAGCATGGGGTCGTAGCCGGGGATGTAGAACACCTGCCTGCGCCTGACGTCGCCCCTTGCTGAATCGCGATCCCTGCTGGCCAACTGCCCGACCTCTGCTTGCCTGTCGGGGGCAATCTAGCAGAACCCGGCAGGGGCGACAAAGGCGGATTTGTTCGACCTCGCCACGCGCCGGAAAGGTTTGCGCAACCCGGCGGGACAGGCCCGGGAACACCCCGGCACCGGCATCGCCGGGCGCGATGCGCCACCGGGCGAGGCGAATGTGGTCAAACGCGATCTGGCGCCGGGGTGGAACGCGTCACAATGACGTGGACAATGGCGCGCGACGGCGCTATCCGGTCGGCCATGGAGTGGGATGCCGAACTTGATGCTACCGGGCTGTTATGCCCGCTGCCGGTACTGAAGGCGCGCAAACGCCTGATGGCGCTGGCGCCCGGCCAGGTGCTGCGGGTCCTGGCCGACGATCCTGCGGCGGTGGTGGACATGCCGCATTTCTGTGCCGAGCAGGGCCATGAGCTGATCGGCGCCATCACCGACGAGGCGCCACATATCTATTTTATCCGCAGGGGCTGAGAGGAGCGCGGGGCAGCGCTGCCTTGTGGCGGTCTTCAACCTGTCTTGCATCCATGTCCATAGGTCATCGGCGTGTCGCAGGCGTGGCAGGAACATTCCAGTTCCAGCGTCGAGTGGCGAATCCCGAAAGCCTGATCGAGGCGTGCCTTGACACGTTCCTTGACGGCGTCGGCCTGCCCCCAGGCGCCGGGCGCGATCACCAGATGGGCGTCCAGCGCGGACTCGTGCTCGCCCACCATCCACAGATGGGCCTGATGGATATCCTGTACGCCCCGGGTTTCGCGCACGCAGGCCAGCACGTCCTCGGGATCGACCCCCGGCGGGCTGCCAAGCATGAGGATGCGGATCACCGGGCCGATCTCGGCAAAGGACTGCCACAGGATGTAGCCGGCGATCAGCAGGGTGACCGCCGGGTCGATCAGGCGCCAGTCGAACAGGATGATCAGCGTCCCGGCAAGGATCACCGCGACCGAGCCCAGCGCATCCGCGACATTGTGGAGAAAGGCAGCCCGGATGTTCATGCTGTTTTTCGACATGGCGTAGGTCAGCGCCGCGGTGGCAAGGTCGATCACCAGCGCCACTGCCGCGATGACAACCACCAGCCAGCCATCGACCCCCTGAGGCGAGATGAACCGCAAGACGGCCTCGTAGACCAGATAGAGGCCGATCACGATCAGCGTGACATAGTTGATCAGCGCGGCGACGATCTCGATCCGGCCATAGCCGAAGGTCATGTCCGAATCCGCCGGGCGGCGGGCAATCTTGCGCGCACCAAAGGCAATGGCCAGCGCCACCGCATCGGACAGATTGTGCAGGGCGTCGGCAATCAGAGCCAGCGATCCCGCGAAAATGCCGCCGATGATCTGAACCACGGTCAGCGCCACATTGACGACAATAGCCAGGAAAACCCGCCGATCCCCGGCATCGGGATCGACATGGTGGTGGTGATGGTGATGGCTATGGGCCATGGCGACCTTTCCCCTGCTTGCAACCGAGTCGCAGGCAACCTAATGTCTATAGCGGCTATAGCTTCAAGAGGAAAAATTCCGATGTATTCGATTGGCCAGCTGTCGCGCCTGACCGGCGTCAAGGTGCCCACCATCCGCTATTACGAGCAGATGGGCCTGCTCGACGAACCCGGTCGCACGGCGGGCAACCAGCGGCGTTACGATTTGGCCGGTCGCGAAAGGCTGAGCTTTATCCGGCATGCGCGTGAACTGGGCCTGTCGATCGACACCATTCGCGACCTGATCGCGCTGGCCCGGGATGAATCGATGCCCTGCGCGCGCGCGCACGAGATCGCCACCCGCCAGGCCTCGGAAATTCGCGAGAGGATCGCGCGCCTTCAACGGCTGGAGGCCGAGCTGAGGCGCATCGGTGACAGCCACGATTCGGGCACCGTGGCCGATTGCCATGTTCTGGCTGTCCTGGGCGACCATTCGATGTGCATGACCGATCACTGAACGGGGCGCGGGCCACGGGGCGCGTCGCGTTTGACTGAATCGACCCCGCCCCGGGGCGCGCAGGCCCTCCGGCCATGTTGCCGCGCGCCGCCTGCAAAGGCTTTCCCCGAATGGATGACATTTCACCCGTTCAGGCCTTGTGACCATTCCCGGCCGAATGACCATGGCCGAAAACCCGATGGCCGAAATCCCGATGGATCATGCCCGGACGAGGTGGTAGGATATCGCGACATGTCCTTGTCCCGGCCCGGGATCGACAGCACCCGGACATGGCGCGACTCAGGCCGACCACCCAGTTTCAGGGATATATCCGACATGCCTCTTGACCAGGTCCTTTCCCGCATCGACGCCGATCTCGACCTTTCGCTCGAACGGCTCAAGGCGCTCTTGCGCATTCCGTCGATTTCGACCGATCCGGCATATGCGCGCGATTGCACGCGCGCCGCCGACTGGCTGGTTGCCGAGCTTGCCGATCTGGGGTTCGATGCCACGCGGCGGGAAACCCCGGGGCACCCGATGGTGGTGGCCCATGGCGACGGGCCGGGGCGGCATGTCCTGTTTTACGGCCATTACGACGTGCAGCCGGTGGATCCGCTGGATCTGTGGGACAACCCGCCCTTCGATCCGGTGATCGAGGACACCCCCCAGGGCAGGGTGATCCGCGCCCGCGGTGCATCGGACGACAAGGGCCAGCTGATGACCTTTGTCGAGGCCTGTCGCGCATGGAAGGCCGTGCATGGCAGTCTGCCCACAAGGCTGACCATCCTGTTCGAAGGCGAGGAGGAAAGCGGATCGCCCTCGCTGGTGCCGTTTCTGCGCGAAAATGCGGCCGAATTGCAGGCCGAACTGGCCCTGATCTGCGACACCGGCCTGTTCGAGGATCACATCCCGGCCATCGTCACCATGCTGCGCGGCCTTCTGGCCGAGGAAATCGTCATCACCGGCCCTGATCGCGACCTTCATTCGGGCATGTATGGCGGGCTTGCCCGCAACCCGCTGCATGTACTGGCCGACATCATCGCATCATTGCATGACGATACCGGCCGCGTGACCCTGCCGGGCTTCTATGACGGCGTGCCCGAACTGCCCGACGAGATCCGCGCCCAGTGGCAGGGGCTGAACTTCGATCACCGGAAATTCCTTGGCGCGGTCGGCCTGTCGCAACCCGCGGGCGAACAGGACCGCAGCCCGCTGGAAATGATCTGGTCGCGCCCCACCTGCGAGGTCAACGGCATCACCGGCGGCTATGCGGGCGAGGGTTTCAAGACCGTGCTGCCATCGCGGGCCAGTGCCAAGATCAGCTTTCGCCTGGTCGGCACGCAGGATCCCGAGGCAATCCACAAGGCGCTGGTCGCCCATGTCGAATCGATGCTGCCCGCCGACTGCACGGCCGAATTCCCGATGGGCCACGGGGCGGCTGCCAGCCAGATGCGCACGGATGATCCCGCCTTTGCCCGGGCCCGCGACGCCCTGAGTCGCGAATGGGCGCGCCCGGCGGCCTATGTCGGCTGCGGGGGGTCGATCCCCATCGCCGGGCATTTCAGGGATGTTCTGGGCATGGAGTCCATGCTGATCGGTTTTGGCCGCGATGATGACCGGATCCATTCCCCGAACGAGAAATACGCCCTGGAAAGTTTTCACAAGGGTATCCGCAGCTGGGCACGCATCCTTGCCGGGCTGAATGACGGGCAACCATCCTGAGCAGACGCCCAGGGATGCCCAGAGACGCCCAGGGATGCCCGGCGGGAGGCCCGGGGGAGGCCCGGCGGGAGAGGCCCAGGCGACATTCGGGCATGAGACCCGAGTGATACCCGGCCGAGACGGGGCGCCGGCAACGGGGCGCCAGCCATGGTCGCGGCCGCCGGTCGCGACACAAAAAGCGGGCGGGGAGATCCCCGCCCAGTTTCACGTTTCAGGCTCGGTCTTAACCGCTCGGTTTCATGCCTGCGGCCTGAACCGCCAGGGGGCAGGCCAGCCCGCCCCCGGTTCCTCGACCGCCCCTTGGGTATGGCGGCCGGGGTGTTGGACTAGCTGCAACCCGATGTCGCGCCGCAGGTATTGCATTTCATGCAGGTGCCATTGCGCACCAGCGTGTAGTTGCCGCACTCGCCGCAGGGATCGCCCTCGTAACCCTGGATGCGGGCCTTGGTGCGGGCGTCCATGCCCCCTCCTGCCGAGGTACCGCCTGCCGCGGCTGCCGCCGTCCGGCTCTCGGTTGCCAGCGAGGCCAGCCCCGCAACCCCGTGCGATGCGGTGTCGAGCGCACCGTCCGCCCCGCCCTGCAACAACACCAGCTCGTGCGGGAGGCGCTTGCGCAGATAGCCGGTCGAGGAAATCTGCCGGATCATTTCCAGCGACTTGCTGGCAACCTCGCCCGACACCGGCGAAACATTCGCCCTGCCCTCGTCGTCGCCGCTGCCCAGCTCGTCGAACCTGTCGCCCTGGGGTTTGACATGGGCCAGATCGGTGCGGTCCAGATAGCTGACCGCCAGTTCGCGGAAGATATAGTCCAGGATCGAGGTCGCATTCTTGATGCTGTCATTGCCCTGCACCATGCCGGCGGGTTCGAACCGGGTAAAGGTAAAGGCCTCGACGAATTCCTCAAGCGGCACGCCATATTGCAGCCCCACCGACACGGCGATGGCGAAATTGTTCATCATGGCGCGGAAGCCGGCGCCTTCCTTGTGCATGTCGATGAAGATCTCGCCGATGGTGCCGTCTTCGTATTCGCCGGTGCGCAGGTAAACCTTGTGCCCGCCGACAATGGCCTTTTGGGTATAGCCCTTGCGGCGATCGGGCAGCTTGCGCCGCTGGCTGCGCACGACCTCCTTGATGACCACCTTTTCGACGATCTTTTCGGCCAGAACCTGCGCCTTTTGCGCGCTTGGCGCGTTTGATTCCAGCACTTCTTCCAGTTCGTCGTCATCCTCGATCAGGGCCGACGACAAGGGTTGGCTGAGCTTGGAGCCGTCGCGATACAGCGCGTTGGCCTTGACCCCCAGCTGCCAGGACAGCTCGTAGGCCGCCTTGCATTCCTCGATGGTGGCGTCGCCCGGCATGTTGATGGTCTTGGAAATGGCACCCGAGATGAAACTCTGCGCCGCCGCCATCATGCGAATGTGGCTTTCGACCGAAAGGAACCGCTTGCCGATCTTGCCGCAGGGGTTGGCGCAGTCGAACACGCTGTAATGTTCGGGTTTCAGATGCGGCGCGCCTTCCAGTGTCATGGTGCCGCAAACATGGTTGTTGGCGGCCTCGATCTGGGCGCGGCTGAATCCCAGATGCCGCAGCAGGTCGAATGTTGGGTCGTTCAGCTTTTCGGCGGGAATGCCAAGTGTGCCGCGGCAGAAATCCTCGCCCAGGGTCCACTGGTTGAACACGAAACGGATGTCGAATGCGCTGGGCAGCGCGGCCTCGATGCGCTCGATCTCGGCCTTGCCGAAACCGTGGCCCAGCAGCGCCGTGTGGTTGATCCCCGGCGCGTTGCCCAGGCTGCCATGGCCCACGGCATAGGCGATGATTTCCTCGATCTGGGCCGATGTATAGCCCAGCTTTTCCAGCGCCGCCGGCACCGACTGGTTGATGATCTTGAAATAGCCGCCGCCCGCCAGTTTCTTGAATTTCACCAGCGCGAAATCGGGTTCGATCCCGGTGGTGTCGCAGTCCATCACCAGCCCGATCGTGCCGGTGGGCGCAATCACCGTGACCTGCGCGTTGCGATAGCCGTGCGCCTCGCCCAGGCGCAGCGCCTCGTCCCAGCTGGCGCGTGCCAGCGTGACCAGATCGGCATCCGGGCAGTTTGCGCCATCCAGCGGCACCGGCCTGACCTCCAGCCCCTCGTAACCATCGGTTTCGCCATGGGCGGCGCGGCGGTGGTTGCGGATCACGCGCAACATGTCGTCGGCGTTGCGCTGATAGGCCGGGAACGGGCCGCGTTCGCGGGCGATCTCGGCGCTGGTGGCATAGCAGACACCTGTCATCAGCGCCGTCAGGGCACCCGCCATGGCGCGGCCCTGATCGCTGTCATAGCCCAGCCCCATATTCATCAGCAGCCCGCCGATATTGGCATATCCCAGCCCCAGCGTGCGATAGTCATAGGATCGCCGGGCGATCTCCTTGCTGGGGAACTGCGCCATCAGCACGCTGATTTCCAGCGTCAGCGTCCACAGCCGGGTCGCGTGCATATAGCTTTCGGCATCGAACCGGCCGTCGCGGTAGAAGGTCAGCAGATTCATGCTGGCCAGGTTGCAGGCGGTATCGTCCAGGAACATGTATTCCGAACAGGGGTTCGAGCCGCGGATCTCGCCATCCTGCGGGCAGGTATGCCAGGCGTTGATGGTGTCGTGGAACTGGATGCCGGGGTCGGCACAGGCCCAGGCGGCGTGACCGACCTGGTCCCACAGCTCGCGCGCCTTGACGGTTTTCGCAACCTTGCCATCGGTGCGGCGGATCAAGGCCCAGTCGGCATCATCCCTGACCGCCTGGAGGAAGGCATCCGACACCCGGACCGAGTTGTTCGAATTCTGCCCCGAAACCGTAAGGTAGGCCTCGCTGTCCCAGTCGGTGTCGAAGCTGGGAAATTCGATCGAGGTAAAGCCCTGGCGCGCATATTGCAGCACGCGGTTGATATAGGTTTCGGGGATCGCGTTCTTCTTGGCGCTGCGGATCGCGGCCTTGAGCGCCTTGTTGACCCTGGGATCAAAGGCATCCTCTTGCGTGCCGTCCCAGTCGCGGATCGCCCCGAACAGCAGGTTGAGCTGCTGTTCATGCATTTTCGAGCCGGCAACAAGGGCGGCAACCTTCTGTTCCTCGCGGACCTTCCAGTTGACGAATTCCTCGATATCCGGGTGATCCATGTCGCAGATCACCATCTTGGCCGCGCGCCGCGTGGTGCCGCCCGACTTGATCGCGCCGGCCGCCCGGTCGCCGATCTTGAGAAAGCTCATCAGACCCGATGACTTGCCGCCGCCGCCCAGGGGCTCGTTGGCGCCGCGCAGGCTGCTGAAATTGGTGCCGGTGCCGGATCCGTATTTGAACAGGCGGGCCTCGCGCACCCACAGATCCATGATGCCGCCCTCGTTCACCAGGTCGTCATTGACCGACTGGATAAAGCAGGCATGGGGCTGCGGATGCTCATAGGCGGATTTCGAGCGCACCAGCTTGCCGGTCGTGAAATCGACATAGTAATGGCCCTGGCTGGGGCCGTCGATGCCATAGGCCCAATGCAGGCCGGTGTTGAACCATTGCGGGCTGTTGGGCGCGGCCATCTGTCTGGCCAGCATGTGGCGCATCTCGTCGAAATAGGCGCGGGCGTCCTCCTCGGTGGAGAAATTGCCACCCTTCCAGCCCCAATAGGCCCAGGCGCCCGCCAGCCGGTCGAACACCTGCCTGGCCGATGTTTCGCCGCCGAAACGTTGATCTTCGGGCAGTTCTGCCAGCGCCTTGTCATCGGGCACCGAGCGCCACAGGAATTCGGGAACGCCCTTTTCCGGCACCCGTTTCAGCCGCGCGGGCACACCGGCCTTGCGGAAATATTTCTGCGCCAGAACGTCGGCGGCAACCTGCGACCAGGACGCGGGGATCTCGATCTCGTCCAACGCAAAGACCACGGTGCCGTCAGGGTTGCGGATTTCCGAGCTGGTCGTCGTGAAGGCGATATCCTCGTAGGCATCTCCGCCGCGGGTGAATTTGCGTTCTATCTTCATTGTCTGCCCCGTCCGTTTGTCGGTCTTTTTGTCCCAGATCCAGGCCTGTTCCCTGTGGCATCCCGCCAGTGGCATCAGGCCCGCCGTCACCCCCGTGGCGCCACATCCCCCGCATTCGAGAGCAGAGTCGCCGCCTGCCGCCGAACGGGGCATTTCGGCCCGCCCGGCCCACAACACGGCCCCACCGGGGGTCTTGCTGCTCTGCCGCAAACTACTAGATGTGGTGTTGCCCCGTGGGGTGCCTACAAGGTGGCGTAGGTTGGGGGCATGGGTCAACGAATTTATTCACGAATTTGTCACATTTTCCGGTTGACTTGATATTAACCGGATTCAGCCCTCGTTCCGGCCCGCCGGGCGACGGACGGAACAGAATGAAAACCCCCGCGACACGCCCCCGGCCCGGCCCTGACAGCCCGCCGCGCCCGAGCCCGTTCAACCACCGGTCAGGCCCGCCCGGACACCATCGAAAAGGGGGCGCGAAAGGGGCTGCAAAACAAGGATTTCCGGCATCCGCCTAAGACATGACAACCACCCGGGCGGGGCCGGGTTGCGGTTTGCACGCGCATGGCCGGGCCGCGATCAGGCCCCGATCAGCCGCCTTGCGATGCCCCCGCGACCACGGGTGGAAATGATTCGCTTTCGACCTCTAGGAGCCCGATCGCGCCTGCGTGCCGTTCATGGGCCGGCTTGTCGGGGACTCTGCATAGCGATCCATGAAACAGGCGCGAACGGGTAAAAAGTTCTTGTCGTAATATTTTGATATTACTGGTTTAATCCAGTCATCAAGGTAATTTTCAAAGCGAAACCCCCACCCCTCCAGGGCCGGGAATGTTGCGCGATTCCCGGGCAGCGGGGCGATGGAGGCGCTCTGGAACAGGCGACTCACCTCGTCGGCCCCGAGCGTGCCGGCGGGCCCGACGACCACAAGATTGCGCCCCGCAAGGGCGCGAAAATCGACACGCAGATCGGCATTGCGCCCATAGACCGATCGCGACAGCACCACCGCGTCGAATCCCCGATTGATCAGCATCGCGCCGGTGCCATATTCCAGCGCCGCAACCACACGCCCGCGCGCCAGCCCCCGCAGCGGCGCATCAAGCCGGCCCTCATCCAGATCATAGTGGAACCGCATCCATTGCGCCTGGCGCGCGGGCAGGACGGTCTCGGGCGCAATCCACATGAAGCGCAGCCCCAGAGCCAGCAACGCGACCGGCACCAGAACAACCCCGCCCAACAGCACGGCCGCGCCCCGCAGCCGCGGCCACAGCCGCCCCGGCGCCGCCTCGGCCAGGGCAAGTACCGCAAGAAATCCCACCGGCGCGCCCCAGTTCACGCCGAAATCGCGCCGCCACAGCGCGATCAGCAACATGACGACAAGGGTTCCCATGAAAAGACGGCCAAAGAAATCGGGCCTGTGCCCGGCCCGCAGGTTGCGCAACAACACCCACAGCGCCGCCAGGCCGGGCAGACCCGCCATCAGCACCAGCGTCAGCGCCAGCCAGGCCGGCCCCCAGCCGGCGGCACGGTCAATGCGGAAGATGAAGTTGAACGCAAGATTGACGTCGCAATTGTTCAGGTTCCACCACAGATGCCACAGGAACGGCGCCAGCGCGATCGCCGAAATCGCCACCATCCGCCCGAAAAGAAAGCGCCATGCCGATGGCCAGCTTGCCAATGCCAGCAACAGGCCCAGATAGATCACCGCGCCGGTATATTTGGTCAGCAACATCGCCGCCAGTGCCAGCCCCGCGCCCACGACCCATGCCGCCGGGCCGCCGCGAAAGGCGCGCTCGGTCGCGATCACGAATACCAGTGTCGCCGCCGCAAGGATGGTGTCGTTCAGAAACAGGTTGAACAGCAGCAGAAAACCCGGCGTCAACGCCAGCAACAGCACCGCCCCGCCGGCATCGCGCCCGGGCATCCGCCGGATACGCCAGGACATCAGCCACAGCGCGGCCAGCCCCAGAGCCAGGGCGAAAACGCGATGCAGCGGGCCCTGGCTGGCCAGCCCCAGCCCCTCGGCCAGTCGCCACAGGGCAAAGGAAATCCAGCCCGGCAAGGGTGGATGATCATAGAAACCCGCGCGCAGGCTCTGGCCCCACGAGACGAAATAGGCCTCGTCTCCGGCAATCGGCAGACCGATCTGCAACGACAGGCTGAGCAACGCCGCAAAGAGCCACCACGGGCCATACCGGGAAAATGCGGCCATGTGAAAACCTCGTTGCCGCCCGGCCGGATAATGCCGGCCGGGGCTGCTGGTCGGGGCGACTGGATTCGAACCAGCGACCTACGGTACCCAAAACCGTCGCGCTACCAGGCTGCGCCACGCCCCGTCTGGTGCAGGCATGTCTACAGTCAGGAAAGGCGGTTGGAAAGGGAGAATTCCCTGCCCCTGGCCGCA
>CAZWXK010000031.1:18120-19455 GCA_964637875.1 uncultured Rhodobacter sp.
CCCTGGCCGCAGCACCCTGGCCGCAGCACCCTGGGCCGCACCATCCGGCGCGACCACCCGCTCAGCGACAGGGCCAGGCCGCATCCGCGCCAAAGGCGGGGTTGCGCATCTCGGTGCCCGGCGTCAGGCCCAGCCGGGCAACCGTACCGCCCCTGACCTCGAGCACGGCCAGAACCCCGTCGCCGCCATCGATCAGGGCCAGGCTCTGCGGGGTGGCATTTTCCTTGATCCGCCGCACGACGCCACGCTTGTCAAGAAACAGCATGTCCAGCGGGATCAGGGTATTCTTCATCCAGAACTGCGCCCTCTGGGGGCGTTCAAAGATGAACAACATGCCGGCGAAATCGTCCAGCGAACGGCGGAACATCAACCCCCGCGCCCGGCTGTCGCTGTCGGCGGCGATCTCGACATCAAAGGCGGCCTGCCCCCAGCTGCCCCTGAGATAGGCCTTGCCGGGGGCACAGGAACCGGGACTGCCGACAGCGGCCGCGGAATCGCCGGCGGCGCGCGCAGGAGCGACCGCCGCCACCGGTGGCGCCAGCACGAGAATCAGCATCAACAGAAAACGGCGCATACCGATCGCCCCCCAATTGCCCCCATCAATCGGCCCCCGCCCGGGCGTCCTGCCCGTCGCCCGGCGCGGCGGGACCGACCTCGAGCGCATGGTCCCATACCCGCACGTCCCAGGCAAGCATCCCGCGCGGCCCCCTGGCCACCCGCAGCGCGATGGCCTCGCCCTGTTCGAGCCCGGCCAGGCCACATGCCTGCAAGACCTCGGCATGGATGAATATGTCGCCGGGTTCGGCAAAGATGTTGGCAAAGCCGAACCCCTTGACGGGATCGTACCACTTTACGCGTGCAGGTTGCAGCCGCGCGTCGGTTTCGAGCTGCCCCCCCTCGCCCAGCATCCTGCGCAGCGCGCGCAACCCGCCCTGAGGGGGCGGCGCCTCGATTTCAAGGATGCGGATCGCGTGGCACCCCTTGTCGGTCTGTCGGATTTCGGCCCTGATCCGGGCGCCGCTGGCGACCGAATTGCGCCCATACATGCGCAGGACATTGGCATGGAGCAGAATATCTCCGCCACATCCCTCGGCTATGATAAAGCCAAACCCCCTTGACGCATCGAACCATTTGACATGGCCCGTCACCGTCCCTTCCTGTCCCACCTTTTCCAAGCTACCTTTTCGTTGACCCTGGTCCGAAAGACTAGCAGCAAGAGGATGATGTTTCCAGCATTTCCGCCGGAAATCGGTCCATGTTTTTGACCAATTCCGACAACACACCGAAAAAAGGGGGTTTTTCGGGCCCCGGCGGCCCGCTGTCCGGGCTCAGGGG
>CAZWXK010000031.1:19555-21654 GCA_964637875.1 uncultured Rhodobacter sp.
CCCCCGGTTCCGGGCGCGCGGACCCAGCGAAAACGATCGTGCAGACGAAAGGCACCGTCGGCCCAGAACTCGATCTCGCGCGGGATGATGCGAAAGCCACCCCAGAACGGCGGACGCGGCGGATTGGTGCCATATCGCGCGCCGACACGGGCGACCTCGGCCATCAGGGCCGCGCGCGAGGCCAGCGGCCGGCTCTGCGCCGAGGCCCAGGCGCCCAGCCTGCTCTTGAGGGATCGCGAGGCGAAATAGGCGTCGGCCCTGGGGCCGTCCTCCTTTTCCACCACGCCGCGCACACGGATCTGGCGGCGCAGGGATTTCCAGTGCATGACAAAGGCCGCCTTGCCGGTGGCCTCGATCTGGCGGGCCTTGGCACTCGCGTAATTGGTGTAGAAAAGAAACCCGTCATCCTCGATTTCCTTGAGCAGGACCATGCGCACATCGGGCATCCCCTCGTCATCGACGGTGGCCAGCGCGATCGCGTTGGGGTCGTTGGGCTCGGACTCTTCGGCCTCGCGCAGCCAGCGCCGCGCGATGACAAGGGGATCGTCGCCTGCAAAGATTCCCGTCCTGTCGCTCATCTGCCCGCTCCTCCTGACCTGCTGCTGCCAAAACGCGCCATCCCTTTTAGCGCGCCCGTGCCGCAAGGCCAGCGCGAAATGCGCGCGCGCCCGCCAAAAGGCCCCGAAAGCCCCCGCCAGCATGGGCCGTGCGGTCTTGAAGCCCTGCCCCGCTTGGCATAAACGGGTGTATCCGACAACTGACGCGAGGGCGGGGAATGAGTGGTTTGATGAGCGGCAAGCGCGGCCTGATCATGGGCGTTGCCAATGACAAGTCCATGGCCTGGGGAATCGCCCGCGCCCTGGCGGCCGAGGGTGCCGAGATGGCCTTTTCCTATCAGGGCGAGGTCCTGGGCAAACGGGTCAGACCGCTGGCCGAGCAGCTGGGCGTTGCCCATGTCCTGGAATGCGACGTGACCGACGGCGCCTCGATCGACGCGCTGTTCGAGACCCTGCGCGCGGCATGGGGCGGGATCGACTTTCTGGTGCATGCGATCGGCTATTCCGACAAGTCCCAGCTCAGGGGCCGCTACATCGACACCACGGCCGACAATTTCCGCATGACGATGGATATTTCCGTCTATTCCTTTACCGCGGTCGCCCAGCGCGCCGAAAAGTTGATGGGTGACGGCGGGTCGATGCTGACGCTCACCTATTACGGCGCCGAAAAGGTCATGCCGCATTACAACGTGATGGGGGTGGCCAAGGCCGCGCTCGAGGCCAGCGTGCGCTACATGGCCGAGGATCTGGGCAAGGACAATATCCGCGTCAACGCCATTTCCGCCGGCACCGTGAAAACGCTGGCCGCCAGCGGCATCGGCGATTTCCGCTATATCATGAAATGGAACCAGCTGAATTCGCCGCTCCGCCGCAACGTGACGCTGGAGGATGTCGGCAAATCGGCGCTGTATCTGCTGTCCGATCTGGGCTCGGGCGTCACCGGCGAGGTGCTGCATGTGGATGCGGGATACAACGTGGTGGGCATGAAGGCCATCGACGCCCCCGACATCGATATCGTCACCAGGAGGAAATGATGTCCGAACGCCTGCCCCACGAGAAGGGTTTTCATGTCAGCTGGGACCAGATGCACCGCGACAGCCGCGCGCTGGCCTGGCGCCTGGACGGCCAGGGGCCCGATGACGGCGCATGGAAGGCCGTCGTCGCCATCACCCGCGGCGGCATGGCCCCGGCGATGATCGTCGCGCGCGAGCTGGATATCCGCACGGTGGACACGATCTCGGTCAAATCTTATGACCACCAGACACAAACGGACGCCAAGGTATTGAAATCACCCGACAAGGCCCTTCTGGGCGATGGCGAAGGCGTGCTGATAATCGACGATCTGGTGGACAGCGGCAAGACGCTCGAGGTCGTGCGCGCGATGTTCCCCAATGCCCATTACGCAACCGTCTATGCCAAGCCCAAGGGCAAGCCGATGGTTGACACCTATATCACCGAGGTCAGCCAGGATACCTGGATCTTCTTTCCATGGGACATGGCGCTGCAATATGTCGAACCCTATCGGGGCACCGACTGAGAGCC
>CAZWXK010000031.1:21754-28580 GCA_964637875.1 uncultured Rhodobacter sp.
CCTGCCCCCTGATGCCGCCGAGGACGCTGCCGCTGCCCCCGGGCCGCTGCCCCCGGCCGCCGATCCTGGCCGTTGACCTTGCCCCCCTCGGAGCCCCCCCTCGGAGCCCGGCCGCCGCCGCGGCGCCCTCAGACCGGGATCAGCGCGGCCGCGACCCGTCGCCCCTCGGCCAACAGCACGTTATAGGTGCGACAGGCCGAAGGCGTCGCCATCACCTCGACCCCGATCCCGGCATTTTCAAGCCCGGCCCGGGTTTCAAGGGCAAGCAGGTCGATCTCGGCCCCCAGCCCCACGAACAGGACATCTATCTCGGAGGCACGCGCGATCAGCGGCGCAAAGTCATCGACATCGTCCCAGCGCTGCGGCCCCGACGGCAGCAACAGGACAGGGCCGTGAAACACCTCGCCGCCAAGGCGGAAAAAGCCCGGCCCATATCCCTCGACCGGGATCTGGCCGGCAAAATTCATCTCGTGCAGTTCCATGGCGCACCTCAGGAAAACAGCGGCAGGTTCACGATGCTGGACGCGGCGATCAACAGATAGGCGACCCCGCGATAGAGCCTCGCCCTGCCGGGCACGAATATAGCCGCTCCAGCCAGATTTGCCAGAAGATAGGGCAAGGTCAGGATCGCCCCGATCATCACCGGCTCGGGCAGCAGCAGGCCCCTTGACCCGACCACTGTCAGGCCGATCAGATCGGTCAGCGCCAGAAACAGCAGGATGTTGGCCCGGATCACCGCAACCATGCGCGCCGACGACATGTACAACATGATCACAGGCGGCCCGGACAGCCCCGCCAGCCCGCCCAGGAACCCCGCGACCGCGCCCACGCCAAGCAGGGTCACAGGCGCCAGCCGCCCCTGCCAGCGCCACCCCCCGACCAGCAGGGCCAGCAGCCCCAGCGAGATTGCCGACAGGATCCACCGAAACAGGACCGGATCAAGGCGCGTCAGCAGCCAGACCCCCAGGGGCATGGCCACCACCGCCCCCAGGGCCAGGCGGCCGACATCGCGCGGCTCGCCCTCGCGCAGGGCCCGCGGGATGTTGGGCAGCGGCCCGAAAACGTCAAGGACCAGGATCGTCACCAGCGCCCAGACCGGGGGCAGAATTCCGGCCGCAAAGGGCATGTAGATCATGGTCGTGCCGAACCCGGAAAACCCGCGCACCAGCCCCGCCAGGGTGACGGCAATGACAAGGGTCCATATTCCGTCGGTCGCCAGCGCCGCGTCAAGCGCGACCCGGCCTGCGGTCAGGACCGGATCGATCAAGCGTCGATATTGGCGTATTTGGTGCCGGCGCCCTTGCTGTTCTTGGTCCAGTCACGCTTGACCCCCAGGCGCAGCAGGATCGTCGAGGCAACGAACACCGACGAATAGGTGCCGACAATGATGCCCCAGGTCATCGCGAACACGAAACCGCGGATCACGTCGCCGCCCAGTACCAGCAGGGCGATCAGCGCAATCAGGGTCGTGAACGAGGTCATCACCGTGCGCGACAGGGTTTCGTTGATCGACAGGCTCAGCAGATCCTTCAGCTCCATCTTCTTGTAGCGTCGCAGATTCTCGCGCACCCGGTCGAACACGACCACCGTATCGTTCAGCGAATAGCCCACGATGGTCAGCAGCGCCGCAATGATGGTGAGGTCGAATTTCAGTTGCAGGACCGAGAATATTCCGATGGTCAGCGTCACGTCATGCACCAGCGCGATGACCGCGCCCAGGCTGAACTGCCACTCGAATCGCAACCATATATAGAAAAGCACCGCAAGGTTTGACAGCACCACCGCCAGAACCGCGGTCTTGATCAGCTCGCCCGAGACCTTGGGCCCCACGCTTTCGATCGAGGGGAACTTCATGTTGGGGTCGATCTTGCGCAACGCGGTCTTGACCCTGGTGATGATCTCGACAGTGGCGGCCTCGCCGCCCTTCTGCTGTTCGATGCGGATCTGGGTCACGTTCTTGCCGGGGCCAAAGGAGGGGTCGAACACCTCGGTAATCGACACATCCCCCAGATCCAGCGGTTTCAATGTCTTTCGGTATTCCCCGATATCGACCTTCTTGGCGCTTTCGGTGCGGATCGTCGTGCCTCCGCGGAAATCGATGCCGAAATTCAACCCCATGGTCAGCGCCGCCACGATCGACAGCACGACCAGGATGGTCGATGCCCCGAAGGTCACCTTGGCATAACGGAAGAAATCGATGTTGGTTTTCGACGGAACCATTTTCAGACGAAAGGTCATGTCGCGGATTCCTTCCCTAGATGACGATTGTGCGCGGACGGCGCCAGTGGAACCAGATCGAGATCAGCAGACGCGTCACCCATATGGCAGTAAAGACCGAGGTCACGATACCCAGACCCAGGGTCACTGCAAAGCCCCTGACCGGCCCCGAGCCCATGGCAAACAGGATCACCGCCGCAATCAGCGTGGTCACGTTGGCGTCGATGATTGCCGACAACGCCTTTTCAAAGCCCAGCTCGATCGCCCGCGCGGGGCCCTTGGCGGAATGCAGTTCCTCGCGGATGCGCTCGTAGATCAGCACGTTCGCATCGACTGCCATGCCGATCGTCAGCACGATGCCGGCGATGCCCGGCAATGTCAGCGTGGCCCCCATGATCGACAGCATCGCAAACAGGATCACCACATTCATCAGCAAGGCCACATTTGCGAATACCCCGAACAACCCATAGCTGAGAACCATGAAGGACAGCACCGCGACAAAGGCCACGATGGTGGCAATCTTGCCGGCGTCGATGCTGTCCTGGCCCAGCTCGGGGCCGATGGTGCGTTCCTCGAGGAACTTCATCCCCGCGGGCAGGGCGCCGGCGCGCAGCAGCACGGCCAGCTTGGTACTCTCCTCGACGGTGAAGTTGCCGGTGATGATGCCCGATCCGCCGGCGATATGGGCCTGGATCACGGGGGCCGAGATCACCTTGTTGTCAAGCACGATGGCAAATGGCTTGCCGATATTCTCGGCCGTGTAGATGCCGAATTTTCGCCCCCCCGACGCATCAAAGCGGAAGCTGACCGCCGGCCGGCCATTCTGGTCGAACGAGGGCTGCGCATCGACCAGCTCCTCGCCGGTCACGACGGGGCTCTTGTCGAGGATGTAATAAAGGTTGGGGTCATCCATGTCCGGCACGATGATGTTGCCGGGACCGGGGCGCGCATTCTTGTCGCGGGTTTCGCGCACGACCGCATGAAAGGCCAGCTTGGCCGTGGTGCCGATCAGCTGTTTCAATTCCTCGGCCGAGCCGATGCCGGGTACCTCGATCAGGATGCGGCGATCGCCCTGGCGCTGGATGGTGGGTTCGCGCGTGCCGACCTCGTCGATCCGGCGCCGGATGATTTCAAGCGACTGTTCGACGGTGCGCTGGTCTGTGGCGATCTTTTCTGCCTCGGACAGCGAAATGATGATCTCGCCATTCTCGGCCCGCACATCCAGATCGCGCGTGCCGATTCCGGCCAGGCTGACCACGGGGCGCGACAGGCCCTTGACGATTTCGACGGCGCGGGCGATTTTCTCGGGCCTGGATATCTTGACGATCAACTCGCCCGGCGGGCTGTCCTGGCGGCGGATGGTGCCGATCTCGGCGCGCGCCTTGCGCAGGGCATCGCGCACCTCGGGCCAGAGCGAATTCATCCGCGCGGCATAGACATCCTCGACCTTGACCTCGGCCAGCAGATGCGCGCCGCCCCTCAGGTCGAGGCCCAGATTGACCAGGTCATTGGGCATCCAGTCGGGCCAGCCCTCATAGGCGGCCTTGCGCTCGGGCGTCATGGGCAGGCCCTTGGCCAGCTGCGCGGCGGCATCGTTATGCTTTTCCACGCGCGTATAAAAGGCATTGGGCAGTGCAAAGACGAACCCGAGAACGCAAATTCCCAGGATCAGTAACTTTTTCCACAGGGAAAACTGGAGCATGGCGATTCGATCCTGTTGGGGGGCCGATTGAGGGGCCTGTCGGAGCGCGTCCGGGCGATCACTTTTCGACCGGTTCGGTCTTTGACAGGACGGTGGCGATGGTGTTCTGCACCACCCGCACCTTGACACCCTGGGCGATCTCGACCTCGACCTCGTTGTTTTCCTTGACCTTGGTGACCTTGCCGATGATGCCGCCCTGGGTCACGATCTGATCGCCCCGGCGCAGGGCATCGATCATGGCCTTGTGTTCCTTGGCCTTCTTCTGCTGCGGACGGATCAGCAGGAAATACATGATCGCGAAGATCAGGATGAGCGGGATGAACTGGCCCACGCCCCCGAGACCGCCGCCGGCCGCCGTCTGCGCATAAGCAGGAGTGATGAACATGAAAGAGAGTCCTCTGTGCGTCGGCGGTGATTTCCCGCCCGTTTCAAAGTCGCGGCACCCTACCTAGGCACGCGCATGTTTGCAAGCAGGGCAAATGGCGTTTCCGGGGGATAATTTCAAGAAGGTGTGACCATCGACCCGCGTCAACCCTCCAGCAAGGGGAAAGCGCCATCCTCGACGCAGCCCCCGAGCGAATCTGCCCGCCCAATTCCCGGTCCCCGCCCCCTATCGGCACAGACCGCCGCTGCGCGGGCGAATTGGCCCTTCCGTTTGCACCCTCGGCGCCCTAAAAGGCCCTGACACCACCCGCACATCGCCAGCCCTGGGGGAAAACAGTTGCAAACCGAACCCGAAATCACCGACGAGCTGATCGAGGCCCACGGCCTGAAACCCGACGAGTATCAGCGTATCCTCGACCTGCTGGGACGCACGCCCAGCTTTACCGAGCTGGGCATCTTTTCGGCCATGTGGAACGAGCATTGTTCCTACAAGAGCTCGAAAAAATGGCTGCGCACGCTGCCCACCGAGGGGCCGCAGGTGATTTGCGGCCCCGGTGAAAATGCCGGTGTCGTCGATATCGGCGACGGGCAGGCGGTGGTGTTCAAGATGGAAAGCCACAACCACCCCTCCTATATCGAGCCCTATCAGGGCGCGGCCACCGGCGTTGGCGGCATCCTGCGCGACGTGTTTACCATGGGGGCGCGCCCGATTGCCGCCATGAACAGCCTGTCTTTCGGGCGCATCGACCACCCGAAAACGAAATCGCTGGTGAATGGCGTGGTCGAGGGCATCGGCGGCTATGGCAACTGTTTCGGCGTGCCCACCATCGGCGGCGAGCTGCGCTTTGACGCGGCCTATGACGGCAACTGTCTGGTCAACGCCTTTGCCGCGGGCCTGGCGGATGCCGACAGGATATTCTACTCGGCCGCCAGCGGCGTGGGCCGGCCTGTCGTCTATCTGGGCGCCAAGACCGGGCGCGACGGCGTGGGCGGCGCCACCATGGCCTCGGCCGAATTCGACGACACCATCGAGGACAAGCGCCCCACCGTGCAGGTCGGCGACCCCTTTACCGAAAAACGCCTGATGGAGGCCACGCTGGAGCTGATGGAGACCGGGGCGGTGATCTCGATCCAGGACATGGGCGCGGCGGGGCTGACATGCAGCGCCGTCGAGATGGGCGACAAGGGCAATCTGGGCATCCGGCTCGACCTCGATCGCGTGCCGGTGCGCGAAGAAAACATGACCGCCTATGAAATGATGCTGTCGGAGAGCCAGGAACGCATGCTGATGGTGCTGGATCCCGAAAAGGAAGACGTCGCCAAGGCGGTATTCGAGAAATGGGATCTGGATTTCGCCATTGTCGGGGAAACCATCGCCCAGGACCGTTTCCTGATCTTTCACGGCAATGAACTGGTGGCCGACCTGCCGCTCAAGGCGCTGTCGGGCGAGGCCCCCGAATATGACCGCCCCCGCGCGACCCCGCCCGCACCCGCGGCCCTGGGCGACATTCCCGAAATCGACCCGGCCGAGGCCCTGCTGAAACTGGTGGATACGCCGAATTACGCCTCGCGCGCCTGGGTGTGGGAACAATATGACCACATGGTGATGGCCGACACGGTTGTGCGGCCCGGATCCGACGCGGGCGTCGTGCGGGTGCATGACACCGGCAAGGCGCTGGCCATGACCTGCGACGTGACGCCGCGCTATTGCAAGGCCGACCCCTTCGAGGGCGGCAAGCAGGCCGTGGCCGAGGCATTCCGCAACCTGTGCGCAACCGGCGCAAAACCGCTGGCCAGCACCGACAACCTGAATTTCGGCAACCCCGAAAAGCCCGAGATCATGGGCCAGTTCGTTTCCTGCATCAAGGGCATCGGCCTGGCCGTCAGCATGCTGGACATGCCCATCGTTTCCGGCAATGTCAGCCTGTACAACGAAACCGATGGCGAGGCGATCCTGCCCACCCCCACGATTGGCGCGGTGGGGCTGCTGGAAAGCCTGGATCAACTGATCCGCATGATCCCGCATGAGGGCGACGATCTGGTATTGATCGGCGAAACCCGCGGCCATCTCGGCCAGTCGGCCCTGCTGGCCGAACTGTTCGGCCGAAACGAGGGCGAGGCCCCGCCCGTTGACCTCAAGGCCGAGCGCCGCAATGGCGAATTCGTCCGCAAGGCCCATGCGCGCGGGCTGATCTCGGCGGCCCATGACCTGTCCGATGGCGGGCTGGCGCTGGCGGCAACCGAGATGGCGCTGGCGGGTAATGTCGGCGTGCGGCTGGAGGGCGGCGATACCGGCTGGTTCTTTGGCGAGGATCAGGCACGTTATCTGCTGGCCACCCGCAAGGCCGCGCGCCTGCTGGAGGCGGCCGAAAAGGCGGGCGTGCCGGCGCGCCTGATCGGGCGTTGCGAAGGCGGCGACATCATGCTGGGCGCATCCTCGGTCACGCTCGACAACATCCGCAACGCCCATGAAAACGGCCTGCGCCGGGCGGTTTCGGCCGCGGGCTGAGACACCCTTGGGCC
>CAZWXK010000032.1:0-12702 GCA_964637875.1 uncultured Rhodobacter sp.
ATCACATTTCGCCGCCAAAGGGAATCCGAAGCCGTTCAAGCGATTGCCGTGGGGTGCAAGGCCGATCTGGGCCTTGACGAAATGTCCGTTCAACAGGCTGTTGACACCGGCGCGAAAACGCTGGTGATCGGGGTTGCCAATCGCGGAGGGGTGATCTCGGACGCTTGGAAAGAGGTGCTGGTCGAGGCGATCGAGGCGGGCCTCGACATTGCCTCGGGGCTGCACAACCTGCTGAGGGACGAGCCCGATCTCGTCGCGGCCGCCAGGGCGAACGGGCGTGAACTGCACGATGTGCGCATCCCCGAGCGGGATTATCCGGTTGCCAGCGGCAAGCGGCGCGGCGGCAAGCGTTGCCTTGCGGTGGGCACGGATTGCTCGGTCGGCAAGATGTATACCGCCCTTGCCATGGAACGCGAGATGCGCGCGCGCGGCATGAATGCCGATTTCCGCGCAACCGGCCAGACGGGCATATTGATCACCGGCAATGGCGTGCCGCTCGATGCGGTGGTCGCCGATTTCATGGCCGGGGCGGTGGAAACGATCTCGCCCGACAATACGCCCGACCACTGGGACCTGATCGAGGGGCAGGGTTCGCTGTTCCATGCATCCTATTCTGGCGTCACCATGGCCCTGGTCCATGGCGGCCAGCCCGATGCCCTGGTCCTGTGCCATGAACCCACACGCGCGCATATGCGCGGCCTGCCCGACTATCAGCTGCCTTCGCTCGAGGAACTCCGCGATCTGGCCCTGACACTGGCCCGTGTCGTCAACCCCGCCTGTCAGGTGGTCGGGATCTCGGTCAACACCGCAAACATGGCCGAGGACGAGGCCCTGGCCTGCCTTGCGGATATCGAAACCCGCATGGGCCTGCCCGCGGTTGACCCCTATCGTCAGGGCGCGGGGCGTCTGGTGGATGCGTTGGAAATGATCTGATGCCGTGGGGTAAAAATCTGCAACACAATGATCCGGCAGCAAGAGAGGTTCGCGCCCGACCCCGGGGGGCGGGGTCGGGCGCGAACCGGATCACATTGTGATCCGGATAAGGGAAAGTTCAATGTCGCAGCTGTGGAATCACAAGAGCAGGTTTGCAAAATGAAACTGACAGTCACCAGGGATACCTTCCCCTTTGCACGCCTTTTCACCATCTCGCGCGGCGCGCGCAGCGTGGCGCAGGTGCTGACCGTGCGCGTCACACAGGACGGCGTGACCGGCTGGGGCGAATGCGTGCCCTATGCGCGCTATGGCGAATCGCCTGAATCCGTCACCGAACAGATCGAATCCCTGGCGCTGCCGATCACGCGTGCCGAACTGCAATCGGCCCTGCCCCCCGGTGCCGCCCGCAACGCCGTCGATTGCGCGCTGTGGGATCTGGAATGCAAGCAGACCGGCCGCCGCGCCTGGGATCTTGCGGGCCTGCCCGCGCCGGGCCCTGAAATCACCGCCTATACCCTGTCGCTGGACAGCCCGGACAAGATGCGAGATCAGGCCGCCGAAAATGCCCACCTCCCGCTGCTGAAGACCAAGCTGGGTGGCGGGGATCAGGACATCGCGCGTATCCGGGCGGTGCGGCAGGGCGCGCCGGACGCCCGCATCATCGTCGATGCCAACGAGGGCTGGACGCCCGCCCTCTATGCCCGCCTTGCCCCGGTTCTGGTCGATCTTGGCGTCGAGATGGTCGAACAGCCCTTGCCGGCGGGTCACGACGACGCCCTGCTGACCATGGATCGCGTGTTGCCGGTCTGTGCCGACGAAAGCTGCCACGACCGCGCCAGCCTGTCCGCGCTGAAAGACAAATACGACATCGTCAACATCAAGCTGGACAAGACCGGCGGCCTGACCGAGGCGCTGGCCCTGCGCGAGGCCGCGCTTGCACGGGGCTATCGCGTGATGGTCGGCTGCATGGTCGGCAGCTCGCTGGCCATGGCGCCGGCGGTGCTGCTGGCCCAGGGCGCGGCATTCACGGATCTTGACGGCCCGCTTCTGCTGGCCCAAGACCGGGACAACGCGCTGCATTTCGATGAAAGGGGTGTTCACCCGCCCGATGCCGCGCTGTGGGGTTAGAAACAGGGGAAAGAAAGATGAGCCGCATAGTCTATCTGAACGGAGAATACCTGCCCGAGGCCGAGGCCAGGGTGTCGATCTTTGACCGGGGCTTCCTGATGGCCGACGGGGTGTATGAGGTAACTTCGGTTCTTGATGGCAAGCTGGTCGATTTCGACGGCCACGCCAGACGCCTGCAACGCTCGCTGGGCGAACTGGACATGGCCTCGCCGGTCACGATGGACGAACTTCTTGAAATCCACCGCGAACTGCTGCGCCGCAACCATGTGATCGAGGGCATGGTCTATCTGCAGATCACCCGCGGCGCCCCGGCCGACCGCGATTTCGTCTTTCCCGACCCCGAGGAAACCCCCGCAACCATCGTGCTGTTCACCCAGAACAAGCCGGGCCTTGCCGACAATCCGGCGGCAAAAAAGGGGATCAAGGTCATCTCGATCGACGATCTGCGCTGGCACCGGCGCGACATCAAGACGGTGCAGCTCCTTTACCCCAGCATGGGCAAGATGATGGCCAGGGCGGCCGGTTGCGACGATGCCTGGCTGGTCGAGGATGGCCATGTCACCGAAGGCACATCCAACAACGCCTATATCGTCAAGGGCGGGCGTATCATCACCCGCCACCTCAGCACCGACATCCTGCACGGCATCACCCGCGCGGCCGTGCTGCGTTTTGCCCGCGAGGCACAGATGGAGGTCGAGGAACGCCCCTTTACCATTGAAGAGGCGCAAGAGGCGGACGAGGCATTCATTACCTCGGCCTCGACCTTTGTCATGCCGGTGGTCGAAATCGACGGCGCAACGATCGGCGCGGGCACACCCGGCCCGGTCGCAACACGCCTGCGCGAAATCTATCTGGAAGAAAGCCGCAAGGCCGCGATCTGAGCCGCATTTCTTCTTTGTCCAAATACGCCGGGGGTCCGGGGGCTGGCCCCCGGCCTTGCCAGCCGGCCCTGCCGACCGTTCCCGGGCATTTCATCCGCATGCCTATCCATGCCGCGCGGCGACGGTTTTCAGGACGCTGAACCCATACAGCGCCTCGAACCCCTTTTCGCGGCCGTGGCCTGACTTTCCCACGCCACCGAACGGCAACTCGACCCCGCCACCGGCGCCGTAATTGTTGATGAAAACCTGCCCGGCACGCAGCCGTTTCGCCAGCCGCATCTGGCGTGCGCCGTCACGCGTCCAGACCGACGCCACCAGCCCGTATTGCGTGCCATTGGCGATCCTGATCGCATCTTCCTCGTCCTCGAACGGGATGATCGCCTGAACGGGACCAAAGATCTCGGCCTGTGCCAACGGGTCGTCGGGATCGACCCCGCCATAAAGTGCCGGCGCAACATAATGACCGCCTGCGGGCAGATCATCGGCCAAATGTGCGCGGGCCAGAATGCGGGCGGGATCGGCGGCTTTCAGGAAACCCTCGACAATTTCCTTTTGCCGGCCCGAAATCAGCGGACCCACATCGCGATCATCCAGCGCGGGCGCCACGACCAGTTCGCGATAGCGCGCGGTCATCATGTCGCAGACCCGTTGATAAACCCCCCGCTGCACAAGGATGCGCGACGAGGCCGAGCATGTCTGCCCCGCGTTCTGAATACCGGCATTGACCAGAAATGGCACCGCCGCATCCAGATCGGCGTCGTCGAACACCAGCTGGGGTGATTTCCCGCCCAGTTCCAGCGTGACCGGCACGATGTTTTGCGCGGCGGCTGCCTGAATCAACATCCCCGTCGTCACCGAACCGGTAAACGAGATATGCTGAATGCCGGGATGTGACGCCAGCGCCGCGCCGGCCTCCTCGCCAGTGCCGGGCACCACGTTCAGCGCCCCTGCCGGCAGCCCGGCCTCGCGCGCGATCTCGGCAAATGCCAGCGCCGTCAGGCAGGCCTCTTCGGCGGGTTTCAGCACACAGGCATTGCCCATGGCCAGCGCCGCGCCCACGCTGCGGCCGATGATCTGCATCGGATAGTTCCACGGCACGATATGGCCGGTCACGCCGTGGGGCTCGCGCAGGGTATAGACGGTATAGCCTTCCATATAGGGGATGGTCTCGCCCATCACCTTGTCGGCGGCACCTGCGTAGAATTCCAGATAGCGCGCCAGCGCCAGCGCGTCATTACGCGCTTGCGCAAGCGGCTTGCCCACATCCAGCGCCTCGATCTGTGCGAGATCCTCGACATGATCCAGCACGATCCGCCCCATGCGGGCCAGCAGGCGTCCCCGTTGACAGGCGGGTATCCTCCCCCATTCACCGTCTCGCGCCTTTTCGGCGGCGGCAACCGCGGCGGCGATATCCGCGCCCCGGCCGCGGGCGATCCGGGCGATTTCCCTGCCGTTCGACGGGTTTTCGACAACAAGGTATTCGCCTTTTTCCGGCGCCAGCCAGGTTCCGTCGATGAAACACCGGTCGGTGGGGTACCAGATCGCATCATTTGTCATCTTGCAATGTCCTTGTCGGGATCCTGGGCAGCCGGGGCGTCGCCGCGATCAGTTTTCTGGTATAGGCATGACGGGGATTGTTGAACAGTTCCTCTGTCGGCCCTTCTTCCACGATCTCGCCATCTTTCATCACCAATACCCGGTCGGTGATCGCGCGAACGACGCCAAGGTCGTGGCTGATGAACAGATAGCCGAGATCGAAGCGGTCGGAAAGATCGGCCAGCAGATCGAGAATCTGCGCCCGTATCGAGACATCAAGCGCCGAAACAGCCTCGTCCAGCACGATCACTTCGGGCCGCAGGATCAGGGCGCGGGCAATGGCAATGCGTTGGCGTTGCCCGCCGGAAAACTCGTGAATGTATTTCTCCATGTCGCCAGCGTCGAGGCCCACGCTTTCAAGCGCCTCGGCCACCCGGCTACGCCAGTCCGCGGGACGACGGGGCAGCAGGTTGAACGGCTCGGCCACCAGGCGCGCGACCTTCCAGCGCGGGTCGAAGCTGCCGTAAGGATCCTGGAACACCACTTGCAGCGCGGCACGGTCACGCATATTCATGCGTGGCCCGACCGGGCGGCCAAACAGGCGGATTTCCCCTCCGCTCAGTGGTTCCAGCCCCAGGATCGCCCGGCTCAGCGTTGATTTCCCGCAGCCTGACTCGCCGACAAGGCCCAGATTTTCCCCCCTGCGCAGGCAGAAGCTGACGCCGCGCACCGCATGGATACGTGGTGCCTTGCCGAAAAGTCGCCGGTGCCCGCTGGCATAGCTGCAATGAACGGCCCGCACATCCAGAATCGGTTCGCCAGCCACGGCTGCGCGCCTGGGCGGAACATGGTGTGACGCGCGAAACAGCGCGCGCGTATAGGGCGCGCGCATGTTGTGCAGCAGCTCATCCGTCGGCCCCTGTTCGATGATCCGGCCGCGCTGCATCACCGCCACGTGGTCGGCAATTCCGGAAACCACCGCCAGATCATGGGTAATCAGCATCAATGCCATGCCATCGTCCGCGACCAGCGATTTCAGCAGATCCAGAATCTGTGCCTGCGTGGTCACGTCGAGCGCGGTTGTCGGTTCATCGGCAATCAGCAGGCGCGGGCGCAACGCAATCGCCATGGCGATACAGACGCGCTGGCGCTGCCCGCCGGACAGCTCGTGCGGATAGAGATCGAGCGGAAAGCGCGGCGCTGGAAGCCCGACCCGATCAAGCCGCGCGCGGGCCTGCCGCAAGGCCTCGGAACGGCTCGCGCGGCCGTGAATCACCAGGGTTTCCGCCACCTGTGCGCCGATTGTCTGCACGGGATCGAGTGCGGTCATCGGCTCCTGAAAGATCATTCCGATGCCGGCACCACGGATGGTACATATGTCACGCTCGGCCAACCCCAGCAGCGGCCGCCCCTCAAAGCTGGCCGAGCCCCGCACCCGCGCCCCCTCGGGCAACAGCCCCATCAGGGCCAGCGCCGTCATCGATTTGCCCGAGCCGCTTTCACCGACAACGCCGAATATCTCGCCGCGGGCGATGTCGAAGCTGATGCGATCGAGCACCGGCAGCGCACCGATCGTCAGCGACATGTCGCGTACCGACAGCAACCTCATTGCCGCCACCTGCGCAGGCGCGGATCCAGCAGGTCGCGCAGCCCGTCGCCCATCAGGTTCAGCCCCAGCACCGCCAGCACGATGGCCAGTCCCGGAAACAGCGCCATGTGGGGGGCAAAGGAAATCATCGTCTGGCTGTCGGCAAGCATCCGTCCCCAGCTGGGAACGGGGGGTTGCGCGCCCAACCCCACATAGGAAAGCGCGGCCTCGGCCAGAATGCCCAGCGAAAACTGGATGGTGCCCTGCACGATCAGGAGGTTGGCGATGTTGGGCAGGATGTGCTCGACGCTGATCCTGAATTTTCCCTTTCCCGCAACCCGCGCGGCAAGCACATAGTCGAGCGTCCACAGCGAGACCGCCCCGCTGCGCGAGATGCGGGCAAAGACGGGAATGTTGAAGATGCCGATGGCAATGATCGCGTTCAGCGCCGATGGGCCAAAGACGGCGGTGATGAGTATGGCAATCACCAGCGACGGAAAGGCAAAAACCAGATCATTGCCGCGCATCACCATCTCGTCCAGCAGCCCGCCATGGCGTGCCGCCGCCACCAGACCCAGCGGCACCCCGATACCCATACCGATCACCACTGCAACCAGCGCAACCGCGATGGATGTGCGCGCGCCCACCATGATCATCGAGAATATGTCGCGCCCGAAATGATCGGTTCCGAACCAGTGGATGGAATCGGGCGTGCGCAGGCGCGCGGCGATGTCCAGCGCGGTCACGTCATAGGGTGTCCAGACATAGGACACAATCGCGGCTGCCAGGAACAACCCGAACAGCACTGCCCCGATGACAAGCGTGCGCGGCAGCTTCATCCACGCCTCCTCAGGCGGGGGTCAACCGCAGCATAGGCGATATCGACCAGAAAATTGACCGTGATCACGGCAAACACCAGCAGCATGACCGTGCTTTCGACCACGATCAGGTCGCGCTGGGTGATGGCCTGAAAGATCAGGCGCCCCAGCCCGGGCAGGAAAAACACGTTCTCGATGATGATGGCACCGGCAAGCAGGAACGAAAACTGCATGCCAATGATGGTCAACACCGGAATCAGCGCATTTTTCAGCGCGTGCTGGCGGATGGCCTGAGCACGTGTCAACCCCTTGGCCCGTGCCGTGCGCATGTAATCCTGGTCGAGCGTGTCCAGAACGCTCGAGCGCATGATCCGTGCAAGGATGCTGGCCTGGGGCAGCGCCAGCGCGATGGCCGGCAGCAACAAGGCCTTGAGATTAACCCAGAACCCCTGGTCCCAGCCAGGGAACCCGCCTGCCGGAAACCATCTCAGCCGTATCGCGAAAACCAGCACCAGCAGCATCGCGAACCAGAAATTCGGGACGGCTATGCCAAGCTGTGTCGTCCCCATCACGGCGATGTCGGCAGGCTTGCCCCGCCGCGCGGCTGCCAGCAACCCCACCGGAAAGGCGATCAGCGTTGAAAGCGCCAGCGCGAACAGGGCAAGCGGCAGCGATACCCACAACCGTGCCGCAACCAGTGTCGCAACCGGCACGCGGTAGGTATAGGATACGCCGAAATCCCCGGTGACGAGGCCTGCGACCCAGTGAAAATAGCGCAGAGGCACCGAACCGTTCAGCCCCAGCTGGTCGCGCAGGGCGGCGACTGCCGAGGGCTCTGCATTGAGGCCCAGCATGTAGGCCGCCGGATCGCCCGGGATGATCTCGATCACCGCAAAGATGACGATGCTGGCGACCAGCAGGCTGAGGGCAAGTGACAAGAGACGCATGGCGGAAAAGCGGAGCATGAAGCGATGCTAGAGCCGCGCGAGACGGAAATCCAGTAGGTGTGGCGTTGCATGGCGGCAATGGTGGCCTGGCGCTGGTGCCGATGATGCTGGTGGTCGGCAAATTGCTGCAAGGGCGCCCTGCTTCTTCTTTGGGGAAATACTCTCGGGGGTGCGGGGGCAGACAGCCCCCGCCTGCGGCGCCGGAAATGGCGGGGCGCCTCCGGCGGGCGTATTTTGGCAAAGAAGAAGCCGCCCCGGATTTCGTGCCCGGATTTCAGGTGGTTCGGGGCCCATCTGGGGCGTTCAATTCGCCCCTGCCTCCAGCAGACGGCGCGCGATCACCTGGGCCTGTATCTCGGCCGCGCCCTCGAAGATGTTCAGAATGCGGGCATCGCACAATACCCGGCTGATGGGATATTCCAGCGCAAAGCCGTTGCCGCCGTGGATCTGTACCCCATTGTCGGCCGCCGCCCATGCAATGCGTGCACCCAGCAGCTTGGCCATGCCGGCTTCGAGGTCGCAGCGTCGGCCCTGGTCCTTTTCGCGGGCGGAGTGATAGCTCAGCTGACGGGCGATCATGATCTCGACGGCCATCATGGCCAGCTTTGATGACACGCGCGGAAATTCGATGATCGATTGGTTGAATTGCTTGCGTTCCTGTGCATAACGCAGCGCGATTTCCATCGCCGACTGGGCCACTCCGATGGCGCGCGCGGCGGTCTGGATGCGGGCGCTTTCGAAGGTCTGCATCAGCTGCTTGAAGCCCTGCCCTTCGACACCGCCCAGCAGGTTGGTCGCCGGCACGCGAAAGGCGTCGAAACCGATTTCGTATTCCTTCATGCCGCGATAACCCAGAACCTCGATCTCGCCGCCCGTCATGCCGGGGCTGGGGAAGGGGTTGGTGTCGTCTCCCGGTTCCTTTTCGGCCAGGAACATCGACAGGCCCGAATAGTTGTCGCTGTCGGGGTCGGTGCGTGCCAGCAGTGTCATCACATGGGTGCGGGCGGCGTGGGTGATCCAGGTCTTGTTGCCGGTGACGACATAGTCATCGCCCTCGTGCACGGCGCGTGTCCGCAGCGAGCCAAGGTCGGATCCGGTGTTGGGTTCGGTAAACACCGCAGTGGGCAGTTTTTCGCCGCTGGCGATCAGGGGCAGCCAGCGTCGTTTCTGTTCCTCGGTGCCGCCGCACAGGATCAGCTCGGCCGCAATCTCGGAGCGTGTGCCAAGGCTGCCGACGCCGATATAGCCGCGCGACAGTTCCTCGGATACGACGCACATGGCCGCCTTGGGAAAGCCGAAGCCGCCATATTCCTCGGGGATGGTCAGGCCAAAGACGCCCAGCTCGGCCATCTCGTCGATGATCGACATGGGGATGAATTCGTCTTTCAGGTGCCATTCATGGGCGTAGGGTACGACCTTGTCCTCGGCAAAGCGGCGGAACTGGTCGCGGATCATCTCCAGCTCGTCATCAAGTCCGGTGGCGCCGAATGTGGGGCTGCCTTCGCGTTCCTGCATCAGACGACACAGGGCGGCACGGGCGGGTTCGGTATTGGCGACAGTGGTCAGGGTTTTCAGGGCCTCGCTGTAATAGGCACCCGGAAACAGGCCGAGGTCGGAAAGACGCGCCATTTCCCCCTGGCTCATGGGGATGCCGCCCAGCATCTGGGTGACGTATTCGCCGAATGCGATCTGCAGGATCAGCTGTTCGATTTCCCCGAATTTCCCCGCGCTTTCCAGCGCGCGCGCCCAGGCGTGCATCTGGCGCAGGGCCTGGGCATAGGTGGCCAGCCATGACAGGGCATGCGCCGCATACTGGTTCTGGTTGAGTGCAGAGCCAGAGATACGCCCATCGCGTTCGACCTGTGCACGCAGGGCCTTGCGTGCGTCATCAACCATCCGGTCGAGATCGGGGAGAACCGAGGCGGTCAGCCCCAGCAGATCGGGCAGGATGGGCGAGGTCGCGGCGTCGGGCATGGGGCGCTCCTGTCTTTCGGGCGGATTCGTCTTATCGACGGGATAGCCAATGCTGCATCGCAGCGCAAGTAAATTGCGTCATGCGCAGTAAATTCGTCATATAATGACCATTGCAAATCCGCCTGACCGCTGGCAACCTGCGCCCGAATACAGGGGGTTTCCCGTGGTTTTCCTTGATCAGCTTGTCCAGAATTTCGGCGTTTCGGCGCTGCTTGGCTCGCTTGCCATTGCGCTGCTTGCCGGATTCGTGAAGGGGGCGGTTGGCTTTGCCATGCCGATGATCATGATCGGCGGGCTGGGATCGTTCATGCCGCCGCAGGTCGCGCTGGCCGGGCTGTTGCTGCCGACATTGGTCACGAATGCAAGGCAGATGTTTCGCAGCGGTGTTGGCGCGGGCTTTGCCGAGCTGCGCAAATACTGGCGTTACAACCTGGTCTTTGCCGTGACGATCATCCTGTCGGCGCAACTGGTGGTGCAGGTGCCCGCCTGGATCGTGTTCGTCATCCTGGGGGTCGTGGTCGTGACCTTTGGCAGCATCCAGCTTGCGGGCATGCGCATTGCCATCGCGCCGCGACACCGTCGCAGGGCCGAGGTCGGACTCGCCATTGTCTCGGGAGTGATCGGCGGCATGAGCGGGGTCTGGGGACCGCCGCTGATCCTGTATCTGCTGGCTCTGGATCTGCCGAAAGAGGAACAGACCCGCGCCCTGGGTGTGACCTTTCTGCTGGGTGCGATCATTCTGGTTGTCGCACATCTCAACTCGGGCGTGCTGAACGCCCGGACATTGCCGTTTTCGGCACTGTTGCTGGTGCCTGCCGTGGCCGGGTTGGTGCTGGGAAGCTGGCTGCATGACCGGCTGGATCAGGTGCGATTTCGCCGTCTCACCCTGTTGGTGCTGGTGATCGTCGGGTTGAACCTGCTGCGCCGGGGGCTGCTGGGTTGAGCCCTCTGCCGATACGAGGAACGGACAGCCCCCGCTGCCATCCTAGAGGCGGTAAGGAATGAACAGCGCCAGATCCTGCCAGAACCACAGGATCATCGCCGTTGCCAACATGATCAGCGCAAAGGGCCAGGCGCCGCGCACCACTTCGGCCAGCGAGGCCTTGCCTACGCCCTGAATGATGAACAGGTTCATCCCCACCGGTGGCGTTATCAGGGCGGTTTCTATCAGCACGACAAAGAAGATGCCGAACCAGATCGGATCGACCCCCATGCTTTCGAGCGACGGGTAGAGAACCGGTACCATGATCAGCAGCATGGAAAGGCTTTCCAGAAAGAAACCCATGAACAGCAGAACAAGGCCCACCGCCAGGATGAAAAGGGTCGGGCTGGTGATGTTGCCCGACAACATCAGCGAAATGTCCTGGGGGATGCGGTACAGCGTGATCGCATAGGAAAACACCTTGGCTCCGGCGATGATCAGAAACACGACGGTGGTTGTCTTCATTGCGGCATGCGTTGCCTCGCGAACCTTGGCAAGGGTCATCCTCCCCAGGGCAGTGGTGATGATCAGGGCCAGCACAAAGCCGACGCCGGCGGCCTCGGAGGGGGTGGCGATCCCGAGATAGATCGAGCCGATGATCCCTACGGCCAGCAACAATGTCGGCGCGGCGCGCAGGCTGGCCTGTCGGCGTTCGGCCCAGCTGGCGCGGGGGGTCTTGCGATAATGTGGGCCGAAACGCGAAAACGAGATGCCGTACAGGATAAAGGCCGAGGCCAGGAACAGCCCGGGCCCGATGCCGGCCATGAACAGGGTGGGGATCGAGTTTTCGGTAACGATCCCGTACAGGATCAGCGGAATAGACGGCGGTATCAGTATCCCCAGCGTGCCGCCAGCCGCCAGCAGGCCCAGGACAAAGGGCCGGTCATAGCCGCGCGCGGTCATCTCGGGGATGGCGACGGTGCCAATGGTGGCGGCCGTCGCAACCGACGAGCCGCTGACGGCCGAGAACAGCCCGCAGGACAAGATGGTTGCGATCCCCAGCCCGCCCGGCCAGTGGCCGACCCAGCTCTGGACCGCGGAAAACAGGTCCTTGCCGATCCCGCCCTTCAGCAGCACGTTGGACATCAACAGGAACATCGGCACGGCCAGCAATTCGAAACTGTCCATGGTGCCATACAGGCGTTGCGGCACGGCGTTCAGCGGCAGCGGAAAGACCCACAGCAGAAACACCCCCAGCGCCCCCAGGGCAAAGGCGATCGGCACCCGCAGGAACATCAGCCCCAGAAGAGCGGCGAGAATCAGAAAGGATGTCATGGATGTGGCTCCGCCTGCCTGTCTGGCTGGTCCTCGGCCGGCCTGCGCCAGACCTTGACCATTTCAACCAGCGCCTGCATCAGCAGCAGGCCGAAACCAACCCAGATCGACGCCTGGGTAAACCATTTCGGTACCGCAAGATAGCTGTCGGTCGTATGCCCGCGGATGGTGGATGCCCACCAGATTTCGATACCGTACCAGACAGTGACAAGGCAGAAGACCGCGATCACGATCAGGCCAAAGCTGTCGACCAGCTTGCGGGCCAGTGTGCCCGGCTGGCGAAAGGCCACGTCGATGACGATCATCTCGCGATGTTTCAGGGCATAGCCCGCGGCCAGATAGGCGGCCCAGATCTGGGTTATGCGGGAAACCTCGTCTACCCAGATGGTCGGCATGGTAAAGAAATAGCGCATCACCACCTCGTAGGTGATGAAGAAGCCGACCGCGAAAAAGGCCCAGGCGGCAAGGCGCCCAGCGAATTCCGAAATGGTGTCGATAAGCCTGATCATGCAGATCTGAAAGTCCTGAAACGGGGGTGCCCGGGTGGAACGGGCCGCAGGGCCCGCTGTCGGGGGGACGGGGCCGCAGCGCCTGGGCCCCACCCCCCCTTGCCATTGTGCAAAATATCGGTTGAGGCCTG
>CAZWXK010000032.1:12802-27866 GCA_964637875.1 uncultured Rhodobacter sp.
CAGCGCCTGGGCCCCACCCCCCCTTGCCATTGTGCAAAATATCGGTTGAGGCCTGCCCAGAGGCCCTGTCTAGAGGCCCTGTGCCGCAGCAATCACCTTGTCTGCCATCGGGCCCACCGATTTGCGGAAACGCGCGATCACGGATTTTGTGGCCTCGACCCATTGCTTGCGCTCGTCCGGGGTCAGATCGACGACATTCATCTTGCTGCGCAGATCGTCCACGATCCTGGCCTCACCCGAATAGACCTCGTCGCGCAGCTGTTTTTCCACAACAGCCGCGGCGTCCATGATGATCTTCTGGTTTTCAGGGGACAGCGCGTTGAAGAAATCGTTGTTCATGATCGCGACGAATTCGATTGCGCTGTCATAGCTCAGCGTCATGTTTTTCATGACTTCGTAGAGCTTGCGGCTCTTGACCGCAGAGACCCCGGTCATGCCCACATCGACGGCACCCTGCTGATAGGCCAGAAACTGTTTCGAGCCCGACATCAGCACCGGCGCACCGCCCAGGGCCTCGACCGTCCAGCCGAGGATCTTGCCATAGGTGCGTACCTTCTTGCCCTTGAGGTCGGCCGGAACGCGGATCGGTTTGCCGTTATCGAGATAGATGTTGCGACCGAAGGCCTGCCACCACAAGACCCGCGCACCGGTTTCCTTCAGCACGGCGGCATCCAGGATCTCGCGCATGGGCGAGCCATTGCTGACGGCTGCGCGCAAATGGGCCTCGTTGCGGAAAAAGAATGGCAGATTGACCACTTCGACCGCTGGAACCGAGCCCGCAAAACGCCCCAGAAAGGCCGAGCCGGCCTCGATCGCGCCCGAGCCCACGGCCTCGGGAACCTGCTTGTCCTTGTAAAGCTGGGCCGAGGGAAACAGCTGCAATTCCAGTTCGCCGTTGGATTTCTCTTCGATGATCTTCTTGAAGGCCAGCCAGTTCCGGCCCAGGGAATGGGTTTCCGGCAATTGCAACGTGACCCGGATCACCGTCTTGGCCATTGGCGCGACGGCTGATATGGCCAGCCCCGACATTGCCAGCGCTGCTGCGCCAAGGACGTTCATGAATTTCATTTTCATCATTTTCTCCCGGTTGAAAAAACTCCGCCTTTTCGACGTGATTGGGGATTTGTAGCCGCCTGTTGCCGGCGCAAACAAGAAAAAAATTCCTTTTCCGGGGGATGGCGACAGGCCCGGCCCGTTCCGGCGCGGCCATCCGGTGGCCCGGGCGGACACCGTTTTCGCCCTTGGCGACACCGGTGTGGCTGTGGTTTATTCGGCACATGTTGCAGCGGCCATGTCGGCCCGACGCGCGGGAAACGCCTTTCTTGAACCTGACCACCGAACAGATTCGCGGCCATTTGGCGATGCTGCTGTTCTCGGCGCTGGTTGCCGGGTCGTTCAGCCTTGGGTCGATCGTTGCCAACCAGATCGCCCCCGCCGCCATCAATGCGCTGCGTTTCGTGCTGGCCGGAATCGTCATGGCGGGTTTCGTGCAGATCGGCCCCGGGTTTCGGCGACAGGATTTTCGCGCGCCCTGGCGATACCTGCTGCTGGGCGGTTTTTTCGGCCTCTATTTCGTGCTGATGTTCGAGGGGCTGAAATTCGCGCCGCCGGTATCGGCCGCGGCAGTGTTCACCCTGATGCCGATGCTCGCGGCGCTGTTCGGGTATCTCCTGCTGCGCCAGGTCACCACCCGGCGCATGGCGCTGGCGCTGGTGATCGCTGCGCTTGGCGCGCTGTGGGTCATCTTTCGCGGCAGCATCGACGCGGCCCTGCGGCTGGAAATCGGCCGGGGCGAGATCATCTATTTCTTCGGCTGCATCGCGCATGCGATCTATACCCCGCTGGTGCGCAGGCTGAACCGGGGCGAGAGTCCGATCACCTTTACATTCGGTACGCTGGCGGCCGGATCCCTCCTGCTGGTGACACTTGGCTGGCGCGATATCCATGCGACCGACTGGGCGAATCTTGCACCCATCGTCTGGATCACGCTGGGGTATCTGGTGCTGGTGTCCACCGCCACGACATTCGTCCTGTTGCAATATGCCGTTCTGCGTCTGCCATCGGCCAAGGTGATGGCATACAACTATCTTACCCCGGCCTGGGTGATCCTGTGGCAGGTGGCGCTGGGCGATGGCTGGCCGCGGTTGAGCGTGGCGCTGGGGGTGGCGGCAACCGTGGTGGCGTTGGTGATCCTGCTCAAGGACGAGGAGGTTCCGGTCGAAGAAGTTTCGTGAACATGTCGCTCAGATGGCGCTGCGCGTCCTCGAACCTGCGCGCCGCGCGCGCGCCAAGAACGACGCTGACCTGAACGTCGAAATCCGCGTAATGCTGGGTCGTTGCCCAGATCGAGAAGATCAGGTGATGAGGGTCGACCGGCGCAATCTTTCCGGCGTCGCTCCATCCGCGGATGACGCGGGCCTTTTCATCGACCAGCGCCTTGAGCGGCCCCTCGATCTGGTCCATGATGCGGGGTGCGCCCTGAAGGATCTCGTTGGCGAAAAGGCGGCTTTCGCGGGGAAAGTCGCGCGCCATTTCCAGTTTGCGATGAACATAGGCGAGGATTTCGTCCACCGGCTCGCCCGTGGGGTCGAGGCGTTTCAGCGGTTCCAGCCAGGTATCGAGCAACCGTTCCAGAAGGCGGGCATGAATGGCCTCCTTGCCGTCGAAATAATAGAGCAGATTCGGTTTCGACAGCCCCGCCTGGCGGGCAATCTGGTCGATGGTCGAGCCGCGAAACCCATAGGTCGAAAACACGTCGAGCGCGGCTGAAAGGATCAGCTCGGTCTTTTCCCGCTGAATCCGCGTTCTGGTTTTCGAAGCTGCCGCACGTGCCAATGGCCTGTTTTCCCTGTCCGTTTCCGGCTGGCGACAACGCCGCCCCTTGCAGGGATAAGCAAAGCATGAATATCTGCCTCACACAAGACGGCGCCATCCTGCCCGTCGCCCCGTCGCGCCCCAGCCCCTGACCCGGCCGCATAGTGCCCCCGCCCGGGACTGCGGTTTTCGCGCGCGGTCCGGTCCGCCGGAAGGGTCGGCCATTCAGCCCGCTCAATCCAGTGCACGCGCCTCGGCCTGTGAGAGCAGGCGGTGATTGCTCTCGTCCCAGAGCTGCAATCTGACGCAGGACAGGCTCTGCCGGATCGTCATGCGTTGCGAGTCCCGCAATACCGGGTGATCGCGCAAGACCTCGGTCAGGCGATAGAAGGGGATGCGGGAATAGAGGTGATGCACATGGTGAATGCCTATGTTGGCGGTCAGCCATTGCAGGATCCCGGGCAGTACATAGTGAGAGCTGCCCCGCAAGGCGGCATCGTGAAGCTGCCATTTGTCCTCGGTTTCCCAAAAGGTTCGCTCGAACTGATGCTGAACGTAGAACAGCCACAGTCCGATAACGGCGCCAATGATCGTTGTCGGCAGGAAAATCAGCAACAGGGGTGCGATTCCGCCGAACCAGAACATCAGCCCGACCATGGCGGCCAGGGCGGCATTGGTGGCCATCGAGCTGGTCCAGTATCGCCAACCGGCGCGCATCAGGCCTACAGGCAGGCGATTCTGGATATAGAAAAGATAGATCGGGCCAAACCCGAACAATACGATCGGATTGCGATAGATCCGATAGGCCAGACGCCCCCAGAAACCGCGGGCGCGATATTCGTCGACGGTCAGGGTCTGGACATCGCCGATGCCGCGCCGGTCCAGATTGCCACTGGTCGCGTGATGCAGCGAATGGGTGCGCCGCCAGACATCGTAAGGGGTCAGCGTCAGGACGCCCAACCCCCTGCCGATCCAGTCGCCCACCTCCTTGCGGCGGAAAAAGGCGCGATGGCCGCAGTCATGCTGGATGGCAAAGATCCGCACCAGAAACAGGCCGTTGGCAATGGACAGCGCCAGCGTCAGCCAATAGCTGATCGACATCGACCACCACGCGGCAGCAAAGATCAGAAAGAACGGCACCAGCGTTACTCCCAGCTCGAAGCTGGATCTCAGGGCGCTCGGGTCTCGGTATCTTGCCAGCAGCTGTATCCACTCGCGTGCGGTTTCGGGGCCCCTGTTCTCGGGGGCGGCGAGGGTCTCTTGATTCATTCAGCTGCTCGATTCGTGTCGTCTCGTGGTCATGTCAGACCTTGCAGATAGGGCCTTGGTGGAGAAACGACAAGGGTATTGCCCCATGGGGCGAGCAAACCCTCGTGCTGGCCGCATGCGGTTGCGTTCGACCGCCCCACAGCGGCGCGATCCGGCAGGATCTGCCCGTTTGTCCGGGTGTCAGCCGCTCTTGCTGGCGTCACTGATCCCGATGCTGATCCCGATGCTGATCCCGATTCCGGCCAGAATGATCTGCTTGACCGACGCCTTGGCTTCGTCCCATTGGGCGTCGGACAGCGGTTTCCCACCGTTCAGCGTTTCGATCTGATGGTTGAAATCGGCATAATGCTGGGTCGTGGCCCACAGCATGTACAGCAGATGGCGCGGGTTCACCCGGTTCATGCGGCCTTCCTCGATCCAGCGTTCGATGACCCTTGCGCGGCCTTCGGTCCATTCGGTGAGGGTGGTTTCCAGATAGTCCTGAATTACCGGTGCGCCATGCATCACCTCGCTGGCCCAGACCTTGGAGCCGGCCGGGTGGTGTCTGCTGATCTCCATCTTGGCGTCGATATAGGCGGCAATGGCCTCGGCCGGGCCATCGGCATGGTCGAACACGTCGGCGGCACGCAGCCAGATCTGAAAGATATTCTGTACCACTTGCCGGTACAGCGCTTCCTTGGTGGGGAAGTAATAGTGCAGGTTGGCCTTTGGCAGGCCGGCCATGTCGGCAATCAGCTGCATCGTGGCACCGCCAAACCCGGCCTCGGCAAAAACCTTTTCCGCGGCTTTCAGGATTCGCGCCTCGCGCTCGCGGCGGCGTTCCTTCTGTCCGGGGCGCTTGGCTGGAAGATTCATCGTGAGAGCCCAAAAAAATTTCTTGACCGGTTGGTCAACTCGTGTACCGTGAATTTGACTATATGGTCAGAAATGGGAGTTGCGCAAGTGATCGGCTGCGGGCCGGTCCGGCAGAGGGGGGATCTGCTGGCAGCATGGGAGCACCGGGGTTCCGCGTGGCGGGATCCTTGCCCATGTGGCGATGCACGCGGATCAGCGACAGGAATGCAAGAGGAGAGGGAAAGCGCATGGCAGCGTTAAGCGACAACATGAAGATCAACGCCGATCGTCTGTGGGACAGCCTGATGGAAATGGCCAAGATCGGGCCGGGTGTTGCGGGCGGCAACAACCGCCAGACGCTGACCGATGCCGATGCCGAGGGGCGGCGCCTGTTTCAGAAATGGTGTGAAGACGCCGGAATGACCATGGGCGTCGATCAGATGGGCACCATGTTCTTCCGCCGCGAGGGCACCGACCCGGATGCGCTGCCTGTCTATGTGGGCAGCCATCTGGACACCCAGCCCACGGGCGGTAAATATGACGGCGTGCTTGGGGTTCTGGGCGCGCTTGAACTGGTGCGTTCCATGAATGACCTTGGCATCAGGACGAAACACCCCATCGTCGTAACCAACTGGACCAACGAGGAAGGCACCCGCTTTGCGCCCGCCATGCTGGCCAGCGGCGTGTTCGCCGGGATGCACAGGCAGGACTGGGCCTATGAGCGCGAAGATGCGGAAGGGCTGAAATTCGGTGACGAGCTGGAACGCATCGGCTGGAAGGGCGATGAAGAGGTTGGCGCGCGCAAGATGCACGCGTTTTTCGAGCTCCACATCGAACAGGGTCCGATTCTTGAGGCCGAAAACAAGCAGATCGGGGTCGTCACCCACGGTCAGGGCCTGAGCTGGACCCAGGTCACGGTGACCGGCAAGGACGCGCATACGGGCAGCACACCGATGCCGATGCGCCGGAATGCGGGCCTGGGCATGGCCCGGATGCTGGAGCTGGTGGACGAGATCGCCTGGTCGCACAAACCCCACGCGGTGGGTGCGGCCGGCCATATCGACGTGTTCCCCAACTCGCGCAACGTGATCCCCGGCCGGGTGGTGTTCACGGTCGATTTCCGCTCGCCCCAGCTGGAGGTGATCGAGGATATGGAAAACCGTTTCCGCGAAGGCGCGCAGAAGATTGCCGATGACATGGGGCTGGGTGTCGAATTCGAAAAGGTCGGCGGGTTCGATCCGGTGGAGTTCGACGAAAGCTGTGTCAGTGCGGTGCGCAATGCCGCCGAGCGTTTGGGCTATAGCCATATGGACCTTGTTTCCGGCGCCGGCCATGATGCCTGCTGGATCAACCGGGTTGCGCCCACCTCGATGGTGATGTGCCCCTGTGTGGACGGGTTGAGCCACAACGAGGCAGAGGAGATCAGCAGGGAATGGGCCGAGGCGGGCGCCAACGTTCTGATGCATGCGGTGCTGGAAAAGGCCGAGATCGTCGAGTGATCCGGGCGGGCGGACCGGGGGCCAGCCCCCGGACCCCCGGCGTATTTGGGCAAAGAAGAAGATATCGGGGCCCGCCTGTTCGGGCCGGGAGCGGGAGGAAATGAAATGACCACACTCATCAAGGGCGGCACCATCGTGACCGCCGATCTGACCTACAAGGCCGATGTGCTGATCGAGGGCGGGCAGATCATCGAGATCGGGGCGGATCTTTCGGGCGACGAGGTGCTGGATGCCTCGGGCTGCTATGTCATGCCGGGCGGGATCGACCCGCACACCCATCTGGAGATGCCCTTCATGGGCACCTATTCCAGCGACGATTTCGAAAGCGGCACCCGCGCGGCCTTGGCCGGGGGCACGACGATGGTGGTGGATTTCGCGCTGCCCAACCCCGGCGAGGGGTTGCTGGACGCGCTCAGGCGCTGGGACAACAAGTCGACGCGTGCAAATTGCGACTATTCCTTTCATATGGCGGTGACCTGGTGGGGTGAACAGGTCTTTGACGAAATGAAGGATGTGGTCGATCGCGGCATCACCACCTTCAAGCATTTCCTGGCCTACAAGGGCGCGTTGATGGTGAATGATGACGAGCTCTATGCCAGTTTTTCGCGCCTGGCAGAGCTGGGCGGCATTGCGCTGGTCCATGCGGAAAACGGCGATGTGGTGGCGGAACTGACCGCCAAGCTGCTGGCCGAGGGCAATACCGGCCCCGAGGCCCATGCCTATAGCCGGCCCAGCCAGGTCGAGGGCGAGGCGACCAACCGCGCCATCATGATCGCCGACATGGCCGGTGTGCCGCTTTACGTGGTGCATACATCCTGCGAAGAGGCGCATGAGGCCATCCGGCGCGCCCGCATGCAGGGCAAGCGTGTCTGGGGCGAGCCGCTGATCCAGCATCTGACCCTGGACGAGAGCGAATATTTCAACAAGGACTGGGATCATGCGGCACGGCGCGTGATGAGCCCGCCCTTCCGCGACAGGAAACACCAGGACAGCCTGTGGGCGGGCCTGCAAAGCGGCAGCCTGAGTGTCGTGGCCACCGACCACTGCGCCTTTACCACCGAGCAGAAGCGCATGGGCGTGGGCGATTTCTCCAAGATCCCCAACGGCACCGGCGGGCTGGAAGACCGGATGCCGATGCTGTGGACCCAAGGGGTGAATACCGGGCGGCTGACAATGAACGAATTTGTTGCCGTCACCTCGACCAATATCGCCAAGATCCTGAACTGCTATCCGAAAAAGGGCGCGATCATGGTTGGGGCGGATGCCGATATCGTGGTATGGGATCCCGAAAAGGAGAAAACCATTTCGGCCGGCACCCAGCAATCGGCGATCGACTACAACGTGTTCGAGGGCCATCACGTCAAGGGCTTGCCGCGTTTTACCCTGACCCGCGGGCAGGTTGCGGTGCATGACGGCGAGATCCGCACGCAGGAGGGCCATGGCAGGTTCGTGGCGCGAGAGGCGAATGCGCCGGTCAACCGGGCGCTGTCGAAGTGGAAGGATCTGACGGCGCCGCGGCCGGTCGAACGCAGCGGCATTCCGGCAACGGGGGTTTGATGCAGGACATGAACCAGAACGACGCGGTGATCCGCGCCGAGAACCTCAGCCTGACATTCCAGACGAATGACGGGCCGGTCCACGCCCTGCAGGATATTGATCTGACGATCGGCAAGGGGGAGTTCGTTTCCTTCATCGGCCCCTCGGGCTGTGGCAAGACCACCTTTTTGCGGGTGATGGCCGATCTGGAAAAGCCGACCGCCGGAACGGTTTGCGTCAACGGCGTCACCCCGGAGGAGGCGCGCAAGTCGCGGGCCTATGGCTATGTGTTCCAGGCGGCCGGTCTGTATCCGTGGCGGACCATTGACGGCAATGTCCGGCTGCCGCTGGAAATTATGGGTTATGACAGGGCCGAGCAGGCCGCGCGGGTCAGGCGGGTTCTGGAGCTGGTCGATCTGGCCGGTTTCGAAAAGAAATTTCCCTGGCAGCTGTCGGGGGGCATGCAGCAGCGCGCAAGCATTGCCCGCGCGCTGGCTTTTGATGCCGATATCCTGCTGATGGACGAACCGTTCGGTGCGCTTGATGAAATCGTGCGTGACCACCTGAACGAACAGCTGCTGAAACTGTGGGCCAAGACCGACAAGACGATCTGTTTCGTCACCCACTCGATCCCCGAGGCGGTGTATCTTTCGACCAGGATCGTGGTGATGAGCCCGCGTCCCGGTCGCATCACCGATGTGATCGAAAGCCCGCTGCCGGCCGAACGTCCGCTGGATATTCGTGACAGCAAGGAATTTCTGGATGTTGCCCATCGCGTGCGAGAAGGGTTGAGGGCAGGGCACGCCTATGACGATTGATGCCGTGGCCGATGCGAAGGCGCTGAAACTGGCGGGGGGATGGCATGAACTGGTTTCGTGACAAGGTTCTTCCCGTTCTGACGGTCGTGCTGACGATCATCGTGATGTGGTATGCAGGCGCCATCGCGCTGAATGCGCCCTGGGCCTATGACAAGGCGACCCGCACGGGCGAACAGTTGACGTTCACGACATTGATTGCCGACACCTGGACGCAAGACAAGCCCAAGCTGCCCACCCCGGATCAGGTGGTACGCGAAATCTGGAAAACGACCGGTGCGATGGTGCTCAAGGGGCGTGGCTGGTCCAAGCGCAGCCTGATCTATCACGCCTGGGTCACCTTGTCGGCGACCGTGGTGGGCTTTGGTCTGGGGGGGGTGCTGGGCATTCTGCTGGCGGTCGGGATCGTGCATAACCGGGCGATGGACATGTCGGTCATGCCCTGGGTGATTGCCAGCCAGACGATTCCCATTTTGGCGATTGCGCCAATGGTGATCGTGGTGCTGAATGCAGTTGGCGTCACCGGCCTGTTGCCCAAGGCGATCATATCCATGTATCTGTCCTTCTTTCCGGTCGTGGTCGGCATGGTCAAGGGGCTGCGCAGCCCTGACCGGATGCAGATCGACCAGATGCGCACATGGTTTGCCAGCCGCTGGCAGATGTTCTGGAAGCTGCGCCTGCCGGCCTCGATGCCCTATCTGTTCACCTCGCTCAAGGTGGCGATGGCGGCGTCCCTTGTCGGCACCATCGTGGGCGAGCTGCCCACGGGTGCGGTTGCCGGGCTGGGCGCGCGCCTGCTGGCGGGCAGCTATTACGGGCAGACCATCCAGATCTGGAGTGCGCTGATCATGGCGGCGGTTCTGGCCGCCGTACTGGTCGGTATGATCGGAGTGTTGCAGAGGGTCACCCTGCGCCGAATGGGGATGTTGCGATGAACTGGGTTGTCGGATCCGTCGCCTTCTGGCTGGGCTCGTGGTGGATCAATACGCGCCTGTCATTGATGAAGGGATCGCGTATCGCGGCCCTGACGGTGCCCTCTCTGTTCGGCATTTCCCTGCTGGTCCTGTGGCAGGGCATGGTGCGCGGATTCGACATCAACCCCGTGCTGCTGCCCGCGCCCAGCGATATTGCCGTGAAATTCGCCAGCTCTCTGCCGATCCTGTGGGTCGATTTCGTACAGACCTTCGTCAAGGGAACGCTGAGCGGCTATGTCATCGGCTGCGGGGCTGCTTTCCTGACGGCAATTCTGGTGGACCGCTCGCCCTTCCTCCAAAAGGGGCTGCTTCCTGTCGGCAATTTCGTGGCTGCGCTGCCGATCATCGGCATGGCGCCCGTCATGGTGATGTGGTTCGGTTTCGACTGGCAGTCCAAGGCCGCGATCGTGGTGGTGATGGTGTTCTTTCCGATGCTGGTGAATACGGTGCAGGGGTTGCAGGCAAGCGATGCCATGCAACGCGACCTGATGCGCACCTATGCCGCAACCTATGGTCAGTCGCTGCGCAAACTGCGTCTGCCCGCGGCGATGCCCTTTGTTTTCAACGGGCTCAAGATCAGTTCGACCCTCGCCCTGATAGGCGCCATCGTGGCCGAATTCTTTGGCTCGCCCATCAAGGGCATGGGGTTCAGAATCTCGACCGAGGTCGGGCGGCTTGCACTTGATATGGTGTGGGCGGAAATCGCGGTTGCGGCAATTGCAGGCTCCGCGTTTTATGGAATTGTGGCGATGATCGAGAAGATCGTAACCTTCTGGCATCCGTCACAGAGAAGAGGCTGAGCACAACAACAAGCGAATTGAAAACCAACCGGGAGAACGCAGATGAAGAAAATCGTGACAATGGCCCTTGCCGGGGCGCTGACGCTGGGGGCGGGGTTCGCCCACGCGGCAGACAAGGTGACATTGCAGCTGAAATGGGTCACGCAGGCACAGTTTGCCGGCTATTACGTGGCCCAGGACAAGGGTTTCTACAAGGCCGAGGGCCTCGACGTGACCATCAAGCCGGGCGGCCCCGACGTGGCGCCCGAGCAGGTGATCGCCGGCGGCGGCGCCGATGTGATCGTTGACTGGATGCCCGCCGCGCTGGCCAGCCGTGAAAAGGGGCTGGACCTTGTCAACATCGCCCAGCCGTTCAAGCGCTCGGGCATGGAGCTGACCTGCCGCAAGGACATGGGAGTCAACAGCACCAAGGATTTCAAGGGCAAGACGCTGGGCGTCTGGTTCTATGGAAACGAGTACCCTTTCCTCAGCTGGATGAGCAAACTCGGCCTCAAGACGGACGGCACCGACGTGACCGTGCTCAAGCAGGGTTTCAATGTCGACCCGTTACTGCAGAAACAGGCGGCCTGCATCTCGACCATGACCTATAACGAATACTGGCAGGTCATCGATGCCGGACTCAAGCCCAGCGATCTGACCGTGTTCAAATACGAAGATCAGGGTGTCGCCACCCTCGAGGACGGTCTGTATGTTCTGGGCAAGAATCTGAAGGATCCGAAATTCGTCGACAAGATGGTACGCTTCGTGCGGGCCAGCATGAAGGGCTGGAAATGGGCGCAGGAGAACCCCGACGAGGCCGCGATGATCGTTCTGGACAACGACGCGTCCGGCGCCCAGACCGAAAAGCACCAGAAACGCATGATGGGTGAGATCAACAAGCTGATTGCCGGTTCGAACGGCGCGCTTGATCCGGCCGATTACGAGCGTACCGTCAACATTCTGCTGACGGGGGGCTCGGATCCGGTCATTACCAAGAAACCCGAGGGCGCCTGGACCCACCTGATTACGGACAAGGCGCTGAAATAGCCGCCTGCCGGGGGCAAAGCAGCCCCGCCCGATAACGGAAATGCCCGGAGGTCAGCCTTCGGGCATTTTGTGTTGCCGAAGGGATTCGCGTTCAAGGAACTTTTCGAATGCATCCAGATCGACCGCCTCGAACTGACCGAAACCCTCCATCCAGATCGAAGCGTCCCTGAGGCCGGCGGGTTCGAGCTTGCACCACTTCACGCGTCCGCGCTTTTCCTGACTGATCAGGCCCGCGCGGGTCAGGATGGTCAGATGTTTCGAAATCGCCGCAAGCGACATCTCGAACGGCGCGGCCACATCGGTCACGGCCATGTCATCCTCAAGCAGCATGGTCAGGATCGCGCGCCGCGTCGGGTCGGCAAGGGCGGAAAAGACTCGGTCAAGTTTGCTGTTCATGCGCGTTCGGATGCCTTCTGGCAGCGGGGCTGTGCCGCGACTGTGGCCCCTGCTGGGCACCTGCGTCAAGACGCGCCGGAACGGGTTTGCATTTTGGCGGGAATCGGGTTCATCTGGGCGTGCCCTTTCCGAGCGGAGCGCATCATGGCCAGACTGGCACGACACGACTGGATCAAGCCCGAATCCGAGGCCCTTGTCCGGCGCATCGCGGCTGAAACATCAGCGGCGGGCAGTGCCGAAATCGCGGGCCGGCTGGAGGCACTGGCCCGGCGCAACCGCAGGATTCACGAACGCGATTGCATCAACCTCAATCCCGCAACCAACGTCATGAGCCCCCGCGCCGAGGCGCTGCTTGCCAGCGGGCTGGGTACGCGCGCATCACTGGGCTGGCCGGGCGACAAATACGAGGTCGGCCTCGAGGCGATCGAGGAGATCGAGGTGATTGCGGCCGAATTGGCGGCCGAAACCTTTCAGGCGCGCTTTGCCGAAATCCGCGTCGGCTCGGGCGCATTGGCCAATCTCTATGCCTTCATGGCAACCTGCAGGCCCGGTGACGCCATCATTGCGCCGTCGCCAATGATCGGGGGCCATGTCACCCATCATGCGCAAGGTGCTGCGGGGCTGTATGGCCTGACGATTCATCACGCCCCCGTGCAGGCCGACGGCTATTCGGTCGATCTGGACGGGTTGCGCGCACTGGCACAAGAGGTCAGGCCCAGTCTGATCACCCTGGGCGGCAGCCTGAACCTGTTTGCGCATCCTGTCGAAGATGTACGCGAGATTGCCGACGAGGTTGGCGCGCGGCTGCTGTTCGATGCCGCCCATCTGTGTGGGATGATTGCCGGGCAGACCTGGGAAAACCCGCTGGCGCTGGGTGCCGATCTGATGACCATGTCCACCTACAAGAGCCTGGGCGGGCCGGCAGGCGGGCTGATCGTGACCAATGATGCCGCACTGGCCCGGCGCCTGGATGCCATCGCCTATCCCGGCCTCACCGCAAATTTCGATGCGGGTCGCGTGGCGGCCCTGGCGATGACACTGCTCGACTGGCGGGAACAGGGGGCGGCATATGCGCGCGCGATGGTCAATACGGCGCGTGCGCTGGCCGCGGCTCTGGCCGGGCACGGATTGGCGGTGTTTGGCGCGGCACGTGGTTTTACCGACAGCCATCAGTTTGCGCTCGAGGCCGCCATGCTGGGCGGCGGGCAGCAGGCGGCAAGACATCTGCGCCGCGCCAATATCCTGACATGCGGAATCGGCCTGCCGTTGCCCGAGGTGCAGGGCGACCTGAACGGATTGCGGATCGGTACCCCGGAAATCACACGTTTCGGCATGGGGCCGGAACATGCCGAAACGATTGCGGGTTTCATCGCAGCGGCTCTGAGGGGCGACAGCCCGGAACGCCTGGCAGAAGGGGTGAGCGAATTCAGGCGAGATTTTTCCGATATACACTTTGTCGCGGGGGGTGCCGAATGACGATCGCGGTTGCGACGGAGGGTGGCGTCACCACGATCACGATCAATCGCCCCGGATGCCGCAATGCGGTAGATGCGCCGACCGCGACCGCCCTGTACGAGGCGTTTCTTGCATTCGAGGCCGATTCCATGGCCGATGTGGCCATCCTTGCAGGCGTGGGGGACGCTTTCTGTGCGGGATATGATCTGAAATTCGTGGCAGGTGGCCTGCCCGAAGACTGGTTCGAACACCACGCCATCCCCGACGACTGGGATGATCCGGCGGCGCATCCGCTGCCCGGGCCCATGGGGCCGACGCGGCTGGTGCTGTCGAAACCGGTCATCGCGGCGATCGAGGGTCCGGCGGTGGCCGGCGGGATGGAGCTGGCGCTGTGGTGCGATCTGCGGGTCATGGCCCAGAGCGCCTATATGGGGGTATTGTGCCGTCGCTTTGGCGTGCCGCTGATCGATGGCGGCACGGTACGCCTGCCGCGGATCATCGGCGAAGGCAGGGCGATGGATCTGATACTGACGGGTCGCAGGGTCGATGCCGCCGAGGCGATGGAAATCGGGCTGGCCAGCCGTCTCTGCCCCGACGGGCGCGCTGCTGAAACCGCGCAGGATCTTGCCCGCGCCCTCAAGGCCCATCCACAAACCTGCATGCGCGCTGATCGCGGCGCGGCACGTCTGTCGGGCAGGGCCCTGTCCGATGCCCTGCGTCGCGAATGGCAGAGCATCTCGGCCCTCAGGGCCGAGGGGTTGAGCGGCGCTGCCCGATTTGCGCGTGGGTGATGGGGGTGGGCACATCGGCCCGGTCATGCCACGGACGTCAGTCAGCGGCTGGAAAAACCGGGCTTCAACGATTAGACACAGGAAAATCGGTCAATCGCCCCGTCGGGGCAAGGCGGGACAGGACATATGGGTAGATTGAAAAGATCACTTGCAAAACGCTGGCGAGTCCTGTCCGACCCCGATTTTCGAGCCTTTCGACAGCGCATTCGCAAGTTCAACCGCGAGCAGGGCCGGGGTACGCCGTTACGCCATGATCACCTCACACGACATTCCGTGGTATTCGATCTTGGCGGGTATGAGGGCGAGTGGGCTGCCGACATGCGGGCGCGCTATGACTGCATCGTGCATGTGTTTTAACCTCATCCCAGGTTTGCGGCTGCCCTCGAACGGAAATTCTCCGGCGATCCCAAGGTGATCTGCCATGATTTCGCTCTGGGCAGTTCGGATGGGGAACTGCGATTATCGGATAGCGGGGATGCCTCATCGACCTTCATAACTGACGGACCGCATGTGGTCGGCAGGATTCGCACAGCTGGCCAGGTCATCGACGCGCTCGGTCTGGATGAGATTGCAGTCGCCAAGATCAATATCGAAGGGGGCGAGTACGACATCCTGCCATATCTGATCGAAACCGGGCTGATCGCAAGGTTCCACACCCTCAGCATCCAGTTTCACGATTTCAACACGGGCGATGCGTATCTGCGCGACATGATCCGCGCGGATCTTGAAAAAACCCACCGCTGCTTGTGGAACTACGATTTCGTGTGGGAGCAATGGCAGCGCAGGGCCTGACCCGGCGCTCACTCGAACTGTTCCCGTATCAACCTTTCCTCCAGCCCGTGACCGGGGTCGAAC
>CAZWXK010000033.1:0-14661 GCA_964637875.1 uncultured Rhodobacter sp.
ACTGGCTCTACGGCATGGACGTGACAAGGACGGGCCAGGGGTGACGGGCCTAGAGCATGTCGCGTTCATTCGCATTCACGCGAAATGCTCCAACCTCTTGATTTCGCATGTTCGAGCAGCTCAAAACCGGTTCCCACTTTTGAGCGACATGCTCTGGGATCACCCTGCCCCGCATCGCGCCTCAATTGCGCTGCGGCCCCGGTAGCTGCGGCCCCGGTATCGGGAAAAAAGAAAACGGCGGCGTGAGGGAGGAGCACGCCGCCGCTTCTTTTTCGGAAACCCGAGGGAGGGCAGGTTTCCGACAGGGAAAGGGAAGACCCGTAATCAGTGATGGGCCGAACCGATCGCCGCCTCGATCGAAACACGGTCGATCTGTCCGCGGGTCAGGCCGAGATCGGCCAGCCCGTCGTCCGACAGCGCCATCAGCTGGCGCCGCGTGTTGCGGTATTCGCGCCGCGTCGCGAGCGCACGCAGGAAGGATTTGAAAGCCTGCAAAGCGGGGGCGAACACGCCGTTCTGCGGGTGGGTGGTGGTCAGCGCGAATGCCATTTGGTGCCTCACTTGATCATGCCGTCATCGGCGTTGTCTTCTGCGCTGCTATTTAGTCCGATCAGGCGCGCGGACAATCCCGTGTTTCCTCAACCCCGTTATGCAGCGCGCGCATGGTTCGGGTCTGCACAAGGCCCGCGCGCGGGGTCATGCGCGCGGTACGTCACGCGCGCCCTCCGGGGGCGCCCCCTGTTTGTTCGTCCCTGCATTTTCCACATCCTTCTCACGGATTTCTCCTGGGCATTTTCCCTGCGCGATCACATCATTGCGCACCCCCCTTGCCCTTTGGCGCGGGATGGCTGATCTATGCGCCATCCCGGCGATGAACTCCGCACGGCCCCGCCGCCGCGGTCACCCGACGGGCAAGGCATACCGAAAGGACCAGATGACATGACCATTTCACGCGACGCCGTGCTTGAGAAACTGAAGACCATCCGCCTGCCCGACGGCGGCGATCCGGTCTCGCGCGACATGGTGCGCGCGCTCACCATCGAGGGCGACAAGGTAAGGTTCCTGATCGAGGTCGCGCCCGACCTCGCCCCGAAAATGGAACCGGTGGTCGAAGCTGCCCGCAAGGCCGTCGAGGAGATCGACGGCGTGGCCAGTGCGTCGGTCATTCTGACGGCCCATGTGGCCGAGGGGAAATCGGCGCCTCCGCCGCCCGACCTGAAACTGGGCAGTCACCCCAGGCCGGGGGCGAATCGCGCCCCTGTCGCCGGGGTCGAGCGCATCGTCGCCATTGCCTCGGGCAAGGGCGGGGTGGGCAAATCCACCGTCGCCAGCAACCTTGCCGTCGCCCTTGCCATGCAGGGTCGCCGCGTGGGGCTGCTGGATGCCGATATCTACGGCCCCAGCCAGAGCCGCATGATGGGCATGAACCAGCGCCCCAAATCGCCCGATGGCGAAAAGATCATTCCGCTGGTGTCACACGGGGTCACCTTCATGTCGATGGGGCTGCTTCTGAAAGAGGACGAGGCCGTCATCTGGCGCGGCCCCCTGCTGGTGGGAACGCTGCAACAGTTGCTGGGCCAGGTGCAGTGGGGTGAACTCGATGTACTGCTGGTCGATCTGCCGCCCGGCACGGGTGACGTGCAACTGACGCTGTCGCAGAAAACCGTGGTGAACGGCGCGATCATCGTTTCCACCCCGCAGGATGTCGCCCTGCTGGACGCCAAGAAGGCGATCACGATGTTCAACAAGACAGGCACGCCGGTTGTCGGCATGATCGAGAACATGTCGACATATATCTGCCCCAACTGCGGAAACGAGGATCACATATTCGGCCATGGCGGCGCCCGGGACGAAGCCGATAGGCTGGGCATTCCCTTTCTTGGCGAGATCCCGCTGGATGTCAGCGTGCGCCTGGCCTCGGACCAGGGCAGGCCGATTGCCCTGGATGAGGGCCCGGTCGGCAAGGCCTATGCGACAATTGCCCACAGGCTGATCGAACAGGGTGCCGCCTGAGCAACCGCGCGGATCGGCGGGAAACGGGTTCGGGCGCGTGCCTGCCGAAGGGCAGCGATGGCGTGCCCCGCCCTGACGCGCCGTCGCTGCCGTTTCATTCCCGAAATGCCATTCCCGGCAATATCATTCCCGGCAAGGCCGCGACATCGTCGCGGCCACTCTTACCTGACGACGTAAACCGAGCATTTCGCATGCCTCACCACCCGCGCGGCATTGGGGCCAAGCAGGAAATCGGCGATGTCGGGGCGGTGTGCGCCGATCACGATCAGATCGCTGCCAGCACTTTCGGCGGCTATCAGGATTTCCTCGTAGATACTTCCGGTCGCCACCACATGGCGAACCCTTGCGTTGACCTCGGCGCCCAGCACCTCCTCGGCAAAGGCCGTCAAGCGGGCGCGTGCCTCGGCAACCGCCTTTTCGTGATAGTCCTCGCGAAAATAGGTGCTGACGACAGGCAGACCGAAATCGGGCAGAACGCTGATCACGTCGATGTCCGCGCCCTCGACGGCTGCCAGGCGGCCCGCGCGTTCCAGCACCTCGCGATCGACCTCGTCGCGGGTGATGTCGATCGCGCACAGGATATGTCGGATCGGCTTGCTCATATCGTGACTCCCTCTTTGCGGATACGGGCCTGTTGGGACAGCATGATCAGTGCCAGCAACAGCAACCCCGGAATGAAGATCAGCTCCTTGGGCCACTGATCCGCCCTTGACTCGGCGGCGATCACGACGACCGGCGCGTCGCCATAGAAATCAAAGACCGTCATCTTGTCGAAAAACGGCGTGCCGGGGAAAGGCTCGTCCAGCTTGACGACATCGCCCTCGGGGATCAGGGTCAGGCCTTCGGCCTTGAGACGCGCCGCGCCATCCTTGCCTTCGGGCACCTTGAACAGAAGGGTCTTTTTCTTGATCTTGCCCGAGTTGAAATCGGGGCCGCGCACATGAATGCGGATCTCCTCGCCAACGGGCGCCTTGCCGATCACCTGTTCGAGCCGGGCCGGGCTGATCGCGTCATAGGGGGCCTGGATGCGGTTCATCACATAATCGGGCCGGAACAGGAGGAACGCCACCAGCAGCAGACCCACGCTTTCCCAGATGCGGCTCCTGGTCAGGAAATGGCCCATGGTGCCGGCGGTAAAGGCCAGCACCGCGATGACCGAGCTGATGATGACCAGAATGACCTGCCACCAGGTGACGTTGATCATCAGCATGTCGGTGTTGAAGATGAATATGAAGGGCAGGATCACCGTGCGCAGCGAATAGAAAAAGGCGATAAAGCCGGTCTTGATGGCACCACCCCCGGATATGGCCGCAGCCGCGAAACTGGCCAGCCCCACAGGTGGGGTAACATCCGCCATGATTCCGAAATAGAACACGAACAGATGCACCGCGATCAGTGGTACGATCAGCCCATTTTGCGCGCCAAGCTGCACGACCACCCCGGCCATGAGCGAGGAAACCACGATATAGTTGGCCGTGGTCGGCAGCCCCATGCCCAGGATCAGCGACAGGATCGCGACAAAGATCAGCATGATGATCAGGTTGCCGCCCGAGACGAATTCGACCATCTCGGCCATCACCTGCCCGACGCCGGTCAATGTGACGGTGCCGACGATCACCCCGGCCGTGGCTGTGGCCAGACCGATGCCGATCATGTTGCGGGCGCCGTCGATCAAACCCTCGACCAGTTCGCGGCCGCCGCGGACGAAATGGTTTGCCCAGTCGCTTTCGCCGCGGAAGATCGCCTTGATCGGGTGCTGGGTCAGCAGGATCACGAACAGCAGTGCCGTCGCCCAGAAGGCCGAAAGGCCGGGCGATTTCTTTTCGATCATCAGGAAATAGACCAGCACCACGATGGGCATGAGGAAATGAAGCCCGGCCTTGTAGATCTTTCCGACCTCGGGAAGAACCACCTCCTTGGCGTTGGGGTCGTCCATTTCCAGGTCATCAACCCCGGCCGCCACCCACAGCAGCGCCAGATAGGCCAGAGCGACCAGCGCAAGCAGGATCCAGGTTGCCCCTTCGGGCACCAGTGCGGTGATCCAGCGCACCGGGTACTGGATTCCATAGCTGAAGCCGGCAAAAGCCAGGAAAAAGACGAACATGCCCATGATCGTGCGTGCCAGCGAAACCGTGCGATGGCCCAGCGTGGGCATGTTGCGCTTCACGGCCTCGAGATGGACGATATAGACCAGCGCGACATAGGAAATCGCCGCCGGCAGAAAGGCACGGGTGATGACCTCGACATAGGGAATGCCGACATACTCGACCATCAGGAACGCCGCCGCCCCCATCACGGGGGGCATGATCTGGCCGTTGACCGAGCTGGCCACCTCGACCGAGCCCGCCTGTTCGGGGGTAAAGCCCACGCGTTTCATCAGCGGGATGGTGAATGTGCCTGTGGTCACGACATTGGCAATGGATGACCCCGAGATCAGCCCCGTCGCGGCCGAGCCCACCACCGCCGCCTTGGCCGGGCCGCCACGCAGATGACCCAGCGCGCCAAAGGCCAGCTTGATGAAATAGTTGCCGGCGCCTGCCTTTTCCAGCAGCGCCCCGAACAGCACGAACAGGAACACGAATTTGGTGGACACGCCCAGCGCGATGCCGAACACCCCTTCGGAGGTGATCCACATGTGGCTCATGGCCTTTTTCAGGCTGGCCCCCTTCCATCGGATGACCTCGGGCACCCAGTCGGATGCACCAAAGAACACATAGGCCAGAAAGATGATGGCAATCGCGGCCATGGCCGGGCCCAGGCTGCGCCGGGCAGCCTCGAACAGGATCAAGAGGCCGACAAGGGCGAACCATTTGTCGGTATTGTCCGCAAGGCCGCCGGCATCGACCAGCTTGGTATAAAAGATGAACCCGTAAAGCGCGATATAGGCGCCCAGGATACCCAGGATCCAGTCCTGTACGGGAATGTGGTCACGCGGGCTGGAGCGCAGTGCCGGATAGGCGGCAAAGGCCAGAAAGATGGCAAAGGCCAGATGAATCTGGCGCGCATTGTTGATCAGATCATTGGGCAGAACGTAGTTTGCCAGAGGCGAGGCCAGGATGACCTGAAACACCGACCACAGGATGGCGACACCCGCCAGAAACGTGCCGACCGGTCCGTGCGGGTTGCGCGCCCCGGAATCCGAGGCCGCAACAAGGGCCTGCAATTCGTCTTCCGAAAGCTGTTTGTCATCGGATGCCACGGTATTCATCGCTCTCGTCCCCCAGGATCATTCCGCCTGCCATTCCGCCTGCGCGGAATCTGTTGTCTGCCGGGCCTCACCCCCGTGCACGCCATGGCGTGCCGGTGCGCCGGGCCTCCGGCCGGTTTGTCGTGTCGGAAATATCATCGCCCGGCACGAAAAGAGGGGGGGCGCGAGGCCCCCCTTCCGTTTTCGTCTGGCTCTTACTTCAGCCAGCCGCGCTCCTTGTAATACTTGATCGCACCGGGATGCAACGGTGCCGACAGGCCGTCCTTGATCATCTGCTTGGGGTCAAGATTGGCAAATGCCGGGTGCAGTTTCTTGAAGTCGTCGAAATTGTCGAACACCGCCTTGACGACCGTGTAGACAACCTTTTCGGGCACCTTGGCCGAGGTCACGAGAGTCGCGCCGACACCAAAGGTCTGTACGTCGTTCGGGTTGCCGCGATACATGCCGCCGGGAATGGTGGCATAGCGATAGAACGAGTTTTCCTTGACCAGCTTGTCAACGGCCGGACCCTGGACATTGACCAGAACCGCATCGCACGAGGTGGTCGCCTCCTGGATCGAACCGGACGGGTGGCCGACCGTATAGACCATCGCGTCGATCTGGTTGTCACACAGGGCCGCCGACTGTTCCGAGGCCTTCAGCTCGGTCGCAAGCGCGAAATCCTTGGTGGTCCAGCCCAGGGCCTTCATCAGCACTTCCATGGTGCCGCGCTGGCCCGATCCGGGGTTGCCGATATTCACCCGCTTGCCCTTGAGGTCGGCGAATGTCTTGATGCCGGAATCGGCGCGCGCCACCACGGTAAAGGGCTCGGGGTGGATCGAGAACACCGCGCGCAGATCCTTGAACGGACCCTTGTCCTTGAATTTCGAGGTGCCGTTATAGGCGTGGTACTGCCAATCGGACTGGGCCACCCCGAATTCCAGCTCGCCCTCGCGGATGGTGTTCAGGTTGTAGATCGACCCGCCGGTGGATTCGACCGAGCAGCGGATGCCGGTATCCTTGCGCATCTTGTTGACCAGACGGCAGATCGCACCGCCGGTCGGATAATAGACGCCGGTCACGCCGCCGGTGCCGATGGTGATGAATGTCTCGGCGCCGGCCATCGGCGCGCTCAACATCACCGCCGCGGCGACGGTTGCCGCGATTTTGATCTGTTTCAACATGTTGTTGTACTCCCTTGGTTTGGTTAGGCTTCGGATAGTGCTCGATTGCGGGGTTACTCCGCCCAGAACTCCTGCAGGCGGCGGTTGCGCTCCTCTACCTCGCAGATGCGCGAACGGGCCCGATCGCCGGCACGCGACACCAGCATGCCGATCATGGTTTCGATCAGCACGACCGTGGCAGAGTAGGAAGAAAAGAACTGCGGGCTGTCGGTCGCAAGGATGAACCCGGCATCGGCATTGGCCAGCGCGGGGCAGGCATGGGTATCGGTGATGACGATGACATAGGCGCCCTGCTCGCGGCCCATCTCGGCGGCCATGACCGCGCGCCGGGCAAAGGGCGGCTTGGTGATCACCACCAGCGCGTCACGTTCGTCAAGCTCGGCCACAGCCGTGCTGATCGACGCGCCGCTGCGCCCGGCGACCTGCCAGCCGGGCGAGAAGTAGTTTCCCAGATAGGCAAAATATTCGACGATCCCGGTCGAGCCGAACGCCCCGAACAGCACCTTGCGGCGTGCCGCATGCAGATGGGCAACCGCCTGTTCCAGCCTGGCCTGGTCGATCATGCCGCTCAGGGCACCGATATTTTCGATGCAGGCCTCGGCCTGGCGCATCAGAAAGGGCGTCTGCGCGGCGCGATCCTCGGCCTGGAGGCGGCTGACGCGCTCGGAGAACGAGGTGTACTGGCGCCCCACGGCGGCGCGCGAAAGCTCGCGCATCTCTTCATAGGATTCAAAGCCCAGGGCGCGGGCAAGGCGCGAAAACGTCGCCGGGGCAAGGCCGCTGCTGCCCGAGATCGAGCGCAGGCTGCGCGTGGCCACATCGACGGGATTGGTTGCCACGAAATCGGCGGCATCCTTCAGCTTGCTGCTGAGATGGGCATATTGCGCAGCAATCCTGTCCTCGATCCTGTCATCGACGCTGTCGGCCTGTGGCATGGTTCCTCCCATCACGACAGGGGCAATTATTCATACGTTTTAGTGATTGTCAATTATTGAAACATATGTATCATTTCTCCCATCATCCCACGGGATCAACCGCCAGAAACAGGGCAGCACCACAAGATGGGCCATATTTTTCCCCGCCATACCAAGGTCTTGCCCCCTGTCGTCGCGCGCGGCGCGGGGGTTTATCTCTACGACGAATCGGGCCGGCAGTATTTCGACGGCTCGGGTGGCGCCGCCGTTTCCTGCCTGGGTCATGGCGACGAAAAGGTGATCGCGGCAATCAAGGCACAACTCGATTCGGTTGCCTTTGCACATACCTCGTTCCTGACCTCGCGACCGGCCGAAACACTGGCCGACAGGCTGATCGAGAATGCGCCCGAGGGCCTGGAGCGGGTCTATCTGGTCTCGGGCGGCTCGGAAGCGGTCGAGGCGGCGATCAAGCTGGCGCGGCAGTATTTCGTCGAAATCGGCCAGCCCGGGCGGCACCATATCATCGCCCGGCGCCAGAGCTATCACGGCAACACCCTGGGTGCGCTGGCCGCAGGCGGCAACATCTGGCGGCGTCGGCAATTCGACCCCCTCCTGATCGAGACCAGCCACATCGCGCCGTGTCATGCCTATCGCGACCGCCAGCCGGGCGAAAGCGCCGAGGAATATGGCCGCCGCGTCGCCGACGAGCTGGAGGCCGAAATCCTGGCGCGCGGCCCCGAAACCGTCATGGCCTTTGTCGCCGAACCCGTGGTTGGCGCCACCATGGGGGCGGTCCCGCCCGTTCCCGGCTATTTCAGGCGCATCCGCGAGATCTGCGACCGCTATGGCGTGCTGTTGATCCTGGACGAGGTGATGTGCGGCATGGGGCGCACCGGCAGCCTGTTTGCCATCGAACAGGAAGGGATCGCACCCGACATCACCACAATCGCCAAGGGGCTGGGCGCCGGCTATCAGCCGATCGGTGCCATGCTGTGCAGCGCGCGGATATATCAGGCCATCGAGAATGGCTCGGGCTTTTTCCAGCACGGGCATACATATATGGGCCATCCGGTGGCCGCGGCAGCGGCCCTGGCGGTGCTCGGGCGACTGCTGGATGATGGTCTGCTCGAACGGGTCTCGCCGATGGGCGCGGCCCTGCGCAAGGGGCTGGAGAGCGCCTTTGGCCAGCACCCCCATGTGGGCGACATTCGGGGCCGGGGCCTGTTTCTGGGGCTCGAACTGGTCGCCGACCGCACGACGAAAGAGCCCTTCGACCCCGCGCTGCGCACCAGCGCCCGCCTCAAGGCCGCCGCCTTTGACGAGGGGCTGATCTGTTATCCCATGAGCGGCACCATCGACGGCCAGAAGGGCGACCATGTTCTGCTGGCCCCGCCCTTCATCATGGAAGAACACCATATCGACGAAATCATCGGCAAGCTGGGCCGGGCACTGGAGCGCGTGTTGTGAAACCTCTTCCCGCGCTGATGGTCGCCCCCAATGGCGCACGCCTGAGCCGGGCCGACCACCCCGCCTTGCCGGTGAACCTTGCCCAGATCATCGACACCGCCCGCGCCTGTGCCGAGGCCGGAGCGGACGGGCTGCATCTGCATCTGCGCGATGGCGACGGGCAGCATGTGCTGGACGCCGGCCTTTATGACGAGGCCCTGGCCGAGCTTGCCCGCGCGGTGCCGGAAATGACGGTTCAGGTCACGACCGAATCGCGAGGCCTGTATGACCCGGCCTTTCAGCGGTCACTGATGTTGCAGACCCGCGCCAGCCTTGTTTCGGTTGCCCTGCGCGAGATCACCGCCGATGGCGACATGGCGGCAACCCGGCGCGTGTTCCTGGCCGCACGTGAACGCGGCATCGCGGTGCAGCACATTCTTTATGACCCGACCGAACTGACGGCGCTTGCCCATCTGCTGGGTCCGCGCGCCATATCCGACCCCCGGTTGCAATTGCTGTTCGTCCTTGGTGGCCATGACGGCCGCGATGGCGCGCCCGGGATGCTGACGCCATTTCTGTCATCCATGACCGAGGCCGCCATCACCCCCGACTGGATGGCCTGTGCCTTTGGCCCGGCAGAAACCGACTGCCTGTTCGCGGCCCACAGGGCGGGCGGAAAGCTGCGCGTCGGGTTTGAAAACGGGTTCTGGATGCGTGACGGGCGCCTTGCCCGCGACAATGCCGAACGGGTGCGCGAAATCCACCGCCTGACGGCCCAACCACCCCAGGGCTGCGCGGGCGACACCATCAGATCGAAGGCAGGATGAAATCGGGCCGGATTGCAGAACGCGCAACGAAGGGCGCCACGTCCAGACCCGCAAACAGACCGTGATCCGTGACCAGCGCGGTGCGCAGACCGGCCGCCGCGCCACCCAGAACATCGGTATGCAAGGTATCGCCCACCGCCAGCACCCGGCCCCGATCGACCCTGCCCAGCCGCGCCAGAGCCAGCGCATAGATATTGGCAAAGGGCTTGCCGAAAAAATTCGGCCTGACATCTGTCGCCTGCGCCACTTGATGCGCAAAATGACCCGGCTCCAGGGAAAGACCATCCTCGCGCGGCGCAACGATATCGGGGTTTCCGACCAGAACCGGGCGCGGTCTGTCGCGCAGCGCGGCCACCAGCATTTCCTGCCGCCTTGCAGACCATCCGGCCGAGCTCAGCAGGACAAAGCCCCCGGCGCGGACAAAGCCCCGGACATCGTCATCCAGCAGAAAGGTCCGGCCCGGCAACGCGGAAACCCGCGATTCGGCAGTTGCCGCAACGCCCCACTCCAGGCTGCCCGTTTCCGCCATCCCCTGCGCAAGCGCGTCGCGGCTGGACACCACATCCCGGGGGCCGAAATCGAACCCCAGGGCACGATATTTCTGCAAGGCGGCCTCGGCCGGAAAGGTGGCAGCGTTGGTCAGTACCATCACCCGCTTGCCTTGCCGTTGCAGCCGGCGAACCGCATCGACCGCGCCCGGGATCGCGCCCTCGCCCACATTCAACACGCCAAAGGCGTCTAGCAGAAAGACATCAAACCCCGCGGCCAGTGCGCCCAGCCCGTCAACGGGGCGGGAATTCCCGGGGAAATCCGCGCGCGGCAACGACCGGCGCACGGCCTCGTAGCGGGCAAAGGCCCAGCGGGCATCTCGGGCGGGTCCGCTCAACCGTGCTCATCCTCGGGATCGGTCTCGTGCAGCGCCACGCCGTGCTGGAGGCAAACCTCGCGCAGCGCCCGAGAGGTGACGCGATCGGTGAAAAAGCCGTCGATACTGCTCATGTCGGCAATCCTGACCGGCGCCGAGCGGGTGAACTTGGAACTGTCGGCCACCAGGAAGGTACGCCGCGCATTGGCGATGATCGCCTTGGCCACGCGTACTTCGCGATAGTCGAAATCCAGCAAGGTGCCGTCTTCGTCGATGGCCGAGGCGCCGATCACTGCGAAATCGGTCTTGAACTGCTGCACCATGTCGATGGCCGACTCCCCCACCAGCCCACCATCCGAGCGCCGCAACATGCCCCCGGTCACGACCACATCGCAATGGGGATTTGCGGCCATGATGTTGGCAACATTCAGGTTGTTGGTGATGACCAGCAGGTCGCGCCGCCCCCCCAGGGCGCGGGCGACCGCCTCGGTCGTGGTGCCGATATTGATGAAAAGCGACGCATCGTCGGGGACCTGCGCGGCACAGAGACGGCCGATCCGTTCCTTGACCTCGGCGGCCATCTGGCGCCGCGCCTCATAGGCAAGATTTGCCACCCCCGATTCCAGCACCGCGCCACCATGCACCCGCGCCAGAAGCCCCCGCGCGCACAGCTCGTTCAGGTCGCGCCGAATGGTCTGCGGCGTCACCGACAGCGCCATGGCCAGCGCCTCGACCTCGACCCGGCCGGCCTCGCGGGCGGCGTTCAGGATCTGCTGTTGACGATAGGAAAGCTCCACGTGGTCCGCCGGAAAAGGTTTTCTCGTGCCGAGGTTAGGCACCGCGCGGGCTGGCGGTCAAGCGGTTTTGCGCCAACCCGACATCACCGGCAAGCGGGCTGCATCCCGGAATTCCGCCATCGGCAAACGCCACGATCCACCCGCGCCACAAGACGCCCCTTGCCGGTGAAGACATGCCCGATCGGCCGAATCGCATGGCGGCAAGGCCCCGTCAAACAGCAAAAACCGAAAACAATACGAACATGATTTCGAAAAGGTCGAATATTTCTTGACCGTTTTCCGAAAAACCCGCAATCTGATGTCACATTTCTGTCACCCCGACCCGCTAACAGGGGGACATCAACGAAACGCTGCCTCGGGTGCGATATTCCATGCCGGCATCACAGCCATATGACATTGCCATCATCGGCGGCGGCGTGAACGGTTGCGCGGTTGCGCGCGATGCTGCGGGTCGCGGGCTTTCGGTTCATCTGTGCGAGGCCGGAGACCTGGCGCGTGGCACCTCGTCGGCCTCGACCAAGCTGTTCCATGGCGGGCTGCGCTATCTGGAATATTACGAGTTCCGCCTTGTACGCCACGCCCTTGTCGAGCGCGAGATACTGCTGACCATGATGCCGCATATCGCGCGGCCTCTGCGTTTCGTCCTGCCCTATCACAAGGGGCTGCGGCCCGCCTGGATGCTGCGCCTGGGGCTGTTCATCTATGATCACCTCGGCGGGCGCAGGATACTGCCCCCGACCAGAACGCTCGACCTGACCAATGATCCGGCAGGTGCGCCGCTCAAGGAGAAATTCCGAAAGGGTTTCGAATATTCCGACTGCTGGGTTGATGATTCGCGCCTTGTCGTGTTGCTGGCTGTCGACGCCGCCCGACGCGGGGCCACCGTCGAAACCCGCACCCGATGCGTACGCGCAGGGCGCCGCGACGGCCTGTGGCGGGTGACGCTGGAAGACAGCGAAACGGGCAACCGGCATGAAATCACCGCCCGTGCCCTTGTCAATGCAGGCGGACCATGGGTCGGAAAGATCATCGAGGATGCGCTGGCGCTGGACACCCGCGACCGTGTCCGCCTTGTGCGGGGCAGCCATATCGTGGTGCCGCGCATCTTTGACCATGATCGCGCCTACATCTTTCAGAATGCCGACGGGCGCATCGTGTTCGCCATTCCGTTCGAGCATGACTTTACCCTGATCGGCACCACCGACAAGGATCACCAGGGCAGTCTGGAAGATGTCGCCTGCACCGAGGACGAGGCGCGCTATCTCTGCCAGGCGGCGTCGGAATATTTCCGCGCGCCGGTTCGGCGCGAGGATGTCGTCTGGACCTATTCCGGTGTACGGCCGCTCTATGACGACGGGGCCTCGTCTGCGACCGAGGCCACGCGTGACTATGTTCTCAAGCGCCAGGGAGAACAGGGGCAGGCCCCGTTGATCAACATTTTCGGCGGCAAGATCACGACCCACCGCCACCTGGCGACACAGGTGATGAAGCGGCTGCGCAGCGATTTCCCCGCAATGGGTGGCGACTGGACGGCCACGGCCCCCCTGCCCGGTGGCGCATTTTCGATCAATGACCGGGCACGTCTGACAAGGGCGCTCGGGGATGAATTTCCCTTTCTCGATTCGGGCTGGGCCGAGCGACTGATTGCCGCCTATGGAACGCTTGCCCGCCAGGTTCTGGGCAACGCGGGCAGTCCGGCCGATCTGGGACGCGATTTCGGCGCGACGCTGCACGCCCGCGAGGTTGCCTGGCTGATGGACAATGAATTTGCCCGCACCGCCGAGGACATTCTGTGGCGGCGCTCGAAGCTGGGCCTCAGGCTGAGCCCCGAACAGACCCATGCGCTCGACCGCTGGATGGCGACACGTCACGACACTGGCCGGGGCGGCGGGGATCGACACGAAATGGCATTGGAACCCGTCGGAATACAGGACGGGACGACAGGCAGGAATCCTGGAAAGCGTAATGACCCAACCACATAGGGAGAAAGACCGATGAAACTTGACAGAAACCTGGTCGGCGCCGTTGCCGCCATGGCGCTGAGCGGGCTGGCAAGCAACGCCAGCGCCGTGACCACCATCCAGTGGTGGCACGCCATGGGTGGCGCCAATGGCGAGCGCGTCAACAAGATCGCCGCCGATTTCAACGCCTCGCAAAGCGAATACAAGGTCGTGCCCACCAACAAGGGCAACTATACCGAGACCATGACCGCCGCCATCGCGGCGTTCCGCGCGGGCAAGCAGCCCGACATCGTGCAGGTCTTCGAGGTCGGCACCGCCACCATGATGGCCGCCAAGGGGGCCGTCTATCCCGTCTACAAGCTGATGCAGGACGAGGGCGAGAGCTTTGACATCAAGGCCTATCTGCCTGCGGTCGTCAGCTATTACCAGACCACCGATGGCAAGCTGCTGTCGATGCCCTTCAACAGCTCGACCCCGGTTCTGTGGTACAACAAGGACGCGTTCAAGAAGGCCGGCATCACCAAGGTTCCCGCGACCTGGGACGAAATGAAGACGGCCTCGGAAAAACTGGTTGCCAGCGGCATGAAATGCGGCTTTTCCTTTGGCTGGCAGAGCTGGGTGATGGTCGAAAACTATTCGGCCTGGCACAACCTGCCGATCGGCACCAAGGAGAACGGCTTTGCCGGGCTCGACACCAAGCTGACCTTCAACAACGATGCCGTCAAGAACCGCCTGCAAAAGATCTATGAATGGTCCAAGGACGGCCTGTTCAAATATGGCGGACGCCGCGGCGACAGCCTGTCGATGTTCACCAATGGCGAATGCGGCATGTGGCTGAACTCGTCGGCCTATTACGGCGCCATCAAGGGCCAGGCGAAATTTGCCTTTGGCCAGACCATGCTGCCGCTGGACACCGAGGTTGCCAGCAAACCGCAGAACTCGATCATCGGCGGTGCGACGCTGTGGGTTCTGAAAGGCAAGCCCAAGGAAAACTACAAGGGTGTGGCCCTGTTCCTGAAATACCTGTCCAGCCCCAAGGTGCAGGCATGGTGGCATCAGGAAACCGGCTATGTGCCGATCACGACCGCGGCCTACAACCTGTCGCGCGAGCAGGGTTTCTATGAAAAGAACCCGGGCACCGATACCGCGATCAAGGAGCTCAGCCTGAACCAGCCCACGCCCAATTCGCGGGGCCTGCGTTTCGGCAACTTCGTTCAGATCCGCGATATCATCAACGAAGAGATGGAAAACATCTGGGCCGGCAAGAAAACAGCCTCGCAGGCCATGGATGATGCGGTGCGGCGCGGCAACGTGCTGTTGCGCAAGTTCGAGCGCGCCAACAAATAGCGCTTGCCTGAAGGAGGGGACTCCCGGCATTCTTGCCGGGGGTTTCCCGCACGCCCCGTCACGCAGCCCCGTCACGCAGCCCCGTCACGCAGCCCCGTGCGCCCGTTCCGGTGTCGGCGC
>CAZWXK010000033.1:14761-27127 GCA_964637875.1 uncultured Rhodobacter sp.
GCCCCGTCACGCAGCCCCGTCACGCAGCCCCGTGCGCCCGTTCCGGTGTCGGCGCAATGGCAACACGGCAATGACGGCGCCACGCCTTTCTCGGGACAACAACGGATGAACGGTTTTCTCTGATGCTCAAACGGGTTCACTTCGACAGGAAACTCCTGCCCTTCCTGCTGGTCGCGCCACAGATCGCCATCACGCTGATCTTCTTTTTCTGGCCGGCCAGCCAGGCATTGTATCAGTCATTCTATATCGAGGACTCCTTTGGCCTCAGCCGCGAATTCGTCGGGCTGGAAAATTTTGTCACCCTGTTCCAGGACCCCGATTACCTGGGCGCCTTCCTGCGTACTGCCGTATTCTCGGTCTCGGTCGCCGTGATCGCGATGACCGCGGCCCTTTTGCTGGCCGGCATGGCCGATCGCATCAGGCGACTTGCCCTGACCTATCGCACATTGCTGATCTGGCCCTATGCGGTAGCGCCGGTTCTGGCCGGTGCATTGTGGGTGTTCATGTTCGATCCCACCCTGGGGATATTCGTCTATGCGCTGAACGCGCTGGGGATCGACTGGAACTACAAGCTGAACGGAGAACAGGCCATGGTACTGGTGATCCTGGCCTCGGCCTGGAAACAGATCGCCTACAATTTTCTTTTCTTCATCGCGGGCATGCAGGCCATCCCGCGATCGTTGATCGAGGCAGCGGCGATCGACGGTGCCGGGCCGCTGCGCCGGTTCTGGACGATCATCTTTCCGCTGATCTCGCCCACGACATTCTTTCTGCTCGTGGTCAATGTGGTCTATGCGTTCTTCGATACCTTCGGGGTGATCGACGCGATGACCCAGGGCGGGCCGGCCAATGCAACCGAAATCCTGGTCTACAAGGTCTATTACGACGGCTTCGTCGGGCTGGATCTGGGAAGCTCGGCGTCACAATCGGTGGTTCTGATGGCCATCGTGATCGTGCTGACGGTCATCCAGTTCCGCTATATCGAAAGAAAGGTTGAATACTGATGGTCGAGAACCGCCCCTTCATCACCTTTCTGGCCCATGTCACGATCATCCTCGGCATCCTGATCGTTGCCTTTCCGATATGGGTGACCTTCGTCGCCGCCAGCCATGATGCCATCCGCATGACGCAGGTGCCGATTCCGCTGTGGCCCGGCGATCAGTTTCTGGTCAACCTGAAGATCGCCTTTACCAAGGGGCTGGGCGGGGCGGGGGGGCCGCCTGCGGGGCTGATGCTGATGAACAGCCTGATCACCGCACTGATGATCGCGATCGGAAAGATCACCATCTCGATCATCTCGGCCTATGCGATCGTCTATTTCCGCTTTCCCTTCCGCATGGGTTTTTTCTGGATGATCTTTGTCACCCTCATGCTGCCGGTCGAGGTGCGCATCCTGCCCACCTTCAAGGTGGTGGCCGATCTCGGCCTGCTCGACAGCTATTGGGGAATGAGCCTGCCCCTGATCGCCAGCGCCACCGCGACCTTCATGTTCCGGCAGGTATTCCTGACGATCCCGGACGAGCTGCTGGAGGCCGCGCGCATCGATGGCGCGGGACCGATGCGCTTTTTCTGGGACATCCTGCTGCCGATGTCGCGCACCAACATCGCTGCCCTTTTCGTGATCCTGTTCATCTATGGCTGGAACCAGTATCTGTGGCCGCTGCTCATCACCACCGACAGCAGCCTCTATACGGTCACGATCGGCATCAAGCAGATGCTGAACTCGGCCGAACTGACACCCGAATGGAACATCATCATGATGACCGCACTTCTGGCCATGGTCCCCCCCATCTTTGTGGTGGTGAGCATGCAGAAGATGTTCGTCAAGGGCCTGACCGAAACCGACAAGTAAGACTGGAAAACAAGAAATGGCGGAAATCACGCTGAAGAACATCCGCAAATCCTATGGCCGGGCCGAGGTCATCAAGGGTGTGGACATGGAAATCCGCGATGGCGAATTCATGGTCATCGTCGGCCCGTCGGGTTGTGGCAAATCGACCATCCTGCGCATGATCGCGGGGCTCGAGTCGATCACCGCGGGCGATATCGAGATCGGCGGCAAGGTCGTCAACGCCCTCGAACCGGCGGCCCGCGACATCGCGATGGTGTTTCAGAACTATGCACTTTACCCGCATATGTCGGTGTACAGGAACATGGCCTACGGGCTCAGGATCAAGGGCATTGCCCGCGACGAAATCGAGCGCCGCGTGCAGAAGGCCGCCGATATCCTGGAACTGGGCGACTATCTGGACCGTTCGCCACGCCAGCTCTCGGGTGGCCAGCGTCAGCGCGTCGCCATGGGGCGCGCGATCGTGCGTGAACCCGCCGTGTTTCTGTTCGACGAACCCCTTTCCAACCTGGACGCAAAACTGCGCGTTCAGATGCGCCTGGAGATCAAGAAATTGCAGGAGCGGCTGGGCATCACCGCAATCTATGTCACCCATGACCAGGTCGAGGCCATGACGCTGGGCCACCGCCTGGCGGTGGTGAACGCCGGCAATGTCGAACAGATCGGAACCCCGATGGAGGTATATTCACGCCCCGAGACGGTATTCGTGGCCGGTTTCATCGGCTCACCCTCGATGAACCTGCTGCCCGCGCAGATGAACGATACCGGCGCCACCATCGTTCTGGCCGACGGCGCCCATCTTCCGCTCGAGCGGCCGCTGGGCGATCTCGCCGGCCGCCAGGTGATCTTTGGCGCGCGTCCCGAACACCTGCAGATCGCCGATCACGACACCGGCCTTGCACTCAGCGTGGCCATCGTCGAACAGCTGGGCGCCGATACATTGATCCATGGCACCCTGGGCGGCGGGGCCGATGTGGTGCTGCGCCTCGACGGCATCCACGCGCTTGCCGAAGGCAGCCATGTTCCGCTGACCATCGCATCCGAAAACATTCATCTTTTCGACGCTGCCACGAAACGGCGCGTGAACTGATCGACCCACGCCCCGTTTGCCGTTTCCGACCATACCCGCCCGAGGCCGCGTCGGTCATGCGCGCGCCACCTTCTCAGCGCAGGCGACCGGAAAGCCACTGGATGAATTTCCGCGTGGTCTCGTCGCGATTGATCTCGTTCAGCGATTCGTGGCGTGTCTCGGGCAGGACCGCACAGGTCACATCCAGCAGCCCCGTCTTTTTCAGACGATCTGCCAGATGCTGCATGTCGCGCCCGTAATTGCTGCAGGGATCGGCACCCCCGCCCAGCAGATGGACCGGCAGATCATGCAACAATGCCTCCAGGCGCCGGTCGTCCCCGCCCGTGAACATTCCCTCCAGAAGGTCCAGCCACAGCCCGGTTGAAACGTCAAAGCCGCAGTCGGGATCGGCGATATAGGCGTCCACCTCGGCCTTGTCGCGTGAAAGCCAGTCGAACGCGGTCCGGTTCGGCCTGAACGCCCTGTTCCATGCATCAAAGGTCAGCTTGCGCGCCAGAACACTGATATGACCGCGCCCGCGCAGGGCCGCCTCGGCGCGCAGTATCAGCCGCGAGATCCGCACCTTTGCACCGGTTTCGACGCCCGCGTTCCAGCAGGCCAGTGCGCTCAGCCTGTCGGGATAACGCAGCGCAAAGACCAACGCCACGACTGCCCCCATGGAATGGCCGAATACCGCGATCGGCTTGCCCGGCATGGTCGCGCGGATATGCAGATTGACGGCCAGAACGTCCTCGATCACCTTGTCGAATCCGCGTGCGTCGGCAAATACCCCGCGCGGCGCATCCGGTGCCCTGGACCGTCCATGGCCACGGTGATCATGGGCAATAACGGCAAAGCCCGCATCATTCAGGGCGTGGGCAAAGCGGGCATATCGGCCCGCATGTTCGGCCATGCCGTGATTGACATGCACAACCCCGCGCAAGGGTTTGTCCGGCATCGCCGTGTACAGCTGCAACCGGGCGCCGCTGGGACTGTCGAGGGTCGATCGGGCAAATATCTCGCTCATGGCCGCTCCTTTGCATCGCGTCGCGTTTTCCAGACATTCAGCATGTCGTCCAGCGCCACCGGACTCTGCTGCGAATGTTCCTGCACTGCCCCCGGCGTGCGCGACAGGCGCGGGGCAGGCGCCGGCTGCACCACGCCGTCATGGGTTTCAAAAATGCCGCGCGCGCGGTTATGCGGGTGGTCGGGCGCCTCGTCGATGCCCAGCACCGGGGCGAAACAGACATCGGTCCCTTCCATGATCGCGCACCATTCGTCACGCGTGCGCCCCAGAAAGGCGTCGCTCAGCAGAGCGCGCAGGCGCGGCCATTCGCCCGCGTCCAGGCGGGCGCGAAACTGATCGGGGTCAACCCCGGTGAGCGCGATCAACTGGTCGTGGAACTGCGGCTCAATCGCACCGATGGCGACAAAGCCGCCGCATTTGCAGCGATAGGTGCCATAGAAATGTGCCGCGCCGTCCAGCATGTTGCTTTCGCGCGCGTCATTCCACAGCCCCGCCTGGCGCAACCCATAGATCATCGCCATCAGATGCGCCGTGCCATCGACAATGGCCGCATCCACCACCTGCCCCCGCCCCGAGCGCGTGGCCTCGAACAACGCGCAGACCATGCCAAAGGCCAGATAGATCCCCCCTGCCCCGAAATCGCCCAGCAGGTTCAGCGGCGGCACCGGGCGCTCGGCCGGGCCGATCGCATGCAGCGCGCCCGACAGCGCGATATAGTTGATGTCGTGCCCCGCCGCCTGCGCCAGCGGGCCGTCCTGCCCCCAGCCGGTCATGCGCCCGTAAACCAGACGGGGGTTGGTGGCCTCAAAGATCTCGGGGCCCAGGCCAAGGCGTTCCATCACGCCGGGACGCATGCCTTCGATCAGCCCGTCGGCCCGATCGATCAACTGCCTGACACGGGCAAGGTCGCCCGGATCCTTGAGATCGGCCTCGACCACCGCACGCCCGCGATCAAGCACGTCATGGTCGATCCCCAGCAGATGCCGCGCGCCGGGGCGACGCACGCGGATCACCTCGGCCCCCATATCGGCCAGCGTCATGGCGGCAAAGGGCGTCGGGCCAAGCCCGGCGATTTCGACGATCCTGATTCCATCCAGCGGCCCCGATGCCATGATGCCATCCTTTTCCTGATGATCCCTGTCGCCAGTCTTGCCATCATCGGCGCCGGTTTCAAGAGACCGCCACAAGGCAAATGCCCACGTCTGCGGCAGGCGCTCGGCACCCGGGCCCGCCGCCCGATGCCAAAACACCTGTCAGCCAATATTTTTCCCGTTATATCACAACATCTTATGCGACTCATAGGGGGAATGTTATCCGATAGCGCGGCCCCCATCATGCGATAACAGCGGTTGCGAAATTGCCTATCACGGCATTGTCGAAACAGGGTTGGTCATCGGCGCCGTACAGCGATCACACGCCGAAAGGAAAAACGCATCGAGGGCAAAGACCCGCACAAGACAGTGAAAGGACCAGAAAGATGAAAACCCTGATTTCGAAAACCGCCGCCACCGCCGCTGCCGCAGCCATCGCCATGACCGGTTTCGCGGCCACCCCGGCAAAGGCGCTGACCGATGACGAGGCCGCGCTGCTGTTCTTTGGCACCGCAGCCATTCTGATGATGAGCGGCGCCCATTCCCACGCAACCCCCACCCCCCCTCCTCCGCCACCGCCGACCCCCCGGCCACGCACCTTTTCGACCGGCTTCGTGACCCTTCCCCAGACCTGGAGCGTCAATCTCGACAACGGGCGCGTCGGGGGACGGGGGGCCGATCTGTGGTTCCAGGCACGCGATGCCACCCATCGCTATCTGACCCCGGTCAACGGCGCGCGGATGGCTGTCGGCCCGCGCACCAACCGTGGCTATGCCGGTTGCGCACGGGCGCGTTATTCGGCCCGCTCGGTTCCGCTCTATCGGATTCCCGTGGGCTCGTATGTCTGCGTGAAAACCAGCGCCGGGCGCATCAGCCAGTTCCGGGTGAACGCGATCTATGGCGGCACGGTCAAGACCATCCGCATGGGCTATACGACCTGGCGCCGGTAGGGCGGCAAGAACAGACCGCCAGAAAAGGCCCTTTCCAGGCACCGGAGGGGGCCTTTCCTATGTACCGCCTTCGGCCTTTTCCTCCAGCGCCAGCCACTCTTCCTCGGCAGCATTCAGGGCCTGCTGGCGTTCGACCAGCGCATCCGTTGCGCGTTTGAATTTTTCCGGCGCCTTTGAATAGAGTTCCGGGTCGGAAAGAAATTCCTCAAGCCTGGCAATCTCGGCCTCAAGCCGCTCGATCCTGGCGGGCAGCTCTTTCAGGCGGTGCTGCTCGACATAGGTCAGGCCCGATGCGGGGGCGGCGGGTCTGGCCGCCTTGTGCGCCCTGGTGGCCGGTTTTTGTGGCTTTGTCGCGCGGGGCTTGTCGGCCACGGGCCGGCGCTGTGCCCGCTGCGCCTGATAATCCGACCAGCCGCCGGCATAGATGGTTGCGCGCCCGTCGCCCTCCATCGCGACCGTGGTCGTTGCCACGCGGTCAAGGAAATCGCGGTCATGGCTGACCAGCAGCACGGTGCCATCGTAATCGTCCAGCATCTCTTGCAGCAGGTCCAGCGTTTCCACGTCAAGGTCGTTGGTGGGTTCGTCCAGCACCAGAAGGTTGCTTTCGCGTGCCAGCAGCAGCGCCAGCAGCAGGCGCGCCTTTTCGCCCCCCGACAGCGCCCGCACAGGCGCGCGCGCCTGGGTCTCGTCGAACAGGAAATCCTTGAGATAGCCCACCACATGACGCGGCGTGCCCCGCACCATGACCTGATCGTTGCGCCCGGACACGCCCAGCGCGCGATCCTGGGTCAGGGTTTCCCAAAGCGTCTTGTCCCGGTCAAGCTGGGCGCGGTTCTGGTCGAACACCACCATCTGCAAGCCATGGCCGAGGCGCACCAACCCGCTGTCGGGATCAAGCTGGCCGGTCAGGATGTTCAGCAGCGTCGTCTTGCCGGCGCCATTGGGGCCGACCAGCGCAACCCGTTCGCCCCGCATGATGCGGATGGAAAAGTCGCGCAGGATTTCGCGCCCGTCATATGATTTCGAGATGTTCTTCGCTTCAACCACCAGACGGCCGGATTTGGGGCCGCTTTCCAGCTCGATCCGGGCCACGCCCTGGCGCGCGATCTGGCTGGCGCGCTCGGCACGAAGGGCCTGAAGGCGGCGCACCCGTCCCTGGTTGCGCTTGCGCCTGGCGCTTATGCCCTCGACGGCCCAGCGGGCCTCGGCCTTGATCAGGCGGTCGAGCTTGTGACGCTGGAGATCCTCTTCCTCGAAGATCCTGTCGCGCCATTCCTCGAAATGGGCGAACCCCTTGTCCAGACGCCGCACCTGGCCGCGATCGACCCACAGCGTCGCCCGGCTCAGCGCCCGCAGAAAGGCGCGGTCGTGGCTGATGATCACATAGGCCGCCCGCATCTGGCCCAGCTGGGTTTCAAGCCAGGCGATGGCCTCGATATCCAGGTGGTTGGTGGGCTCGTCCAGCAGCATCAGATCGGGGGCCTCGGCAATGATGCGGGCCAGCGCCGCGCGCCGCCTTTCACCGCCCGAGGCACGCGCCGGGTCCATTTCGGGGCGCAGCTTCAGCCCCTCGGCGGCCATCTCGATGCGCCATTGCTCCGAGGGCTCCAGCCGGGCGGCGGCAAAATCGCCCAGCGTGGCAAAGCCGGTGAAATCGGGATCCTGCTCCATATAGCCGACCGACAGGCCCGGCGTCAGGAAACGCGTGCCGCTGTCGGGCTCGACCAGACCGGCCATGACCTTCATCAAGGTCGATTTGCCCGACCCGTTGCGCCCCACCAGCGCCAGCCGGTCGCCGGGCTGGATGGCCAGCGACAGATCGTGAAACAGCGGATTGCCGCCAAAGCCGAGGGATATGTCGGAAAGGGTCAGGATGGGAGGTTGGGCCATGACAGCCTGCTAGCCTTGCGCGGCGCGCGGGTCAAGAACCCTCAGGATGCGGCAATCTTCAGCGCCTCGTGGTCATAGGGGTCGTCAACGCGGCTCTGGTTCTTGCAGGGGAATACGAAACAGCGGTCGCGCCGGATGGTCAGCCAAAGGGGGGTGCCGGGCTTGGGCAGAAAGACGCCGGGCACCGTCGCGCTGAGTTTCGAGCCGTCGTAATCCATGCGGAACTCGACCAGGCTCTCATTGCCCATGAAACGCGCGCGCATGACCGTGCCGCGGGCGGGCACACCATCGCGCGGCGTCGGGTTCGGCCCCTTGCCGCCACGGTCGAAATCCATCTTCAGGTGCTGCGGGCGAATGACGATTTCCACATCCGCCCCATCCACCAGCCCCGGCGTCAGGAACTGGCCAAAGGGGGTTTCGGTCAGCGCATTGCGCACCACCCCGTGAATCACGTTGATGTCGGAAAAGAAGGCCGCGGCCTCGCGATCGACCGGGTTGTTGTACAGATTGTAGGGCGCGCCGGTCTGGATGATCTGCCCGCCCCGCATCAGGGCGATCTGGTCGGCCATGCGCATGGCCTCGTCCGGCTCATGCGTCACCAGCAGGACCGAAGTGCCCTCGTCCTTGAGCAGCGACAGCGTTTCATCCCGGATCCCGTCGCGCAGGCGGTTGTCGAGGCCGGAAAAGGGTTCGTCCATCAGCAGCACCCGCGGGCGCGGGGCCAGCGCGCGGGCCAGCGCAACACGCTGCTGTTCGCCGCCAGACAATTGATGCGGATACTTGTCGCCCGCATCGGGCAGGTGGACGCGCTCAAGCAGCTCGCCAACCCGTGCCACCCGGTCGGCCCTGCTCATGCCGCGCAGGCCAAAGGCGACATTGCCCGCGACGCTCAGATGGGGAAACAGGGCGAAATCCTGAAACATGAGACCGATCGCGCGTCTCTCGGGCGGGAGGTGGCACCTGTCATCGGATACCACCACGCCATCGACCATGACCCTGCCCGCGTTTTGACGATCGACACCGGCAGCAATGCGCAGCGTCGTCGACTTGCCACAACCCGACGGCCCCAGCAGGCAGGTGACCTGCCCGGAATCCAGACGCAATGAAACCCCGTCGACCACCGGAATGCCATCGAACAGACGGCGGATCGAATCGAGCTCCAGCCTTGGGGTCGTCTCGGTCACGGGGCAAGGGCCTCCCTCTACCCGAGTTTTTCAGTCAGGTTCCTGCGCTGCATCTAGCAACCCCCCGGCGCCGGTTCAAGGGCGGCACGCCGCCCCCTCACAGGGTGCTGTTCACGGCCCCGCCGTCCAGCAGGATGTTCTGACCCACCACATAGCCCGCATGTTGCGAGCACAGCCAGGCGCAGGCGGCGCCGAATTCCTCGATCGTGCCGTAACGGCCGGCGGGAATGGTGGCCGCACGACGTGCGCGGGCCTCGTCCATGGTGATGCCCTCGGCCTCGACCACGGCGCGATCCAGCGCGTCGGCCCGGTCGGTAGCGTGAATGCCGGGCAACAGGTTGTTGATGGTCACGCCGCTGCCGGCCACCTGCCGCGATGTGCCCGCGACATAGCCGGTCAGCCCCGCGCGCGCGCTGTTCGACAATCCCAGAACGGCAATGGGCGATTTCACCGACTGCGAGGTGATGTTGACGATCCGGCCCCAGCCACGATCCATCATGCCGGGCAGCACCGCCTTGATCAGGGCTATCGGCGTCAGCATGTTGGCATCCAGCGCACGGATGAAATCGTCGCGCTCCCAATCCGTCCACATGCCCGGGGGCGGGCCGCCGGCATTGGTGACCAGAATGTCCGGCGCGTCGCAGGCGGCCAGCACCTTGTCGCGCCCCGCGTCGGTGGTGATATCGCCGGCGACGGCGCGCAGCTCGACCCCGGTTTCGCGCCGCAGGTTTTCGGCGGCCGCCTCCAGCGGGCCCGGCGTGCGGGCATTCATCACCAGATTGACTCCCTCGCGCGCAAGTGCCGTCGCACAGCCCAGCCCCAGCCCGCGCGAGCTGGCGCAGACGATTGCCCATTTTCCTGTCAGTCCCAGATCCATTGCCGAAAAACTCCATGATCCCGTTCCGGCGCAAGGGTGGCCTGTCAGCAGCCCGAGGTCAAGGCGGCGCGCCGCGAATCATGTCGTGCGCGGATGGGGCCAGCCATGGCCGGGAGGCGAAAAATTGTCGCGAAACCGCGCATGAATTCATGTGCCGCGCGGGCGCCGTCAACCGGTTGGCAACCGTTTCCATGTCATTCATCCCGAAAACAGGGATCATATATAAGGGGTCTGTCAACGATGCGCCCTGGTTCCGGCGCTTTGTTCCGCACATGCGAACAATGCCTTTGCAATGCCACGAAAACCGCGATTTCATTGACTTTTTTCCGCAATTGCCATATTTTCACCATGAACCATGGCGGTGGGGATTGCCTGGGTGGGCGCGTGATCGCGCCTCCGAAAGGGCGATGCCATCCCCACAACATGGCCGGAACTTTCTGACATGACAGTCAACGAACATCACGCGGGTGGGACCGACGATGTACAGGTCTGCAACGTCTATGGGCGCGAGGCCCTGGTCGTGCAGACAGGCGTCAATGCCGGCGACGCCGTCGCTGGCGCCAGCGACTCGTTTCCCGGCGACACCTATGTCTTTTCCGCCGAGACCCCGGCAAGCGATCTGGTCGTGCCCCGCGACGACGAGGACCCGCTACATACCCCGGAAGATGACGGCGGGGCCGGGATCGGCGTCCTCGGTCGGGATGTCGGCCTCGACAGTCGGCTGACCTTCATGGGCGACGACGGTCGCACCGTCGAGGTGCTGATGCTGGCCGGCCAAGGCGATCAGGCGGGCTGGTTCCTGCCGCTGACGCCGCTTGTTCCCGGCATGGAATACACCCTCATCCAGGCGGACGACGACCCTGGCACGTTCAGCTATTCCGACTATACCTGCGTCTGTTTCGCCCGGGGCACCATGATCCGCATGGCCGATGGCAGCGAAAAACCGGTCGAGGCCCTGGTCGAGGGCGACCTGGTTCAGACCCGCGACAACGGACCGCAACCGGTGCGCTGGGTCGGCGGCCGCGTCGCCCCGGCCCACGGGCATCTGGCGCCGATCGTGATAACCGGCGGCACCCTGGGCAACCATTCCGACCTGATTGTCAGCCCGCAACATCGCCTTCTGATCTCGGACTGGCGCGCCGAAGTGATGCTGGGCAGCCTCGAAGTGCTGGTCAAGGCCCGCGATCTGGTGAATGACGACACCATATACCGCCGCGAAGGGGGCGTGGTGGAGTATTTCCACATCCTTTTCGACAATCACGAGATCATCTATTCCGAAGGCATCCCCTCGGAAAGCCTGCATATCAATCGCACGACGCTCGATTCGCTCGCCGCCGAAAGCCGCGCCGAAATCATCGAGCTGTTCCCCGAGCTGGAAAACCGACCACAGGTTTCGGCTGTTGCAAGCCGAATGTCGCTGAAATCCTACGAAGCCGTGGCCTTGCTGCGCCAAGTGGGATTTCGGTAGTCCCCCCAGCGGGTCGCAAGGGCCCGATTGCCCCTGTGACCCGCGCCCCGTGACCCGTGACCCGTGATCCGTGGTCCTGGGGCACATCCCGCTGTCTGGCCGCACAGATATTCCCGCCCGAACCACAAAACAGGCGGGGCGCGGCCTTTTCACTACTGGCATGATCGCCGCGCTGCTGGCATAATGGTTGCAACCAGCAGGCCCGTGCCCAGAGCCGGCAACAGCAGATGCCCCGCCCCACGCCCCCGGCACCGGAGGACACCAGGATGATCGACAGCAAGATGAAAGAGATCGCCCGGCAATCCCTTCTGCTGCGCAACATGCCCGATGATGTCGTTGACCGACTGGCGCGGGAATCGACTCTGCGCAGCTTTCGCCGCGGCGAAACCGTGTTCATGCAGGGCGAATCGGCGCAGGCGATCCATGTCGTCCTCGGCGGCTGGATCAAGCTGTATCGCGTTTCGCCCAACGGGGCCGAGGCCGTGGTCAGCGTCTTTACCCGGGGCCAGAGCTTTGGCGAGGCCGCGGCACTGCAAAACGGCAGCTATCCCGTTTCGGCCGAGGCCGCGACGGAAAGCCGCCTGATGCAGATCCCGACGCGCGCCCTGTTCGCGCTGGTACGCGAAGATCCCGAGATTGCCATGTCGATGCTGGCCTCGACCTTTCATCACCTGCATTCTCTGGTGTCGCAGGTCGAGCAGCTCAAGGCCCACAGCGGCGAACAGCGGGTTGCGGAATTCCTGCTCGATCTGTGCCCGGTAGACGAAGGCACATGTACCGTCACCCTTCCCTATGACAAGGTGCTGATCGCCGGGCGTCTGGGCCTCAAGCCCGAAAGCCTGTCACGCATCTTTTCGCGGCTCAGGAACCACGGTGTGACCATCCGCAAGAACCACGCACTGATCGCCGATGTAAGATCCCTGCGCGCCCGCGCCAACGAAGACGAATCCGAGCCATGGAA
>CAZWXK010000034.1:0-16889 GCA_964637875.1 uncultured Rhodobacter sp.
CCGCCAGAACCCGGCGCCGGTCCGGGCCGTCAGATCGGGGCGTCAGATCGGGGCGTCAGATCGGGGCGCAGGCCCGCTCCAGCCAGCGCGCCACCTCGGGCGGGCAGGCCGGTGCGATTCGCACGAGCGTCTGGCGGTGATAGGCGTTCAGCCAGGCGCGCTCGTCCCTGTCCAGCATGTCGGTCACGATCAGGCGGCGGTCGATTGGGGTGTGGCTGAGGGTTTCGAATTCCAGCATCTTGCGGGCGGGGTCGGTGCCGGGCGCGGCCTCGCGCACGACGACCAGGTTTTCGATGCGGATGCCAAAGGCGCCTTCGCGGTAATAGCCGGGCTCGTTGGACAGGATCATGCCGGGTTCCAGCGCGACCGCCGCGCGCCGCGAGATCGCCTGCGGCCCTTCATGTACACCCAGAAAGGCACCGACGCCATGGCCGGTACCGTGGTCGTAATCCATCCCCTCGCGCCACAGCGCAATCCGCGCCAGCGCATCCAGATCGCGCCCGGCCAGCCCGGCCGGCCAGCGCGCGCGGGAAATGGCGATCATGCCCTTCAGGACCAGGGTGAAACAGCGACGGGCCTGCGCGTCCACCCGGCCCACGGCGATGGTGCGGGTGATGTCGGTGGTCCCCTCGCGGTACTGCCCGCCACTGTCGAGCAGCAGCAGGTCGCCCGCGCGCAGGCGCCGGTTGCTCTGTTCGGTCACGCGGTAATGCACGATGGCGCCGTTGGGCCCGCTGCCGCAGATGGTGTCAAAGCTGATATCAACCAGCGCGCCGCCCTGCTGGCGCAGCTTTTCCAGCTGACGGACCACGGCGATCTCGTCGCTGCCCTCGGCGTGCTCGTCAAGCCAGGCGAGCATCCGCGCCATGGCCACCCCGTCGCGCAGATGGGCGCTGCGTGCGCCGTCGATCTCGACAGGGTTCTTGCGCGCCTTGGGCAGGATGCAGGGGTCGCTGTCCCAGGCGATCCCCGCACCCCCCGCATCGAGGCGGTCGGCAAGCCAGAGCGGCGCGCTGTCGGGGTCGAGGCGCACCGGCCCCTCCAGCCTGTCGAGGGCCTTGCCCAGATCCGAGGGCGGGACGACGGCCACATCCGGGCCCAGATGGGCGCGCAGCCGGTCATCGATCCGGGCTGGATCGACGAAAAGCTGCACCCTGGCGTCGTCATGCAGGATGGCAAAGGCCAGGACGACAGGCATGTGGCTGATGTCGCGGCCGCGGATGTTCAACAGCCAGGCAATGCTGTCGGTGCGTGACAGCACCGCCGCCCGATGGCCCCGTTCGCCCAGATCGTGGGCAAGCCGCTGGCGTTTGGACAGGGCGGTTTCGCCGGCCAGCGCGATCTCGTGAACCAGGATCGGCCCGTCCGGGGGCGGCGGGCGGTCATGCCAGAGGCGGTCGATCAGGTTGTCGCAGCGCCTCAGCGTGATCGCGCTGCCTTCGAGCGCGCCGGTCAGTTCGTCGATCTCGCGTCTGACATGCAGCCAGGGATCAAAGCCGATCTCGCCACCCTGGGGCAGCATCCGGCGCAGCCAGTCGGCCAGCCGGGTCTCGGGCCAGGGCACCGGGGTGAATGCGCCGGTATCGACCTGGTCCCTGACCTGCAACCGATAGCGCCCGTCGATGAATACGCCCGCGACATGTCCGAGCGCCGCGCAGAACCCCGCCGAGCCGGTAAAGCCGGTCAGCCAGGCAAGGCGTTCGTCCCGCGGCGCGACCCATTCGCCCTGATGTGCGTCGGCCCGCGGAACCAGGAACCCGGCAAGGTTTTCGCGCGCCATCTCGGCACGCAGGGCGGCCAGGCGGGGTGGGCCCTGTTCGGGCGATGTCGTGCTGGCAAATGACTGAAACATCCTGAGGGCCTCGGCAGGGCGATCCCGTCCCGGATCGCGTTTGCGCGAAACTTGCGCAAATCGCGGCGGGTTGCAAGCGCTGCGCAACAGGCACGGCACATGAGATGGGTTTCAGGGCGCGGCGCAGGGGCCATCGGGCCGGTGCCCCGGGTTCAATCATGTTCAATCATGTTCAATCGCGTTCAACCACCTGCCGGCAGGCCCAGCATGGCCCGGATATCGCCGGGGGTCGCGCCATCGGCGCGGTATTTGCGCAAGGCGCGCGCATCGTCGCGCTTGGCAAGGCGCTTGCCGGATTCGTCCCGGATCAGCCGGTGATGGTGGTATTTCGGCGTCGGCAACTCCAGCAGCGCCTGCAACAGGCGGTGCAGGAAGGTGACGGGAAACAGATCCATGCCGCGGGTCACAAGGGTGATGTCCTGTGCGGCATCATCGACCACCACCGCCAGGTGATAGGATGTGCCGATATCGCGCCGCGCAAGCACGATGTCGCCCGCAACCTTGCGCAGCCAGTCGCCATGCAGCCGGTGCGTGCCGCCGTGATAGGGGCCGGTTTCGGTGAATGTCAGCTGGGCAAGGGCCGTGTCACCGCCCAGTGATTCGATCGCCGCGGCCATGTTCAGCCGGATCGCGTCGCCCTTGTGGTAATCACCGATCGAACGCGCGCGACAGGTGCCGGGATAGACCGGGCCGTCCAGCCCCGCGCCCTCTTGCGGGGCCGACAGCGCCTTGCGGATGTCGCGCCGCGTGCAGCCGCAGGGAAAGCACAACCCGCGCGCGATCAGCCGATTGAGGGCATCGTCATAGATTTTCATGCGCTCGGACTGGCGCATCACCGGCAACGGCCAGCGCAGCCCCAGCCAGTGCAGATCGTCATATATTGCCTGTTCGTATTCATCGCGGCAGCGGGCGCGGTCGATATCCTCGATCCGGACCAGGAATTCGCCGCCCGCGCGCCTGGCCAGATCGGCGGCGGTCAGCGCCGAAAAGGCGTGGCCCAGATGCAGATAGCCCGTGGGCGAGGGGGCAAAGCGCGTGCGCATCTTCACGTCTTTTCCAGCAGATACAGCGTGGTCGGCGCGCCGGATGCGGTGACGGCCTGTTCCTTGTCCAGCAGGCGCACCGCGCCGCCGTCGATATTGTCGATCAGGCGGGCCTCGAAATACGGCCGGTCAGGGGCTTCTTCCAGCAGGCCGACAATCAGGGGCCGGCCGGGGGCAAGGGCGGCGATCAGCCAGTCGATCTGCTCGGGCGCACTGTCCCCGTCGGGCTGGCCAAGCACGATCTGCGCGGCGTTGCCGGCCTGATGTTCGGCAAGCATCTGCCGGGCGGTATCAATATCGGTGTTTGTGCCTTGCATTGCCGCGCCAGTTAAGCCGCGCAGCGCCGAGAGTGCAAGGGCAGGGGTAGGGTGCGCGCCTGCAATAAGCCGCCGCGACCAGGGCCTGTCGCGCCTGACGGGGTGCAACCATCCGTGCAACACAGGGCGTGCGGCCGCCCGGGCGGGCGCATGCCCGGGCCGGGGGCGTCCCGGGCCAGGTGAATTCGATCGGCCATGACAGACCCCAGGGTCAGGACCCATCCCCGTCGCGCCAGGCCAGCAACGCCTGCTTGGCCCGCGTCGTATAGGCCAGATAGCGGGCCTTGCGGTTGCGTCTGCCGCCGCGGGCGTCTGTGATCGGGGGGAACAGGCCGAAATTCACGTTCATGGGCTGAAATGTTCTGGCATCGGCCCCGCCGGTGATGTGGTGGATCAGCGCGCCCATGGCCGTGACCGGGGGAGGCGGAGGCAATTCGCGCCCCTGTGCCTGCGCCACGGCCATGCGCCCGGCCAGCAGGCCCATGGCGGCACTTTCGACATAGCCCTCGACCCCGGTCACCTGGCCCGCCAGGCGGATATGGGGCAGGGGTTTCAGGCGCATGTTGTCGTCCAGCACGCGCGGGGAATTGATGAAGATGTTGCGGTGGATCCCGCCAAGACGTGCAAATCGCGCGTTTTCAAGCCCGGGAATACGCGTGAAAACAGCGGTTTGCGCGCCATATTTCATCTTGGTCTGAAAGCCGACCATGTTGAACAGCGTGCCCAGCTTGTTGTCGCGGCGCAGCTGCGCTACGGCATGGGGCTTGTTGGTGGGATCATGGGGGTTGGTCAGGCCCACGGGCTTCATCGGGCCGAATCGCAGGGTTTCGCGCCCGCGCGCGGCCATGACCTCGATCGGCAGGCAGCCCTCGAAATAGGGGGTTTCCCCCTCGACTTCGCCCTCGTGGAATTCGGTTGTCTCGGCCGCCAGCAGGGCGTCGATGAAAGCGTCATATTCGGCCCGCGTCATCGGGCAGTTGATATAGGCGGTGCGCTCGTCCTCGGTGTCGCCCTTGTCATAGCGGCTCTGCATCCAGGCCTTTGACATGTCGATGCTGTCGAAATGCACGATCGGGGCGATGGCGTCAAAGAAATGCAGCGATTCCTCGCCGGTCACGCGGCGGATGTCCTGGGCCAGCGCCTGTGACGTCAGCGGGCCGGTGGCGATGATGACCTGGCCCCAGTCGGCGGGTGGCAGGCTGGCAACCTCGCCCCGTTCGACGCTGATCAGGGGGTGGGCGTGGATGGCGGCGCTGACCCCTGCCGCAAAGGCATCGCGGTCAACGGCCAGGGCGCTGCCGGCGGGCAGGGCGGCGCGGTCGGCGTTTTCCATGACAAGGCTGCCCAGCGCGCGCATTTCCCAATGCAGCAGGCCCACGGCGTTGCTTTCGTCGTCATCCGAGCGGAACGAGTTGGAACAGACCATCTCGGCAAGGCGGTCGGTCTTGTGGGCAAAGGTTCTTACCTGCGGGCGCATTTCATGCAGGATCACGGGAAGGCCGGCGCTGGCGATCTGCCAGGCGGCCTCGGAGCCGGCCATGCCGCCGCCGATGATATGGATGGGGTCAGTCATGGGCCCCATCTAGGCGAGCGGGGGGCAAATGAAAAGGGCTGCGCGCGGCCGTCAGGCCCCGCTTATCCCTGGGGTTGTTCCCCGGGGCGCGGGGGGGGCGTCAGGATGATGCGTTCGATCTCGCGCGGCATGCGCTCGGGGCGCTCTTGTTCGTGGCTCTCGCCGCGGGGGTCATGGGGGGCGTCATGTTGCCGGGCGGGCCGCTCGGTCAGGCTGTCGAGCAGGTTGTCGAGGGCGTAGCGCCCGCGGCCATGGCTGAACAGCATCAGCAATGCGCCGATCAGCGCCAGGTCGCGCCAGAAGGCGCCGATGGCAACCGCATCGCCGGGGTTGTAGTTCAGGATGAAGCTGGACCAGAAAAGATAGAGCGCCAGCAGGGCCGCCGCCATGCGCGTCTGGAAGCCGAGCAGGATTGCCAGCGCCGCCAGAAACTCGAAACCCGCATTGGGCCATCTCAGGTAATCGGGAACCGCCGCCTCGGCCAGGAACTGCCCCATGCCGGCGGGGTCGATGATCATGCCGCTTGCACGGGCAAGAAAATAGGACGCGATCAATACGCGCGCCACGGCATGCGCGACTTCGCGCATTCTGTCCTGTTTCATCGACATGGTGCTCATCTGCTGCGGCTCCCCTTTTGCCCTGGCAATGGGCGGCCATCATGGCAGCCCCCCTCTGTGTTGATCCCTCGGGCGGAGAATCGCCGTCGAATGGGGCAAAAATACGGCGCAATGACGCCGGTCCGGGAACAATTTTGCAGCATCAGGGCAAAAGCGGTGCTGGTGCAGCAGCCGCCTCGCGCGGGGGGCAAGGTGGCTGCGTGCGTTTTCAGCTGTCGGTATTGTCGCTGCCGTCGGCGGGCTGTGCATCTTCCTGCGTGGCCCCCTGATCGGCGATCAGGGCGACGGAAACCACCTTTTCGCCGCCAGAGGTGTCGAATACCTTGACGCCCGATGCCGCGCGGCCCTGACGCGAAATGCCCGCCACCGGACAGCGGATCGACTGGCCGGTCGAGGTTGCCAGCATGATCTGGTCGTCATCCTCGACCGGGAACGAGGCCACGATGGTGTCGCCCCGCCGGCCCAGATTGGCCGCGGCAATACCCTGACCACCGCGCCCGGCAACCCGGTATTCCAGCGCCGAGGAACGCTTGCCATAGCCGGCCGAGGTGATGGTCAGGATCCATTCTTCCAGCGCCGACAGCTCGGCATAGCGTGCGGGGCTCAGCGCAGACTGCTCGGTGCCGCCCTCGATTTCGCCGGTTTCGTCGCCGGTGATCGCGCGGCGCATGCGGAAATAGGCGGCGCGCTCGTCCGGGGTGGCCTCGACATGACGGATCACGGCCATGGATACGACGTGATCGCCCTTGGCCAGCCTGATGCCGCGCACGCCGGTGGAATCGCGCCCCTTGAAGACGCGCACATCCGTCACCGGGAATCGGATCACCTTGCCAAGCGCAGTGGTCAGCAGCACATCGTCGGTTTCGCTGCAGATGCGCGCATTCACCAGGGTTTCGCCCTCGGGCAGTTTCATGGCGATCTTGCCGTTGCGCATGACATTGGTGAAATCCGACAGCGCGTTGCGCCGCACATTGCCGCGCGAGGTGGCAAAGACGATGTTCAGATCCTTCCATTCCTCTTCGGGGGCGTCCACGGGCATGATGGCCGCCACGCCAACCCCATTGGGGATGGGCAGGATGTTGACGATCGCCTTGCCGCGCGCGTTGCGCCCGCCCAGGGGCAGGCGCCATGTCTTGATCTTGTAGACCATGCCGTCGGAGGTAAAGAACAGCAGCGGCGTGTGGGTATTGGCGACAAACAGGTTGGTGACGAAATCCTCGTCCTTGGTGGCCATGCCCTGCAACCCCTTGCCGCCGCGTTTCTGCGCGCGGAATTCGGCCAGCGGGGTGCGCTTGATATAGCCGGAATTGGTGACCGTCACGACCATGTCTTCGCGCTCGATCAGGTCTTCGTCGTCGAGGTCGCCGTAATGTTCGACGATCTCGCTGCGCCGGGGCACGGCGAACAGCTCGCGCACTTCGCGCAGCTCGTCCGAGATGATGGCCATGATGCGTTCGCGCGAGCGCAGGATATCGAGATAGTCCTTGATCCTGGCGGCCAGTTCTTCCAGCTCGTCCGTGACTTCCTTGACGCCCATTGCCGTCAGGCGTTGCAGGCGCAACTCCAGAATGGCGCGGGCCTGCGCCTCGGACAGGTTGTAGGTGCCGTCCTCGTTCATCTTGTGGCTGGGGTCGTCGATCAGGCGGATATAGTCGGCGATGTCGGCAGCCGGCCAGCGCCGTGTCATCAGGCGTTCGCGTGCCTCGGCCGCGTCAGTCGAGGAACGGATGGTTGCCACCACCTCGTCGATATTGGAAACCGCCACCGCCAGACCGCACAGCACATGGCTGCGTTCGCGGGCCTTGCGCAGCAGATAGGCGGTGCGCCGCGCAACGACCTCTTCGCGGAACGCGAGAAAGGCGGTCAGAAACTTGCGCAGGTTCAGCTGTTCGGGCCGGCCGCCATTCAGCGCCAGCATGTTGCAGCCGAAACTTGTCTGCATGGGGGTAAAGCGGAACAGCTGGTTCAGCACCACCTCGGGGGTGGCGTCGCGCTTGAGCTCGACCACCACGCGCACGCCGATGCGATCGGATTCGTCCTGCACATGGGCAATGCCTTCGATCCGCTTTTCGCGGGCGGCTTCGGCGATGCGCTCGATCATCGTGGCCTTGTTCACCTGATAGGGAATTTCCTCGATGATGATGGCATGGCGGTCCTTGCGGATTTCCTCGATGCGGGTTTTCGCGCGAATGATGACGCTGCCGCGGCCCTCGGTATAGGCCTTGCGGGCGCCGCTGCGGCCCAGGATGATGCCGCCGGTGGGGAAATCCGGGGCGGGGATGTATTCCATCAGCTGAACGGAATCCATGTCCGGGTTTTCGATCAGCGCAAGGGTCGCGTCGATCACCTCGCCCAGATTGTGCGGCGGAATGTTGGTTGCCATGCCCACGGCAATGCCGCCGGCGCCATTGACCAGCATGTTGGGGAACCGCGCCGGCAGGACCAACGGTTCCTTGTCCTTGCCGTCGTAATTGTCGATGAAATCGACGGTGTCCTTGTCGATATCGGCCAGCAGATAGGCGGCGGGCCTGGCCATGCGGACCTCGGTATAACGCATGGCGGCGGCGTTGTCGCCGTCCATCGAGCCGAAATTGCCCTGGCCGTCGAGCAGCGGCAGGCTCATCGAAAAGGGCTGGGCCATGCGCACGAGCGCGTCATAGATCGCGGCGTCGCCATGGGGGTGATATTTACCCATCGTGTCGCCCACGGGGCGCGCCGATTTGCGATAGGGTTTGTCATGGGTGTTGTTGGTCTCAAACATCGCAAACAGGATGCGCCGATGCACGGGTTTCAGCCCGTCGCGCAGATCGGGAATCGCGCGGCTGACGATCACGCTCATGGCGTAGTCGAGGTAAGAGGTTTTCATCTCTTCCTCGATGGTGATGCCGGGGCCGTCGTATTTCGGCCCTTCGGATGGATTTTCGCCCGTCATTTCAGGATCTTGTGGGGTATCGCTCACCGTTAGCCCTGCCTGTCGTCAGTGATGCCAGATGTTGTGTGCCTTCTTATAAACCGCCCCATATCCATGCGCAATGGAGCATATTGGGCCAGTATTGGCAGCCGGGGCGAACTGCTGCTAACAAATTGAAAACATTGAATAAAGATGATATATCCCCCTTGACCGGAAATGAGAGCGGTGGCAGGCTGAAAATGTACTGAAAGGGAGGCATGTCACATGGAGAAATCCGAACTCGACCTGATGATGCGTGGATATGGGCTGACGACCGCGGAACTGTTCTATCGTCTGCCCGACCATCGCGACATTCTCAACAGTTTCGTCTGGCAGGAATACGACATCGCGCCGGACTATCCGAAACTGGCGAAATTCATCGAATTCTGGAAGGCCCGGATCGAGGGGCCGCTGCATTCGGTGCGCTTTACCCATCGCAAGCTGATCGCGCCGGGCAGGTGGCGCAACGTCGTGGGTGAATTCAGGGTTCACTGACAGGGGCGACACGCCTGCATGAGGGGGCCGCCCCGGATGGGCAGGGCAGGGGGCCGCCTGCCCCCTCTTGCCTGCGGCAATTCACCCCCGCGCGTATTTGCGCAAAGAAGAAGCCGGTTTCTCTTTTGTCCAAATACGCCCGCCGGAGGCAGCGAGGCCGATCAGGTCTCGCTTCATGCCGGGACAGACCAGGAACCACCGGTCAGCCGATCGGGGCAGGATGTGGATGACCTGGCGAGACTCGACAACCGGGGCATGGATCTAGAACGGAATTTCGTCGTCCAGATCGCCGGCCGGGCCGCCCGTCGGACCCGGGTCGAACCCGCCCGAGGCCGGGCCGCTGTCATAGCCGCCGGCATCGCCGCCGCGCCCGCCCAGCATGACCATCCTGCCGTCAAAGCCCTGCAGGACGATTTCGGTCGTGTAACGATCGTTGCCGGACTGATCCTGCCATTTGCGGGTCTGGAGCTTGCCCTCGATATAGACGGTCGAGCCCTTGCGCAGATATTGCTCGGCCACGCGGACAAGGCCCTCCTGGAAAATGGCCACGCTGTGCCATTCGGTGCGTTCGCGGCGTTCGCCGGTGTTCTTGTCGCGCCAGGTCTCGCTTGTTGCGATACGCAGGTTGCAGACCTTGCCGCCGTTCTGGAATGTGCGGATCTCGGGGTCGCGCCCCAGATTGCCGATGATGATGACCTTGTTGACCGAGCCCGCCATGGGTGCCTCCACCGAATCTGTATCGTTGACCCTGTCCTACAGAGCATCGTGGAAAAATGAAAGACGGATGAAAAGGTAAATGGCCGGTGCCTGTCGGGCAGCTGCCTGTCGATGCCGCGACCCGTCGCCGTCTTGCCAAATGCGGGAAAACAGGCAAGAACGGTTTCGCACGGATCACTGCAACCCGCACAAGGCCCCGACATGCACAAGGACAGGAAACCCTATTTCATCGTGGCGCTGATCCTGTTGCAGGGCGTTTCCGCGATCTTCTTCCTTTCGGACATCATGACCGACAGCATGCTGCCCAGTGGGGTGATTGCCTTTTCCCGCCATCTGGTGGTCGAGACCGCGGCGACACTGGGCCTGATCCTGGGAATCGTGATCGAGGCGCGCTACATGCTGGACCTGTTTCGGCGCAATCGCAGCATGGAGCAGAAGATGCGTGTCGCCACCGGCGCCCTGAACGAAGTGATTCAGGAATATTTCGTCGAATGGCGCCTGACCCCCTCGGAACGCGATGTCGCGCTGTTTGCGATCAAGGGTCTGACCAATTCCGAGATCGCTGCCTTGCGCAACTCGTCCGAAGGCACCATCAAGGCACATCTGAACGCCGTGTTCCGAAAGGCCGGCGTCAGCGGGCGCAACCAGCTGGTCAGCCTGCTGATCGAAGATCTGATGAGCGATTCGCTGTTGCCCGAGTAAGAGAAAACCACGCCTGCGAGACCGGCGAAAGAGAAGCGCATCCCGCCGGGCCGGGCCGCATGTCGGTTCGTTGTGACATGGGGCCGCTGTCGAGGGATGCGCCAGGTCTTGCGGGCAGTCCTGCCACGCAGGGAGGATATCAGTATTCGACGGCACCGCCGGCGGCCTGCCAGTGGAACAGTCCGCCGATGTTGTAGACCTCGGAAAAGCCGAGGCTGGCCAGCGTCTGCGCGGCCATCTGCGAACGCGCGCCCGAGGCACAGTAGACGGCGACGGGCTTGTCCGGGTTCAGTTCGGGGTGGAATTCGGGATGGCGCGGGTCAGCCTTCTGGGCCAGGATGAACAGCGGGATATGCAGCGCGCCCTTTGCCTTGCCGGTCGAGGCAACTTCGTTGTGGTCGCGCACGTCGATCACGGTCAGCTGGCCCGAGGCGGCCTTTTGAACGGCCTCTTGCGGGGCCATCGAGCGAACGGCGGGCTGGGCGGTGCGGAAGGGGTTGGCAAAACCGAAATTCATGATCGGATCCTTTTCTTGACGTCTGGGCCGGGGCGGGTGCCCGCTTCCCTGTGTTGTTTGTGGTTGGCGTCAAATATATTCGCAACAAGGAATATTTCCAGATGATAATTAAGTATTTTTGCAACTATTTTGCAAATCATTGAAAATACTCATATAAAAATTTGTCATTCGGGTCGGTCTTGCGGCTGGACAGGGGCTGTCCGCCGGGGCAGGGCTGGCGCCGGCGATGAATCACCCCGGCAACGGCCCGACAGCCGCGCGGGCCGCGGCGCCAGGCGCGGGACATGCCCGCAATCGTCCCGGTGGCCGGCGGGCCATGGCAGTTGGTAATTCCCCTTGTGAAAGGTCACGTTTTGTTCCATGTTTGCCCCGCCCGAAAGGGCGAGGTGGTTCAGGGGATTCCAGCATCCATGGCGGAACAGAAATTCATCGAAATCCTTGGTGCGCGCGAGCATAACCTCAAATCGATCGACGTGCGCCTGCCGCGCGACCGGCTGGTGGTGATTACCGGGCTGTCGGGCTCGGGCAAGTCCAGCCTGGCGTTTGATACCATCTATGCCGAGGGGCAGCGCCGCTATGTCGAATCGCTGTCGGCCTATGCGCGCCAGTTCCTGGACATGATGCAGAAACCCGACCTCGACCATATCACCGGCCTGTCGCCGGCCATTTCGATCGAGCAGAAGACCACCTCCAAGAACCCGCGCTCGACCGTGGGCACGGTGACCGAGATCTATGATTACCTGCGTCTGTTGTTCGCCCGCGTGGGCACGCCCTACAGCCCGGCAACGGGTTTGCCCATCGAGGCGCAGCAGGTTTCCGAGATGGTCGATCGCATCATGGCGATGGAGGAGGGCACGCGCGCCTATCTGCTGGCCCCCATCGTGCGCGACCGCAAGGGCGAATACCGCAAGGAGTTTCTGGATCTGCAAAAGCAGGGGTTCCAGCGCCTCAAGATCGACGGCAGGTTCCACGAGATCGAGGACGCGCCAAAGCTCGACAAGAAATTCCGTCACGATATCGACGTGGTGGTTGACCGGATCATCATCCGCGAGGGGCTGGAAACCCGCCTTGCCGACAGCCTGCGCACGGCGCTGAACCTGGCCGACGGCATCGCCATTCTGGAAACCGCCCCGCGCGAGGGCGAGGGCGAGGCCGAGCGCATCACGTTTTCGGAAAACTTTGCCTGTCCGGTCAGCGGCTTTACCATTCCGGAAATCGAACCGCGGCTGTTTTCCTTCAACGCGCCCTATGGGGCCTGCCCCGATTGCGATGGCCTTGGGGTCGAGCTGTTCTTTGACGAACGCCTGATCGTGCCGGACCCTCTGCTTTCGCTGTATGGTGGCGCGCTGGCCCCCTGGCGCAAGGGCAAGTCGCCCTATTTCCGCCAGACGATCGAGGCCATCGCCCGCCATTACGGTTTCGAACGCGACACGCCCTGGCGCGACCTGCCGGAAAAGGTGAAACAGGTCATGCTGCACGGATCCGGCGACGAGGAAATCCGCTTTCGCTATGACGAGGGGGGGCGGGTTTACGAGGTCACGCGTGCCTTCGAGGGGATCATTCCCAACATGGAGCGCCGCTATCGCGAGACCGACAGCAACTGGATCCGCGAGGAATTCGAGCGCTACCAGAGCAATCGCCCCTGTGGTGCCTGCGGCGGCTATCGCCTGAACGAGGCCGCCCGCGCGGTGAAAATCGGCGGGTTGCATGTGGGGCAGGTGGTGGAAATGTCGATCCGCGAGGCCCGTGCCTGGGCCGAACAGGTGCCCGCGCAGCTGAGCGCGCAGAAAAACGAGATCGCGCGCGCCATCCTCAAGGAAATCCGCGAGCGCCTGGGCTTTCTGGTCAATGTCGGGCTCGATTACCTGACGCTTGCGCGCAATGCGGGCACGCTGTCGGGCGGTGAAAGCCAGCGCATCCGTCTGGCCAGCCAGATCGGCAGCGGGCTGACCGGGGTGCTCTATGTGCTGGACGAACCCTCGATCGGGCTGCACCAGCGCGACAATGGCCGCCTGCTGGACACGCTGCGCAACCTGCGCGACCAGGGCAACACGGTGATCGTTGTCGAACATGACGAAGAGGCGATCCGCGCCGCCGACCATGTGCTGGACATGGGGCCGGGGGCGGGGGCGCATGGGGGTCATGTCGTCGCCCAGGGCACGCCGCAGGAAATCGCCAAGGACGCGGCCTCGTTGACCGGGCAGTATCTGACCGGCAAGCGCGAGGTGCCCATCCCCGGCGAGCGCCGCGCGGGCAATGGCCGGTTTCTGGTGGTCGAGGGCGCAACCGGCAACAACCTGCAAAACGTGACCGCGCGATTCCCGCTGGGCACATTCACCTGTGTCACCGGGGTGTCGGGCAGCGGCAAATCGACCCTGACCATCGAAACCCTGTTCAAGACCGCGAGCCAGCGCCTGAACGGCGCGCGCCAGACGCCGGCGCCCTGCGACGCCGTGCGCGGGCTGGAATATCTGGACAAGGTAATCGATATCGATCAGCGCCCCATCGGGCGCACGCCGCGCAGCAACCCGGCCACCTATACCGGCGCCTTTACCCCCATCCGCGACTGGTTTGCCGGCCTGCCCGAAGCGCAGGCGCGGGGCTATCGCTCGGGGCGGTTCAGCTTCAACGTCAAGGGCGGGCGCTGCGAGGCCTGTCAGGGCGACGGCGTCATCAAGATCGAGATGCATTTCCTGCCCGATGTCTATGTCACCTGCGAAAGCTGCAAGGGCAAGCGCTATAACCGCGAGACATTGGAAATCCGCTTCAAGGGCAAAAGCATCGCCGACGTTCTGGACATGACGGTTGAAGATGCGGAACAGTTCTTCAAGGCCGTGCCCGGCATCCGCGACAAGATGACCGCCCTGCGCCGGGTCGGGCTGGGCTATATCAAGGTTGGCCAGCAGGCGACCACCCTTTCGGGGGGCGAGGCACAGCGCGTCAAGCTGTCGAAAGAGCTGAGCAAGCGCTCAACCGGGCGCACGCTGTACATTCTGGACGAACCCACCACGGGGCTGCATTTCGAGGATGTGCGCAAGCTGCTCGAGGTGCTGCACGAGCTGGTCGATCAGGGCAATACCGTGATCGTGATCGAACATAATCTGGACGTCATCAAGACCGCCGACCATGTGATAGACATCGGCCCCGAGGGCGGCGACGGCGGCGGGCGCATCATCGCCACCGGCACCCCCGAAGAGGTAGCGATGGCAGAAGGCAGCCATACCGGGCGTTACCTGCGCGAGATCCTCTCGCGTCGGCGCGCGGCGGCGGAATAGGAGGGTCGGCCATGGTCAAACCTGTCATAGGCGTTGCCCTGGGTTCGGGGGGCGCGCGCGGGTGGTGCCATGTCGGCGTGTTGCGCGGGCTGGACGAGCTGGGGATTCGCCCTGACGTGATCACGGGCGCCTCGATGGGGGCGATCGTGGGGGCGGCCTATGCGGCCAACCGGCTGGACGCGATCGAGGAATGGGCCTGCGCCATGACCAAGCGGAAGTTCCTTTCGCTGCTGGATGTCCATCTGGCCGGCGGTGGCCTGGTCGGTGGCAAGGGAATTCTGAAAATGGCCCGCGAACTGGATCTGCCCGAGCGGATCGAGGATTTGCGCATGCCCTTTCGGGCGGTGGCCAGCGACATGCAGACAGGGCGCGAAATCTGGCTGAGCAGGGGCGACCTGGCCCAGGCGCTCAGGGCATCTTCGGCGATTCCGGGGCTTCTCAGCCCGGCACGGATCAATGACCGCTGGCTGCTGGATGGCGGGCTGACCAACCCGGTGCCGGTTTCGGTCGCCCGCGCGATGGGGGGCGAGGTCATCATCGCGGTCAATGCCGGCACACCCCTGGGCGGCAGCATCTGGTCGCCCGAGATCATTGACGAAACCCAGGGCCTGCTGGCCCATCTTGCAGCCCGTTTCCCGCGCACGCTGGGGGCCAAGTTGTTCGCGCCGGCCGAGGGGCCGCGCGACCCCGGCTATCTGACCGTGATCAGCAATGCGATCGAGATGATGGTGGTGCAGATCCTGCGCGCGCGTCTGGCGGGCGATCCGCCCCATGTGCTGCTGAACGGCGACCCCGACATCATCAGGACGCTCGAACTCTATAATGCCGAGCCCGCGATCGAGGAAGGCCGCCGCATGGTCATGCGCCAGAAGGAGATCCTTCTGGACGCGGTGGCCGGATAGGGCCGGGTCCGGGGTCGGGGTTTCGGCCGGTTGGCCCGGAAACGGCGGCTACTGATCGGTCTTGCAGGTCTTGATCCCTAAGATGGAATAGAGCGGGCAGGACGAGATGATCGCCGTGAACAGCAGGATCAGCCCGACGATCAGCGACACCCATTTATAGGCCATGTCGGGATAGACAAAGTACAGCGCGATCAGGACGATCCCGATGATCGCGCGGATGACGCGATCAATGGTTCCCACATTCTTTTTCAGCATGATATTACCCTCACCTTGAATGTTTCCCGTTTGAACGGGCCCGTTTGCCGGGTCTTTCATGGCCACAATATAGTGTGGAATGGCCGAAAAGTCACGCAATTTCGGGTAGTAGGCCCCACGGGTGCCGGAGCCCCGGGCCGGCGCCGGCCGGGCGTTGCCGCCCTGGCCGGGGGGTGGCGGAAACAATCTTGAATTGACCTGCCGGGCGGCATTTGCGAAACAGGGCGCGGGCAGCCTCTGGGAGACCCTGATGAAGGTGATCATTTGTGGCGCGGGTCAGGTCGGCTGGCAGATCGCGCGCCATCTTTCCGCGGAAAACAACGATGTGACGGTGGTCGACAACAATCCCGACCTGATCAGGCGCGCAACCGAATCGCTGGATGTCGCGGGGATAACCGGCTTTGCATCCTATCCGGACGTGCTGGAACGGGCGGGCGCGAATGATGCCGACATGATCATCGCCGCAACCTTTTCGGACGAGGTCAACATGGTTACATGCCAGGTGGCCCATTCGGTGTTTTCGGTCCAGCGCAAGATCGCGCGCCTGCGTGCGCAGAGCTATCTCGACGCGATCTATTCCGATCTCTACCGGCGCGACCACCTGCCCATCGACGTGGTCATCAGCCCCGAACGCGAGGTTGCCGAGGCCGCCCTGCAACGCCTTCAGGCGCCCGCGACATTCGATACCGAGCAGTTTCTCGACGGCAAGGCCCAGCTGATCGGTGTCGTCCTGGATGAAAGCTGTGCCGTGCTGGACACGCCGCTCCGGCAATTGTCCGAACTGTTCTCGACCCTGCGCGCCATCGTCGTGGGCGTGCGCCGCGAAGGCAGCCTTTTCGTGCCCGAACCGGGCGACCAGCTGTTTGCCGGAGACCAGATCTATATCTTTACCCATACCGAGGATCTGGGCCGCACGCTGGAGATCTTTGGCAAGTCGGCGCGCAAGCGCGAGCGCGTGATCATCATTGGCGGGGGCAATGTGGGGCTGTCGGTTGCGCGCAAGCTGGAACGACGCACCGACCGCATCCGCGCGCGCATCATCGAGCGCGACCGTCTGGTGGCCGAAAGGGCGGCGGACGCGCTGGAACGCACCATCGTGCTGCATGGAGACGGGCTGGATCGCGACCTGCTGGACGAGGCCAATATCGAGGATGCCGACGCCGTGCTGGCCGTGACCGACGACGACAAGACAAACCTGCTGGTTTCGACCCGGGCCAAGGCCGCGGGCTGTCCCATGGCGATTGCGCTGGTCAACGACCCGACACTGAATTCGCTGATGGCACCGCTGAACATCGACGCCTTCATCAACCCGCGGGCAACCACGGTGTCGTCGATCCTGCGCCATGTGCGCCACGGGCGGGTACGCATGGTCTATTCCATCGGTGATGCCGAGGCCGAGGTGATCGAGGCCAAGGTCATGTCGCCCTCGACCATTGCCGACCGCAAGCTGCGCGACATTCCCTTTCCCGAAGGGGTGCTGCTGGGCATGGTCGAAAAGGGGGGCGAGGTGATCCGCCCCGGGGCCGATACCGTCATCGAGGAGGGCGATGTCGTCGTCATGTTCTGCCTGGCCAAGGATGTTCCCGAGGTCGAGCGCCTGATCCAGCCCGGCATCGGCTATTTCTAGCATCATGGAGACCGGAGCCGTATCATCGAAACACCACCGAAATACCA
>CAZWXK010000034.1:16989-26943 GCA_964637875.1 uncultured Rhodobacter sp.
ACCACCGAAATACCATCGAAACGGGGCGAAACACGGGGTTTGCACCCGAACCCGTGGGCGCAGTCGCGGCCGCGGCCGGGCCCCGAGAAGGAAGAAAGGCAATGCGGCGACTCCTGAATTCTGGTGACTGAGGGCTCATGCGCGCGATTCTGAACCTGCCCTTCCTGGTCGTCCTCATGGGGCTGACCGCGCCGGCGATGCTGGTGCCGATGGCGCTGGCGGTGCGGCTGGGCGATTTCCTGACCGCGCGTGTCTTTCTGCAAAGCGGCATATTGATCCTGCTGTTCGTGATGCTGATCGGGGTGGCAACGCAGAACCGGCCGGCCCGGCGCAACGGGCGCGGGCATCTGGTCGATCTGCTGGGGGCCTATATCCTGTTGCCGGCGCTGCTGGCGCTGCCTCTGGTGTTTCTGGTACCGACGGCCAGCTTTCCCGAACTCTATTTCGAGATGCTCTCCAGCCTGACAACGACCGGGGCCAGCCTGTTCGAGGGGACCAATCGCCTGAGCGAGCCGATCCAGCTGTGGCGGGGTGAAATCGGATGGCTGGGGGGGCTGCTCGTGCTTGTCAGCGCCTTTGCGATACTGGCGCCGCTCAATCTGGGAGGGTTCGAGATCCAGTCGGCCCACGGGCCCACGGTGGGGCCGCCCGCCGGCATGCGCGGCACCCTGCGCGGCAGCAAGGGGGGCATCTCGGCGCGGCTCATGCGGGCGTTGACCACATTGGGGCCGGTCTATCTGGCGCTGACCGTGGTTCTGGCGACGGGGCTGCTGCTGGAAGGCGCGCGCCCCTTCAATGCCGTGATGCAGGCAATGGCAACGCTTTCGACCAGCGGGATCACCGCCCCCGGAGGCGGGCCGGCCAGCCGCGGGGCCGAGTTGCTGATCTTTCTGTTTCTGGTCTTTGCGGTATCGCGCAACAGCTTCACCCGCGATCACGCCGGCCCGCGCATCCGTCTGCTGGCCGAAGATCACGAATTCCGTCTGGCCGCGGGGTTCGTCCTGGGGTTTTCGGTGCTGATGTTCCTGCGCCACTGGGCCGGTGCGATCGAGGTCGATTCCGGGCGAAACAGCCTTGCCGCGCTCAAGGCATTGTGGGGGGCGCTGTTCACCACGCTGTCCTTTCTGACCACGACCGGATTCGAAAGCGCCGACTGGCACGCCGCACAGCAATGGTCGGGGTTGCCGTCACCGGGGGTGATCCTGCTGTTTCTTTCGGCCATCGGCGGCGGGGTCGCAACCACCGCCGGGGGGATCAAGCTGCTCAGGGCCTATGCGATCTACAAGCATGGCGCGCGCGAGTTTCGCAAGCTGGCCTATCCTTCGTCGGTGGGCGGGGCAGGGCGCGCGGCGCGCCATATCCGGCGCGAGGGAGCCTTTTCGGCCTGGATGTTCCTGATGCTGTTCGTGGGGGCGGCGACGCTGGTCATGCTGGCGCTGGCCGGCGCGGGGGTGGGGTTTGCCGATTCCATGGCGCTGGCGGTATCGGCGCTGTCCACCAACGGGCCGCTTCTGGGCGCCATGCGCGGGGATGCGATCAGTTGGGCCGATCTTGACGGCGCGGCGCGGGCGATTCTGGGGGTGGCCATGATTCTGGGCCGGATGGAAACCTTTGTGATCATAGCGCTGATCAGCCCGGAATACTGGCGCAGGTGACGCGAATGTGTCCGCGGTGACGCGTCGTCGCAGGCGGGATTTCAGCAAATTATCTGGAAATTCCGTGAATTTACCCCCATATTGCGAGGCGCAACGACAACAACAGCCGCCCGACAATCGCGGCGTGAACAAAACTGAAGGCTGAAAAAGATGGCTGCCGACAAACAGAATTTGCAAGACGCATTTTTGAACAATATCCGGAAATCCAAGATTTCCGTAACGATTTTCCTGATAAACGGGGTCAAGCTCCAGGGTGTGATCACCTGGTTCGATTCGTTCTGCGTGCTCTTGCGCAGGGACGGCCAGTCTCAGCTGGTCTACAAGAGCGCGATCTCGACAATCATGCCTTCGCAGCCGGTGAACCTGTACGAGGGCGACGGCGAATCGTGACCGGTACCCGCCACGGCGGCTCATGCCCCGGCGCGCGCCGTGGCGCGGTCGGCTGATGCGCTGTCTGGTTCTGCATCCGCATATCGCGGGCCATCACGGGCGCCGCAGCCCCGAAAACGCGCTGGACGAGGCGGTTTCGCTGGCCTGTGCGCTGGATCTGGATGTGGTTGCGTCCCATGTCGTGCGCCTGCAACGCGCCCATCCGGGGCTGTTGTTCGGCAAGGGCAAGCTGGACGAGATCGGCCGCGAGATCGACGATCTCGATGTCGGTCTGGTCATCATCGACGGCCCCGTGACGCCGATCCAGCAACGCAATCTGGAACGGCGCTGGAAGGTCAAGATCCTCGACCGGACCGGCTTGATCCTGGAAATATTCGGCGCGCGTGCCCGCACCCGCGAAGGCGTGCTGCAGGTCGATCTGGCGGCGCTCTCCTATCAGAAATCGCGCCTCGTGCGCAGCTGGACCCACCTTGAGCGCCAGCGTGGCGGGCTCTCCTTTGTCGGTGGCGCCGGCGAGACCCAGATCGAGGCCGACCGCCGCGCCATCGACGAGGCCATCATCCGCATCAAGCGCCAGCTGGCCAAGGTGGCCCGGACCCGTGGCCTGCACCGGGCCGCGCGCAAGAAGGTGCCCTGGCCCATCGTGGCCCTGGTCGGTTATACCAATGCCGGAAAATCCACCCTGTTCAATCGCCTGACCGGGGCCGAGGTCGCTGCCCGCGATCAGCTGTTTGCCACGCTCGACCCCACCATGCGCGCCATCGCCCTGCCCGATGGGCGGCAGGTGATCCTGTCGGATACGGTGGGCTTCATCTCGGATCTGCCACCACAGCTGGTCGCCGCCTTTCGGGCAACGCTGGAGGAGGTGCTGGATGCCGATCTGGTGCTGCATGTGCGCGACATCACCCATCCCGAAAGCGATGCCCAGGCGCAGGATGTGCGCGAGATACTCGAGGATCTCGGCCTCGATCCCCGCAAGCGCGAGAACATGATCGAGGTCTGGAACAAGATCGACCGCGCCGCGCCCGACGAAAGGGCCGCCTTCGAGGCCGCCGCGGCGCGCAACCCCGATGTGATCACGATCTCGGCCCGCACCGGCGAGGGAATCGATGACCTGCTGGAGCGGATCGACCGCGCCCTGGCCGCGCCCACGCGCACGGAAAACCTGCATCTTGCCTTTGACGAGGGGCGCAAACGGGCCTGGCTGTTCGAAAACGCCCAGGTCGAGAGCGAGACACAGCGCAAGGACGGGTTCGACCTGACCGTGACCTGGACGGCGGATCAGGCGCGCCGCTTTCGCGAGATGTGACGGAAACCCCCGCCCGCGGCCGTCAGCCCGCCCCCAGCCCGGCCTTCATCAGGGTCTTTCTGAGCGGGGCGACATCGTGCAGCGTTCTCAGCCCGGCACGGCGCAGGTCGCGCAACAGGGGGGTTTCGGCCATCGATGCGCGGTTCAAAAGGTCGATTCCCGTCACCCGCGCCCGGATCTGGGGCCAGCGCGCCCGCCCGTAACGGCGCAGCATGGCGGCCGAGCCCAGCGCGGCCGGATTTTCGCTGGCAAGATCCAGCAGCACGCGCAGATCGGCAAGGCTCATGTTCAGACCCTGTGCCCCGATCGGGGGCACCACATGGGCGGCCTCGGCCATCAGCGCGATCCGCTGTGCGTCGAGACGGGTTGCAATCTGGCTGATGATGGGCCACAGCGCGCGCCGCCCCAGCAGTTTCAGCGGCCCCAGCAGCAGGGTCGATCGCTCGTCCAGGGCCTGTTCGAACGCGGCCACCGGCAATGTGGCAAGCGCCTGCGCCCGGGGCCCGCGCTCCATCCAGACAACCGCCGAACGGTGCCTGCCATCGTCGAGATCGGGCAGCGGCACCAGGGTAAAGGGCCCGCCCGAGCGGTGGATTTCGGTCGAGACATTGTTGTGGGGCAGGGGATGCGTGACCGAAAAGGCCAGCGCCTTTTGCCCGTAACGCCATGTTTTCACGCCGATTCCCGCCTGGCTTCGAACCGGGGAATTGCGCCCGTCGGCGGCCAGCAGCAGGCGACAGGATACCATGCGCCCGTCGCCCAGGCGGATGCGGGCCTCGGTCTCGCGGGTGGTGACATCGCCGGTGGCAATGCCGGGCAGGAAGGTGACATTGGCCAGTTCGCCAATGCGATCGAGCATCTCGCGCCGCAGCAGCCAGTTCGGCAGGTTCCAGCCAAAGGGCGCATCCGTTATGTCGGCGGCGTCGAAATCGTGGACATCACGCGCAATCGCGGTGGCACCGCCGGCATCGATGATGCGCATGATCCGCAGCGCGGCGGCATGGGGTGCAAGGCGTTCCCACAGGCCCGACTGTTCCAGAAGGCGCCGCGCAGGTTGCAGAAAGGCCGTCGTGCGGATATCGGCGCCGGCATCGGATTCGCCTGTCACGGGCGGGGTGGGATCGGTGCAGATCACATGGAATCCGGCCGCCCCCAGGGCGCAGGCAGCGGTCAGCCCGGCGATGCCGCCACCGGAGATCAGGATATCGGTTTCAAGCAGTTCCATGGCCCCTGCATAGACGCCCGGAACGAAAAACACAAAGGGCCAGTTGCCGATTTCGCCCCCCTCGGGCGCAGCTGAGCGATGGCGGTCTCAGCGCATGATCCGCCCCAGAAAGGCGGCCAGATCATCGGTTCGGTAATGGATATGGGCGGCCTTGTCCCCATGGCCGGTCGCGTTGTCGGCGCGCTGCCCGGTTCGGTCTGTGCGCGGGCCGACCAGGACGGTCGTCATGCCCAGCGCATGGGGATGTTTCAGGTTTCTCGGGTCGTCCTCGAACATCGCGGCGGATCGGGTGTCGATCTGCGCGCGCGCAAAGATGGCGCCATAGGCCGCCGGCGTGGGTTTGGGGTGGAAATCGGCCTGCTCGACCCCATAGAGCGCGTCGAACACGCCGCTCAGGCCGCGGGCGGCGACGACGCGTTCGGCATGGCTTTGCGGGCCGTTGGTGTAAACGATCCGGCGCCCGGGCAGGGCGGCAATTCTGGCCCGCAATTCGGGATCCGGACTCAGATCATCCAGCGCAATATCGTGGACATCGTGCAGATAGGGGCCGGGATCGACGCCATGTTCCTGCATCAGCCCGGCCAGCGTGGTTCCGTAGCGGCGCCAGTATTCCTCGCGCAGGTGGCGGGCGCGGGCCTCGTCCACGCCCAGCGCCTCCATCACATAGCGCGTCATGCGCGGCTTGATGCGCTCGAACAGCCCCGCCGAGGGGGGGTAAAGCGTATTGTCCAGGTCAAAGACCCAGACCCTGACATGGGCAAAGGCATCCTTCAGCATGAAGACAGGCTAAGGCCCCGGACGGGGCGATGCAATCGGTCGATTGACAACTTGATTGCCGGTGCCCGCTGATTGTAGGCTGTCCACCATGGTATACGGAGAATGAAATGGCCATCACGAAAGAGCCACAGAAAGATGCCTACGACATGATCCTGGATGCGATCGATACCGGGGTCTGCGGCCCGGGCGATCGTCTGGTCGAAAGCGAACTGGCCGAACGTTTCGGCATGTCGCGCACCCCGATCCGCGAGGCGTTGCAACGGCTTGAAACCCAATCGATCCTGACGCGCACCGGGCGCAGCCTGATCGTTGCCTCGCTCGACCACAACCAGCTGGCCGAGCTGTATGTCGTGCGTGCCGAGCTCGAAGGCCTGGCCGCGCGCCTGGCGGCCCAGCACGCCACCCCCGAGGAGGTACGCGTCCTTGAAGGCATGGTCGAACATGACCGTCAGCTGGTCGATGATCCGGGACAGCTGGCGCGCGCCAACAGACGGTTTCACAAGCAGATCCACCTGGCCAGCCACAATCGTTACCTGATCGACCAGCTGGATCTTGTCCACCGCTCGATGGCGTTGCTGGCAACGACCTCGCTGGCTGCCGACGGGCGGGGGGTGAAGGCGCTGGAAGAACATGCCGAAATCGTGCAGGCGATCGGCTCGGGCGATGGCGAACACGCGGCAGCGGCATTGCGGCGCCACCTGTCCTATGCCTTTGAAACCCGGCTTAAACTGGATGCGGGCGAGGTTTCCGCCGTGGGCTAGGTGTTTGGTCCATGGACTTTGCCCGGCGCGCGCCTGCCCCCGGGTTGCGCGCATGGCTGGGCGGTTCCGTGGCTTGTCTTGTCCCAGTAAAAGGGGGCGATCAGCAATTCGTACAACGCCTTGTAGACGGCAAGCGTCCCCAGCGGCCAGTAGAACATCATGGTCGGGACCCAGGCCATGAGATGGCGATGGCCAGGCCCCGACACCGCGAAAAGCCCGCTGACCAGAAGCACGATTTCCGAGACGACGAATCCGGTTGCCAGAACAACCCAGGCCTGCCAGGGCAGGAAGTGAACGTAAAAGGGAACCACGCCCAGGCTGATCAACCACAACGACCAGATCATCGGGGCCAGGGCAAAGGTCGAGAGTGTGCCCAGCAGCACCACCTGAAAGGCCAGAAAACCCTTCATCCCCAGATCGCGCCACAGGCGGCGGGGCGCGCGCATGTGGGTGATCCAGGTCATGGCGTAACCCTTGAGCCAGCGCGAGCGTTGCCGCACCCAGCGCAGCGGGTGGCAATTGGCCTCTTCCCGCGTGGTGGTATCGAGGAATGCGCAACGATAGCCCAGCCGGGCCAGGCGAAAACCGAGATCGGCGTCCTCGGTCACGTTATGGGCATCCCACGCGCCCAGCCTTTCCAATGCGTCACGACGAAAGAACACGGTGGTTCCCCCCAGGGGCACGGGCAGGCCCAGACGCTCGATCCCGTGGAGCACGACACGGAACCACAGCGCGTATTCGATGGTGAAACAGCGCGCCAGCCAGTTCTGGCGGGGATTGTAGAAATCCAGATAGCCCTGGATGCAGGCCACCTCGGGGGGGGAGTCGTGGAAATGCCGCACGATCCGCATGATCTGGTCGGGTTCGGGGGCGTCCTCGGCGTCATAGATGCCGATGATGTCGCCGCGGCAGAAATGCAGCGCATAATTCATCGCCCGCGGTTTGGTTCGAAGGGTCGAGGGCGGAACATGGACGACGCGCATCCACCGTGGCAGGGTGATGCGCCCGAGCGCGGCGCGGGTCTGTCGGTCGCCTTCCTCAAGGACCAGAACCACATCGAGCAGCGCGCGGGGATAGGTCGTGGTGTCGAGCCTGCGGATCAGGGCGGGGAGGATGGCGTCCTCGCGGTGCAGCGGCACGAGGACCGAGACCACCGGCAGGCGGATGTCCCGCCGCCGATCCCGGGGCGCGCGCGGCGTCTGGTGCAGACGCGTGCCAATCTGCATGACAAGGGCGGACAGACGCACAAGGGTTGTCAGCGCCAGGTTCAGCAGAACCCACAGGAAAGCCAGCCACATCACGATGCGCGGAAAGGTCACGGCCAGCGCGCCGATCGCGGCAAGGCCGAGCAGCAGCCGGGGCCAGCCCAGCGGCCGGGCCCAGCTGCGGCAGCTGTACTGGGGCGGGCAGCGCGCATTGGCATGGTCCGACAGTTGTCCGCCCGCCGCCGCGTCTATCGCGGCCTCGATCCGCGCCGCAGGGGCCAGGATCAGGCGCACCGGACCCAGCCGCGCGGCCAGACGGCCCCGGATGCGCGCCATGCCTGCGGGATCGGCGGTGGCGACCAGGGTCAGGCCGTTCTTGCGGCGCAGCGGAACCAGTTGATGACGCAGGCAGAAATCGGCCCCCAGCCGTGAAACCAGTGCCGGATCCGGGGCCAGCCCGTCGCCCCGGGCCGGGCGCATGGCGAATTGCTCGGCAAGCGCATCGATCAGCGTATCCTCGTCAAGCGCGCCTTCGCTGACCAGTATCCGGCCCAGCGGCAGCGCATGGCGGCGTTGCCGGGCGAGCGCGTCTTCCAGCACATCGCCCGGCAATTCGTGCCTTTCATGGAGTATTTCGCCCAGCTTTCTGCTGCACTTGGGCGGGAGCAGGACAGCCGTTCCGTTCTGGAAATTGCCGGATCTCGTCTTCATCCCCTGTCCTGCGTGGTTAACGCCGGGTGCAGGGTCGCGGAAAAAGGTTAACCGTGGGTAAAGCGGCGCAGGGCTTCAGCGCGGGCCGTCCATGGCGGCAACGAAACGCTCGAACAGATAGTAGCTGTCCATCGGGCCGGGGCTGGCCTCGGGGTGCTGCTGGACGCTGAACACCGGCCTGCCCCTGACCCGTATGCCGCAATTCGAGCCATCGAACAGCGAGACATGGGTCTCCTCGACCCCCTGGGGGAGCGACGCGGCATCTACGGCAAAGCCGTGATTCATGCTGGTGATCTCGACCTTGCCGGTTTCCAGATCCTTGACCGGATGATTGGCGCCGTGATGGCCGTGATTCATCTTGATCGTCCGCGCCCCCAGCGCCAGCGCCAGCATCTGGTGCCCCAGGCAGATGCCGAAAACCGGAATGTCCCGCTCCAGGATCTCGCGGATCATCGGCACCGCATATTCCCCGGTCGCGGCAGGGTCGCCGGGCCCGTTGGACAGGAACACGCCTTCGGGATCATGGGCCAGAACGTCACCTGCGGTGGCAGTGGCGGGCAGGACGGTCACATCGCATCCAGCGCTGGCAAGGCAGCGCAGGATGTTGCGCTTGGCGCCATAGTCCATGGCCACGACACGGCGGCCGGGCCGGTCGCGGCGGCCATAGCCATCGGGCCAGGCCCAGCGGGTTTCATTCCAGCGATAGGGGGCATCGCAGGTAACTTCGCGCGCCAGATCCTGCCCTTCGAGCCCCGGAAAGGCACGGGCCTGCGCGATCAGTTCCTCGAGATCGAAATCGCCCTGGGGATCGTGGGCGATCGCGATATGAGGTGCGCCCTGCTGGCGGATCGCGCGGGTCAGACGGCGCGTGTCGATACCGCCCAGCCCGATGCGGCCGTGGCCGGTCATCCAGGCGACCAGCTGTTCGGTTGCGCGCCAGTTCGAGGCCCGGGTCGGGTCCCATTTCACCACCATTCCGCGGGCAACGGGCGCGGCAGCCTCGTCATCCTGGGCGTTGGTGCCGGTATTTCCGATATGGGGAAAGGTAAAGGTGATGACCTGCCCGGCATAGGAGGGATCGGTCATGATTTCCTGATATCCGGTCATGGCCGTGTTGAAGCACAGCTCGGCCCGGGCCGTTCCGGTTGCGCCGAATCCCTGGCCGTAAAAGACCGTTCCATCGGCCAGAACAAGACAACCCGTTGGTTTATCGGGGGTTTTTGCAGTATTCGTCATGGGCTCAGGGGGCGCTCCTCGGGGTTCGGGCGGACATTAAGGCGTGGCCCGGTGACGGTCAAGTGCCCTCCGGCGACAGGGCGGGCGGCCTGCGCCCGGGCCCTGTGCCGGCGCGCGGCCGGGCATCGAGGGGCAGGATCTGCACATATCCGCCGCAGTTGTCTAACAGGCAAGGGCGGGTTATTGTGCGCGCTTGAACGAGAGGCCGCCGATGCAAGGAAAGAGTCCAGACATGCGTGAAAGGATCAATGCCAGCCTGAAAGAGGCGATGAAGGCCAAGGATGCGCCGCGCCTGTCCACGCTGCGTCTGATCAACGCCGCGATCAAGGACCAGGACATCGCGCTGCGTGGCCAGGGCAACGAATCGGGCGTCAGCGACGAGCAGATCCTGTCGATTCTGGCCAAGATGATCCGTCAGAGGCAGGAGTCGGCCTCGACCTATGAGGAGGCCGGCCGGCTGGAGCTGGCCGAAAAGGAACGTGCCGAAATCAAGGTGATCGAGGAGTTCCTGCCCCGCCAGCTGTCGCAGGACGAGGTCGCCGAGGCCGTTGCCAGGGCCATGGACGAGGTGGGCGCCAGCTCGATTCGCGACATGGGCCGCGTCATGGCGGCGCTCAAGGCGAAATATGCCGGGCGGATGGATTTCGCCCAGGCCGGTGCGGCGGTGAAGGAACGTCTGAAATAG
>CAZWXK010000035.1:0-26585 GCA_964637875.1 uncultured Rhodobacter sp.
CAATCGTGCCAATGTTCACATGCGGTTTCGTGCGTTCAAACTTTTCCTTTGCCATGATGGCCTCCTCTTGATCTCGTGATCGCGTTTCTCACGCGTATTTCGCCTGAATTTCTTCCGAAATGTTTTGCGGTACCGGTTCGTAATGCGAGAACTGCATGGTAAAGTTCGCGCGTCCCGACGACATCGACCGCAGGGTGTTGATATAGCCGAACATGTTGGCGAGCGGCACGTTCGCCTGGATGGCGACGGCGTTGCCGCGGGGCTCCTGCCCCTGCACCTGACCGCGACGGCTGGTGAGGTCGCCGATGATGTTGCCCGTGTATTCCTCGGGCGTCACGACCTCGACCTTCATGATCGGTTCCAGCAGCTTGGCGCCGGCCTTTTTCAGGCCCTCGCGCATGGCCATGCGGCCTGCGATTTCAAACGCCATGACCGACGAGTCCACATCGTGATAGGCACCATCGACCAGCTTGACCTTGACGTCGATCACCGGGAAGCCGGCCAGAGGACCGCTGTCCAGAACGCTGGCAATACCTTTTTCGACGCCGGGGATATATTCCTTGGGAATGGCCCCGCCGACGATCAGCGACTCAAAGCTGTAGCCTTCGCCCGGTTCGGTCGGCTCGATCTCCATCTTGACGCGGGCGAACTGGCCCGAACCGCCTGTCTGCTTCTTGTGGGTATAGTCCACGTCGGCCTTGTGGCTGATGGTTTCGCGATAGGCCACCTGAGGCGCGCCGATATTGGCCTCGACCTTGAATTCGCGCTTGAGGCGGTCCACCAGGATGTCGAGGTGAAGTTCGCCCATGCCCTTCATGATCGTCTGCCCGGATTCCAGATCGGTTTCGACGCGGAAGGACGGATCCTCGGCGGCAAGGCGCGCAAGACCGGCGGCCATCTTTTCCTGGTCGGCCTTTGTTTTCGGCTCGACGGCAATCTCGATCACGGGATCGGGGAAGGTCATGGTTTCCAGGACAACGGGCTTGGCCGGATCGCACAGGGTGTCGCCGGTCGTCGTATCCTTGAGACCCGCAAGCGCGATGATGTCGCCGGCAAAGGCCTCGGTGATTTCCTGCCGGTTGTTCGAATGCATCATCATCATGCGCCCGACACGCTCTTTCTTGCCCTTGGTCGAGTTCAGCATCTGGTCGCCCTTGTTGAGGGTGCCCGAATAGATGCGGGTAAAGGTCAGGGTTCCGACAAAGGGGTCGTTCATGATCTTGAACGCCAGCGACGAGAACGGCTCGTCGTCGCGCGGATGGCGCTCGATGTTGCGGGTTTCGGTTTCATCACCCGGGGCAAAGCCGACATAGGCCGGAACATCCATCGGGCTGGGCAGGAAATCGACCACCGCGTTCAGCAGCGGCTGCACGCCCTTGTTCTTGAAGGCCGAGCCCGCCAGCACGGGCACGAACGCCATCTCCAGCGTACCCTTGCGGATCAGCTTGCGCAGGGTCTCGACATCGGGCTCTTCGCCCTCGAGATAGGCCTCCATCGCGTCGTCGTCCATCTCGACGGCAACCTCGATCAGATTGGCACGCCATTCCTCGGCAACATCCTTGAGGCTGTCGCGCACGTCGCGCAGCTCCCAGGTCGCACCCAGGTCATCGCCGGTCCAGACCCATTCCTTCATGGTGATCAGATCGACGATACCCTCGAGTTCGGTCTCGGCACCGATCGGAATCTGGATCGGGGCCGGGGTGGCGCCGGTGCGATCCTTGATCATGTGGACACAGTTGAAAAAGTCGGCGCCGATCTTGTCCATCTTGTTGACGAACACGATGCGCGGCACCTTGTAGCGGTCGGCCTGGCGCCAGACGGTTTCGGTCTGGGGCTCGACACCGGCGTTGGCATCAAGCACGGCAACCGCTCCGTCGAGCACGGCAAGCGAACGCTCGACCTCGATGGTAAAGTCCACGTGTCCGGGTGTGTCGATGATGTTCAGACGATGCTTGGGCGACAGCGCCCTCTTGCCGTCATCGGTGCGCTCCCAGAAGGTTGTGGTCGCAGCCGAGGTAATGGTGATCCCCCGCTCCTGCTCCTGCTCCATCCAGTCCATGGTTGCGGCGCCGTCATGGACTTCGCCGATGCTGTGGGATTTGCCGGTATAATAAAGAATCCGCTCGGTGCAGGTGGTCTTGCCTGCATCGATATGCGCCATGATCCCGAAATTCCGGTAGCGTTCGAGGGGGTATTCGCGTGCCATCTGCTTGTCGCCTTTGGTATGTTACCAGCGGTAATGGCTGAAGGCTTTGTTCGCCTCGGCCATCTTGTGGGTATCTTCACGTTTCTTGACGGCTGCGCCGCGGGAATTCACCGCGTCCAGCAGTTCGGATGCAAGACGCTCTTCCATCGTCTTTTCATTGCGCGAGCGCGATGCGTTGATCAGCCAGCGGATCGCCAGGGCCTCGCGACGCTCGGGACGCACCTCGACAGGAACCTGGTAGGTCGCACCGCCAACCCGGCGCGAGCGCACCTCGACCGAGGGCTTGATATTGTCGAGAGCCTCGTGAAACACTTCGACGGGCGCGCGCTTGAGCTTTTCCTCGACGCGCTCGAGCGCACCATAGACGATACGCTCGGCGACAGACTTCTTGCCGTCGAGCATGAGGTTGTTCATGAATTTCGTCAGCACGGTGTCGCCATATTTGGCGTCCGGCAGTATCTCACGTTTTTCGGCGCGATGGCGTCGGGACATGATCTGATCTCCTTACTTCGGACGCTTGGCGCCATATTTCGAACGGCGCTGGCGGCGATCCTTGACACCCTGAGTATCGAGCACACCACGCAGAACGTGATAGCGAACGCCGGGAAGGTCTTTCACGCGGCCACCCCGGATCAACACGACCGAGTGTTCCTGCAGGTTGTGGCTTTCGCCGGGGATATAGCTGATCACCTCGAACCCATTGGTCAGGCGCACCTTGGCGACCTTCCGCATGGCCGAGTTCGGCTTTTTCGGAGTCGTTGTATATACACGCGTGCAGACGCCGCGTTTCTGCGGGCAGGCCTGCAGGTGCATGGACTTCTGGCGTCTTACTTTCGGCTGCCGCGGCTTGCGGATCAGCTGTTGGATCGTTGGCATTCGGCTTACCCCGTTCTACCCGTTTCAAACTCGAATCGGCGCGCCACCCGATGGCAACACACCAAGACCGCAAGCGTCCCCTGATAGCGGGAAGCGCCGCGGTGGAATTCCAGAGGATCGTGGCGAATTCCGCCAGGATCTTGACCGCCCGATTATGGCTTTCGATGCGAAAAGGCATTGATACCCTTCCGGCAAGTGACGCGCGTATATGGGGAGTCGCAACACTTGTCAACAGGCGCCAGCGGAAGGGGGCCGGAATCGGCGAGTTTCCCTGTCATTCCGCCTGCCAGGTGTGGGGAGCCGCCCGGTTCGGCGCAAAACGTGCGACGGCCGGCTTCGATACTCCCTGTTGGCGACAGGGGGGGTTGACCTTGCAAGTACATCCGCCGACAAGGCGGACAGAGCCCGTTGTCGGCCAGGAGGAAACGAGGATATATCATGCAGACGCCGCACAGGATCTCCCCACCCGTCATCAATGGCGTTCCGGCGGCGGACAAGGCGATCCCGATCCGACATGTCCCGGAACACGGCCGGCGCGCCCCTGGCCCTGTCGGCATCCGGACCGCATGAGCCGCAGCGTCGACATATCCCCTGCCGACCCCGGCAGCCCGCCAGCCCGGGAATTGCTTGCTGCCAGCCACGCGCTGATGGATGCGCTGTTTCCGTCCGAGTCGAACCACTACATGAGCGTCGACGATCTGGCGGAACCCGGTGTCCTGTTCTTTCTGGCCCGTCTCGACGGACATGTTGCCGGTTGCGGGGCGCTGGTTCTGAAAGAGGGATATGGCGAGATCAAGTCGATGTTTGTCGATCCCGCCCGACGCGGCGGCCGGATCGGCTCGCGCCTGCTGGAACGTCTCGAACAGGCAGCCCGCGAAAACGGCATCGCCGTCCTGCGCCTGGAAACCGGCGACGCCTTGACAGCAGCGCGGCGCCTCTATGCCAGCCATGGTTACCGCGAATGCGCCCCTTTCGGCGAATATTGCGAAGATCCCCGCAGTATATTCATGGAAAAGAAACTGTGAGCACCCGGCTTCTTCTTTGCATAAATACTCCCGCCGGAGGCGCCTTGGGCACGCGCCGCGCGACTGCGTATTTGCACAAAGAAGAAGGCCGCCCAGGATACTGATGCGTCCGCCTGCGCAACAACCCGGCATCTTTGGCCAGGGAAGCCCGCAACATGCGTATTTTCGACCGCGGTGCCATCGCGCAGGCGCAAGACGGCCGCATGCACGATCCGCCCGACAGCGACGATGATACGCGACTCACAGCCCGACTCACAGGCAGTGCGTCGGTGTCCGGCAAACGCGTTCGTGATCGAAAATCGTACATGGCGCCCGAAAATTCTCGATTTTCTTGACCCAAGTCAAAGATTCGCCACCCGGAACGACGATATACCCTCTTCAAGAGATTGATGGAGCGACTCGAAACCACCTGAAGCTCTGTTGTGAAAGGAAGCTACGGCGCGACACAAGACAGTTCTGATTACCTTCTGCCGGGTTCTGTTCTCCCTCGGCAACACCCTTGGGGCCCTCTTCTTCCTCTGGTCGGCAAGGGTGGTACTCTGGCAGAAACGATCTTCCCTGAGGGGCCTATGACCCCGAACTTTGATGGGGGGCCTTCGGGTCCCCCCTTTTTTTCGAGTTTACACGGAAATTTCCCTCTTGCAACCATCCTGGCCCCTCGACATCCTGCGTCCATCCATGCCGAACAGCCATATGGACGGGCGCGACCCGTCGCCGTCGTGGATCATACGCACAACACATTGCACAGGCGAAAAAAATGGGGCCAGAGCTCATTGAAAATGCCGATCTGGTAGCCGAAATGGAGTTTGCAAAACATCCATTCGGATCGAGCATCAAGGCCCGGATCGGCGTGGAATACCGAGCGAAGTTTCAAGGAACAAGCAATGACCAGACCCAGAATACTCGGCATTTCCGGTTCTCTGCGCGCACAATCGCGAAATACGGCCCTTCTGCGCGAGGCAATCGGATTGTTCGGCGAGTGCGACGTGGAATTCGCCGATCTGCGCCTGCCGCTATATGATGGCGATCTCGAAGATCGCATTGGCCTGCCCGACCAGGTGAAAACCCTCATTGCCGGAATTCGCGCAGCCGACGGCATCATCATTTCGACCCCCGAATACAACAAGATGCTTCCGGGTGTGCTCAAGAATGCACTCGACTGGATCAGCCGCGACACGCCGCCGCCATTCACGGACAAACCTGTCGCGATCATTTCCGCCTCGGCCGGACGCACCGGCGGTGAGGTTGCGCAATTCACCCTGCGTCATGCGATTGCCCCTTTCAGCGCCCATGTCCTGCAGGGGCCGGCAGTCGTTGTCCCCGATTCGGACAATGCCTTTGACAATGACGGCCATCTGAGGGATCCGTCCCAGACGAAAGCGCTGGCCGCGCTCATGGCGCGGCTTCGCGAAGCCGCCGAACGGGATCGCTCCTGACGGGATCCCCGGGGAAAGAGATTACCTCACGCTGGTCATGTTGGCGGCCAGCGTGAAGCCGTCAGGGATATCGGCGCTGCCGTCGATCACCAGGTCGGCCATCACTTGCCCAACCTTCACCGCCATGCCGAACCCGATCTTGAAACCGCCATTGGCGATATAGACATTTTCCCTCAGGGGGTGTCGGTCGAGGATCGGCGCCCGCCGACGGCCACGTGGACGCACGCCCGCCCAGCGCTGAATTACCCTGGCCCCATGCAATACCGGGCAGATCTCGAGCGCATGTTCGTGAATTGCGTCGATCTGGTCATCGACAGATGTCGGGTCGTCCCAGTCGTTTTCGGTGGTCGAGCCGATCGCCACCGTTCCGTCTGCATGGGGAATGATATGACGTCCGTCAGCAAAAAGTTGCGGCATGTCGCGGGCGTCATGGGCCAGCAACAGGCCCTGCCCCTTGATTCCCTTGCCGATCGGGGTATCGAGTTCCCGCGACAGCTGTTCAAGCCCCTCGTATCCGGTGCACAGGATGGTCGCATCCGCGCCCCTGCCCCGGGTCGTACCCTCGATGATCTCGCCTCCCAGCGCACGAATGGCGCCGGCCAGACTGTTGCAGGCGCCGCGCGGAGACATGCGGGCCGAAAGGGTTTCGCGTACGACATGACCGCTGGGGCTGACCGGAACGAACGGGCCGGCCTCGGACACCGGGATGACCTGCCAGTCGGCCAGTCCCTGCCAATACCGGCGGGCCGAGTCGCCCCGGGCGCGCGCCAGTTCGAGCTGCCGGTCATCGGCAATTGCCATCAGGCGGCCCCTGCGCCCATAGCCCGAACGAACACCGCTGAGGGCATCGACCTCGGGCCAGAAATCGCGGGCCGCGATCAGGCTGTCGAACTGGAACTGTTTCTTTTCGTTCCAGTTGTCCGGCGTATGCGGGGCCAATGCCCCAACCACCCCACCCGAGGATCCGGAGGCAATGCGACGCTTCTCGATCACACGCACATTGGCCCCCTTGCGAAGACACGCATAGGCAATTGCGAGGCCAAACACCCCGGCGCCATATATCTCGATATTCGGCATTGTCATCGGATTTCTCCCGGCTCATTCTGGCTCGTGAACGCGGCATTTCAGCTATAGGACAGGGCATGACGGGCGACCAGCGGGAAATGGCCTCGATCACATGGCGCGACGGCAGGGTGCCGGTGGCGAGGCGTTTTCAGGATCCCTATTTCTCGTTGCAGGACGGGTTGGCGGAAACGCGACATGTCTTTCTTGCGGGCAATGATCTGCCGGCCCGGTTCAGTCCCGGGTTTCATGTGGCCGAACTGGGATTCGGCACCGGGCTGAACCTGCTGACATGCTGGCAGTCCTGGCTGGACAGCGGTCAGGATGGCTGTCTGCGCTATACCGGCTTCGAAGCCTTCCCGATGAGCGTACGCGACATGGAAACCGCGCTGGCGGGTTTTCCGGGGCTGGCACCGCTGGCTGCCCGGCTGCTGCCCCGATGGGCCGGGGGGCATCGTCGGTTTTCCCTCGACCGGCTCGAGGTCGAGATCATCATCGGGGATGCGCGTAAAACCCTTGTCGGATGGGCTGGCAAGGCCGACGCCTGGTTTCTGGACGGTTTTTCGCCGGCCAGGAACCCCGAAATGTGGGGGGCCGACCTGATGGCCCAGGTCGCCCGCCATACGAAACCGGCAGGAACATTCGCGACCTATACCGCAGCGGGGCATGTGCGGCGTGCCCTGAGCGACGCCGGTTTCACGGTCGAGCGGATCTCGGGTTTCGGGCGCAAGCGCCACATGACCCGCGGCCGGATCGGACCCGCGGCCTGACCCGATGGCGGGTGCCGGTCGTTTTCGTCAGCCTCGTTTCAGGTCACTCGTGATCATGTGTCGCGGCGTGCGCCCGGTCAGCCGCGCGCGGTAGACATGAAGTGATTCGATGACCCGCATCACGTAGTTGCGGGTTTCCTTGAAGGGGATGTTTTCGATCCAGTCGATCTGATCGACATTATCCCGACGCGGGTCTCCATATTTCTGGATCCAGCTGCGCACCCGGCTTGGGCCGGCATTGTAGGCGGCAAAGGCCAGAATGTATGATCCGTTGAAATCCTTCAGCTGTTGGGCAAGATAGGCCGAACCGATCTGGGCATTGTATTTCCAGTCTTCGATCAGTTTCGCCTTTGAATACGGAAGCCCCAGCGCCTTGGTCATCTTGCGGGCGGTTCGGGGCATGACCTGCATCAGCCCGCGCGCCCCGGCTGGCGAGATGATGCTCTGGTCAAGCTCGCTTTCGCGCCGGGCAATGGCCATGGCCACCTCGGGTGCCAGGCCGTATTTCTGGCGGGCCAGCTCGGTCACCGGAAAATAGGTGCGCGGCAGGACATAGCCCTTGCGGGCTGCCCATTTCGACAGGCGCACGGCAATATTCGGACGCCGCATTTCCATCGCCATCTCGGCGAGCTCCTGAAAGGTGGTTCCATCGGCGCCTTCGGCCTGCTTGCGGATGAATTGCTCGGCCAGGCGAGGGCGATCGGCAAGGTTCAGCAACCACGCCGCACGGATGATCGGGCTGTTCACGAATGGCGCCTTGCGCCAGTCGGGTGCCGTCTGCATGCCGGCAAGCTGCGCATCCGGGGGCGCCCCGATCCGTTCGGCCGCCAGCTGGCCATAGAAACTGGTCTGATAGCGGGCCGCAAATTCATAGGCCTTGTGAGCATCGCTCCGGTCGCCCTTGGCATCATAGGCGCGACCCATCCAGTAACCTGCGCGGCCAAAGCTGATCGGCGTTCCCACGGCAGTGCGGAAATTTCCGAAATGCAGCAATGCGCGGTCGGGATTGTTGAACTTGCGCAACGAGATATATCCCGCCAACCACTCCAGGTCGGCGTAATCTGGACCCGAAGCCAGAAAGTGATTGGCGGCAATCACATAGGCGCGGCTCTTGCTGCCCTCGCGCAATTCGCGCCGCGCCATGTTGCGCCGCATGCCGGCCCATTTCGCGGGTCGGCCCAGCTTGGCAGCCGAGACCGAGCGTTTGATCAGCAGATCGCGCGCAGATTCGTACATCCCCTTGCGCAGACGCCATGAGACCCGTTCATAGGCCAGTCCCGGGTCATCGCGCAAACGTGGCGGTACCTGGCGGATCAGGGAATCGACGCCGCGTTTTCCGGCACGCAATGCCAGCCGCGCCCTGGCCAGTCGGACGTAGTCGGGCGGCACCAGCGGATACAGCGCCTCGGCCTGGCTGCGCAATCCCCGCCACAACAGCATGTCAAGGCGCGCAACATGATAGGGCGCAAGCATCTTGCCGTAGCGGTCAAGAAACCGGGCCGTTTCCTCCTTGCTCAGCGAAAAGCTGCGCCAGGCACGCAGGATCTGGGCCCTGGCGGCCTTGGGCTTGCCAATGGCATTGAGCGCCTGCGCCAGACGCAGTACGCCGGTTCCGGTCCGGGCATGGATGCGGTCGAAATATTGCACGACCTGGGCCGGTTCGGCGTCATCCGGAATTGCTGCCTCGCCCTTGACATGCAGCAGTATCAGGCCAGGCCAGCCGGGATTGCGCGCCAGAAACGCGCGATAGGCGTCCCAGTCATCGGCCCCCTTGCGCAGGCGGATCCATTCGACGATGTCGCGGACAATGGGATCGCTGGCCTGCCGGGCAAGCTCGTTCGCCTGATCCCATTGGCCGGCATCGGCGGCGTCAACGGCACGGGCCAGCCAGGCGCCATCCTGTTGCCCTGTCTGCGCAATGACAGGCCCGGCACCGACAAGCGCCATGATGATGACGGCAACAAACGCCTGCACCCTGTTGAACACGACCATTTTCCAATACTGCTCTTTTGCCGGCACCCTACCGCATCACGGCGCCGAATCAAAGCACCGCTTGGAAAGGGGCGTTTTCGATATTACGCTGGCGGCGTTTCCCTGATATGGGATGCGCGATTCAACATCCAGAGAAATCAAGAAAGGAGCGTGTCATGTTCAAAGGGTCCATTCCAGCACTGGTGACCCCGTTCAAGAACGGCCAGGTGGATACAGATACGCTCAAACAGCTTGTCGAGTGGCATATTGCCGAGGGCAGCAACGGGTTTGTTCCCGTCGGCACCACGGGCGAAAGCCCGACCCTCAGCCACGAGGAACACCGCCTTGTCGTCGAGGTCGTGGTCAAGGCAGCCGCCGGTCGCGTGCCGGTCATTGCCGGGGCGGGCTCCAACAACACCACCGAATCGATCGAGCTGGTGGAACATGCCAAAGAGGTGGGCGCCGATGCCGCGCTTGTTGTCACGCCCTATTACAACAAGCCCACCCAGCGCGGGCTGATCCGGCATTACACCGCCCTGAACGAGGTCGGCCTGCCGATCATCATTTACAACATCCCCGGCCGCTCGGTCGTGGACATGACGCCCGAAACCATGGGTGAACTTGCCCGGCTGGAAAACATCATCGGCGTCAAGGATGCCACCGGCGACATCGTGCGCGTCAGCAGGCAGCGCGCCACTTGCGGCAAGAATTTCATCCAGCTGTCGGGCGAAGATGCCTCGGCACTGGGTTTCAACGCCCATGGCGGGCATGGCTGCATCTCGGTCACGGCCAATGTCGCGCCAAAATTGTGCGCCGAATTCCAGGCCGCCACATTGTCGGGCGACTGGGAGCGCGCGCTTGAATTGCAGGACCTTCTGCTGCCGCTGCATACCGCGATCTTCATCGAACCCGGCCTTGTCGGGGCGAAATACGGCCTGTCGCTGCTGGGGAAATGTTCGACCGAGGTCCGTTCGCCGCTGACGGAACTGCTGCCCGAAACCAGGCAGGCGATCGAACAGGCCATGCGGATCGCCGGCGTGCTGGCCTGAGCCGGCCCAGGCCCCCGCTTCAGCCCTTTCTCTGGCGCGCCTCTCGCTGGTTTACACGGACAAAACGCAGCATTTCGACCATCATCGCCGTGGACAGGCCCAGATTCAAAAGCCCGTTCACGGCGGCCATGCCCCCCAGGAGACGCCATTTGTGGGGCAACAGGATGTCGCCGAATCCCAGGGTCGTGAAGGCAGTGATCGAAAAATACATTGACCCTTCGATCGTCAGGAACACGCCCAGCGCCCACAATGCCAGCGCCCAGACCCAGACAGATACCGTCACAGTGCCCAGAACCCACAACACTGTCACCGACAGCATGAGCATCAGCTTTGGCTGATGCGGTTCGCGCAGCAGCCAGTGGTTGACCCATGCAAACAGCTTTTCCAGCAGGAAAAAGGAAAGGCCCGTTCCCAGCACCGTCAACAGGATCAATGCGGTCCCCAGGGCAATCTGAATGAACATGCCTGTGCTCTCCGTCACCACGTCTGTGGGCCGCATAGACCGAATTTGCGCCCCCTGCGCAAGCAGTTTTGTCCCACCGCAGGTGGTCGATGGCCGGTGGACTTCACCCGCCCTGTCACCTATTTCATGGCCATGGCCAGGAAGAAGAACCAGGACCCCAATTTCAAGGTGGTCGCCGAAAACCGGCGCGCGCGCCATGATTACGCCATCGAGGCTGACCTCGAATGCGGGATCGTGCTGCTCGGCTCCGAGGTCAAGTCCCTGCGCAACGGCAAGGCCAATATCGCCGAAAGCTATGCCGCGATCGAGGATGGCGAGCTGTGGCTGATCAACGGCCATATTCCGGCCTATGCCCAGGCGAAATCCTTTCCCCACGAGGAACGGCGCAAACGCAAGCTGCTGGTCAACAAGCGCGAGCTGGCCAGGCTGTGGAACGCCACGCGCCGCGAGGGAATGACGCTGGTACCGCTGCGCCTGTATTTCAATGAAAAGGGCCGGGCAAAGCTGAAGATCGGCATAGCCAAGGGCAAGAAAAAGGCCGACAAGCGCGAGACCGAGCGCAAGCGCGACTGGCAGCGGCAAAAGGCCCGCCTGCTGCGGGAGCGCGGCTGATGCACTGGTTCGATCTGGCCGCGATCATGGCCGGTATCCTGTGTGCAAATCTGGGCGCGGTGTTCGTGCCGCGCGTCAATATGGGCCTGTTCGTCAACAGCATCCTGGGCGCACTGGGCGCCGGCGTGACGATTCTGACGCCGGCACCGCTGCATGGGGTCATTGCCAGTCACCGGCTGTTCGAGCTGATCGCAGCCTCCATCATCGGCCTCGTGGTCGCGTTGCTTGTGGGTGCCCTGAACGAATTGCGCTTTCGAAACTGAGGCAATTCTTCACGCAAAGGCATGGGAAAACTTGCAACCGGCGTCGCGGACGGATAATCCGGTCTGGGCCCGCAGCCCCCGACAGCCGCTTTCGCAGGATGACATGATGCCCCACAGCGACCCGAAAACCCTGGTATCAACCGATTGGCTGGCGCAGCATCTGCACGACCCCGACCTGAGGGTCATCGACGCCTCGTGGTATCTGCCCGCAATGGGTCGGGACGGGCGGGCAGAATACGATGCCGCCCATATCCCCGGCGCCCGGTTCTTTGATATCGACGAAATTGCAGATACGCGTTCAGACCTGCCGCACATGGCGCCGCCGGCCGAGAAGTTCGTCTCGCGCATGCGGGCGATGGGCATTGGCGATGGGCACCAGGTTGTCGTGTATGATGGTGCGGGCCTGCTGTCTGCGGCCCGCGTCTGGTGGCTGTTCCACCTGTTTGGCAAGACCGACACCGCCGTTCTGGACGGTGGCCTTCCCAAATGGCAGAGCGAGGGCCGCGAGGTCGAGGACATGCCCCCTGTCATGCGCGATCGCCACATGACCGTCAGCCGCAATGCCCGTCTGATCAAGGACGTGACCCAGGTTGCCGCCGCCAGCAAGCTGCGCGATGCGCAAATCCTCGATGCCCGCTCGACAGGCCGTTTCCGCGGGACCGAGCCCGAGCCCCGCGAGGGCCTGCGCAGCGGCCATATCCCCGGATCGATCAACATCCCCTTTTCCCGGCTTGTGCGGGATGACGGCACCATGCGCCCCGATTCCGAACTGGCCCGCATCATGCAATCGGCCGGTGTCGACATGAAGAAACCCGTCATCACCACCTGCGGGTCTGGGGTTACGGCGGCAATCATCAACCTTGCCCTTGCCCGGCTGGGGCACCCGAACCACGCGCTGTATGACGGCTCCTGGGCCGAATGGGGCATGTATAACGACCTGCAGGTCGAAACCGGCTGAGGCCAAATCAGGAAAAGAACGATGCTGGAAAAGCTGCAAAAACAACCGCCTGACAAGATCCTGCAACTGATGCAGATGTATCGGGACGATCCCCGCGACACCAAGATCGACCTTGGTGTCGGCGTCTACAAGAACGCCCAGGGCGTGACCCCGATCATGCGCGCGGTAAAGGCCGCCGAAAAACGTCTGTTGGAAAGCGAAACCACCAAGGCCTATACCGCGCTTGCGGGCGATGCCGGCTTTCACAAGGTGATGCGCGAGCTGGTGCTGGCAGATTCGGTTGCGCCCGAACGGGTGGCCGCAGCGGCAACACCCGGCGGCACCGGTGCGATCCACATGGTGCTGGAACTGATCAAGATGGCCAGCCCCGAGGCCACCGTCTGGCTGTCGGCGCCCACCTGGCCGAACCACCCCTCGATCATCCGTCACCTTGGCATGAAGATGGCCGAGTATCGCTATTTCGACAACACCTCGCGCGGCGTCGATATCGAAGGGATGCTGGCCGATCTGAAAACCGCCAAGGCGGGCGATGTGGTTCTGCTGCATGGCTGCTGCCACAACCCGACAGGTGCAAACCTGAACCCGGTCCAGTGGGAACAGGTGGCCGACATCCTGCTGGAACGCGGCGCGATCCCGTTCATCGACATCGCCTATCAGGGCTTTGGCGACGGGCTGGACCAGGATGCCGCCGCCGTGCGGATGCTGGCGGGACGTATGCCCGAAATGCTGATCGCGGCAAGCTGTTCCAAGAATTTCGGCGTCTACCGCGAACGCACCGGTATCGTGCTGGCCATTGCGCCCGATGCCGATACGTGCGTGACCACGCAGGGCAATCTTGCGCATCTGAACCGGCAGAACTTTTCCTTCCCGCCGGATCATGGCGCGCGTCTGGTCACCATCATCCTGTCGGATGACGCGTTGCGCGCCGACTGGATGGCCGAACTTGAAGACGTGCGGCTTGGCATGTTGACGATTCGCCAGCAATTGGCCGATGAATTGCAACGCCTTTCAGGATCAGACCGCTTTGCCTTTGTAGCCCAGCACCGCGGCATGTTCTCGCGCATGGGGGCCAGCCCCGAACAGGTGGTCGAGCTGCGCGAAAAACATGGCATCTACATGGTGGGCGACAGCCGGATCAACATCGCCGGCCTGAACGAAACCACGGTTCCCATCCTTGCCCGGGCGCTGATCGATGTAGGGATCTGACCCCGGCTGCAACAAAAAGTGTTTTGCGTTATCCACAAGATATGGCACCATTCCCCTTGACAGCAACAAGCGAAAGGAGGTGGTCCAGTGTCTGAAGAGATATTGGAGAACGTGATCGGATCAATGCGGCGAGGGGATATCCGATAACCAGACCCCCGCCAGGGCGCCGATCCCTGCGCGAATACGCGTAATCGGATCACCCTCCAAGGCTCTTGTAAATTTCGGGGTCGCGCTGTCCGGTGCGGCCCCTTTCTGATGCCGGGAATCGGGAATTTTTCCTGTATTGCCAAACCTTTCCCCATGGGAACGACACGACAAATTTATCACTTTCCGGCGGGAAAACTTGCAAAAAAGCACTATTTTATGGTTTCATCAAACTGTCGCGAGCACATGGGGAGCCTGTCATGGAAACTTCTACTTGTGAAAGTTACGCCATCCTGAAGGACGATTACGATCCAACGCCTTCAGGATTTGAACGCAACATGACGACCAGGGTGCTGCGAACCCTGTTTGGTGGGCTGCCCGTTGCACTGGACTTTGGAGATGGGGACATCCGCCCCCTCGGCCGGGCGCCGGCAAGGGTGCATTTCTGTCCGCCGCGCTTTGGCACGTTACTGTCGATCCTGGTCAATCCCGGCCTGCGTCTGGGTGAAACCTTCATGGACGGGAAATGGTATCTCAGCCGTGGAAGGGTCTTCGACTTTCTCCTGCTGATGGTGACGGCCAAGGGGGGCGCGTTCAAGAACCACGGCATAAATCTGGGCCTGACCGAGGCTCTGGTACATTACTACAAGCAGTTTGTCGCCACCTTCAGCGCAACGCGCGAGGTTGCCCGCCATTATGATGTGAATACCGAGCTGTTCAAGCACATGATCGGCGAAAACCTGGTCTATTCCTGCGCTTTCTTCGAGGACGATCTCGACGATCTGGATGCCGCTCAGAAACGCAAGTTCGAAACCATCTTTCAACGGATGCGTCTGGACGAGGTCTCTGCGCCAAGGGTTCTGGACATCGGCTGCGGCTGGGGCTCGTTCGAGCGATACTTCCCCCGTGACCGCGAGGCCGTTGTCGACGGTATCTCGATCTCGGAAGGCCAGATTTCCTATGCCCGCACCCAGATCGGGAAACTTTCCGACAAGGGCCGGGTTCAGGTCTCGTTTCACAAGCAGGATTACCGCCACTTTTGCCAGCAGAACGCGGGAAAATACGACCGCGTGGTTTCGATCGGCATGCTCGAACATGTCGGACGATCGAAATACACCCATTATTTCAGAGAGATCCGCAAAGCCCTCAGGCCAGGCGGGCTGGCGCTGGTCCATTCCATCGTCAAGCACCAGCCGGGTGCAACCAATCTGTGGATCGATCGCTATATCTTTCCTGGCGGTTATGCGCCGCTGGTATCCGAGGTCGTGCAAGGGGTCGAACGGTCCGGGCTGAAAATCAGTGCGGTCCATCACCATGATGGCTGGAACTACATCAAGACGTTGCGTGTCTGGCTGAAAAACCTGCTGGAAAACGAGAATGCGATCCTCGACATTCTTCAGACCGAGCAGGATGGATCCCCCGACCGCCGCGCCCGGGTCGCAAGAACCACATATCGCATGTTCGTATTCTATCTGTCGGCGGTACAACTGATGTTCCACCCCGACTATGGCGACGATGGCGTGGCGCATTTCGTGGTCGAGAAACCGGCCTGAGGCCCCGGGGAAACCGCGACCGGAACCACGACAAACCGCCTTTTGTGTCAAGACAGCCGGGCGGCATCAGCCAGCGGCATCATCCGGCGTCATCCCCGGGGGCGCGGCGCAGTGCCTTGATGGCGCCACGCCTGGTCTTGGCCTCGATCCGCCGTCGTTTCGAGGCCAGTGTCGGGCGTGTCCTTATCCGCCGCTTGGGGCGGACAAGAGCTGCACGAATCATATCGGCAAGACGTTCCTCGGCAACGGCACGATTCATGGCCTGGCTGCGGTGGGTATCCACCCGCAGAACAATGGCGCCTTCCCGGGTCCATTTCCGGCCCGCGATCCGTTTCAACCGCGCCTTGACATCGGGCGCAAGTGCGGGCGAGCGCGCGGCCTCGAACCGCAACTCGACCGCGGTTGCCACCTTGTTGACATTCTGCCCACCGGGGCCCGATGCCCGAATGAAACTTTCGGACAGCTCCCAATCCTGAAGCACGATATCCCGATTGATGCGGATCATCCCGGTCTCACCCCTGCCGACAACCCATGGTGCCCTGACATATGGCCCATGGGTGCCACCGCATGGCGCCACACGCAAGGAAAAGGTAATCCCCGGGCGGGGGGGCGCCCGAAATACGCAGTGGCCGTGCGGCCACGGCGGGGGATCGGGGCGGAGGGGGCCTCAGCCCGCGCAGCAGCTGAGTTTTGCAACATCCTTGTCAAAGGTCTGCGCCGCCAGCTTGAGCCCCTCGACCGTGGTCAGATAGGGAAAGATGGTTTCGCCAAGGGCGCGCGTGGTCATTCCCATCTTCAGCGCCATCGCCAGTGTCTGGATGGTATCGGCGCCCTCGGGCGCGATGATCGTGCCGCCCAGAAGGCGGTCGTCGGCCCGATCGGCAACCAGCTTGATCAAACCTCTTGTATCGCGTGCGGCCAATGCCCGCGGCAGGTTGTCGAGCGTCAGGATCGAGGTCTTGACATCAAGACCGGCAGCACGGGCCTGTTCCTCACTCAGGCCGACACCGGCCACCTGGGGATCCGAAAACACCACCCAGGGCATGGCTGCGTTGTCATACCGCAGGTCGTCCAGGCCCAGCGCATTGCTCACGGCAACCTTGGCGCCATGTGCCGCCATGTAGACGAATTGATCGCGGTCGGTGCAATCCCCCGCGGCATATATGCCGCGCGTACTGGTCTGCATGTCGTCGCCGACGATGATCGATCCACGGTCATTCGTCCCGACACCGGCATCATCAAGGCCAAGGTCGCGGGTGTTTGCCCGCCGGCCGGTCGTCGCAACCAGTTTTTCGGCGCGCAGGCCGATGGTCCGACCATCCTTTTCGATGGTCAACGTGATCTCCCGGTCGTCGCCCCGGACACTGCGATAGGACAGGTTGTCGAACAGTTCGATTCCCTCGGCCCGAAAGCTGTCTGCCAGGAGTTGCGAGACCTCGGGCTCGGCCCGGGGCAACAGATGCGATCGCGTGACCAGCGTCACCGCCACCCCCAGCCGGGACAGCATCTGGGCAAGCTCGACCCCGACATATCCCCCACCGACCATGATGACACTGGTCGGCCTGTCCGCCAGATCGAGCAATGCGGTGCTATCCAGAACGGGAACATCCTCGATGCCGTCGATCAGGGGCATTTCAGGGTGGCTGCCAGTGGCAATAACCGTTTTCGGCGCGCGTATTTGCCGTGCGCCAACCACGACCCCCCCCCGTTGCAGGCGGGCCGGCCCCTCGTCGATATAGGTGATCGCATCGTATTGCGGCAGAATATCCGCATATTTTTTCGTTCTCAGCGACGCAACCAGATCATCCTTTGCGGCGACAAGACGTGGCCAGTCGACCGCATGCCGGCACGGCTCGACTCCCGGAAACCGCGCAGCGGCAATCCCGCCATGCACGGCCTCGGCAGCGCGGATCATCGCCTTGGATGGCACACAACCGACATTGACGCAGGTTCCACCAATGGTCCCGTGGCCGATCAGGGCCACGCGTCTGCCAGCCTCGGCTGCGGTGATCGCAGCCGAAAAGCCGGCTGAGCCCGCGCCGATCACGATCAGATCGAAATCATCCGGTCCACCCTTGTTGTCATCCAGATCCTTCATCGCCGTTTCTCCATCATATTTCCGTTTGCCAATACGCCCGGATCTCAGCCTTCGGGCAGTTTCTTTGCGGTGTCGCGCGCGGACATGCGCGACAGCCAGTACCAGTAGATCACGACCAGCCCCGTCGCCGCGGCCGAAATGCGCAGCGCAAAACGGAACTCGACCCAGAAAAGCAGGGCGGAAAAGGCAAACACCGCCAGAATGATCGTGCGGCGCGGGTTTGTCCCCGGTCGGCCGGCACGCAACCACAGCGCCTGTGCAACCACGCCAAGAGATGCAAACAACATCGGAAACAGCCCGTAATCCAGCCATCCGGTCACGGCAGACAAGCCGATCCCCGAAACGACCACCACCAAAAGCGGCGTGAAACAGCAGGCGGCGGCGACAATGCTGCCAACCAGGCCCTTGCGCAGCAGCCCGTCATCCTTGAATTTGGTATGATCCACCTGTCGTCTCCGATCCGTTGTTGTGTGCTACCCTTACAAGCCCGCATGTGCCGGCCTTCGGCCCTCTCAGGACCGGGGTCCGGGTTTCTTCACGACCGATGCCGGATAGCCATATTTCATGGTTGCCTGCAGGAGCTGTTCGACCGAGGCCTTTTCGTCGTCATACTGGACGACAAACTGGGCCATCTGCTTGTCGGCGTCATAGAATCCACCGGTGATGGTGGCACTGTCGACCGCCTGGATCGCCTGCGATGCGATATAGGGGCAGGACGAGCAATAGAGCCCCGTCACCTCGATATTCACGGTGCGTTCCGCAGCAAGGGCCGCACCACCGACAAGGGCAAGGCCGGCCGACAGGGCAAGTATGGATAATCTGTTCATGGAATCATGCCTTTCATCAGTGATCAGAACGGGTTGAGAAGAACAGGTGCGATATACTGGAACGACTGCGCCCCGATCACGATCACCAGCGACACCCACAACACAGCCCGCATGACGGTGCGGTTCACGGGCCGCGCACAGGTACCATCAGCACAGTTCTCGCCGGTTACCGGGCGATAGGCCTTCCAGAATCCATAGGCCAGAACGGCAATCGCGAAAGCCAGAAAATACCAGTGAAACTGGTAGAGCGCGCTGAGACGCCCGACAAACACGCCGGTAACACCCAGCATGACCAATGTCAGCGGCAGGATGCAGCACGAGATCATCGCCAACGCCCCCAGAAGTGACAGGCCGATCGTCGCCAATATCCCTCGCCGCTCATCCGTTGGCACGTCTTGCCCCGTCGAGGCGCTGACATGTGACGATTCGGACATTGTTCTCTCCCTCTTGAGAAGTTTGTGCAGACTGCTTACGCTCTGTACGAACTACAGACTCAAGGAGTTTTTCATGGCTGGTGCAAAAACCGGGCGCGGGGGATTGCAAGGGGGATTGCGCAGGATCGACCTGTCGCGCCTGACGGGCTGCAATATCGAAACCATCCGATATTATGAATCAATCGGCCTGATGCCCGATCCCCCGCGCAGCGCCAAGGGATATCGGATCTATTCGTCCGAACATGTCACTCGGCTGGGCTTTGTCATCAGGGCCCGCGCGCTGGGCTTTACACTCGAGGAAATCCGCGGCCTGCTGACGCTGGTCGAGGGCGGCAGGCACAGCTGTGCCGAAGTGCGCGACCTTGCCTCGCAACATCTGGAAAACGTTCGCGAGAAAATCCGCGATCTCCGGCGGGTAGAATCGGTTCTGGCAACGACCATCGGCCAATGCAGCGGGACGGACGCACCCGACTGCCCGGTGATCGAGGCCCTGGGCGGCACATTCGCCTGACGGCCGCCCGTCACCGATTCCACCCCATCCCTGACCGGAAATCTCGAAACGGTCGATTCATTTCACGAGAACGACTGGTCGGAGTGAGAGGATTCGAACCTCCGGCCCCTGCCTCCCGAAGACAGTGCTCTACCAGGCTGAGCTACACTCCGTGACCAACGGCTTGGCGGATACACGCAACGGCCGGAAATGGCAAGTGGCCGAGGCAAATTTCGCCGTTGTCATATATGGGAAGGTCATTCCAGCTTGCGCGCCTCATCGGCCAGCATGACAGGGATACCGCCCCTGATCGGATAGGCCAGCCGGGCGTTTTTCGAGATCAACTCGTTTCTGCCGGCATCATAGATCAGCGGGCCGTGGGTCAGCGGGCAAACGAGGGCCTCCAGCATTTTCGGATCGGGGCCCGGATGTTTATCGCCAACAGGTCTTGTCATTGCAGTTTTCGGTCCTCGCCGCCAGAGGCCAGGGAAAATTCCATGAGTGTAATCAACGTCCTGCGTCGGTCGGCCAGGGTACGCGATTCCAGAAGTGCCTGCTTTTCCTCGTGGTCGAACGGGAACATCATTGCCATTGAATTGATCAACAGCTCATCCTCGGCCTTTTCCAGACTTGCCCAGTCCGATCCGGTCCCGCTGGCGCTGAGAAACTTTCCCAGCACGTCGAGGAAATGCCGTCGGTCGAATTCCGGGTCGGGACCGGGCTTGTCGAGGTCGTGTTCGAATTCGCGCCAATCGACCTGTGCCATCAGGTAGGGCTTGAACCCATCCTGTATTGCAGTCGCCCGAAACCGGGCGACCCCACCCAGCGTGATGCGGTAGCGCCCATCCTCGGTTTCGACAAAGGCCATGATCCGCCCGGCACAGCCGACATGGTGCAGTGGCGGGTCGTGGTCGCCCTCCTGTTCGGATCCCTGCGGCTGGACCATGCCGATCAGACGGTGCGGCGTGGCCAGGGCATCTTCGATCATCGCCAGGTAACGTGGCTCGAAAATGCTGAGCGGAAGATGCGCGCGGGGCAGCAACAGCGCCCCGGGCAAGGGAAACAGGGGAATCCTGTCAGGCAGATCGGCCGGTTTGAACATGCTCATCAGCCTAGCCGCATTCGCCGCTCAGGCAAAGAGCATCGACGAAAGCTTGCGCCGCCCCTTGAGTGCAACCGGATCGTCAGGCTTGAGCGAATCGAAGATCTTGAACAGCTGATCGCGTGCGGCGCCGTCATTCCATTCGCGATCGCGGCGCATCAGTTCGAGGAGTTCGTCAACCGCGGCCTCGGTATCGCCGGTGGCCGCCAGAGCGGTCGCCAGGTCGAAACGTGCCTGATGATCGTCGGGGTCGGTTTCCAGCCTTGCCCGAAGTTCCGGGATGGGTCCGGCCTCGGCCGCTGCTTCGGCCAGGTCGATCTGGGCCTGAATCGCAGCGATCTCGGGCGCGTCGCGAATCGCCTCGGGCACGGCCTTCAGCAGATCCTTTGCCTTTCCGGCCTCGTCCAGCGCCAGATGCGCTCGGACCAGACCCGCATATGCCGGCGCGTTTTCCGGGTCTTCCTGCAGGATCGCGGCAAAGGTTTCGACAGCATCCACTGCCGCACCCTCGGCCAGCATTTCCTCGGCTGCCTTGACCGCATCATCCAGCCCGCCATCACCTCCGGCCATGTCGATCAGCTTGCCGATGAATTCCTTGAGCTTCGAGGGCGGCTGCGCACCCATGAACCCGTCAACCGGCTTGCCGTCGTGAAAGGCATAGACCGTCGGAATCGACTGTACCCGCAACTGGGCCGCGATCTGCTGGTTTTCGTCCACATTGATCTTGACCATCTTCACCTTGCCGCCAGCGGCCTGAATTTCGGCCTCCAGCGCCGGGCCGAGGCTGCGGCAAGGCCCGCACCAGGGTGCCCAGAAATCCACGACGATGGGGGTTTCCTTGCTGGCCTCGATCACATCCTCGATGAATGTGAGTTCCGAGCCCTCCTTGATCAGGTCGCCCGCGGCCGGGGCGGCACCATTTGCGCCAAGTTCCATGATGTTACACCTCTGTCCATTTCTGCGGCGATTCGCCGTTGCTGTGCCCTATGTAGGAAGCCCTGCCCCCAAGCCCAAGCCCCGTACCGGGCTCAGAGATCAAATGTCGCAAATACCGGCGCATGGTCCGACGGTTTTTCCCAGCCGCGAACCTCGCGCAGGATGCGGCTGGAATGTGCCGCATTGCTGATATCGGGACTGGCCCAGACATGATCGAGCCTGCGCCCGCGGTCGGCGGCATCCCAGTCACGCGCGCGATAGGACCACCAGGAATACAGCTTGCCTTCCGGGATGTCCTGCCGGGTTATGTCCACCCATTTTCCCGCTTCCAGCGTATCGGTCAGATGGGCGACCTCGACCGGGGTATGGGACACGACCCTGAGCAACTGCCTGTGGCTCCAGACGTCGTCCTCGCGCGGGGCAATGTTGAGATCGCCGACAAGGATCGCGCTTTGCGGGCGCTCGGCACGGAAATGGTCGCGCATCTCGACCAGATAGTCGAGCTTTTGTCCGAATTTCTCGTTCACCTCGCGGTCGGGAACATCCCCTCCCGCCGGAACATAGAAATTGTGGATGACGACACCGTTTTCCAGTTGCCCGGCTATATGACGCGCATGCCCGAGCGCGGCAAAGTCATGGCGCGCCACCTCGCGCAGCGGCAGGCGCGAAAGAATGGCAACCCCGTTGTAACCCTTCTGGCCATTGGCCAGCATGTAGCGGTATCCCCGAGCGGCAAAACCCTGGGTCGGGATCCTGTCTGCCGGAGACTTGCATTCCTGCAGGCACAGGATATCGGGAGCCTCCTGTTCAAGGAGCTTCAGAACCAGCGGCTCGCGCAGGCGAACCGAGTTGATGTTCCATGTGGCGACGGTGATGGACATTGAGCCTCGCAGCAGGAAAAACCGATCGTGCCCGACCATAGGTTGCCCCCCTTGCGACCGCAACCAGTCACTCCGGCAAACGTCAACAGGCCCTAGACCGGAAGGAAAACCCCCTTTTCCCCGTCATAGACCTCGATCGAACCGGCACCGATATCGTGCCACAATCCATGAAGGGTCAGCGTTTCGGCCAGAACCGCCGATTCGACAAAGGGGAATGTCATGAGATTCTGCAGTGAAATGCGAACCCCCTCGTGTTCAAGCGCCTTGATTCGCTCGTCATGGTCGGCAATGTCGCGCACACGATCAAAGCCCGGGCGCAGCAGCTCCATCCAGCGGCCAACAAAGCTCGATTCGCTTTCGAGCTCGGGTGCCTCGCCCAGACACATGTCATGGCAGCCCCTGACGCCCCCGCATTGCGAATGCCCCATCACCAGAAGATGGGCCACACCCAGCGCGCCAACCGCATATTCGATGGCCGCCGATGTTCCGTGCAGGTCACCATCAGGCTTCCACGCGGGCACCAGATTGGCAATGTTGCGGTGGATAAAGAACTCGCCCGTGCCGGCACCGAACAACGACGACACATGTACCCTGCTGTCGCAGCACGAGATGATCATCGCCCTGGGGTGCTGACCCTCGGTGGCAAGTTTCTGGTACCACGCCTTGTTCTCGGCGAAGTCTGTCGCTTTCCATCCCCTGTACCGGGTAACCAGATAGCGCGGCAGCGGTCTTGCATGTTCCATGGCCCGAGCAATATCGACCCTTGGCCCGGTTGAAAAGAATTTTCGCGCTCGATTGCCCTCTCTCGGAACAATCGGGAGGCTGACGCAGCCGGCCCTCTTGCGCGCCGGCGCGAAAGGAATAATCTCGTGTCCTGAATTTTCACCGACATGGAAAGGCGGGACATGACCCCGAACTTCGCAGATGACAGCGGCCATGCGATACCGATCTCGGTCATCCGGAAAGAAGCGCTGAAGCTCTGGCTGTCGGAACAACCGCCAAGGGTGGCGAACTGGGTCTCGGCGTCGGGCTTCAAGGCCGAGCTGGGCCAGATCCTGTTGATTGCCGATGATGATGGGCACCTTGCCCGGGTTCTGTTCGGCTGGGGAGACATGCGCGCGCGTGCGCGGGGCCGATTCCATCTGGCCAGGGCTGCCGAAAAGCTGCCAGCGGGGATCTACAGGCTCGACCCGGGCCTGACCGAGGTCGAGACTCGCGAATCTGCGCTCGGCTGGTTGCTTGCCGGCTATCGTTTCGGCCGCTATGCGGGAAAATCCGGCGACCGGCCCATGCTGGTTGCGCCCGATGGCGTGGATGCCACCCGAATCGAGGCAACCGCCGCTGCCGCCTTTCTGGCACGCGACCTGATCAACACCCCGGCCAACGACATGGGTCCCGACGCCCTGCAAGAGGCGTTCTTTGCGCTGGCCGCGGAATTCGGCGCATCTGCAAATGCCATTGTCGGCGATGATCTGCTCAAGGGAAATCTTCCGCTGATACATGCGGTTGGCCGTGCCTCGGGGCAGGCACCGCGCCTGCTGGACCTGCATTGGGGCAATGAAGGCCGACCGCTTGTGACCCTGGTTGGCAAGGGGGTCTGTTTCGACACTGGCGGTCTGAACCTCAAGCCCGGTTCGTCGATGGGCCTGATGAAAAAGGACATGGGCGGCGCGGCCACGGCAATGGGCCTGGCACGCATGATCATGGCGCTCGACTTGCCGGTCCGGCTGCGGATGCTGGTTCCGGCGGTTGAAAACGCGGTGGCCGGCAATGCCATGCGGCCTGGCGACATCCTGCCCTCGCGCAAGGGGCTTTCGGTCGAAGTCAACAATACCGACGCCGAGGGACGCCTCGTTCTTGCGGATGCGCTGACACTGGCCGACGAAGAAGCACCCGACTATCTGTTCTGCATGGCGACGCTGACGGGTGCGGCGCGTGTTGCGCTGGGCCCCGACCTGGTGCCGTTCTATACCGATGATGACAGCCTTGCCCATCGGCTGGCGCGCTGCGGACGCCTCGAACGCGATCCCCTGTGGCGGATGCCCCTGTGGGAACCCTATGAGAAAAGACTCGAACCCGGTATCGCCGACCTGGACAACGCCCCCTCGGGCGGCTTTGCCGGATCGATCATGGCCGCGCTGTTCTTGCGGCGGTTTGTCGAGAATGCCGATCTTTTCGCGCATTTCGACATTTTCGGCTGGAATCCCGACGCCGCACCCGGGCGACCCAAGGGCGCGGCATTCCAGGCCGCAAGGGCGATATTCGAGGCCCTGCATCAAGAGCTGTCCGCATGACGCATCCCCGCCTCATCCCTTCGAACGGGCGGGTCGCGCATATCTCGTTGAAAGGCAGAATCGCGGCCGCCGAATATGTCGAGGGTCGCCTGATGCAGGTCATCCGGCCGGTTGCGGATCTGCTGCGCAGCCCGGGCGGCGGGCTGGACTGTCAATTGCTGTATGGGCAGAGGTTTCTCGTTCTCGAGGCGCAACACGGATATGCCTTCGGACAGAACCCGCGCGATGGCTATGTCGGATATGTCGCGCAAGACGCGCTGGGCCCGACCGTATCGGCAACCCACCGCGTTAGCGCGCTGGCGACTCATTGCTATGGGACGGCCGACATGAAATCCCGCCCGCTGCTGTCCTTGCCGATGGGGGCGCAGCTGTGCGTCACTGGCAGGCACAACCGCTTTGCCGCCCTGCCGGATGGTCGTTTCGTGCCATCGCAGCACCTTTCTCGGCTGGATCAGACAGCTGCCGATTTCGTGACCGTGGCGGAATCATTTCTCGGCATACCCTATCTGTGGGGTGGCAATTCCGTCTGGGGCATGGATTGCTCGGGCATGGTGATGCTGGCCCTGAATGCCGCCGGACGGGAATGCCCGCGCGACACCGACATGCAACAGGCCGGATTGGGCATGCCGGTCGCACCCGGTGCGACACTCGAACGCGGCGATCTGGTTTTCTGGAAAGGCCATGTCGGGGTAATGCAGGACAGCACCAACGTGCTGCATGCCAATGCCCACCACATGATGGTGACATCCGAGCCCCTTGCCAGGGTCGAAAGCCGGACAATGCGGGCCGGGGACGGCCCCATCATCGCGCGCCGGCGCCTACAATGAACGAATGAGCTTGCGCTCAAGCACCCTCAGAACCGTCCCGAGATCATGCCCGCGGCGCAAGATTCGCCCATCCATGCCCAGAACTGCGTATTGCCCCTGCCGTGCCGCCAGTCGCGGACGTTTCTCGATTCGGTAAAGGGGGTGTTCGGCGGTGCGGCGAAAGACCGAAAAGACAGCGACATCCTGAAGCAGGGATATGCCATAGTCGCGCCACTCGCCAGCGGCAACCATGCGGCCATAGAGGGGCAGAATCAGTGCCAGCTCGCGCCGGTGAAAGCTGACCCGATCACCTTGCGCGGGGGCAGGCATTCGGATTTGCGCGGGTTTCACGACCTTCATTGTTTCAGTCTGAAGGTAAATTCCAACCATATCAAGCGTATTGGCCGGCTATTCACATCAATCAAGGAATCGCCCCCATGTTGCCCGGAAGAGTTCGCATTACCTCCCGGATTCCGCCCCGTTTGCCGGCGATACAACTACCTGTAGCGAGTAACAGCTCACTCCGGTGTCGCGGCAATCAGCCCCCACCCAGACCCGCGGCACCGGAGGCTACATTTCACTGAGCGACTGCCCCCGTCATTATTGCCGGGGGCTTTTTTTCGCCCCGCGGCACCGTTTCCAAAACGGAAACCCAGAGTTTCGGAAACCCCGTGTGTTTGCCGCCTTTTGGCCCCGTTTGGCCCCGCTTCTGGCCCGAATCCCCCGCGATAAAGAGGTTGTAGCGAGCGAAGGCTCACCCCGGCACCGCAGTTGATTTCAGCCCCCACCCAGAGCTGCGGTGTCGGGAACTACCTCGACCGATCCGCCCTGTCGATCCGGCAGGGCGGATCGCGTTCGGGTCGTGTGATTCCATGCGCGCCACCCGCCGCCAGGGTCGTGCCGGGCAGACTCACGATACTGTAACCAAATGCCGTGAAATTGCCCTTTTGTTTCCAAACCGCCGCCTGCTTCGAGTCTCAAGACTTGGGCCGTAGCTGACAAGCTTCCCTCGGCGTCGCGTTGAACAGCCCCCACCCAGATGCGCGACGCCGAGGATCTCTCCCGTTCTGAACCCACGCGCTTGCGCAAAACGCATTTTCCGGTGGCTCTGCCTGTTCTAGAG
>CAZWXK010000036.1:0-6066 GCA_964637875.1 uncultured Rhodobacter sp.
TCAGCCCGGTCTTTTTCAGGATCCGTTTCGAATAAAGGATGTCGTGGCCGCGGCAGGCATCGCCCAGCAGGGCGGCGACCTCGGCACGCTTTTCCTCGACCTCGGTGCGGGTCCTGCCGTGCAGCATGGCGAACAGGTTGTAGGGCCAGTCCGGCAAGGCACGCGGGCGCAGATAGCAGTGCGAGACATAGGGCAGCGCACCGACGCGGCGGCCCATCTCTTCGGCCTGATCGTTGGCGACATCCCAGACCGACATGCCGTTGGCCCTGATACCCAGCGCGTAATGATTGGGCGCCAGCGCGATGCGGCGGATGATGCCGCTGTCCTGCATGGCCTGCATGCGGGTGATGACCTCGGCCTCGTTCAGGCCCAGGCGGCGCGCGACCTCGGCATAGGGCGCGGGCACGAGCGGCAGGCCGGCCTGGGTTGCCCGGATGATCTGCCTGTCTGTCCGGTCGATTCTCATGCCGCCACCCTGAAGCCGATAAAGAATTCGCGTTCCTTGGGAAAGCGCAGCACTTTCAGCCCAGTGAGCGCCTCGATCTGGTCGGCCACCTCGGCAATGCGTTCCCTGCTGTCGGTTGCCAGCACGAACCACATGTTCAGCCGGTGGTCGCGTTCATAATTATGGGCAACCTCCGGGTGCGCATTGACCTGTGTCAGAACGCGGTCGAATTCTGCCTCGGGCACCGCCATCGCGCACAGGCAGAAAGCACCGCCCATGGCCTCGGCATCATAGAAGGGGCCGAAACGGGTGATGGTGCCGCTTTCGCGCAGGCGCTTGATGCGGGCGATCAGGTCGCCCTCACTGAGGCCCAGTTCACGGGCTGCCTGTTCGAAGGGGCGTGGCGACAGGGGAAACCCCTCTTGCAGGGCATTCAGGATCTTGCGGTCGATGTCGTCGATGGCGCGCGTCATGGCGAAACCCCTTCGGACAGCACCGGCCGGGATGGTGGCTTGATCAACGCGCCCGTCTGGCGAAAGCAGCGCACCGAGAACAGCGGCTTGCAGGGCACACCGCGCAGTTCGGGCAGGGCACGGGCGCGCGCCAGCACGTCAAGCGCCGCCTCGCGCGAGCGTGCATGGATCATCGAATACAGGCGCCAGGGCCATATGCCGGGCACCGCGCGGCGTTCATAGCACAGCGTCACGCCAGGCAGCGCGGCGAGGCGGGGGCCGGCGCGGGTGACTTCCCGATGCGGAAGATCCCAGACAACCATCGCATTGGCCCGCCAGCCCAGCGCGCGATGGCGCACGATGATACCGAAACGGGTGATGATGGCCGCCTTCATCAGGGCCTGGATGCGCCCGATGACGGCACCTTCTGCATGGTTCAGCCGCGCCCCCAGCAGGGCAAAGGGGCGCGGCACCAATGGCAGGCCGGAGCACAGGGCCTGCAATATGTCACGGTCTCCGGGCCGGATCGCGGATATGTCCGCGTGCCTGACCGATCGGTGGGGCATGGGCGTGCCGCCCAGGTTGAAACCCAGATCGATGTTGAAAGGTCTGAGCAGTGGTAGATCCAGCACACGCAGCCCTGTCTGCCGCTCGATCCGGGCAAGGGCCGCGCTGACATGTGCCCGGTCGGGGCCGGTGGCCACGAACCAGAGATTCCAGTCATCCTCGCGCAGGTAGGAATGGTTGATGCCGGGCTGTCGGTTGATGATCCCGGCGACCTCTTCGACGCGCCCGTCCGGCACGGACATGGCCGCCAGCGTCGAGGCCGAGGCCGTGTTCGGCGCACAGGTGGCGCCCACGCGGGTAATGCTGCCCTGATCGCGCAGTTTTCCCAGCCGGGCGATGACCTCGTCCTCGTCGATGCCCAGCTTGCGCGCAATCGTGGCAAAGGGGCGTGCAACCGGTGGCAGGTCGCGTTGCCAGTCGTTCAGCAGGCTGTGGTCTATGGGGTCGCCCAGATGGATCATGACCTACAACCCCGTCTTGTGCGCGCGCACGGTAAAGAAGATGCCCGAGGGCGAGCGCGCCGGAAGCTCGGCAATCCTGGCAAAGCTGTGGGTGTCGTAGATCACCACCTTGTTGCGGTCGCGCACCGAGATCCAGACCTCGTTGCCGCGGGCGGTGAATTCCATGTGCAGCACCGCCGGGCCAGGGGTGAACTGGTGGATCACCCTTTTCGTCAGCGTGTCGATCACCTGCACCGTGTCGTTGAGGGGGTGCGCGAAATTCACCCAGATCTGGCGCCCGTCCGGGCGCGCCATGGCAAAGACCGGCTGGCCGTGGGTTTTCGTCACGCCGGTCTGTTTCAGGCTGCGGGCATCGACCCACAGAACCTCGTGTGCGCCAACCGCGGGCAGGACGAACTGGTTGCCCGCCAGCGCCCAGCCCTCGAGATGGGGCATCTTGTAGACCGGCAGCTTTTTTTCGCCCTTGCCATAGCCCATCAGAAAGGGGCGTGGCCTGGGATCCTTTTGCCACAGATCCAGCGCGGTCAGGTGGTCCTGGCCGAACAGCCCGGCGATATAGGTGCGCCCGTCGGGCGTGATCAGCCCGTCATAGGGGTTTTCGCCGATGCCGGGGATGCGGGTGATCTGCGGCTTGTTCCCCTTTGAAAAATCGGCAATCCAGGTTTCGCCCTTGTCCCACAGGGTAAAGACAAAGCGCCTGCCGGGGGCATCGACCAGGCCGATGGTTTTCGAATCCGTCGGAATATTGGCGACGCGTTCCAGTGTTTCGGCGTCAAAGACATGCACCCCGCCGGGGACATAGTTTGAAACCGCAACCAGCTTGCCATCGTCGGAAATCGCGCCGCCGATGGAATTGCCTGCCTGCATCACGCGCTTGACGATCTTGCGCGTCAGGATATCGACCTTGGTCAGCCCGCCATCGCGGCCGAACACATAGGCATAGCGTTCGTCCGGTGAATAGACGACCGAGGCATGAGACAGGTCGCCCAGCCCGGTGACGCGGCCCAGTATGGCGTGTTCGCTCTGATCGATGACCAGGATCGATCCGGTCGCGCGTTCGATGATCACGCCCATATCGCCGGTGCCGCGCAACTCTTGCGCCGTCGAGGGCAGGGCCAGCAGGAAAAGGGCGGCCAGCAGGGTTGCAAGGCGCTTCATGGTCTTTTTCCTTTCAGCAGATATTGCACGATCCAGTCCACGTCGGATTCACTCAGCAGCGGGCGCCAGGGGGGCATGGCGCTGCCCGGAATGCCGTCGAGGATGATCGCCTTCAGCGCATCCGGGTCGCGCCCGGCCAGGGTTTCGGCGCGGATGTCGGGACCCAGCCCGCCCTTCAGCGTCATGCCGTGGCAGGATCCGCAATCTTGCCGCACGAGGTTTTCCAGCGCGTCCTGGCGCGCGGCCGGCAGTTCGCCGGCAACGGCCGGGGACAAGGCGACCTGGGACAAGGCGGCCGGGGACAAGACGGCAAGCGCCGTCAGGACAAGGGCGGTCCTACGCATGGGCCACCGCCGCGACCATGTCGGCGGGCGCCTCCTGCATCAATCGGTTGGTGTCCAGCTGCTCATACAGCGAAACCACATTGCCGATCACGAACAGGACAGGCCCATCGGGGGGCGATCGGCGGATCTTCGAGGCAATGTCGCCAAGGCTGGCCAGCAGGCGGGTTTCGCGCGTTGTCGTGGCATTGGCGATCGCCATCACCGGCAGGCTGGCGGGCATGCCCGCGGCCATCAGGCGCAGGGCGATCTCGGCGATATTGGCAACGCCCATATAGACGATCAGGGTCGTGTCGGGATCGGCCAGTTTCTGCCAGTCCAGATCCAGCGGCCGGTCGGCCTGGCGGTGGCCGGTGATGTATTGCACGCCGCTTGCCAGCCCGCGATGGGTCAGCGGAATGCCGGTTGCGGCAGCCGCGCCCTGGGCGGCGGTGATGCCGGGCACATATTCGACATCGATGCCAAGGGCGCGCAGATGGGCGGCCTCTTCGGATCCACGGCCGAATATCAGCGGATCGCCCCCTTTCAGGCGCGCAACCGTCAGGCACTCGCGCGCCAGATCGGCCAGAATTTCGTTGATACGCTCCTGCGGGACCGGATGATTGCGCGGCGCCTTGCCGACCGGAATCATGCGCGCGCCCTCGGGTGCAAGCGCCAGGATTTCGGGGGAAACCAGACGGTCGTAAACCACGGCATCGGCCTGTTGCAACAGGCGCAGGCCCTTGAGCGTCAGCAGCTCGGCATCGCCCGGACCGGCCCCGATCAGGTACACTTTTCCCTGGGTTGTCATGGCCATGCCTTTCCTGCTGGGGGTGGACAAGGGGCCGGCCGGGCAGCCGGCCCCCGGTCTTGTCAGTAAACGTCCTTGCGGGTGTTGTAGACGTTGAACTTGCCCGTCGGGGTTACAAGGCGCTTGTCCTTGATGACGTGCTTGAGCTTCAGCGTCTTGTCGTCAACAACCACGATGGCCGAGGTCAGGGCCTTCTTGTTCCAGACCGAGAACCAGATCTCGTTGCCGTCCTGGTTGAATTCACCCTGCACGACGCGGGGCTGGCCTTCGGGGATGCCGGCCCATTCGGCAATCGGCAGAACCGTGAATTGCGGGTTCGGCTGGTCGAGCTTGTCGATGTTGAACACCGCGACCGAGCCCGAGATTTCGGCATCCGGGTTCAGCGGCGCATCCACATAGAGGTGGTTCGACTTGGGATGCGATTTCACGAACAGCGAGCCACCGCCAAGCCCTTCCAGCGTCTCGACCACCTTCCAGGCATATTGCGGGTGGTTGACCGGATCGGTGCCGATCAGCGAGACCGTTTCATCCCCCAGATGCGAGGTCACCCAGACGGGGCCGTATTTCGGGTGGATGATGTTGGCGCCGCGCCCCGGATGGGGTTTCACACCGCCGGTTTCGACCACCTTGACCAGCTTGTCCTCCTTGGTGTCGATGATCGCCACCTTGTTGCGCGCATTGGCGGCAACCAGGAAATAGCGCCCGGTGCTGTCGAACCCGCCATCATGCAGGAAACGCTCGGCCTCGATTTCCGTGGTCTTCAGGTTCCTGATGTCGGAATAATCCACCATCAGCACCTTGCCGGTTTCCTTGACGTTGACCACGAATTCCGGCTTGAAATGCGACGCCACGATCGAGGCCACCCGCGGTTCGGGGTGGTATTCCTGGGTGTCATAGATCATGCCGCGGGTACTTTCGACCTTGAGCGGTTCCAGCGTATTGCCGTCCATGATCACGTATTGCGGCGGCCAATAGGCCCCTGCGATGGCGTATTTGTCCTCCCACCCCTTGAATTTCGAGGTTTCGACCGAGCGTGCCTCGGTGCCGATCTTGACCTCGGCAACAGGTGCGGGCGGGTTCATCCACAGGTCGATCATGGTCACCTTGGCATCGCGACCGATCACATACAGATAGCGGCCCGATGCCGAAATGCGGCTGATATGCACCGCATAGCCCGTCTTGATGACCGTCTTGATCTGATAGGACTTGCCGTCGATCAGCGCGACCTGGCCGGTATCGCGCAACGTCACCGAGAACAGGTTGTCGATGTCGATGTCGTTCATCTTTTTCGTCGGCCGTTTCTCGGGCGGCACGATGACCTTCCAGGTCTTTTTCATCTCGGCCATGCCGAATTCGGGCGGCGGGGCCGGATCGAGCAGCAGATAGCGGGCCATCATGTCCACCTGCTTTTCGCTCAGCTGGCCCGAAGTGCCCCAGTTCGGCATGCCCGCAGGCGAGCCATAGGTGATGAAGTCGCGCAGATATTCATACCCGTTGTCGCGGGTGATGTCGGTGGTCAGGGGCTTGCCGGTGGCACCCTTGCGCAGCACGCCATGGCAGCCGGCGCAGCGCTCGAAATAGATCTTGTTGGCCTGCTGATACTCGTCGGCCGTCATCACCGGGTCATCGGGCTTGCGGCCGGGGATCTCGACCTTGATCTGGCTGAGCGTGTTCATGCTGGGTTCATAGGACGCAGACGGTGTGTTTGCGTGTTCCTTGGGTTTTTCCTTTGCCGGCGCGCCCGAGGTGACGAGCGCAAACGCGATCGCCGCCGTGGCCAGGAGCGCTGGCTTTCGAATGGCTGAAGTAGATGTCATCACGGTATCTCCGTTCGGCTGGTGAGGCATCACGG
>CAZWXK010000036.1:6166-26474 GCA_964637875.1 uncultured Rhodobacter sp.
CTTGTCGCCATCGACGCGCGCGGGAAAATCGCGGGGGCGCGCCTCATGCGACACAGCGAACCGATTCTGACACTGGGCATTTCCGAGCGCGACATCCAGGCCTTTGTCGAATCATTTCGCGGCATCGACCTGCGCGCACCACGCAAGCGGCCTGCCAACGATCGGGGCCGGAACGGCCCCAACCCGCCCGACGTCATTTCAAGGGCCACCGTGTCCTCGGGCGTGATTCGCGATTCGATCCTGCGCACCGCGCGCAACCTGGCCATCGGACGCGGCCTGATTTCCGGCGGCGGGATCGATCATGTGCATTTCAGCCCCCGCTCGTGGCGGGCGTTGCTGGCCGAGGGCGCACTGGCCCATGGCAAGGTCACGATGACCCGGGCCAGCCGGGCGCTCGAAAACGCGCTGGTGCCGGTTCCCACCGGAGACGGGCCGTTCATCGACCTTTATTTCGGCCTGATCGACCCACCCACGATCGGGCGCAACCTGCTGGGTCAGCAGGATTTTTCCCGTGTCGTCGCAGCATTGGGCCCCGGCGAGGCCGCATTGTTCGTAGCCTCGCGCGGGGTCTATTCCCATCGGGGGCTGAACTGGCGACGGAGCGGTATTTTCGACCGTCTTGCCCTGGTGCAGGGCGACCGGCGCTATCCGGTAACCGCCGCCGGCTACAGACGTATCGACGAGCTTGCCCCCGATGACGCCCCCGCGTTCAAGGAACGCAGCGTCTTTGTCATTCCGCGTGACGGAATCGACGTGCTGAAACCCTTTCGCCTGGAGCTGACGATCAGCCGCCCCGGACGGAACGGAAAAACCGCGACAATGGTTCTGGCGGTGGATTACACTCTGCCGGGAAAATATGTCGTCCCACCCCCGCCGGAACCGCAGCCACTGTGGAAAGAAACATGGAAAAACAAACAATTGACGGTTATCGGCGTCGGCGCAATGCTGGCTGCGCTGACACTGATCCTGTTTTTCCAGGGCAGCTTCGTGCGCCGTCCCGCATTGTGGCGACGCGGAAGGCTGGCCTTTCTTCTGGTCACGTTCCTGTGGTTGGGATGGGGGGTGAACGGGCAGCTTTCGGTCGTGCAGGTGGCGGCCTTCATCCATGCGCTTCTGAGCGGTTTCAGATGGGAGACCTTCCTGATCGAGCCGGTGATCTTTGTCCTGTGGTCCTTTGTCGCGCTGGGCCTGCTGTTCTGGGGGCGCGGTGTCTATTGCGGCTGGCTCTGCCCCTTTGGCGCGTTGCAGGAACTGACCAGCGCGGCGGCCCAGCGCCTGAAGGTGCCGCAGATTGCCGTGCCGCATGCCCTGCATGAACGCCTGTGGGTCATCAAGTACACGCTGTTTGTCGCCATCATCGCGCTGTCGTTCTATTCGATGAAGGATGCGCTGGTGCTGGCCGAGGTGGAACCCTTCAAGACCGCCATATCGCTGCGCATGATCCGGGCCTGGCCCTTTGTCGCCTTTGTCGTGCTGATCCTTGTCGCGGGCCTGTTCATCGAGCGGTTCTACTGCCGCTATCTGTGCCCGCTGGGGGCGGGGCTGGCGATTCCGGCCAAGCTCAGGATATTCGACTGGCTTGAACGGCGCGTACAATGCGGACGCGAATGCCGGTTGTGTGAAACCCGATGCACGGTCGGCGCGATCGACGGGTTGGGGCGGATCAACCCCAATGAATGCGTTCTGTGCCTGCGCTGTCAGGTGATCTATCACGACGACGAGACCTGCACGATACTTAAGCGCCGCAAACGCCAGCGCGAGGCGGCGATGGCCGCGCGCAAACGGGCCGCCGGCTGACATGCGCGGGCGCGGCATCGGCCATGCCGCCCGCTTCCCGCACACAGGGCGCCAAGGGGCGCCATTGTCGGATCCGCGACGAGATGACGCGCCCGGATCACGCCAGATCACGGAAAATCACACGACTGATCACGGATGCTTGACTTTCGTTAAGGCGCCGCGGGCCGCCCTGGGTCAATCCTTTTTCACCATCAACGCAGCGCAAAGGAGAGCGCAATGCGCGAAGTTTTGACCAAAAGCATGGCCCGGAACATCTTTTACGGCGGGTCATTGTTCTTCATCGTGATCTTTCTGGGGCTGTCCTGGAACAGCCACAGCTATATCGTGAACACATCAACCGATGCCAAGGGTCTGACTGCCAGCGTCGTCGCGGGCAAGAGGGTCTGGGAGGCCAATGGCTGCATCGACTGCCATACCATCCTGGGCGAAGGCGCCTATTATGCCCCCGAGCTGGGCAATGTGATGAAACGCTGGGATGTCCAGAACGACCCCGAGGCGGCCTATGAGACGCTCAAGGGCTGGATGGAGGCGCAGCCCTCGGGCACCGAGGGGCGTCGGCAAATGCCCCAGTTCAACCTTACCGACAAGCAGATCCGCGAACTCGCCGATTTCCTGCTGTGGACGGGTACCATCAATACGCAGGGCTGGCCCCCGAACAACGCGGGCTGAGGAGAAAGAGCCATGAAATATCAAACCCAGAAAATTGCATTGGCCTATATCGTCGTGGCCCTGGCGCTGTTTGCGGTTCAGGTCCTGATGGGGCTGCTCGCCGGCTGGATCTATGTCGTGCCCAACACGCTGTCGACCATCCTGCCATTCAACATCGTGCGCATGCTGCACACCAACAGCCTGATCGTCTGGCTGATCACGGGCTTTTTCGGGGCCGCCTATTTCCTGATCCCCGAAGAGGCCGAGCGCGAGATCTATTCGCCCAAGCTGGCCTATATCCAGCTGGCCATTCTGGTGATCGGCACGGCGGGCGTCGTGGTGACCTATACCTTTGATCTGTTCCACGGCAACTGGCTGCTGGGCAAGGAGGGGCGCGAATTCCTGGAACAGCCCGTGTGGGTCAAGGTCGGCATCGTGGTGGCGGCGCTGATCTTCCTGTTCAATGTCACCATGACGGTGCTTGCGGGCAAGAAGACGGCGATCACCAACATCCTGCTGCTGGGCCTGTGGGGGCTGGCGCTGTTGTTCCTGTTCAGTTTCTACAATCCCGGCAATCTGAGCCTGGACAAGCAGTACTGGTGGTATGTCGTCCACCTGTGGGTCGAGGGCGTGTGGGAGCTGATCATGGCATCCATCCTGGCCTATCTGATGCTGAAACTGACCGGCGTGGACCGCGAGATCGTCGAGAAATGGCTGTATGTCATCGTCGCGGCGGCGCTGTTTTCCGGCATCCTGGGCACCGGCCACCACTATTACTGGATCGGCACGCCCGGCTACTGGCAGTGGCTCGGCTCGGTCTTTTCGGCGCTTGAGGTGATCCCCTTCTTTGCCATGATGGCATTTGCCTTTGTCATGGTCTGGAAGGGGCGGCGCGACCATCCCAACAAGGCGGCGCTGCTGTGGTCGCTGGGCTGTGCGACGCTGGCCTTTTTCGGGGCCGGGGTGTGGGGTTTCCTGCACACGCTGTCCTGGGTCAACTACTATACCCACGGCACCCAGATCACCGCGGCACACGGGCATCTGGCCTTTTTCGGCGCCTATGTCTCGCTGAACCTGGCCGTGTTCACCTATGCCATGCCGATCCTGCGCGGGCGCGACCCGTATAACCAGGTCCTGAACATGGTCAGCTTCTGGTTGATGGCCGGCGGCATGGTGTTCATGACCTTTGCCCTGACATTTGCGGGCACCGTTCAGACCCATCTGCAGCGGGTCATGGGCATGAACTACATGGAGGTGCAGGACCAGCTGTCGCTGTTCTACTGGATGCGCTTTGGCGCCGGTGTTGCCGTGGTGCTGGGCGTGCTGCTGTTCATCTATGCGATCGCGGTGCCCCGGCGCGAGATCATCGCCCCCGGCCGCAAGGCCGAGGTTCCGGCGGAGTGAGCGCCATGGATGGCACATATCAGCTGAAGGGGGCGGGTGATGCCCCCTTCTACCTGCCCCAGGGCAATGAGGTGGCCGTGTTCGAGGCCGCCCATGCCAACGGGTTGCCGATGCTGCTCAAGGGGCCGACGGGATGCGGCAAGACGCGTTTCGTTGCCCATATGGCGGCACGTCTGGGCCGGCCCCTCTATACCGTGGCCTGCCATGACGACCTGTCGGCGGCCGACCTGATCGGGCGTTACCTGCTGAAGGGGGGTGAAACCGTCTGGGTGGACGGCCCATTGACGCGGGCGGTGCGCGAAGGCGCGATCTGTTACCTCGACGAGGTGGTCGAGGCGCGCAAGGATGTCACCGTGGTGCTGCACCCGCTGACCGATGACCGCCGCATCCTGCCGATCGACCGCACGGGCGAGGAACTCGAGGCCGCGCCGGGCTTCATGCTGGTGGCGTCCTACAACCCCGGATACCAGAACATCCTGAAAACCCTGAAACCCTCGACCCGGCAGCGTTTCGTTTCGGTCAGTTTCGACTTTCCGCCGCCCGACATGGAAACCCGGATCATCGCGCAGGAAAGCGGCCTGTCCGAGGACCGCGTGCGCCCCTTGGTGCGCCTTGCCGGCAAGCTGCGCGCGCTCAAGGGGCAGGATCTGGAAGAGGGCGTCTCGACCCGCCTTGTGGTCTATGCGGCAACGCTGATCCATCAGGGCATGCCGGTCGAGCGCGCCATAAGGGCGGCGATGATCGAGCCGCTGAGCGACGAAGAGGATGTGAAACGCGGGCTCCTCGACCTTGTCACAGCCGTCTTTGGGTGAGGCATGGCTGTGGGCAGGGTCGAAATCGAGCCATGGGAACCCGAGGAAACGGTCGGGAAACTGTGGCACGCCCTTGCCAGCCGTCTCGATGCGCCCGAGGCGTATCACGAGTCCGCGGTCGATCTGGCACAGATCGGCGGACGGCTGGCAGTCTTTTTCAGGGGCCTTGGGGGGGACCACTCGGTTGAAATCCGCCCGGCCAGGGCCGAGCGCAGCCACCACAGGCTGCGCCTTTTGCGCCGTTTGGGGGCAGATGCGGAAACCGTTCCGCGCGCCAGTTTCGACGGCGAAATCCTGCGCCTGCCCGAGCGGCTGGCGATCTTTCCCGCGCGCGCGGCCAATGCCGCGCTGTATCTGTGGCTGACGGCCAGCATTGCCCATGTCGGGGCGCTTGCCACAGGGCGGGGCGCACGCCCGTGGTGGGCGGGCAAACAAGGCGTCGGCCTGATCGACGACCCCGACCCGCTGCGCCGCGATCTTGCGTCACTGGCTGCCGCGCAGGCCATGGTCGGCGCAACGCTTGACGATGCCCCCGGGCTGCGGCCCCTGTACCATGACCTTTGCCAGGCGCTGCTGAGCCTGCGCCAGACCGCCCAGCTTCCCCGCGCCGAGGCGGCCGTCGAGGCTGTGGCGCGCCATTTCCTGGGTGACGAGGCCCCGTTGCCCCCGCTGGCCGCCGAGATGAAGGAATGCGTTCTTTCACGGGGCGCGGATTTTCCCCTGCCGCAGCTGAGCGCCCCGCGCCGCTATCGCCCCTTTGCCCCGGTGGCCCTGTGGCCGGATCTGCGGCCGCTGACCTTCAGCGCGGCCGATACGGTGGAAAGCCGCGACACCGACGGCACCCCCGAAGAGGCCACCGACGGCATCCACCGCGCACGGCGGCGCAAGTCCGACCAGGCCGAGCGCAATGACAGCCTGATCCTGCACAAGTTCGAATCGATCCTCAGCTGGGCGGAATTCCTGAACCTCAACCGCCGTGTCGATGACGACGACCCGGACAACGCGAAAAAGGCTGCCGACGATCAGGATGAAATCGGCCTCGGCCAGATCTCCAAGGCGCCGGCAACGCGGCTGAAACTGCATCTCGACCTTGCCCCCGAGGATGTGGACCGCGAGCGCCTGTCGGGCAAGGTGACATATCCCGAATGGGACACCCGCACCGGCGCCTACATGGCCGATCATGTCTGCGTGCTGACCAGCCGGGCCGATGCGGGCGACGACATTCCTTCCTTTCGCGCCGATGCCGCCAGCGCGCGCCGCATCCGCCATGTCCGCCGCCGGTTCGAGGCCCTGCGCCCGCGCCGCATCTTTACCCCCGGCCACCTGGACGGGGACGAGCTGGACATGGACGCCACTGTCCGCGCGCAGGTCGATCTGATGACCACGGGCGCCGGGAACGAACGTATCTGGCGACAATCCCGCCCGCAGGCGCGCGATCTTGCCGTGATGATCCTGCTGGATGTGTCGCGTTCCACCGAAAGCGCGGTCGGCGGGCGCGCCGTGATCGATATCGAACGCGAGGCCCTGGCGGCGCTGGCCTGGGGGCTGGATGCCAGCGGCGACGATTGCGCGATCAACGCCTTTTCCTCGCTCAGGCGCCACCGTGTCTATGTGCAGAACTGCAAACGCTTCGATGAAAGGATGGGCGAGGCGGTGGAATCGCGCATCAGAGCCCTGCGGCCCGGTTTCTATACCCGGCTGGGGGCGGCAATCCGTCATTCCTCGGCCGAGCTGGAGCGCGCCGCGCGCAAGCGCAAGCTGCTGCTGGTCATCACCGACGGCAAGCCCAACGACCTCGACCACTATGAGGGTCGCCACGGCATCGAAGACACCATGATGGCCGTGCGCGAGGCCCGACGCGCGGGCCAGGCGGTATTCGGGGTGACGGTGGATCGCGACGCCAAATCATGGTTTGCGCGCATGTTCGGCCCCGGCGGGTTCGCGGTGATCCCGGACCCGGAAAAGCTGACCCAGGCCCTGCCGCGGATCTATCGCCAGCTTGTTGCGGGCTGATCGGAACCGTCCCGGCCGCGGCGACGGCGGGTGCGCGGGACCGTTTGTGGTTACTTTTTCGTGCCTACTTTCACGCGGTCACCTTTGTTCCTATTCTCATGCGGCGACACCCGACACTGCGCCCATGCGCGGCGTGGACGCAAGGCATGCAAGGAGAAGGTCAGTGCAACGCAAGATCGTGAAAGTCATCAAGGGCGCGGAAACCTCCGACGGCGCAGGTGTCAGCCTGACCCGCTATATCGGCGCGGCAAAGCTCGACATGCTGGATCCTTTCCTGCTGCTCGATTTCTTTGCCTCCAGCGACCCCGATGACTATATCGCCGGGTTTCCCGAACACCCCCATCGCGGGTTCGAGACCGTCACCTACATGCTGGCCGGGCGCATGCGCCACCGCGACCACATGGGAAACGAAGGCGTGATCGGCCCGGGCGACGTGCAGTGGATGACTGCCGGGCGCGGGGTGCTGCATTCGGAAATGCCCGAACAGCACAACGGCCTGTTGCAGGGTTTTCAGCTGTGGGTAAACCTTCCTGCACGGGACAAGATGATCGCCCCGGCCTGGCGCGATTACCGGGCGGCCGAAATCCCGGTCGAGCGCATGGAGAACGGCGAAATCAGGGTTGTCGCAGGCACCACCGGGGCCGGCACCACGGGGCCGGTTGCGGGCATCGCCACGGCCCCCCTGTTTCTGGACGTGCGGTTGAACGGAACATTCGAACAGCCCGTGCCCGACGACCACAACGCCTTTGTCCATGTGATCGAGGGGCGTGTGAATGACGTGCCGGCGGGGCATCTGGGCGTTCTCGGCCCCGGCGACCGGGTTACGCTCGCGGCCAGTGACGCGCGTTTCCTGCTGATCGCGGCACGGCGCCTGAATGAACCCGTTTCACGGGCGGGACCCTTTGTCATGAATACCCGCCAGGAAGTGCTGCAGGCCTTTGACGACTTTCGTGCGGGCCGCATTGCCGGAGGCGCATGATGGGATTGCTGGTTGACGGAAAATGGCAGGATCAATGGTACGACACCAGCCGAACCGGCGGCAGGTTCAGGCGCGACCAGGCACGGTTTCGCAACTGGATCACCCCCGACGGCAGCCCCGGCCCCACCGGCGAGGGCGGGTTCAAGGCCGAATCCGGGCGCTATCACCTCTATGTCTCGTATGCCTGCCCATGGGCCCATCGCACCCTGATCTATCGCCGTCTCAAGGGGCTGGAGGGCATGATCACGATTTCGGTCGTCAACCCGGTGATGCTGGAACATGGCTGGACATTCGCGCCTGCCGACGGGGTGATCCCCGACCCGATCATGGGGGCCGAATTCATGTACCAGATCTATACGGCCGCGCAGCCCGACTATACCGGCCGCGTCACCGTGCCGGTTCTGTGGGACAGGGAAAAGGAAACCATCGTCTCGAATGAATCCGCCGACATCATCCGCATGTTCGGCAGTGCCTTTGATGGCATCGGGGCAAGGCCGCTGGAGTTGCGCCCGGCTGCCCTGCACGAGCAGATCGACGCCCTGAACCGTCGCATATACAGGACCGTCAACAACGGGGTCTACAAGGCCGGTTTCGCGACCTCTCAGCAGGCCTATGACGAGGCGGTCACAGCCCTGTTCGACAGTCTCGACTGGCTGGAATCGATTCTGGCATCACGGCCATACCTGACCGGCCCCCGGATCACCGAGGCCGACTGGCGGCTGTTCACGACCCTGGTGCGCTTTGATCCCGTCTATGTCGGCCATTTCAAGTGCAACCTGCGCCGCATCATGGACTACCCCGCCCTGTCGCGCTATCTGCGCGATCTCTACCGGCAGCCGGGGGTTGCGCAGACTGTCCGGATGGATCACATCAAGATCCATTACTATCGCAGCCACCCGACCATAAACCCCTCGGGCATCGTGCCGCTGGGCCCCGAGCTCGGCCTGGACCTGCCCGATGAACATCCCGCAGCTGGCCGCCGGCTCAGCTGACGGGGATGGGTTCCCCGAGGTCGATTCCCTCGATCCGGGCATGTGCGATCAGGCTGGCGACCAGATCGCGCGCGGCACTTGCCCAGGCCGCCTTTTCCAGGTCTTCGCGAATACGCGCGCGCACCGCGTCAAAAGGCAGAATACGCCCCTCGGCCCGCTGATCCAGACGCAGGACGTGGATGCCGAAACGGGTTTCAACCGGCTCGGGCGCGATTTCGCCGATGTCCAGCGTCCTCAGCGCGGCTTCGAATTCGGCCACCGTGTCGCCGGCGCGCAGCTGACCCAATTGGCCGCCATTCTGGCCCGAAGGGCAATCCGAATTCTTGCGGGCAAGCTCGGCAAAACGGTCGGGGGCGGCACGCAGGGTTTGCAGCAGGCCCTCGGCCGCCGCGCGTGCGGCCTTGCGGGCCTCGGCATCATCGGGCCTGACCGCCAGCAGGATGTGCGATGCTTCGAACAGGTCGGGCGAACGATAGCGCGCCGGGTTTGCCTGATGGGCGCGCGTGATGTCGGCCTCGGTGATTTCCCGTATCTCCAGCGCCTGTTCCAGCCAGGCGCGGATCAGGGCGTCTTCTTCGGTCTCGATGCGGGTTTCGTCCAGCCTCTCGGGCGTGGCGGTGACACCTGCCCTGGTTGCTGCCTGCAACAAAAGCTCGCGCACGACCAGGGCGCGCGCCGCCGCCCGCCAGGCCAGCCCCGGCTTGCCCTTTGGCGCGGCGTGGTTCTGGGCCTCGGCGGCGATTGCCGCCGAGGGGATTGTCTGGCCGTTGACCGTGACGGCCGGCATGAGTGGATTGCCCATTGTCGTTACGCCTTCTTGCGCCGTGTGCGCACGATCTGATAGCCGGGCCGCCAGATATAGCGCACCGGCGCCGAGAGCATGTGCACAAGGCGGGTGAACGGGAACAGGATGAAGATGGTCAGACCCAGCACGATGTGCAGCTTGAAGATCAGATCCACATCCTTGATATGGCTGGCCGCGTTGGGGTCAAAGGTAAAGATGCCGTTGGCCCAGGCCATGAACTTGACCACACCGCCATCGGACAGTTCCGACAGCGAGAACGGCACCGAGATCAGCCCCAGCGCCAGCTGCACGATCAGCACCAGCAGGATGGCGGTGTCGGCAAAGCTGGAGGTTGCGCGAATACGCGGATCCGTCAGACGGCGATGGGCCAGGATCAGGGCGCCGATCAGCGCGATCGACCCGAATACGCCCCCGGCGACAGCCGCCAGCAGCTGCTTGGCCTGTGCCTCGATGCCAAGGAATTCATAGACCTCGATCGGCACCAGCAGGCCAAAGAAATGGCCGAAGAACACCACAAGCACCCCGACATGGAACAGGACAGACCCCCACATCAGCTGCTTGCGCCGCAGCAGCTGGCTGGAGCTGGATTTCCATGTATAGGGGTCGCGTTCATAACGCGCGATCGAGCCGACCAGCAACACGGTCAACGCGATATAGGGAAAAGTTCCGAAAAAGAACTGGTTCATTGTCGCCTCCTTAACCTTTGGCGGCAGCCGCGGGCGGCTGGTTGATGACGGGGTCCATGTTGGCCAGCATGTCGCGTGTGACCGGGCAGCCTGCATTGGGGTCGGGGCCAAAGGTGATTTCGGCCTCGGCCCAGACGGCGTCGAGCGCGGCCAGGTCTTCGGGGTCGTCCTCGTCCACCTTCAGCAGCTCCTGCACCAGCTCGGACGATTTCTCGACCCCGGCGAATTCTGCCAGCGCCGCAAATACCGCCGCATAGGTGCTTTCGCGTCGTTGCAAGCGTTCCGCCAGCGCCGCGATGATATGGCCTGCGTCCAGCAACATCTCGCGCGCCTCGGCCAATGGGCGGGTGGAGAGATATTCCAGCAGGATCGGCAGATGGTCGGGCAGCTCGGTGCTGACCAGATCAAAGCCGCCGGCACGGTAGGTTTCCAGCAGGTCCACCATGGCCGGGCCACGATCGCGGCTTTCGCCATGCACATGCTCGAACAGGTTCAGGCTGAGCGTGCGCGAGCGGTCGAACAAGAGCACATAGCGCTCTTGCAGATCGTAAAGGTCAAGCGCGGCCATCTCTTGCAGAAGCGGCCGCAGCGATGCCCGGGCCGAGGGCGAAAGAATCGCCTCGGCCTCCAGAACCGCGCCGATTTCGCCCGCTGCCGCGCGCAGTTCCTCGCCGGGATAGCTGAGCAGCGCCGACAGCGCCTTGAAGGTTTTCACCTGAACGGACATCAGCGCGCCCCCCCGGTCGGAACCACGAATTTGCGGCTGCCGAACAGCTTGCCCCCGCCGGTGCCGGTCGAGCACTGGTTGCTGTCGGTAAAGCCGCAGCCACCGCGCAGGTCATAGGCATCTTCGGTCAGTTCGCGATGGGTGGTGGGCACGACAAAGCGGTCCTCGTAATCGGCCAGCGCCATGATCCTGTACATCTCGTCGATCTGCGCCGGGCTCAGGCCGACCCGTTGGGCAATGCCCAGATCCACGACACCGTCGATGGTTTTCGCACGCATGTAGCCGCGCATTGCCAGCATCCGTTCCAGCGCCTTGACGATGGGTTCCTCGTCGCCGGCGGTCAGCATGTTGGCCAGATAGCGCACCGGGATGCGCAGCGATTTCACGTCGGGCACGTCGCCATCGACACCGATCTTGCCGGCCTCGGCCGCATTCTGGATCGGCGAAAGCGGCGGCACATACCACACCATCGGCAGGGTCCGGTATTCGGGGTGCAGCGGGAAGGCGATCTTCCAGTCCATCGCCATTTTCCACACCGGCGAGTTCCGGGCCGCGTCGATCCAGTCCTGCGGCACGCCGTCACGCAGGGCGGCGGCCTGCACCGCGGGGTCGTTGGGGTCGAGGAACACGCCCAGCTGGGCGTCGTAGAGTTCCTGCTCGTCCTCGACCGAGGCGGCCTCCTTGATGCGGTCGGCGTCATACAGCATCACGCCCAGATAGCGGATGCGCCCGACGCAGGTTTCCGAACACACCGTCGGCATGCCGCTTTCGATGCGCGGATAGCAGAAGGTGCATTTTTCGGATTTTCCGCTTTCCCAGTTGTAATAGATCTTCTTGTAGGGACAGCCCGACACGCACATGCGCCAGCCGCGGCAGGCCTCCTGGTCGATCAGCACGATACCGTCCTCGTCGCGCTTGTAGATCGCCCCCGACGGACACGAGGCCACGCAGGTGGGGTTGAGGCAATGCTCGCACAGGCGCGGCAGATACATCATGAAGGTGTTTTCGTACTCACCATAGATTTCCTTCTGCACACCTTCGAAATTGTAGTCCTTGCCACGCTTTTCGAACTCGCCGCCCAGGATCTCCTCCCAGTTCGGGCCGTGGACGATCTTTTCCATGCGCTCGCCGGAAATCCTGGAACGCGGACGCGCGGTCGGAAAGGCCTCCATCTCGGGGGCGGATTTCAGGTGGTCATAGTCGAAATCGAACGGTTCATAGTAATCGTCGATCTCGGGCAGGTTCGGGTTGGCAAAGATGTTTGCAAGGATCCGCCATTTCGCCCCCTGACGCGGGACCAGCCTGCCGCCGCGCGTGCGCGTCCAGCCGCCGTTCCAGCGTTTCTGGTTTTCCCAGTCATCGGGGTAGCCGATGCCGGGCTTGGTCTCGACGTTGTTGAACCAGGCATATTCAACCCCGTCGCGCGAGGTCCAGACGTTCTTGCAGGTGACGGAACAGGTGTGGCACCCGATGCATTTGTCGAGATTCAGCACCATGCCGATTTGTGCGCGGATTTTCATGCCTCTGCCTCCGTTTTGGCGGGTTTGTCGAGCCAGTCGACCCTGGTCAGTTTTCTGACGATCACGAATTCATCGCGGTTGGACCCGACAGTGCCGTAATAGTTGAACCCGTATGATTGCTGGGCATAGCCGCCGATCATGTGGGTAGGTTTGATGGTCGCCCGGGTGACCGAGTTGTGGATCCCGCCACGCAGGCCGGTCTTTTGCGAGCCCGGCGTATTCACGATCTTTTCCTGGGCATGATACATGAACAGGGTGCCTTCCTTCATCCGCTGGCTGACCACCGCGCGCGCGGTCAGGGCGCCGTTGATGTTGTAGGCCTCGACCCAGTCGTTATCCTTGATCCCGGCCTTTCTGGCATCGACCTCGGAAATCCACACGACCGGCCCGCCCCTGTTCAGCGTCAGCATCAACAGGTTGTCGGAATAGGTGCTGTGGATGCCCCATTTCTGGTGCGGCGTGATGAAGTTCAGCACCACATGGGGCTCGTTCGAGGCGGCCGAGCTGTTGACCTCGGTGGTGATGGTCTTGAGGTCCACCGGCGGGCGCCATGTGACCAGGCTTTCGCCAAAGGCGCGCATCCACAGGTGATCCTGATACAGCTGCTGACGGCCCGAAAGCGTGCGCCAGGGGATCAGCTCGTGGACATTGGTAAAGCCCGCGTTATAGCTGACTTCCTCGCTTTCGATCCCCGACCAGGTGGGCGAGCTGATGATCTTGCGCGGCTGTGCGGCGATGTCGCGGAAACGGATCTTTTCGTCTTCGCGGGCACGCGCCAGATGGGTGTGATCGCGCCCGGTGTGATCGCCCAGCGCCTCCCATGCCTTGACGGCAACCTCGCCATTGGTTTCGGGGGCCAGCATCAGGATGACCTCGGTCGCGTCGATGTCGGTTTCGATCCTGACCAGGCCCTCGCTGACGCCTTTTTCGGTGACAACCCCGTTCAGTTCCTTCAGGTGGTCGATCTCGACCTGGGTATTCCAGCCGATCCCCTTGCCGCCATTGCCCAGCTTGTCCATCAGCGGGCCGACCGAGGTGAACCGCTTGTACAGGTTGGGATAATCGCGCGTGACGGGGATAAAGGCCGGCGCCGTCTTGCCGGGGATCAGGTCGCATTCACCCTTTTTCCAGTCGCGCACCTGGTCCTGGGCCAGCTCGGCCGGGCTGTCATGCTGCGCGGGCAGTGCGACGATGTCGGTTTCCTCGCCCAGATATCCCGGCACGATTTCCGAAAACTTGCGGGCGATCGCCTTGAAGATCTCCCAGTCGGATTTCGATTCATAGGCCGGATCCACAGCCGCCTGCAGCGGGTGGATGAAGGGGTGCATGTCGCTGGTGTTGAGGTCGTTCTTTTCGTACCACGATGCCGTCGGCAGCACGATGTCGGAATAGACCGCGGTCGTGGACATGCGAAAATCGATGCACACCAGCAGGTCCAGCTTGCCCTTGGGGGCCTCGTCATGCCAGCGGGCCTCGATCGGCTTTTGCCTGCCTTCCTCGCCCAGATCCTTGCCCATCACACCGTTGTCGGTGCCCAGCAGGTGACGCAGGAAATATTCATGCCCCTTGCCGCTGGAACCCAGGATGTTCGAGCGCCACACGAACATGTTGCGCGGCCAGTTGTCGGGTGCGTCCGGATCCTCGCAGGACATTTCCAGATCGCCCGATTTCAGTTGCTGGGCAACATAGGCGGGGATCTCCTTGCCGGCCTCGCGGGCCTCGCGGGCGACCTCGAGCGGGTTTTTCCTCAGCTGTGGCGCACTTGGCAGCCAGCCCATGCGTTCGGCCCGGATGTTCAGGTCGATCATGCTGGTTTCCTTCCAGTCACCCTCGGGGGCGATGGGCGAAAGGATTTCCTCGGGCTTGAGGGTTTCATAGCGCCACTGGTCGGTATGGGCATAGAAGAACGACGTGCCGTTCATGTGGCGCGGCGGGCGTGCCCAGTCCAGCGCAAAGGCCAGCGGGGTCCAGCCGGTTTGCGGACGCAGTTTCTCCTGGCCCACATAATGCGACCAGCCGCCGCCGGATTTGCCGATGCAGCCGCACATCACCAGCATGTTGATGATGCCGCGATAGGCCATGTCCATGTGGTACCAGTGGTTCAGACCAGCCCCCAGGATGACCATCGAGCGGCCTTCGGTCTTTTCCGCGTTCAGGGCAAATTCGCGCGCCACGGTAACGATGCGGTCGCGCGGCACGCCGGTGACCTTTTCGGCCCAGGCCGGGGTAAAGGGCGTGTCGTCGTCATAGCTGCTGGCCACGAAATCGCCGCCCAGCCCACGATCGAGGCCGTAATTGGCGCAGAACAGATCGAACACCGTGGTCACCCAGGCCTCGCCATCGGCCAGCTTCAGCTTTTTCACCGGCAGGTTGCGGGTCAGGATCTCGGGGTGGTCTGTCTTTGTGAAGTTTTCCGTCGCGGCGCCGCCGAAATAGGGGAAATCCACGCCGACCACGTCGTCATGGTCCTCGTCCATGACCAGCGTCAGCGCCAGCTCGACATCCTTGCCGCCGGCCTTCTGTTCAAGGTTCCATTCGCCCTTTTCGCCCCAGCGGAAGCCGATCGAACCATTGGGCGCAACCGGATTGCCGGTCTTGCGGTCAAGGGCGATGGTTTTCCATTCGGGGTTGTTGTCGTGGCCCAGGCTGTCGTCGAAATCGGCCGCACGCAGCATCCGGCCCGGCACAAGACGGCCGTCGCGCGTCTCCAGGCGTACCAGCATCGGCATGTCGGAGTAGCGGCGGATATAGTCGGTGAAATAGTCGGACTGGCGGTCGAGGTGGAACTCGCGCAGGATCACATGCCCCATGGCCATGGCCAGCGCGGCGTCGGTGCCCTGTTTCGGGGCCAGCCAGATATCGCCGAACTTGGCGGCCTCGGAATAGTCGGGGCTGATGACGGCCGATTTGGTGCCGCGATAGCGCGCCTCGGTATAGAAATGCGCGTCCGGCGTGCGCGTCTGCGGCACGTTTGACCCCCACAGCAGCAAAAAGCCCGCATTGTACCAGTCGGCGCTTTCGGGCACGTCGGTCTGTTCGCCCCAGGTCTGGGGGCTGGCCGGCGGCAGGTCGCAATACCAGTCATAGAAGGAAAGGCAGGCCCCGCCCAGCAGGCTGAGATAGCGCGCGCCGGCGGCATAGGACACCATCGACATGGCCGGGATCGGCGAAAATCCGATCACCCGGTCGGGCCCGTGATTTTTCACCGTATAGGCGTTGGCGGCGGCGATGATTTCCAGCGCCTCGTCCCATTCGGCGCGCACGAAACCGCCCTTGCCGCGGCTGGACATGTAATCGGCGCGCAGGATCGGATCGGATTGCAGCCTGGCCCAGGCCTCGATCGGGCCAAGCTCCTTGCGCATGCGCCGATAGCTTTTCAGCAGGCGCGCGCGGATCAGGGGCGTCTTGACCCGGTTGGCAGAATACAGATACCAGCTGTAGCTGGCGCCACGGGCACAGCCGCGGGGTTCGTGATTGGGCATGCCGGGCCGCGTGCGCGGGTAATCCGTCTGCTGGGTTTCCCAGGTCACGATGCCCGACTTGACATAGATCTTCCAGCTGCACGACCCGGTGCAGTTCACCCCGTGGGTCGAGCGCACGATCTTGTCGTGGCGCCAGCGGTTGCGATAGACGTCCTCCCAATCACGGTTTTCGGTTGTTGTCTGCCCGTGGCCATCGGCAAATGTCCCGACGCGGGTGCTTTTCAGGAAATTCAGTCGATCCAGTAGATGGCTCATCATATGTCTCCGAAGGGTTGTGGCTGCCGGCGCCGTCTGCGCCGGCAGCATGTCCTGGTGCCTCGATCACGGGTTCTTCACATAGGCGCCGGGGCGCAGATAGAACCACCAGTTGATGACGATGCACACGGCATAGAAGATGGCAAAACCATAGAGCGCATATTCCGGCGTGGCGGCCTTGAGCTGCTCGCCAAACACCTTGGGGATGATGAATGCGCCATAGGCGGCCACCGCCGAGGTCCAGCCAAGCACGGGGCCGGCCTGCTCCTTGTCGAACACCACCGCGATGGTACGGAAGGTCGAGCCGTTACCGATACCCGTTGCGGTGAACAGGATCAGGAACAGGATCATGAAGGGCAGGAACAGGGTTTCGGGCGTGGCCGAAACATAGGCCTTTTGCAGCAGATAGGCCAGCGCCACCGCCGAGGCCACCATCACGACCGAGATGATCTGCGTGACCTTCGCACCACCCATCTTGTCGGCAATCATGCCCCCCACGGGGCGGATCAGGGCACCGATGAACGGCCCCATCCAGGCATACATCAGCGCCGACGGCCCGTTCGGGTTGACCGTGTCATGGGTCATCACGCCGTTCACGACCAGGTGCTGAAAGCCGAACACCACCTTGATGGTCAGCGCGAAAGCCGCCGAATAGCCGATGAAGCTGCCGAATGTCATGGTGTAGATGATGGTCATTGCCCAGGTGTGGCGGTTGCCGAAGATCCGGTACTGGCGGGTCAGGTTCTGGCCCACCTCGCCGGGGATCATCTTGAGCAGGAACACCGTCAGCGCGATCACGATGGGCAGCACGATCCATTTGCTCAGCATGATGCCGGCACCGCCCACCTTGGCCGGCAGCAGCAGCCACAACCCGAATGTGGCCGTGACCAGCCCGATCAGCAGCATGCCCGTAATCACCGAGATGGCCCCGATCGGCCCCGGAATATTGGGCGAGACATGCTCGTCACGGATGTTGTTCATGCCGAACCAGGTCAGGAAAGCCAGCGGGATCAGCGGGATCAGCCAGACAAAGCCGGCGTTCTGGATATAGGTCAGCGTGCCCGCCGGAATCTTGCCGATCAGCGTGCCCGAGGTGTTGATCAGCGCGCGCCCGGCACCGCCGAACATCGCAACGGTCATCACCGCCGGGATCACCACCTGCATGGTGGTCACTCCGAAATTGCCCAGGCCCGCATTCATGCCCAGCGCATAGCCCTGCACCTTTTTGGGGAAGAAAAAGCTGATATTGGACATGGACGACGCAAAGTTGCCGCCACCGATCCCGGAAAGCAGCGCCAGAACCTGAAACACCCACAGCGGCGTGTCCGGGTTCTGCAGCGCGATGCCGGTACCCGCGGCCGGCAGGATCAACAGCGTCGTGGTCCAGAAGATGGTGTTACGTCCACCCGCAATGCGGATGAAAAAGGTCGATGGAATGCGCAGCGTGGCACCCGTCAGCCCGGCGATGGCGGCCAGGGTGAACAGTTCGGATTTCTCGAATGGAAAGCCGAGGTTGATCATCTGCACGGTGATGATCCCCCAGTACAGCCACACGGCAAAGCCGCACAACAGGGCGGGGATCGAAATCCACAGGTTGCGATTGGCGATTTTCCGGCCTGTCGTTTCCCAGAACTTCTCGTCCTCGACATTCCAGTTTCTCAGGTCTTGTCCCACGGGTCTGCTCCTTTCGGGATTGCGTGCGGCGGGCAGCCATGGCCCGCCGGGATGTTCATTGAGCGGGCTTTGCTACCGGTCCGGCCGGAACGTCGGACAACGAGGTATCGCCCGTGATTTCGGGGAATTTCGCGCGTTCCATGCGGCGAATGGCGACATGCATCCAGATGGTGCTGACACCGACCAGCACGAACATCAGCATGAACACCGTCGACCACACCTGGGTCAGGTCAAGCAGCACGCCAAAGGCGATCGGCAGGAAAAATCCGCCCAGCCCGCCGATCATGCCGACCAGCCCGCCGACAGCACCGACGTGATGGGGATAGTAGACCGGGATGTGCTTGTAGACCGCGGCCTTGCCCAGGCTCATCACGAAACCCAGGATGACCGACAGGAAGACGAACAGATACAGCGGAATGCCGAAGCTGAACTTGATCAGATTGGGCGAGCCGTCCGGTTTGGGGATGCCCTGCACGATATAGGTGGTCTGCGGATAGCTCATCACGAACAGGACGACGAGCGACACGATAAAGGTCAGATACATGACGAAGCGCGCGCCCCAGACATCGGCCATCCAGCCACCCAGCGCCCGGAAGATCGAGCCGGGCAGCGAATACAGCCCCGCGAAAATACCCGCCGCCGCCAGGGACACACCATAGGCACCGACGTAATAATGCGGCAGGAACGAGGCAAAGGCCACAAAACCGCCGAACACGAAGAAATAGTAGGTGGCAAAGCGCCAGACCCGGATGTCCTTCAGCGGCTCGAGCTGTGCCTTGGCCGAAACCGGCTTGCGGCCCGTCTTGCGCTGCTGCATCACCACGGGGTCGGGCTTGGAGAAGATGTAGAACAGGATCGCCGTGATCACCAGCACGACGGCATAGATCCTGGCCGTGCCCTGCCAGCCATAGGCCAGCACGAGGAATGGGGCGGCAAAGTTGGTGACCGCGGCCCCCACATTGCCGGCACCGAAGATGCCCAGCGCCGTGCCCTGCTTGCCGGCCGGGAACCAGCGCGAGACATAGGCGATGCCGATGATGAACGAGCCGCCTGCAAGCCCCAGCCCCAGCGCCGCCACCAGAAAGACGGCATAGGTATGGACCGAGGCCAGCAACCAGACACTGATCGCGGTGACAAGCATCTGCAGCGGCATCATGATCCGGCCACCGATCTGGTCGGTCCATACGCCCAGGAAGATCCGGCTCAGCGAGCCCGTGAGAACGGGGGTTGCAACCAGCAGCCCGAACTGGGTCTCGCTCAGACCCAGATCCTGCTTGATCTTGACCCCGATGATGGAAAAGATCGTCCAGACCGCGAAACACACGGTGAACGCCAGCGTACTCAGCCCAAGCGATCTGTACTGGTCGCTTTTGGTCACGCCTTCCAAGTCATGCATCAGATTTCCTCCATCCTTGCAGCCCGAACACCCGGGCCGTGTCGACGGCACATGACAGCTTCCTCGCACGGAAAGTTTTGACCGAAATCAAGAAAACACCCAAAATTCCGGGGGTTGACGGTTTTCCCCAACAAAACAAGGGGGGCGCATTTTGACGCAACTCGACATTCTGGAAAGTTTTCCCCATATGAAGGAAACTTGTGCAGCAGGCCATTGACAAACGAGGTGCGGGCGATTGATTAAGATCAGCCCGATCGAAGCGAGGAAACAATGCCGACCGCGAAATTCGAGGAAATCCGCTCGTTGCCCCTCTTTTCGGGAACCCGGGACGAATCATTTCGCGCCCTCGTGCGCGGCGCCTATGTGCAGAATTTCCCCCCCCATACCGAGCTTGCAGTCGAGGGCGAGCCCGCCGATTTCCTCCATATCATCGCCTCGGGCTCGATCGAGCTGTTCAGCCAGTGGCAGGGCCGCGAAACCAGCATGTCGTTCCTTGGCGCCAACGACACCTTCATCCTGGCGGCGACGATCAAGGATCGGCCCTATCTCATGTCGGCGCGCACGCTTGAGAAATCGCGTGTCATCCTGATCCCGTCGGAAGATATCCGCGAGGTGTTCGAGAACGACGCGGAATTCGCCAAGGCGATCGTCATCGAACTGGCGACTTGCTATCGGCAGGCCATCAAGTCGGCCAAGAACATCAAGCTGCGGGCATCGCCCGAACGGGTGGCGAACTATCTGCTCACGCTGCACCACAAGAATGGCGGCGAAGACCGTTTCGTGCTGCCTTTCGAAAAACGGCGGATCGCGGAATTTCTGGGCATGACACCGGAAAACCTGTCACGTTCCTTCGCCACGCTCAAGTCGAGGGGGGTATCGGTCAACGGCCAGGAAGTGCATGTCGAGGACATCGCCAAACTCACCGATTTCGCCCACCCCAACCCCCTCATCGACAGCTGAACCACCGCCCGGACGGCGCCCGGCGAGAAGGCCGGAACCGGAGCCGGCATCATGATCGCCGCAAAGCCCTCGTGAATCGAGGCCGCAAATGGCGTCCGCCCCCGCAAGGCGCCACCCCCGCCCGGAATCCGGTCTCTCCTTGACCTGCCGGGCGAATG
>CAZWXK010000037.1:0-16200 GCA_964637875.1 uncultured Rhodobacter sp.
CCGAACAGGCCAACCGCCCGACCCAGGAAGAGGTCGAGGCCAGGCTCGGGCCCGATGAAAAGATGCGCAAGGGCCTCGACCCGAAATATCTGGCGCTGGTTGCCCAGCTGCGCAAGACGGTGGCCAAACGCCCGAACGACCTGCGCGGCCAGCAGCTGCTGACCCAGCACGAGGCCCGGCTGGGAAATTTCGCCGCCGCGCGCAAGGCCAAGCAGAGGGTGATCGAGATCAAGGGCGACGCCGCAACTGCAAATGACTATACCGATCTGGCCGAGCTGATGATCGTTGCCGCCGGGGGCTATGTATCGCCCAAGGCCGAGCGCGCGCTGGCCACGGCCGTCAAGCTGGACAATACCAACCCGCGTGCGCGGTATTATTCGGGGCTCGACTTCCTTCAGAACGGGCGGCCGGACCTGACCTATGACCTGTGGGCCGGATTGCTGGAACAGGGCCCGCCCGAGGCGCCCTGGATCGCCCCGATCAAGAGCCAGATCGCCGAGGTTGCGCGTCTGGCGGGCCGGCCGGTGCCGGCGCTCGGGTCATCGGGCGAGGGCCCGCAGGCCGCACCACCGCTTGCGGGGCCGACGCCCGCGCAGGTTCAGGCCGCCGGCAAGATGAGCGCGGCAGATCGCCAGAAATTCATTCGCTCGATGGTCGGACGGCTTTCCCGACGTCTGGAAAGCCAGGGCGGCAGCGCTGCCGAGTGGGCGCGCCTGATCCGCGCCTATGGCGTGCTGGGCGAGCAGGACAAGGCGCGCGATGCGTTGAGACGGGCAACCGCCGCCCATGGCAGCGATGCGGCCGCCATGGAACAGATCCGGGCGGCGGCCCAGGGTGCCGGGATCGGCGGGTGAGCGATATCTTCGACGACATCACCGCATTTGCGCCCGCGATACCGCGCGGTCGGCCGCTGGCCGGGCTGGACCTCGGCACCAGGACGATCGGCGTTGCGGTTTCCGACCGGCTGCTTTCGGTGGCAACGCCGATGCTGACGATCAGACGCAGGAAATTCACCCAGGATGCCGCGCGGCTGCAGGAAATCCTGTCCGAACGCGACATCGGCGGGCTGGTGCTGGGGCTGCCACGCAACATGGATGCCTCGGAAGGCCCGCGCGCCCAGTCGACCCGTGCATTCGCCCGTAACCTGTCGCGTCTGATCGACCTGCCGATCTGCTTCTGGGACGAGCGCCTGTCAACCGTCGCCGCAGAACGGGCGCTGCTCGAAGCCGACACCTCGCGTCGGCGCCGCGCCGAGGTGATCGATCATGTCGCCGCCGCCTATATCCTGCAAGGGGCGCTGGATCGGCTGGCCAATCTCGGGCAGGCCCGGCCATGACCGAACCCGTCTGGGAACGCGATGAAATCGACAGCCCCTGTGTGGCGATCTGCGTGATCGATGAAAGGACGGAGTTGTGCATCGGCTGTCTGCGCCGGCGCGACGAGATCGCCCGGTGGTCGGCCATGGATGTGTGCGAGCGGCGTCAGATAATGGCCGAGCTCGAGTCGCGCAGGCCCATGCTGGCGCGGCGGCGTGGCGGCCGCAAGGGGCGTCACGGAACGCGGTAGGTCCATCCTTCAATCGGGCCAGATCGGGTTTGACCATGCCCTGCGGCCGGCCGCATCGATAAGGGTGATGCGGAACCAGGGGCTGGCGTTGACGCGGCTGAGCGGCAGGCGCGCCTGCGTCAGGGATTCGCCAAGCGCCTCTTCGGTGCCGACGCCCTGGCCCTGCAACACGATTGCCGAGACGGCGGAACAGCGCACATGCACATGGCGGTCGTCGATCTCGATATCGTGGATTTCCGGGCCCATCGTCGAATACATCGCCCCCTGTTTCAGCGCCTCCAGCAATGCCTCGGGCGTGTTTTCGGTCGCCTTGACCATGACCCAGCCGCCAAAGGCATCGCCCTCGCCATTGCGGAAATGGGCATCATCGGTGGCGATGAAGCTGACCCTCTTGCCCGTGCGCGCCAGCAGATCGGCCGAATGCAGCCCCCGGCCGCGATCGGTTTCGACCTGCGAGCCGTGGTTATAGACCTCGACCGCATGTGCCGCGTCGATCGAGATCATCTCGGCCTCGGTCAGGCCCGACCATTCGGGGTGCACGATGGCCACGAATGCGCCGGCGTCACGCGCGCGGCGGGCGATTTCGGGCGCGCTTTCCTGATCTTCCACCGGCATGAAATGGGGCGAATTGCCGGGCGCGAAATCAAAGGGCAGGCCGACGGCAAGGATATGCCACAGATCGCCGTTTTCCATAGCGCCCGAATGCAGCTCGGCCCCGATCAGGGTGGTAAAGCTGTCATCGCGAAAAGGGCGGGTATCGGTGATGGGATAGTCGAACAACCCGACGAAATGATCGGTCAGGGCAAGGAAATCATATCCCTGCGCCTTGTAGCGGCGGCAGACCTCGGCCACGTCCAGCGCACCGTCGGAGGCGGTGCAATGGGTATGGATATTGCCGCGCCAGAAGCGGCCGGGATTGTCGAATGCAGCAGGGCGCATGGTCGATGTCCTTGTCCTGTTCGCCGTGGTTTTGCCCCGGCTTGCCGGTGCCATACCGACCATTTGCGACATTTCGTTGAAGGCCGATGTCGAATTCGGTCACTGGCGAAAGCGGCTGAAATCGGGGGGACGTTTTTCGAGGAAGGCGTTGATACCCTCGGCGGCCTCGGCCCCGCCCTGTGCGGTGGCCATCGATTGCACTTCGGCGTCAAGCTGGGCATCCAGCGGCTGCCTGCGCGCCGTCTGCGCCAGTTTCTTGATCGCGGCCAGCGCGGCGGGCGGCAGGGCGGCCAGGCGCGCGCCCAGGGCAAGGGCCTCGTCCACGGCCTTGCCGTTGGCGGTCAGACGGTTGACCGCCCCCAACTGGTGCAGCCGGCTGACGGGCAGCTTGTCACCCAGCATCAGCATTTCATTGACCAGCTGGCGCGGCGCGAATTCCGACAGGAAAGAGGTTGCCCCGCCATCGGGTGTCAGGCCGATGCGCACATAGGACAGCGCGATATAGGCGTCGTCTGCCGCCACCACCATGTCGCAGGCCAGCGCCAGCGAGGCCCCGGCCCCGGCGGCCCCGCCCTCGATGGCGGCGATCACCGGGCGGGGGCAGTCGCGGATTGCACGGATCACCCCATGCAGCCCGTTTATGGCGGCAACCCTTTCGTCGTGGCCCATGGCGGCGCGGGTTTTCAGAACGTTGATATTGCCGCCCGCGCAAAAGAACCCGCCCGCGCCCGACAGCACCACGGCGGCGATTGCCGGGTCATCGGCGGCCTGCGCAAGGGCCGCACGCAGGCCTTCGTAATATTCGACGCTCAGCGCGTTGCGGGCCGCCGGGTTGTTGTTGACCACATGCAGAACCGCGCCCGACCTCGATGTCAGCACGCCGGCCATCAGTCGGCCGCCTTGTTGAGGTCGTCAAGGCTGCGCCCTTCGGCCACCAGACGTTCGAGCAGGGGCGAGGGACGCCAGAAATGCGCGTCCTCGGCCGCCCAGGCGCGCAGATTCGACAGGATCACGTCAAGCCCGGTCATGTCGGCGTATTTCATCGGCCCGCCCCGCCAGCGCGGAAAGGCATAGCCGTTCAGCAGCGTCACATCCACATCCAGCGGACGCAGGGCGATGCCTTCGTCCACGATCTTGCAGCCCTCGTTGATCATGGCGGCAAGATAGCGGTCGCGGATCTCGTCGGGCGAAAAGGCGCGCGGGGTGATGTTCTTGCGCGCACGCTCCGCCTCGATGATGGCCAGAACCTCGGGGTCGGGGCGGCCGCGGGGGGATTTGTCGTCATAGGTGTAGTAGCCGCGCCCGGTCTTTTGCCCGAACCAGCCGCGTTCGCACAATTGGTCGGGGATATCGACATAGCGTTCCTCGGGCGGGCGGGTTGCGGCGCGGCGTTTGCGCGCGGCCCAGCTGATATCGCCACCGGCAAGGTCAACCACCTGATACGGCCCCATGGGAAAGCCGAAATCGCGAATGGCGGCGTCGATGTCATAGGGCGAGGCGCCGTCCTCCATCATGTAGTCGGCGGCGCGGCGATAGACGGCCAGCATGCGGTTGCCGATGAACCCGTCACAGACGCCCGCGCGCACCGGCACCTTGCCCAGCCTTTTTGCCAGGGCAAAGGCGGTCACCACCACGTCATCGGCGACCCGCGCGGGCACCACGATTTCAAGCAGCTTCATGATATTGGCAGGCGAAAAGAAATGCAGCCCGATCACATCCTGCGGGCGCGCGGTGCTGGCGGCGATCTCGTCGATATCCAGATACGAGGTATTGGTCGCCAGCACGGCGCCGGGGCGCAAGACGCGGTCAAGCTCGGCAAACACCGCCTTTTTCACGTCCATGTCCTCGAACACCGCCTCGACCACCAGATCGCACCCCTCCAGTGCGCCATAATCGGTTGCGCCCGAAAAACGGCCCATGATGGCGGATTTGTCGGCATCAGTCATCCGGCCCTTCTTGATGTTGCGATCAAAGACACGCTCGACATTGGCGCGGCCACGGGCAAGGCTTTCGTCGTCGCGCTCGACCATCACCACCGGCAAACCCGATTGCAGCATGGCCACCGCAATGCCCGCGCCCATGGTGCCGCCGCCGACCACACCAAGACGGTCGATCGCGCGTGGACGGGCGGTTTTTGCCTCGGGGATGCGGGCACTCTGGCGTTCGGCGAAAAAGGCATGGATCATGCCCTTTGACTGGTCAGAGCCAAGACATTCCATGAAGGCGGCGCGTTCCTTTTTCATGCCCTCGGCAAAGGGGGTTTCCGCCGCCGCCTGAACGCAATCGACGATCATGAAGGGCGATTTCTGGCCGCGCGCGCGCCGCTCCAGCTGCGCCCGGCGGGCCTGACATTCCGCAATGAAGGCGTCTTTGTCGGCGATCCCCTCGGCGCGCTGGCTGGTGGGGCGCGCGCCGGCACCCCGGGCCAGCAGGCGGCGGGCGTAATCGGCGCTTGCCGCGCGCAGGTCGTCGGTGTCGGCGATTTCGTCGATCACCCCGATTTCAAGCGCGCGCGACGCCTTGATCGGCTTGCCCGTCAGCATCAGGTCCAGCGCCGGCCCCGCCCCGGTGATGCGCGGCATGCGCTGGGTGCCGCCGGCGCCGGGCAAAAGGCCCAGATTGACCTCGGGCAGACCGACGCGGGTTGACGGCAGGGCGATGCGGTAATGGGCCGACAGCGCAATTTCAAAGCCCCCGCCCAGCGCCGTGCCATGCAGCGCAGCAATCACGGGCTTGGGGCAGTCCTCGATGGTCTGGCAGACATCGGGCAGAAAGGGTTCAAGCGGCGGCTTGCCGAATTCTGTGATGTCGGCGCCCGCGGGAAAGGTGCGCCCGCGCGCGATGATGACAACCGCCTGCACGGCGGGGTCGTCGCCCGCGCGCTGCACCCCCTCGGCCAGCCCCTGGCGCACCAGCTGGCCAAGCGCGTTGACCGGCGGGTTGTCAATGGTCAGAAAGGCGATACCGTCTTCGATTTCCAGACTGACCTTGTCGGTGATCTGCTCTGTCATCCCGTGTTCCCCTGTTGTGTCATACCGCGTGCAAGCCGCCATCCACCGACAGCGTTTCGCCGGTCATGAAACTGTTTTCGCTGCTGGCGGCAAACATGATCGCCTGCACCACCTCGTCAACCTGCGCGACGCGGCCCATGGGCACGTTGCGCACAAGCCCCGCCTCGGCGGCCTCGCGGCCCTTGGGCGAGGCATCGAGAAATTCGTTCAGCATGGCGGTGTTGGCAAATGACGGGCAGACCGCATTCACCCGCACGCCCCGACGCGCATATTCGGCGGCAGCCGAGCGCGTCAGCCCCACCACCCCATGCTTGGCCGCCGCATAGATCGCCAGAAAGGGCGCGCCCATCAGCCCCGCGGCCGAGGCGATGTTGACGATGGCCCCGCCGGTGCCGGTTTCCTGAAACTGACCCTCCATCACCGGCAATTGCGCCTGCATGGCATAGAACACGCCCATCAGGTCGATCTCGATCACGTCGCGGGCCAGGTCGATATCGGTTTCGGGCAGGCGCGCCATGGGCTGCACGATGCCGGCATTGTTGACGGCAATGTCCAGCACGCCGAATTCGCTGCGGGCCAGATCCACCAGATCGTCATGCAGCGCCGGGTCGGTCACATCGCCCGCCAGCGTCGCGACCTCGGCATCAAGCGTATCGGCGAATGCACGCAACGCGCCCCTGTCGCGATCGCTCAGAACCAGACGCGCGCCCGCCTCGGCAAAGGCCTCGGCCGTGGCGCTGCCGAAACCGCCGGCCGCGCCGGTGATCAGAACCGTCTTGCCCTGAAACCTCATGGTGCGCCTCTCTGCTTCTTCTTTGCACAAATACTCATCTCACCCCCCATCATGCGCCCCGCCCTGTCAGATCAACGGCCATGCGGGCCAGAACCGGGATCGCCTGGGCCATTTCGCGCGCGCGCTCGGGGTTCGAGGCATTGCCGTCATGGGCGCGCCGCACCACGCCCTGCAAAATGGCGGCAAGGCGGAAAAAGGAAAAGGCCAGATAGAAGTTCCAGTTCTCGATTTCCGGCAAACCCCGACGCCGGCAATAGGCGGTCACATATTCGGCCTCGTCCGGCAGGCCCAGCGCGTGACGATCCAGCCCGCCCAGCCCACGCATCCCCGCGTCATGGGGCAGACGCCACTGCATGCACTGATAGGCCAGATCGGCCAGCGGGTGGCCCAGGGTGGACAGCTCCCAGTCCAGCAGGGCGATGACACGCGGGCTGTCCGGGGCAAAGATCATGTTGTCGAGCCGATAGTCCCCATGCACCAGCGCCGCCGCCCCGTCATCGGCGGGCATGTTTTCCAGCAGCCAGTCGATGAGGCGGTCCATGTCGGGGATCGGTTCCATCACCGAGGCGCGATACTGCTTGATCCAGCGGTCGGTCTGGCGGGCAAAATAGTTGCCGGGTCGGCCGAAATCGGACAGGCCGACAGCCGTGACATCGACATTGTGCAACGCCGCAAGCGTCTGGTTCATGGCATCATAGATCGCGCCGCGTTCGGCCCTGTCCAGCTCGGGCAGGGCCGGATCCCAGAAGATGCGCCCGTCGAGATACTCCATGACGAAAAACATGCGCCCCAGCGGATTGTCGGCGTCATCATCAAGGGCAAGGTGATACATGCGCGGCACCGGCACGTCGCTGCCCGCCAATGCCGACATGACGCGATATTCGCGATCCACCTGATGCGCCGATTTCAACAGCTTGCCCGGCGGCTTGGCGCGCAGCACATATCTGCCCGAGCGCGCGGTCAACAGCCAGGTCGGGTTCGACTGGCCAGTGCCGAACTTGCTGGCCTCATGCAGGCCTTCGAGCCCCTCGACATGGCGTTCCAGATAGCGCCCCAGCGCGGCGATATCCCCCAACCCCTGATCGGTCATTTCCCGTTCCCGTCCTTCATCACATGCAGCAAGACCTGTTCGGCAACCAGCGCCGGGGTTTCGATATCCTCGATCTCGACCCGGCTTTCAAAGACGCACATATAGCGGCCCGGTTCGCGCTCCTCGGCGCTTGTCATGCGGATATGCACGCGCACGCGTGCGCCCGCGGGGACCGGATGCAGAAACCGCACCCTGTTCAGACCGTAATTGATCGTCAGCGCCTTGTCGCGGATTTCGGGAAAGACCTGCTTGCCCAGATGGCTGAGCAGCGACAGCGTCAGAAACCCATGCGCGATGGTGCCGCCAAAGGGCGATTCGCTGCGTGCGCGGTCGGGATCGACATGAATGAACTGACGATCCTCGGTGACCTCGGCAAATGCGTTGATGCGGTCCTGGTCGATGGTCAGCCAGTCGGAATGACCCAGATCGCGACCCACCAGCGCCACGAATTCGTCAATGCCGATCATCAGCCCTGCTCCAGCGCGGCGCGAAAGATGTTGTGGCTGGTCTGCACATGGATGCCCCCGCACAGCGGCAGGATGGCGCCGGTCACATAGGCCCCGCCCTTGCCACACAGAAACAGGGTTGCCCCGGCGATATCCTCGGGCGCGCCGACGCGGCCAAGGGGGACGTCGGCGCCAACCTTGCGGGCGGCCTCGTCATCGGCGGTGGCAAAGGCCGTCATTCTTGACCGGAACGGCCCCGGCGCAAAGGCATTGACGGTGATATGTTCATGGGCCAGCTCCTTTGCCAGGATCCGGGTGATCTGATGCACCGCCGCCTTGCTTGCCGCATAGGAATAGGCCCCATCCCCCATCGGCACCGCCCCCATGACCGAGCCCAGGTTGATGACGCGGGCCGGGTCGTCATGGCTGGCGGATGCGCGCAGCTCGGGCAGCAGGGTCTGGGTCAGGTGGAACAGGCCGTCCACATTGACCGACATCACCTTGCGCCAGGCGGCATAGGGAAATTCCCCAAGTTCGGCCCCCCAGGTGACGCCTGCGTTGTTGACCAGGATATCGAGCGCGCGGGTGCGGGTGCGCACCTCCTGCACGATACCGTCGATGCCCTGTTCCGAGCCCACATCGCCGGCAAATGCCTCGATTCGGCCGCGATAGCCTTGCGCGTTGATCTGATCGGCCGCCGCCTCGACCACGTGCAGCTTGCGCGAGCAGATCATCACCCGCGCCCCGCCCATGGCCAGCGCCTCGGCCACCATGCGGCCGATGCCGGTGCCGCCACCCGTGACAAGGGCCACCTTGCCGGTCACGCCGAACAATGAATTCAGATCCACGGATTTACCCTCCTGCTTGCACCCTGTTGCCTGCCCGGCCCGGCACTGCTTGCCGCAAGGGCGCGATTGACAAGACATTGACAAGACCGGGGGCAGTTTGTTTCCGTGGTCCGCGCCTTGCAAGGGCAAATCTTTCGTCGGACGCAGGGTCAGGCGCAAACAGGGAACAGGACAGATGACCGACATACCCCAGAAAATGTTCGCGCTCGTGCAGAAACGCGACGGCTATTGCGATACCCGCGAAGGCCCGCGCATCACCACGCTGGAACCCTATATCGCGCCGGCCGAAATCGCCGTGCCACAACCCGGCGCGGGGCAGGTGCTGATCCGGGTGCGGACGGCCTCGGTCAACCCATCGGACCTGCATTTCATCAAGGGCGAATACGGCCAACCCTGCCAGCGCGGCGTGCCCGCGGGGTTCGAGGGCTGCGGCGATGTGGTGGCCGCGGGCGCGGGCGCCCAAGGGTCGGCGGGGGGGCTGATGGGCCAGCGGGTTGCCTTTGCGGTGACGCAGGGCGGCTCGGGCGCGTGGGCCGAATATGCGCTGACCGATGCAAGCGCCTGCATCCCGCTGCGGCCCGATGTCAGCGACGACGACGCAGCGGCGCAGATCGTCAACCCCATGTCGGCCATGGCCATGGTCGGCATGGCGCAAGAGGCCGCCGGCGATGGCGGCGCCTTTGTCATGTCGGCGGCCACCAGCCAGCTGTGCAAGCTGATGATCGCGCTGGGCCGGGACAAGGGGCTGAGGCCGATCGCCATGATCCGCCGCGCCGAGGCCGCCGACAGCCTGCGCGCGCTGGGCGCGGCCGAGGTTCTGGTCACGACCGCCGATGATTTTCCGCAGCAATTGCAGCAAGTGTTTCGCGATCTGAAACCGGCGACCCTTTTCGATGCCGTGGGCGACCAGATATCGGAACGCGCCTTTGCCGCCATGCCGGCTGGCGGGCGCTGGGTGATCTATGGCAAGCTGGGTCCCACCCCGCCCGAACTGCGCGACCTCGGGCAGCTGATCTTCATGAACAAGCGGATCGAAGGGTTCTGGCTGACACGCTGGATGCGCGAAACGCCCCCCGCCAGGCTGGGCGCCGCTGTGGCCGAGGTACAGGCGCGCTTTGCCGACGGGCGCTGGAAAACGGATGTAACCGCCCATCTGGCCCTGCGCGAGGTCATGGAGAAACTGCCGGCCGCACTGGCACGGCCCGACGGCAAGGTGATCATCACCGCGCGATGAATCCGATGCGGGACGGGGCGACCCCGAAGAATACGCCCGGATGCCCCCGGATGCCCCGGTTCATTTATTTTCTATTTCTTTTCCGGGTTTTCCGGGGACTGTTCCTCGGGCGATCGTCTGCCCTTGCTGGTCAGGTCCTCTTCCAGCCATTTTTCCAGCTCGACCAGATCATCGGGAACCGGCAGGCCCATGCCCCGCATCTCGGCCAGCTTTTCGCGCAGGCTTTCCTGCAGCTCCAGTTCGTCCTCGGGGTGTTCCTGCATCTGGTCCAGCAGCATCGCGATGCCTACCTTGAGATCCTCGAACGACATGATGGCTCCTTTCGGTCAGGGATTGGCCTCGGCCGCGCAGTTGCGGCAAAGTGGGGTGTAGGGCAGCAGATCCAGGCGCTGCTCGGAAATCGGGTCGCCACAGCGCACACAGATGCCATAGCTGCCTTCATCGATCCGTTTCAGCGCGGCCTTGATCGCCTCGATCTCGCGCAATGCCTTGTGCCCCAGGGTTTCCAGCACCTCGTCGCCCTCCAGCTCGGTCGCGCGGTCGTCCAGATCGGGCGTGACCGGATCGTCCAGCTCATCCTCGATCTCGTCGAGCCTGGAGTCCAGCTCGTGCAGACGGGCCTCGAGCTGCTTTTTCCGAAATTCGATGCTTTTCATTCAACCACCCTTGCTTGCCGCGACCTTGAACCCTTTTGATCCCTGCATGTTGGATGTGGGGGCGGCTGGGCGCAAGGTCAATATGCCCCGTTCGGCGGTCAATCGGCAGGCCTGGCGCATGGGCACGATGCCTCAGCGCGGGCAGAATGTCCGGTGCAGGTTGCGGATGACATCGGCCACGCGGTCATCGGCCAGGCTGTAATAGATGGTGCGCCCGTTGCGCCGCGTCCTTACATAGCCTTCCATGCGCAACCGCGCGAGCTGCTGCGAGACATTGGGCTGTTTGGTATCGAGGTTTCTTTCAAGCTCGGCCACCGAGCGCTCGCCCTCGACCAGCTGGCACAGGATCATCAGGCGCGCGGGGTTGGACAGCGTCTTCATCAACGCCGCGGCCTCGCCCGCCTGTTCATGCAGGTCCTCGACCAGATGATCCGTTTGCCCTGATTCCGTGTTACATGCCATAATGGTGACGTTGATACCGTCAATACCGGAGATTGTCACTGTGACAAAAAATTGATAGTTATTGATATTGATATATTTGCAACCGTCCCTATCTGAGCGCCCAGTAGCCGACAACGGAGAGAACAGATGTCACCCAATGTAAAAGCATTCTTTGACAACCCGACCAACACCATCGCCTATGTGGTGTCGGACCCCAGCAGCCGGAAATGCGCGGTCATCGATTCGGTTCTGGATTTCGATTATGCGTCCGGGCGCACGGACACGACATTCGCCGATCAGATCATCGACCATATCAGGGAAAACGATCTTGAGGTCGAATGGATCCTGGAAACCCATGTCCATGCCGACCACCTGTCGGCGGCACCCTATATCCAGGAAAGACTGGGCGGCAAGATCGGCATCGGCGCAAACATCACCATCGTGCAGGAAACATTCGGCAAGGTCTTCAACGAAGGCACCCGGTTTCAGCGCGACGGCTCGCAGTTCGATGCGCTGTTCAAGGATGGCGACAACATCCATGTGGGCCAGATGCGCATCGACATCCTGCACACGCCCGGCCACACGCCCGCCTGCATGACCTATGTCGCGGGCGACGCCGCATTCGTGGGGGATACGCTGTTCATGCCCGATTTCGGCACCGCGCGCTGCGATTTCCCCGGTGGATCGGCCGAGACCATGTATGACTCGATCCACAAGATCCTGGCCCTGCCCGACGATACCCGCATCTTTGTCGGCCATGACTACAAGGCACCGGGACGCGATGAATATGCCTGGGAGACCACCGTGGCGGAGCAGAGGGAAAAGAACGTGCATGTCGGCGGCGGCAAGACGAAAGAAGAATTCGTCGCGGCCCGCACCAGGCGCGATGCCGAGCTGGCCATGCCGCGCCTGATCATCCCGTCGCTTCAGGTCAACATGCGCGCCGGCCACATGCCCGAACCCGAGGACAACGGCACATCCTATCTGAAGGTTCCGGTCAACGCGCTCTGACGCGCCCGCAAGGACAGCCCTTGCGCGGGACCCCAGGTTGCGGGGGAGGGTTGGAAAACCGCCCCCTTGCCCCGACCCGCGCATGGGCACCCCTCTTCTGCCCCGAACAAGTGAGAGAACCATGAAAACGAATCTCATCGCCCCGAATTACAGCGTTGCCGGCCAGATCACCGAACCCGACCTTGCCACGCTTGCCGCCGAGGGTTTCACGACCGTGATCTGCAACCGTCCCGATTCCGAGGTCGAGCCCGAGCTGCATTCGCGTTTCATCGAGGCCGAGGCCACGCGGCTGGGGATGGATTTCGTCTATAACCCGGTTTCTCCGCAGGGGCTGACGATGGAAAATATCGAGCGCCAGGCCCGCGCAATCGACGAATCGAAAGGGCCGGTTTTCGCCTATTGCCGCTCGGGGCGGCGATCGACCCTGTGCTGGTCGTTCGTGCAGGCGGGACGGATGGAACCGACCGAGATCATCAACGCCGCCGCCGGAGCCGGCTATCAGATCGAATCGGTCCTCCCCCAGATCGAGGCCTTTGCAGCCCAGCTCCAGGCGGTCTGAGCCCTTGCGCGCAGCTGTCCCGGGACAACCCCAATGCTGAAACGATATCTGCCGATCCTCGAATGGTCACGCGAATACGACCGCGAGACCCTGGCCAGCGACCTGATCGCGGCAGTGATCGTGACGATCATGCTGATCCCGCAATCCCTGGCCTATGCCCTGATCGCAGGTCTGCCCCCCGAGGTGGGGCTCTATGCCTCGATGGCGCCGCTGGTCATCCATGCGGTTTTCGGCACCTCGCGCACCCTTGCCGTGGGGCCGGTCGCGGTGGCATCGCTGCGGCAATCGCTCGGGCTGAACGCGCGGAATTCCTGAACAGGCTGACCGGCAATGTCTATCTCGGCCAGAACAGGCGCGATACCGGCATGGCCGCAATCGTCGTCTTGACCCGGGCGGCAGTTTCCCCCATCACGGGCGCGCCATGATATACAAGATTTTCCGCACCCCGGAATGGGAAGAACTGCAACACGCGCGGCGCACGCGTGGCGCGCCAATCGACCTTGCCGACGGGTTCATCCATTTCTCGGCCGCAGGACAGCTGCGCGAGACCGCGTCCCGGCACTTTGCCGGCGCACAGGGCCTGTGGCTGGCGGCGGTTGACGAAACCCTGCTGGGCGACGCCCTGAAATGGGAAGTGTCCCGCGGCGGGGCGCGGTTTCCGCATCTCTATCGCGTGCTGGAACTGTCCGAGGTCGTCTGGTGCCGCCCGCTGGCCCTGAAAGACGGCGTACACATCTTTCCGGACGATATCCCATGAACCCGCTCGAACGCGCCGGGCTGAAGCTGCTGCACATGATCGACCCCGAACATGCGCACAACCTGTCGCTGAGGGCACTGCGCACGGGTCTGGTCCCCCTGCCGGGGCCGATCACCTCGGCACGCCTGCGCACCGATCTTGCCGGGTTGCGCCTGCCCAATCCGGTCGGTCTGGCGGCCGGTTACGACAAGAACGCTGTTGCCATTGCGCCGCTGTTGCAGGCCGGGTTCGGGTTCATCGAGCTGGGGGCCGTCACCCCCCGCCCGCAGCCGGGCAATCCGCGCCCGCGCCTGTTCCGTCTGACCCGCGATCGCGCCGTCATCAACCGTTTCGGTTTCAACAACGAGGGAATGGAGGCGGTCGCAAGCCGCCTTGTTCGCCGCCCGGCAGGCGGCATCATGGGCCTCAATCTGGGTGCCAACAAGGACTCGCAGGACCGCGTCGCGGATTATGTGCGGGTCCTTGAAAAATGCGGACCGCTGGTCGATTTCGTGACCGTCAATGTCTCGTCCCCCAATACCGAACGCCTGCGCGACCTGCAGGCTGCGCGGGCGCTGGGTGCGCTGCTGCGCCGCGTGATCGAGGCGCGCGACGACCTGTCCCGCCCCTTGCCGGTTTTCCTCAAGATCGCGCCGGACCTGGGCGATCGCGAGATAGCCGACATCGCCGCCGTCGCCCTGGAAAGCCGGCTGGACGGCATCATCGCCACCAACACGACGCTTGCGCGCGAGGGCCTGACATCGCCTCTGGCCCGCGAACGGGGCGGGCTTTCGGGTGCGCCGCTGTTTGGCCCTTCCACCCGCGTCCTGGCGCGCCTTGCCATCGAGACAGGCGGCAAGCTGCCCCTGATCGGGGTTGGGGGTGTCGGCTCGGCAAAGGATGCCTATATCAAGGTCAGGGCAGGCGCCTCGGCGGTGCAGATCTATACCGCGATGGTCTATCGCGGTATCGGTCTGGTGGCCGAAATCGCGCGCGGGCTTGATGATCTGCTTGCGCGCGACGGCTTTTCCTCGGTCGCCGAGGCCGTTGGCATCGACAAGGAGAAATACACATGACCGAGATCGTCATCTGGCATAATCCGCGCTGCTCGAAGTCGCGCGAAACCCTGAAACTGCTGGGCGAACATGGGGTCGAACCAGGGATCCGCCCCTATCTGAACGACCCGCCGGACGAGGCCGAGATCCGTGACGCGCTGAAAAAGCTGGGCCTGCGCCCCATCGAGATGATGCGCCGCAAGGAAAAGAGGTTCCGCGAGCTGGGCCTGACCAGGGACAGCGATGACGACAGCTTGATCCGGGCGATGGCCGAAAATCCGGTCCTGATCGAGCGCCCGATCCTGTTCAATGGCGAACGCGCCGCAATCGGGCGACCGCCGGAAAAGGTGCTGGAAATCCTCTGAGCGGAACATCTCGGGCAGCGGCCCGAACCCCGCAACCGCCCCTCGCAAGCGCCCGGCCCCAACCCCGAAACGACCACGGGACGGAAAAATCCGGCACGCGGGCGGGCAACGGAGGCGCGGGCAACGGGGGCGTCAGACGCCGCGACGCACCATGAAATCGGTCAGACGCCGGAGGCCCTCCTCGATATCGCGGCGCGCGCGTGCATAGGAAAAACGCAGGCTCTGTCTGCCCCGCCACGGGTCGAAATCCAGCCCCGGAGTGACCGCAACCCCGGCCTGTTCCAGGATTTCGCGGGCAAGTGCCGCGCTGTCATCGGTGATCCCGGATACATCGGCATAGATGTAAAAGGCGCCGTCAGGCGGTGCTATGCGCGAAAATCCCGCCCTCGGCAGCCCGTCCAGCATCAGCGCGCGATTTTGCCGATAGACCGCGATATTGGCGTCCAGCTCGGCCTTGCAATCCATCGCCGCCAGGGCCGCCAGCTGGCTGGCATGGGGGGCGCAGATGAACATGTTCTGGGCCAGGCGCTCGACCTGACGAAGATGACTTTCGGGGACCACCATCCACCCCACGCGCCAGCCCGTCATCGAGAAATACTTGGAAAAGGAATTGATGACGATCACGTCATCCGAGATTTCCAGTGCCGATACGGCACGGCCCTCGTACTGGATACCATGATAGATCTCGTCCGAAATGAAGGCCGCCCCGCGCGCCTGGCTCGCCCGGATCAGGCGCGCGAGCGCGTCGTGATCCAGCATCGTACCCGTCGGGTTGGCGGGCGAGGCCACCAGCAGGCCGTCGAGATCGGGGATGGCCGCAATATCGGAAACCGTGGGCTGGAAACGGTTTTCGGCGGTGGTCCGAATACCGACCGGCACCAGGTCCAGCGCCTTGAGGATATTGCGATAGCTGGGATAGCCCGGCTCTCCGACGGCAACGCGCGCGCCGGCATCGAACAACAGGCTGAAGGCCAGCACGAACCCCGCCGACGAACCCGAGGTGACGATGATGCGCTCGGGCGACAGGTCGAGCCCGTACCAGTCGCGATACAGCCGGGCTATGCGCGCACGCAGATCGATGCGCCCCAGCGCCACGGTATAGCCCAGGGGATCGCGGGTCATTTCCCGTGCCAGATGGTCGAGGGCAGCGCGTGGCGCGCCGGTGCCCGGCTGGCCGACCTCCATGTGGATGATGTCATGGCCGGCGGCCTCGCGCCTGGCGGCGGCCTCCATGACATCCATCACGATGAAGGGATCGACCCCGCTCCGCCTTGATATGCGCATCCTGCTTCCCCTATGCTGGCAGTCTGTTTTGTTGCTGTTTTGTGTCAAGGGGCGCAGGCAAGGTCAATGACAAGCGTGACGGGGACCATATCAGGCGGCAAAAGCGGAACGCGGCGCCGGCCGATCGGCCTGTTGCCCCCACCGGTGCTGCTGCCCGTTCTGCTGC
>CAZWXK010000037.1:16300-25924 GCA_964637875.1 uncultured Rhodobacter sp.
CGGCGCCGGCCGATCGGCCTGTTGCCCCCACCGGTGCTGCTGCCCGTTCTGCTGCTCGTGCTGCTGGCCTGGCCACGCGCGCAGGCATGGGCGGGGCCGCCCGGCCTGATCCGCGACGCCGAAATCGAGAACACCCTCGGCCGCATCGCCGCTCCGTTGCTGCGGGCCGCGGGCATGGGCAGCGATGCCGTCGAACTGCTGGTCGTGAGCGATCCGTCGCTGAACGCCTTTGTCATCGACGGACGGGCCATTTTCCTGACCGAAGGGCTGATTCGCCGCCTGGACCGGATCGACATGCTGCAGGCGGTGATTGCCCATGAGCTGGCCCATATCACCGCCGGCCACCTTGTCCGCCGCGCCCTGGGCCAGCGCGATGCCCGCACCGCAATCGGTCTGGGGGTGCTGCTGGGACTGGCGGTATCCTCGGCCACCGGCAACAGCGACGCCGGCGGCGGGATCATGCTGGGCACCATGACCTCGGCGGTTGGCAGGTTTCTGGCCCATACCCGCGCCGAGGAAACCACGGCCGACCAGATCGGCGTGCGCTTCATGGTGCGGGCGGGGATCGATCCGCGCGGCGCACTGGACGTGATGGAAATCTTCCGCGGGCAGGAGCTTGTTGCCCCTGGCCGGCAGGATCCTTACAGCCGCACCCACCCGCTGAGCAGTGCACGGATCAGTGCACTGAAGGCGGTGATCGCGGCCTATGCGGGAAGGAAAGCCGCGCCCGACCCCGATCTGGCCCGACGTTTTGCCCGCATGCGGGCAAAATTTCGTGGATTCACCGGAAACCCCGCCTATATCCTGCGCCACCTGGATGCCTCGGCGCAGGACGAAGCCAGCCTGATGACCCGTGCCATTGCGTTGCACCGGCAAGGCAGGCGCAAACCCGCCGCCAAGGCAGTGAACCGACTGGTCCGGCTGCGCCCGCAAGACCCCTATCTGCGCGACCTTCAAGGCCAGATCCTGCTGGAAGGGGGCGATCCCGGCGCCGCTGTCGCCGCATGGCGCAAGGCGGTGTCCCTGGCGCCGCGCCAGGCGCTGATCATGGCCGGGCTGGGTCGGGCGCTGCTGGCCCTGAACAGGCCGGCCGCCAACCGCGAGGCCCTCGCGGTGTTGCGCCGGGCACGCCAGATCGACAGCCGCGACGGGCGCATGTTGCGCGATCTGGCGGTTGCCTGGGCGCGCGCGGGCAATGATGGCATGGCCTCTCTTGTCACGGCCGAGCGATATGCGCTACTGACTCGGTTCAAGAGTGCCCGTACCAATGCCGAACGCGCCGTTGCCCTGTTGCCACGCGGTTCGGGCGGCTGGCTCAGGGCGCAGGACATCGTCGCGGCAATGCGGATCGCCCTGGGAAAATAGACCTTACCGGAACAGGCCCTTGCCAATATCAGGATACTCCATGAAAAAGATCATCATTTCCCTTTTCGCCCTTGTCCTGGCGCTGCCCGCACAAGGCGCCGGTCTGACCGACATGACAGCGGCCGAACGCAAGGCCTTCCGCGCCGAGGTACGGGCCTATCTGCTGGACAATCCCGAGGTCCTGATGGAGGCGATCGGCATTCTGGAAAAACGTCAGAAGGCCCAGCAGGCCCAGAGCGATGGCGACCTGATCGCCGCCAATGCCAAGGCGATCTTTCACGACGGCTACAGCTGGGAAACCGGCAATCCCGATGGGGACGTGACGCTGGTCGAATTTACCGATTATCGTTGCCCCTTCTGTCGGCGCATCCACAACGAGGTGCGCGATCTGGTACGCAAGGACGGCAACATCCGCTTTGTGGTCAAGGAGTTCCCGATTCTCGGCAAGGATTCCGAAATCTCGACGCGCATGGCCATCGCCACGCTCGCCAAGGCCGGCCCCGCAGCCTATCAGAAACTGGCCGATTTCCTGATCACCTTCAACGGCAAGATGACCCCGAAAACCCAAAAGGCGATCCTGAACAGATTCGATCTGGATGCGGGCGCGATCATGGCCTACATGGACGACCCCGCGGTCACCGCGATGATCGGGGCCAACCACGCGCTGGCTGCAAAGCTGCGGATCAACGGCACCCCTACATTCGTTCTGCGTGATCGCATGATCCGCGGCTATGTGCCGCCGGCAACCATGCGCGAGATGATCCGTCAAAGCCGCAAGAACGCCAGGTGATGCCCGCCATGCGGGACAAAAGCATGGCAAAACGGGGCTGGATGCTTTTCTCCTGCGACATTTGGGTATATGCACGAGGCACCCGGGCAAGCCCGCTGCAAGACGGGCGCAGAATCAAGCAAGGATGACCATTTCCATGTCACACAAGAACCAAGACGCGGATGTCGCATTCGTTCGGGCTCTGGCCGAACTGCTCCGTGAAAACGACCTGACCGAGCTGGAGGTCGTGCGCGAATTCGGCCCTGACAACACGCTGAATGTCCGTGTCGCGCGCCAGATGGAATCACAGATCGTCACGACCATGCAGACGCCCGCTCCCGCGCCGGCGGGTGCGCCCCCGGCGCCCGAAAAGGCACCGACCACGCCCGAGGATCCGGCCCAGCATCCGGGTGCCGTGACCTCTCCCATGGTGGGAACGGCCTATCTGCAACCCGAACCGGGCGCAGCCCCCTTTGTCAGCATCGGCGACACGGTGGCCGAGGGGCAGACCCTGCTGATCATCGAGGCCATGAAGACCATGAACCACATCCACGCCCCGCGCGCCGGCACCGTCGAGCGCATCCTTGTCGAGGATGGTGCGCCAGTCGAATTCGGCGACCCGCTGATGATCATCAACTGAGCCAAGGCCGCCACCCATGTTTTCCAAGGTCCTGATCGCCAACCGTGGAGAGATCGCGCTCCGCATCATCCGCGCCTGCCGCGAGATGGGTATTTCCACCGTCGCGGTACATTCGACGGCGGATGCGGATTCCATGCATGTGCGCATGGCCGATGAAAGCGTCTGTATCGGCCCGCCGCCGGCCACGCAAAGCTATCTTTCCTTTCCGGCCATCATCTCGGCCTGCGAGATCACCGGGGCCGAGGCGATCCACCCCGGCTATGGCTTTCTGTCGGAAAACGCCAATTTCGTGCAGATCGTCGAGGATCACGGCCTGACCTTCATCGGCCCCAGCGCCGAACATATCCGCATGATGGGCGACAAGATCACCGCCAAGGACACGATGAAAAACCTCGGCGTGCCCTGTGTGCCGGGCTCGCCGGCAGGGGTTCCCTCGCTGGCCGAGGCGCGCCTGATCGCCGCCGACATGGGCTATCCCGTCATCATCAAGGCCACCGCCGGCGGTGGCGGGCGCGGCATGAAGCTGGCCCGCACGGCCGAAGACCTGGAACACGCCTTCCAGACCGCGCGCAGCGAATCCAAGGCGGCCTTTGGCAATGACGAGGTCTATATCGAGAAATACCTCACCACGCCCCGCCATATCGAGATCCAGGTCTTTGGCGACGGGCAGGGCCACGCCGTCCATCTGGGCGAACGGGACTGCTCGCTCCAGCGGCGCCACCAGAAGGTGCTGGAGGAGGCCCCCGCCCCCGGAATCACCGACGAGATGCGCGCGCAGATCGGCAAGACCTGCGCCGATGCCGTGGCCGCGATCGGCTATTCCGGCGCGGGCACCATCGAATTCCTGTATGAGGACGGCGCATTCTATTTCATCGAGATGAACACCCGCCTGCAGGTCGAACACCCCGTGACCGAGGCCATCTTTGGTGTCGATCTGGTGCAGGAACAGATCCGCGTCGCCGCCGGCGAGCCGATGTCGTTCACCCAGGACGACCTGATCATCCGCGGCCACGCCATCGAGGTGCGCATCAACGCCGAGCGCCTGCCCGATTTCACCCCCTGCCCCGGCAAGGTGACAACCTTTCACGCCCCCGGGGGCTTGGGCGTGCGCATGGATTCGGCGCTCTATTCCGGCTATGTGATCCCGCCCTGGTATGACAGCCTGATCGGCAAGGTCATCGTGCATGCCCCCGACCGCACCGCGGCACTGGCGCGGTTGCGCCGCGCGCTGGACGAGTTCATTGTGGATGGCGTCGATACCACGACCCCGCTGTTTCACGAGTTGCTCGATGCCCCCGACATCAACAGGGGTGCGTGCAACATCCACTGGCTGGAAAACTGGCTGGAGTCCCACGAAGGCTGAGGAGGGCAGCATCGCAAACCGATGCCGGACACCGCGAAACCCGTACTGATCACGCCCGATGCCCTGCTGCGAGCCTATGCGCAGGGCGTGTTTCCCATGTCCAACGGCGACCCCGACGACCAGCTGTTCTGGGTCGACCCCACCGATCGGGGGATCATTCCGCTTGAAGGGTTCCACATCTCGCGCTCGCTGGCGCGCGAGATCCGCAAGGCCCGCCACGAGGTCCGCGTCAATACCGATTTCGCCGCCGTCGTGCACGCCTGCGCCGACCGCCCCGAGACCTGGATCAATACCGAGATATTCAACCTGTATGTCATGCTGCACCATATGGGGCACGCCCATTCCATCGAGGTGTACCAGGATGACATTCTGGTCGGCGGGGTCTATGGCGTGACCCTGGGCGCGGCCTTTTTCGGCGAAAGCATGTTTTCACGACGCTCGAACATGTCGAAGATCGCCCTGGCCTATCTGGTCGACCGCCTGCGCTGGGGGGGGTTCGAGCTGTTCGATACGCAGTTCATCACGCGCCATCTGGCCAGCCTTGGCGCAATCGAGATCAGCCGCGCCGACTATCGCCGTCGCCTTGCACGTGCCTTGCGCAAAAGGGCGGATTTCCTGGCTCAGCCGCCCGAGGCCGCCTTGCCCGAGGGTGTGTTGCAGCGCAATACCCACACGTCGTAACGCGGGTGATCCATCGCCGACAGAGCCGGCGACGAGGCAATCATCCAGCCCTGAAAGCGGGGTTCCGGATCGCGCTGATCGCGAATGATCAGATAGGCAAAGGCATCGCCCGAGGGGTTGTCGACGGGATAGCGGCACTCGCGCATGGTGATGGTGAGGCGTTCGAATTTTACCGTCTCGCCATTGCCGAGCTTCAGATCCTCGAGCCTGCCTGTCATCATGTCCAGCGCGCGCAGCACGCCGCCGGTGGCCTCGCGCACGCGGGGCTGGCGGGTTTCCTCGACCGATGGCGCGCGTGGGGCGCGCAGCTGGCGCAGGATGGCCCGCGCGGTGGCATCCGGATCCTGGGATTCGGCCGTAGCGCCCCCCGCGGCGCCCCCCGTCGCACTCCCCGTATCGGGTGCGGCGGGCTGGGCCTGTTCAGGCGTCTGTATCCCCGCCGGTGGGGGCGTGGCCAGAGCCGGAGCCGGAGCCGGGGCCGGGGTCGCCGTCCCGGCAGTGGCCGGAGCGGGTGTTGAAATGGCCGGCACCGGCTCGACCGGGGTTGCCGCCGGCGGTTTCAGCGGTGTGACCGTCACGGGTTGGTCGTCGATGGCCTGTGCCCATGCGGGCATTGCCGCAAGGCCGGCCAGAATCGCGGCAGCCACAGCCCTCATTTGCTGCCGCCCGATGCGAATTTCATCATCAGCGTCACGATGTTCACCGCACCCTGCGTATCGGTCACCTCGTCACCATTGCCCAGATTGTCGGGCGCGCCGCCGGGGACAAGCTCCAGATAGTTGCCCCCCAGCAGGCCCTCGGACGACACCAGCGCCTGGGTATCGGTTGCCAGCTCGATATTGCGGGGCACGGTAAACCAGACATCGGCGCGATAGGTCTGCGGGTTCAGCCTGAGCGCGGTCACCGTGCCGATCTTGACCCCGGCCATGCGCACATCGGTGCCAGTGGTAATTCCCTGGGCCGAGCGAAAGCTGGCATGCAGCTGGTAACTGTCGGCGGGGCCTGTAACACCGGTCGCGCGCGCCATGAAGATCACGAAACCGACCGCAGCCGCCAGAACGATACCGCCGATCAGGGTTTCTGTGGTATTTTGCGCCATGCCATCCCCAAGCGCAGCCCTATTCGGGCTGCCAGGCCTCATAGTCCTGACGGATCACCGGCCGCGGCCGGCGCATCGAGCCCGGCGGCGCATAGGCCGCGGGCGTTCCCGTGGGGTTGGGCTGGCGCGGCTTTTCCCATTCATGGTGCCTTGGCTGTGCGCTGGTGGGTGGCTGGTCAAAGGTACCATGCAGCCAGCCATGCCAGTCGGCGGGAATACGGCTGGCCTCGATCTCGCCATCATAGATCACCCAGCGGCGCTTGCCGTCGGCGGTCTGGTAGAAACGGTTGCCCTGCTCGTCCTCGCCAACGAACTGGCCCTTGCGCCAGGTGTAAAGCTGCGTGCCGATGGTCTGGCCATCCCACCATGCGAACATCCGTTTGAGAAACTTCATGACACACCTCTTGAACCGCTTGCCTCATATGCACCCGTTCGGGGGGCGAGGTCCAGCCCCGATCTGGGGCAATTTCAGTGCATTCAGCTGGCGGTGGCGCTTTCCTCGGCGCGATCGGTATAGATCAGCAGCGGCTTGCCATCGCCATTGACGGCCTCTTCGTTGACGACAACCTCTTCCACGCCCTCAAGGCCCGGCAGGTCGAACATGGTATCCAGCAGGATATCCTCCATGATCGAGCGCAGGCCCCGCGCGCCCGTCTTGCGGGCAATGGCGCGCCTGGCGATGGCCCGCAGCGATTCTTCGGTAAAGGTCAGCTTGACGTCTTCCAGTTCGAACAGGCGCTGATACTGCTTGACCAGCGCGTTCTTGGGCTGGCTCAGGATCGTCACCAGCGCATCCTCGTCAAGGTCGGTGAGCGTCGCGATCACCGGCAGACGGCCGACAAATTCGGGGATGAGGCCGAATTTCAGCAGGTCTTCGGGTTCGAGATCGCCCAGGATCTCGCCAATGCCGCGCTCTTCCTCGTCCTTGACGTCGGCACCGAAACCGATCGAGCTGCCCTTGCCGCGCTGGGCAATGATCTTTTCGAGCCCGGCGAATGCCCCGCCGCAGATGAACAGGATGTTGGTCGTGTCCACCTGCAGGAATTCCTGCTGCGGATGCTTGCGCCCGCCTTGCGGCGGCACGCTGGCGATGGTCCCTTCCATGATTTTCAGCAGCGCCTGCTGCACGCCTTCGCCCGACACGTCGCGGGTGATCGAGGGGTTGTCGGACTTGCGGGTGATCTTGTCCACCTCGTCGATATAGACGATCCCGCGCTGGGCGCGCTCGACATTGTATTCCGATGCCTGCAACAGTTTCAGGATGATGTTTTCCACATCCTCGCCCACATAGCCGGCCTCGGTCAGGGTGGTGGCATCAGCCATGGTAAAGGGCACGTCGATGATGCGCGCCAGCGTCTGCGCCAGCAGCGTCTTGCCACAGCCGGTGGGGCCGATCAGCAGGATGTTGGATTTCGCCAGCTCGATATCGGCCGACTTGGCTGCGTGGTTCAGGCGCTTGTAGTGGTTGTGCACCGCTACCGACAGAACCCGCTTGGCCATTTCCTGGCCGATCACGTAATCGTCGAGAACCTTGCAGATCTCGGCCGGGGTTGGCACCCCGTCGCTGGACTTGGTCATCGAGGATTTGGTTTCCTCGCGGATGATGTCCATGCACAGCTCGACACATTCATCGCAGATGAACACGGTCGGTCCCGCGATCAGCTTGCGCACCTCGTGCTGGCTCTTGCCGCAGAACGAGCAATAGAGGGTGTTCTTGCTGTCACCGTTGTTAGAGTTCGCCATAGGTCACCTTTGCCTTGCTCATTTGCGCTTGCGGGCCATCACGACCACCCGTCTCCGCCCCCCTGTCCTGCAGGTTATGGCAGTTTTCCAACATGGGCAATTCTTTTCGCCCCCACACATCCCGCCTGCCGCGGGGGTGAGGGAAACATGTCTCGCTCACCCTTCGTCTTCCTCGCCGCGACGATCGACGATCTCGTCGATCAGGCCGAAATCGCGGGCCTCTTCGGCGGTCATGAAATTGTCGCGGTCCAGCGCCGTTTCGACCTTTTTCAACGGCTGGCCGGTATGTTCCACATAGATGCGGTTCAGGCGGTCCTTGAGTTCGAGGATTTCCTTGGCATGCAGCGCGATGTCGCTGGCCTGGCCCTGGAAGCCGCCCGAGGGCTGATGCACCATGATACGGCTGTTGGGCAGGCTGAAACGCATGCCCTTTTCACCCGCAGCCAGCAGGAGCGAGCCCATGCTGGCCGCCTGCCCGATACACAGGGTCGAGACCTTGGGCCGGATATACTGCATGGTGTCATAGATCGACAGGCCCGAAGTCACCACGCCGCCGGGGCTGTTGATGTACATCGAGATTTCCTTTTTCGGATTCTCGGCCTCAAGGAACAGCAGCTGGGCCACGATCAACGTCGACATGCCGTCATGCACCGGGCCCGAAACAAAGATGATCCGCTCCTTCAGCAGGCGCGAAAAGATGTCATAGGCGCGCTCGCCCCGGCTGGTCTGCTCGACCACCATGGGCACGAGGGTATTCATGTAGGTGTCGATCGGGTCTCTCATTCGCCTGCCTTTGCGTTACTCATGTCGCCCTTCTATCCAAAGGGTGCTGAACAGAGTCTTAGTGTGGCGCACGAGGGGGTGCAAGAGGCGGTTGCGAAAGCGTGAACAGGCAGGGCAGCACAGCCCGGAACAGCCCGGCGGATGGCCCTGCACATGGGGCCGAGACACCTGGCAAATGCCGTGGACCTTGGCCGCAATCGGCGTTAGAGCAGGTCGCGCATGACTGGATCCGATCATGCACGCAACGGGAGACCGAAATCATGGTGAGCTGGATCACTTCGGACAACGAGGTTCCCTATCCACGCGCCCTGGCCGAGATGGAGCGCCGGGTCGGTGGAATCATTGCCGGCACCGCGGACGAGGCCGTCTGGCTGCTGGAACACCCCCCCCTTTATACCGCCGGCACCAGTGCGCGCCCCGAGGACCTGATCGAGCCCGGCCGTTTTCCTGTGTTCACGGCGCGCCGGGGTGGCCAGTACACCTATCACGGCCCCGGTCAGCGCGTCGCCTATGTGATGCTCGACCTCAATCGGAGGGGGCGCGATCTGCGGCGTTATGTCCACGCACTGGAACGCTGGGTCATCGAGACCCTGGCCGAATTCGGCGTCAGGGGCGAGATCCGCGAGGGCCGGGTCGGCGTCTGGGTCGCGCGCCCGGACAAGCCGCCCAATGCCGATGGCAGCCCGCGCGAGGACAAGGTTGCCGCCATCGGCGTACGTGTCCGCAAATGGGTGACGTTTCACGGCATCTCGATCAATGTGGATCCCGACCTTTCGCATTTCGACGGAATCGTGCCCTGCGGCATCCGGGAACATGGCGTGACCAGCCTTGTCGATCTGGGCCTGCCGGTCACGATGGAAGATCTCGATGTCGCGCTGCGGAAAACTTTCGACCGGATATTTCCGTCGCCGTGAAAGGAGGGCGCCGCCATCGCTGGCCGCGCCCGCTGAATTTCAACCTGACAACCGCCTGGAGCATGTCGCCCCAGATCGGATTCGCCCGTGTTCCGAACCGAGGGCGTGCAACCGCCCGGGTGGGCGCGGATGCGCCCGCCATGGGGGCGGGCGGGCGCATGCCCGGGCCGCTGTGCGACCCGGGCCAGGAGAATTCGATCAAACGCGACATGCTCTAGCCGCGCGCGCGGCCGACCAGCTTCCAGATACCCGGCAGCAGCAGCGCCG
>CAZWXK010000038.1:0-12040 GCA_964637875.1 uncultured Rhodobacter sp.
TGGTGCCCGTGGTGCCAGTACCGCCTGTGGTGCCTCCGGTCGTTCCTCCGTCGCCCGTGCCGCCCGTCGTGCCGCCCGTGGTTCCGCCCGTGGTTCCGCCCGTGCCACCTGTACCGCCTGTAGTTCCTCCGGTCGTGCCGCCCGTGGTCGTTCCTGTCCAGGTTGTCGGGGTCGTACCTGTCGTCGCCGACGTGGATGCGTATTTCCTGTTCGTCGCCGAGGACTTGATGCCGCGATAGCCTGACAGCACTTCCTTGCGGTTCTGGGCCAGATCCTTGGCGCCGGTCGTGTAGTTTCCGATCGCCAGCAGCGCAATCGCGATGACGCCGGCCATGAGGATCACGTTGTCGGTCGATACCGCCCCTCGCTGATCGCGCGCAAACACGCGCAGCTCGCGCTCAAGCCTGGATTGCCCCCCCTGTGCAACGGGTTCCGGCTGGTCGGGCAAGGCCGGCTCCGGCAGGAATTGCGGCGCGGGCGAACGTCGCCGCCCGGTGAGGCCCCCGGTGCGACCTCGGGTCTGGCCCGCAGGGGCGGTTTTCTTGCTGATATGACGTTTTATCACTGACACTACCTCTCTCGCCAAGGTCGGCATCAAGGGATGCCGTCGGGCACGCAGGACGCGCCCCGGAGCGAAACCAACCTTATTCGAGCGCGCAAAAGAGGCAGGACTATGGCCTTTTCGGGGAAATTCGTTGCGCTTCGGGATTGCGCTGCCGACGGCCTCAGGGGGGTCGGGGCGCTCTTGTGGCCCCCTGCGGCCCCGCCCCTTGCGACAGGGCGGCTGCATGAGCTCTTGCCTTGCGCGCCAGAACGGGTATAACGCGCCATCTTCCGCATCGTTGTTGCCGCGTTCGCCTCTCGTATGCGCCCGGCGGAAGGGTCAACGGGCCGCATTTTGAAGCACGCATGAGAAAAGGAAACGAATATGCCGCTCTACGAGCATGTATTCATCGCGCGTCAGGACCTGTCCAACGCGCAGGCCGAAGGCCTTATCGAACATTTCGGGGCCATCCTTGCCGACAATGGCGGCAAGGTTGTCGATTCCGAATACTGGGGCCTCAAGACCATGGCCTACAAGATCAACAAGAACCGCAAGGGCCATTATGCCCTGATGAGGACCGACGCGCCCGCATCGGCCGTGCAGGAAATGGAACGCCTGATGCGCCTGCATGACGATGTCATGCGCGTGCTGACCATCAAGGTGGACGAGCACGAAAAAGGCCCGTCCGTTGTCATGCAGGCGAAATCCGCCCGTGACGATCGTGGTTCCCGCGGCCCGCGCCGCAACTGATCGAGAGGATTGCAAATCATGGCCAACAAACCGTTTTTCCGCCGCCGCAAGACCTGTCCGTTTTCGGGCGATAACGCGCCCAGGATCGACTACAAGGACACCAAGCTGCTGCAACGCTACATTTCCGAACGCGGCAAGATCGTGCCGTCGCGCATCACCGCCGTTTCCGCCAAGAAGCAGCGTGAACTGGCCCGCGCCATCAAGCGCGCCCGTTTCCTGGCCCTCTTGCCCTATGTCGTGAAATAAGGAGACGATACAATGGAAGTCATCCTTCTCGAACGCGTGGCCAAGCTGGGCCAGATGGGCGACGTGGTCAACGTCAAGCAGGGCTATGCCCGCAACTATCTGCTGCCCCAGGGCAAGGCGCTGCGCGCCACCCCCGCCAACATCAAGCATTTCGAAACCCAGAAGGCGCAGCTCGAGGCCAAGAACCTCGAACTGAAATCCGAGGCCGAGGCCGTCGGCGCCAAACTGGACGGCCAGCAGTTCATCGTGATTCGTTCGGCATCCGAGACCGGCTCTCTCTACGGTTCGGTATCCAACCGCGACATCGCCACGGCCGCAACCGAAGGCGGGTTCACCGTCGATCGCAAGCAGATCCGCCTTGACCGCCCGATCAAGGAGCTGGGTGTGCATGGCGTCACCGTCATCCTGCACCCCGAGGTCGAGGTCCGGATCGAGATCAACGTCGCCCGCTCGCCCGAAGAGGCCGAGCTGCAGGCCTCGGGCAAGTCGATCCAGGATCTGGCCGCCGAGGCCGAGGCCGAAGCCGAATTCGAGATCGCCGAACTGTTCGACGATATCGGTGCCGCCGCGGCAGACGAGTTCGATCAGGAGCAGCCCGAAGAAGCGCCCGAAGAGACGACCGGGGCAGACGCGACCGGGGCCTCGGACGACAGCGACAGGAACTGACGCCCCGGCGCCGATGACCCGCCGATGACCCGCCGATGACCCTGGCCGACCCGGCCCGATGTCATCGCCCGGGATCACGACCCCTCAAGGCCGCGTCCCCCGCCTGGGCGCGGCCTTTTCATGCGCGCCCCGCTCAGCGACTGGAGCGCGCCAGCAGCAGCACCGCGACAAAGCCGACCGCCATCACGATCAGCGCCGCAGGGGCCGCATCCGTCAGGTTTTCCAGCGACGCCTGATCATAGACCCGCGTGGCCAGCGTGTTGAAATTGAAGGGCCGCAACAACAGCGTCGCCGGCAGTTCCTTGACGCTGTCCACGAAAACCAGCAGCAGCGCGGTTGCCACCGACCCCCGGATCATGGGCAGATATACGCGCATCAGGCTGCCCGCGGCCGTCTGACCCAGCGAGCGTGCCGCCATCGGCAGCGATGGCGATATCCGCCCCATTGCGGCATCGGCCGCCCCCTGGGCAATGGCGAAAAAGCGCACGAAATAGGCCAGTATGATGGCCGCGGTCGAACCGGTCAGGATCAGCCCCGGATCATGGCCGGTCAGCCTTTCGAGCGCATCGGCAACCCTCTGGTCCAGCCCCGCCAGGGGGATCATCAGCCCGATTCCCAGAACCGCGCCGGGCGCGGCATAGCCGATCGTCGTCGCCGGCAACAGCAGGGCCGGCAGGCGCCGCCCGCTCAGGCGCACACCATAGACCATGAATATCCCGCCCAGAACCGTCAGCAGGGCGGCCGTTCCGCCAACCCACAGGGTGTTGACCAGGGCGCGATAGAGATCGGGGTCGGTCCAGATATCGACGCTGGCCAATGCCCGCCAGCCGATGACCAGCGCCGGCAGGGCAAAGCCCACCAGAAACGGCAGCAGACACAACAGCGTTGCCGCCAACGCCGCCAACCCGTGCAATCGATGGGCCTTGACAGGCATCTGCCGGCTGGTAGTGCGATGAAACCGGATGCGCCTGCGCCCCAGCTTTTCCAGCGCCACCAGCAGCAGGATCACCCCCATCATCACCATCGCGATCTGCGCCGCGCCGGAAACATTGGATGCCTCGAGCCAGGTCGTGAAAATGCCGGTGGTCAGGGTCTGGACGGCGAAATAGTCGACCGTGCCGAAATCATTGGCGGTTTCCATCATCACGATGGCAACGGCCGCCGCGATTGCCGGACGCGCCAGAGGCAGCCCGACCCGCCAGAAGCTGGACCACGGCCCGCACCCCAGGGCACGGGCGACATCCAGGACCCCGATGGATTGCTCGCGAAAGGCGGTGCGCGCCAGGATATAGACATAAGGGTAGAGCGACGCCGACAGAACGATGACCGCGCTGGTCCGCGACCGGATTTCCGGAAACCAGTAATCGCGGGCCGAACTCCAGCCGAAAACCGCCCTGAGCGCGCCTTGTACCGGGCCGGCATATTCAAGAAAATCCACCAGCGCATAGGCCCCGATATAGGCCGGGATCGCCAGCGGCAGCAGCAGCGCCCATTGCAGCACGCCGTGCCCGGGAAAGCGGTACATCACCACCAGCCATGCCGCCCCCGTACCCACCATCGCGCTGAGCAGGCCGACCGACAGCATCAGCACCAGCGTATTGGCCAGATAGCGCGGCAGGGATGTGGCCAGCAGATGCGGCCAGATGTTTTCGCCCGGCGACAGCGCGATCCAGGCCACCGACAGGATCGGCAGCAGCACGACCGCGGCGATTGCGGCCGCCCCCAGCGACCATGGATCGGGTCGAGGGCGGTGACGGCCTGCCTTTATCTGACTTGTTTGCTCAACCATTTGACCCGACTTATCGGAAACCGGTTTCCCTGTCCAGAAAAGGCGATATACTCGACCCTGCTCACGGCAGGTTGGCAGTTTGGCAGAACATCATGGAAATCGTTTATCACGTTGGCGTCCATTGCACCGATGAGGGGCAGATATTTCAATGTCTGAACCGCAACCGGCGTCTGCTTGCGCCCGAGGGCATCGTCATCGCCCATCCGGCCAGGTTCAGGACCCTGATCCGCGAAACGCTCAATTTCCTCAAGGGGGCGCCGGCAGGGCCGGAAATTCAGGAAGGGATACTCGATTCCGTCCTGACCGAGGACGACCCGAAACGCATCGTCTTTTCCAACGACGCCTTTCTGTCGGGCTGGCCACGGATACTCGACCATGGCCGGCTCTACCCCGAGGCGGGCGAGAAATGCCTGCGCCTGCGCAACCTGTTCCCGCAGAACCCGACGACATTCTGTATCGGCATCCGCAATCCGGCAACCTTTCTGCCGGCCTGTTTCGCCAGACAGCCCGAGGACGATTTCGCCGCCTTCATCAGCCGGTTCGACCCGCTCGAACTGCGCTGGTCCGAGGTGATCGGCCGCATCCGCCTGGCCCTGCCCGAGGACGTCAGGATCAAGGTCTGGAGCAACGAGGACACGCCCTTCATCTGGCGCGACCTGATGCGCGAGATTTCCGGCCATGCCCCCGAAACCCGGCTGAGCGCGCTGGACGATTTCCTGGCCCATATCATGATGCCCGAGGGGCTGGAACGGATGCAGGCCTATCTGGAAACCCACCCACCCGCAAACGAGGCCCAGCGCCGGCGCGTGCTCGACGCCTTTCTCGACAAGTTCGAGATCGAGGACGAGACCCTGAATGTCGAGGCCCCTGGCTGGGATGCGGAATATCTGGATGCCCTGACCGACATCTATGAAGAGGATCTTTTCGAAATCGAGCGTATCAGGGGCGTGCAGTTCATTTCGCCCTGAGCGCGTCATGGGGCCATGGGCCGCACCCCGTCTTTCACCCCGGCAGGGGGTCATGTTTTCCAAGGATGAACGAACATGGTTGCCAATCTCTGGAACGAACAGGAAGCCGCCCGGATAGCTGCCCGCGCCGGGGCCGGGGGCGATACCGCCGACGCCGCCGCCGACCGGGCGCTGGCGCTCGAGGCCTATGCCTCGCGGCTGTTCGGCGCAGACCCGGCAATGGTTCAGCATGGCGGCGGCAACAGCTCGTGCAAGGTCAGGCGACGCGACCTGCTGGGCCACGAGATCGACGTGCTGCACGTCAAGGGCAGCGGCTGGGATCTGGCCCATATCCGGCCCGAGGGCATGCCGGGGCTGCGCCTGGAACCCCTGCTGAGGCTGCGCGCCCTTGACCGTCTGTCCGACGAGGACATGGTGAATGCGGCCCGCGGCGCGCTGCTGGATTCCTCGGCGCACAACCCTTCGGTCGAGGTGCTGCTTCATGCCTATCTGCCTCATGCCTTCATCAACCATACCCATGCCACGGCCATGCTGGCGCTGGCCGATCTGCCCGATGCCGAACAGGTGGTTCAGGAAATATTCGAGGGGCGGATTGCCTGCGTCCCCTTTTTCATGCCCGGTTTCGCGCTGGCCCGCGCGGCTGCCGAAATCTACGAGGCCAACCCCCAGGTCGAGGGGCTGTTGCTGCTGAAACATGGCCATTTCGCCTTTGCCGATGATGCGCGGACGGCCTATGACCGCCTGATCGCACAGACCGATCTGGCCGAGGACTGGCTGCGCCGCAAGCGCGGCAAGCCGGTGACGACCCCCGCCATGGCGCCCCCCCCGCGGCCCCGTCCGGCGGCCGGGGCGGCGCGTGTCCTGCCGTTGCTGCGCGGCATCCTGGGCGAGGCCAATGCCGCCTTTGCCGAGGATCGCGACGCGGCCATGCCGGTCATGGACCTGCGCGCGGGGGCCAATGTCATGGAATTCCTTTCCCGCGACGATCTCGACCAGCTGGCCACGCGCGGGGTGGCAACGCCCGACCATGTGATCCGCACCAAGAACCGCCCGCTGCTGCTGCGTCGCAAGACCATCGAATCCGGCCGCGCGGCCATCGATCGGGCGGTCGCTGCCTATATCGACGATTATGTGGCCTATTTCACCCGCAATGTCGCCCGCCACCCCGACGGCAAGACCATGCTGAACCCTGCCCCGACCCTTGCCTGGATCGAGGGGCTGGGCATTGTCGGCATGGGGCGCGATGCCCGCGCCGCCGCAATCGCGGCGGATCTGGCCGAGCAGGGGATCGTGGCCATGGCCTATGGGCAGGACTGCGGCGGCTTTTACCCGGTGGGGGATGCGGAAATATTCGACATGGAATACTGGTCGCTCGAACAGGCCAAGCTGGGCACGGCTGCGCCGCCGGCGCTGGCCGGGCGGGTCGTACTGATCACCGGCGGCGCGGGGGCCATCGGCGCGGCCACGGCCAGGGCCCTTGCCGATCAGGGCGCCAACATCTTTGTGGTCGATCAATCCGAGGATGGGCTGCAACAGGTGCTCGGCGCGCTTGGCCCGGGCCATGACGGGCTGGCGATCGACATCACCCGGAAAGGGGCAGCCCGGCGCGCAACCGATGCCTGTGTTGCGCGTTTCGGCGGTCTCGATATCCTGGTCTCAAATGCCGGAGCCGCCTGGTCGGGCGAGATGAAGGACATGGACGACGCCCTGCTGCGCCAGAGTTTCGAGCTGAACTTCTTTGCCCATCAGCGTTTCTCGCGTGCGGCCACACGCATTTTCGAGGCCCAGGGACGCGGCGGGCAGATCCTGTTCAATGTCTCGAAACAGGCGGTCAATCCGGGGCGCGGTTTTGGCGCCTATGGCCTGCCCAAGGCCACGACATTCTTTCTGCTCAGGCAGCTTGCGCTGGAACTGGGGCCGATCGGGGTGCGGGTCAACGGGATCAATGCCGACCGTATCCGGTCGGGCCTGCTGGACGACGATTTCATCGCCGAACGCGCCCGTGCCCGCGGCGTGGACGAGGCAACCTACATGGCCGGCAATCTGCTGGGTCGCGAGGTCGAGGCACGCCATGTCGCACAGGCCTTTGTCGCGCTGGCGCTGAGCGAACGCACGACTGCCCATGTGATGACGGTGGATGGCGGCAATATCGAGGCCGCCCTCAGATAGCACCCGGGCCGCAGGCGCGCCCAACGGACGAAACCGGTCCGGTCATGTGCAACCCGCGCCCGCGCCCGAGGCAGTGCGCCCCGATGGGGCTGGGGTATGGGGCTGGGGTGATGGGTCGTGGGTGGAATGGTGGGTGATGAGAGATTTGAACTCCCGACATCTTCGATGTGAACGAAGCGCTCTACCACTGAGCTAATCACCCTGAACCGGCCTGCTGTTTAGCGCCGGATTTCATGTTCTGCAAGGGGGTTTGACCAAGGGGGTTTGACAGGGCGGGTCCGAACACCGCCCTGTCCAGAGGTCAGTGGGCAACCTTCGAGGAAATTTCCGCCGTCTTGCCCCGCGCCATGGCGGCTGCGGCGGCCTCTTCGGCGGCCTCGTCCCATTCGATCGGTTCGGGCGCCTCGACCAGCGCGTATTTCAGCACTTCGCGCACATCCGACACGGGGATGATTTTCAGCCCTTCCTTGACGTTGTCGGGGATCTCGGCCAGATCCTTTTCGTTGTCGGCCGGGATCAGCACGGTCTTGATGCCGCCGCGCAGCGCCGCCAGCAGCTTTTCCTTGAGCCCGCCGATGGGCAGCACATGGCCGCGCAGCGTGACCTCGCCGGTCATGGCGATGTCCTTGCGCACCTTGATGCCGGTCAGGACAGACACGATCGACGTGACCATCCCCACCCCGGCGCTGGGGCCGTCCTTGGGGGTGGCGCCTTCGGGCACATGGACGTGGATGTCGATATGCTCGAACACGGTCGGCTTGACGCCGATCTCGGGTGCAATCGAGCGCACGAACGAGCTGGCCGCGTCGATCGACTCCTTCATCACGTCGCCCAGCTTGCCGGTGGTCTTCATCCGGCCCTTGCCGGGCAGTTTCAGCGCCTCGATATGCAGCAGATCGCCGCCGACGCTGGTCCAGGCAAGGCCCGTGACCACGCCGACCTGATCCTCGTCCTCGGCCAGCCCGTATTTGAAGCGGCGCACCCCAAGGAATTCCTCCAGCTGCTCGGGCGCGATGACCACCTTTTCGGCCTCGCCCCGGATGATGCGCGTAACCGCCTTGCGGCACAGCTTGGCGATCTCGCGTTCCAGGTTCCGCACGCCCGCCTCGCGCGTGTAATAGCGGATGATGTCGGTCAGCGCGTCGTCAGACAGCTCGAACTCGCCCTGTTTCAGGCCGTGGCCCTTGAGCTGTTTGGGCAGCAGATACTGCTTGGCGATCTCGCGCTTTTCGTCCTCGGTATAGCCGGCAAGGGTGATGATCTCCATCCGGTCCAGGAGCGGCCCCGGCATGTTGTAGCTGTTGGCCGTGGTGATGAACATCACGTTGGACAGGTCGTATTCGACCTCGAGGTAATGGTCGGTAAAGGTCGCGTTCTGCTCGGGGTCGAGAACCTCGAGCATGGCGCTGGCCGGGTCGCCGCGGAAATCCTGGCCCATCTTGTCGATCTCGTCGAACATGATGAGCGGGTTCACCGTTTTCGCGCGCTTCATCGACTGGATGATCTTGCCGGGCATGGATCCGATATAGGTGCGCCGGTGGCCGCGGATTTCGCTTTCGTCCCGGACCCCGCCCAGCGAGATACGGATGAACTCGCGCCCCGTGGCGCGGGCGACCGACTTGCCCAGGCTGGTCTTGCCCACGCCCGGCGGGCCGACAAGGCACAGGATCGGGCCGCGCAGCTTGCTGGAACGCTGCTGCACCGCAAGATATTCGATGATCCGCTCCTTGACCTTTTCAAGGCCGTAGTGATCCTTGTCGAGGATTTGCTGCGCGCGCTTGAGATCCTTTTTCACGCGGCTCTTCTTGCCCCACGGGATCGAAAGGATCCAGTCGAGATAGTTGCGCACGACGGTCGCCTCGGCCGACATGGGCGACATGGATTTCAGCTTTTTCAGTTCGGCCTCGGCCTTTTCGCGGGCCTCTTTCGACAGCTTGGTCTTCTGGATCCTTTCTTCGTATTCGTTGATCTCGTCCTGGCCGCCGTCGCCGTCGCCCAGTTCCTTCTGAATGGCCTTCATCTGCTCGTTCAGATAATATTCGCGCTGGGTGCGCTCCATCTGGGTCTTGACGCGCGACTTGATCTTTTTCTCGACCTGCAGGACGGACATTTCGCCCTCCATCAGGCCAAAGACACGTTCAAGGCGCTCGCCCACGTCGAGGGTTTCCAGCAGGTGCTGCTTTTCCTCGACATTGACGCCCAGATGGCCGGCCACGGTGTCGGCCAGCTTGGCCGGGTCGTCGATTTCGGCCACCGCGGCAAGGGCCTCTTCGGGGACGTTCTTGTTCAGCTTGGCATAGCGTTCGAATTCGCGCGTCACCGACCGGCTGAGCGCCTTGACCGCGATCGCATCGCCCAGGGTTTCGGTCAGGATTTCGGCGCGCGCCTCGAAAAAGGCGTCATTGTCCAGAAATTCCAGGATGCGCACACGCCTGCGCCCCTCGACCAGCACCTTGACGGTACCGTCGGGCAGTTTCAGCAGTTGCAGCACGGATGCGATGACGCCGGTCTTGTATATGCCCTCGGGGGTGGGGTCATCGACAGCCGGGTCGATCTGCGATGACAGCAGGATTTCCTTGTCCTCGCCCATCACCTCCTCGAGGGCGCGGACGGATTTCTCGCGGCCGACGAAAAGCGGCACGATCATGTGGGGAAAAACCACGATCTCGCGCAGGGGAAGGACAGGATAGATGTTGCCGCTCGATTCGGTCATTCATGTACCTCGGTCTGGCAAGAGGTCCCGGCCCCGGCCCATCCGGCGGCCCCCGACCTCTTCTTTCTCTCAGTCTAGACAGATGGGAACGACACCGGGATTTTCAAGATTTGGCGCCTTTTCGGCCCACCCGGCGGCCCGGCTTCCCTCCGACGACTCGCTGGTGCCATTGTGCCCGCAAGCGGCCCGCTGGGCAAGCGCATCACGCCCCCCGGAACCCGAAACCCGACGGGCGGACCCGCAGACCGCCATCTGCGCCATCGCGGCCCTGGCCCGAAGATGCCCCATCAGGCAGATCCCCCGCAAAAAAGGCAAAAAGGGCATTCGATTCCGCGTCTTTTTTGATAAGCTGCGCCCGGGGTTGTCGGACGGCCCGACGCATAGGGGATTCGCCCACAGGTTTTTCCACAGGCTTGCCATGGATGGCGGGGTGTTGATGCGGAAATCCGGTATTCGAGGCCCCGCATCGACCCGGGCGTACAGGATCATGGGAACAGGCAGATGAGCGGCATATCCGCGATCAAGGACGAACAGATACCGGCGCCCGAAGACGGCCCCGAAGACGGCGACATCCCGGCGCTGCCCCACAATATCGAGGCCGAGCAGGCCCTGCTGGGCGCGCTTCTGGTCAACAACGACGTCTATGACCGCATCGCAAATCTGGTGCAGGCACGCCATTTTTTCGACCCGGTTCATGCGCGCATCTTCTCGATCGCCGAGCAACGGATCCAGAAGAATGCGCTGGCCTCGCCGGTGACGCTCAAGGCCTTTCTCGAGGATGACGCAGGCCTTGCCGAGCTGGGCGGGCCGGCCTATCTGGCGCGCCTTGCGGGGGCGGCGATTTCCGTCTTTGCGGCGCGCGACTATGCGCAGCTCATCCATGACCTTGCCATCCGGCGCGAGCTGATCGAGATCGGCCATGAAATCGCCGGCAAGGCCGCGCGGATGGAGGTGGATTCCGAGCCCGAGGAACAGATCGTCGAGGCGGAACAACGCCTCTACCAGCTGGGCGAGCAGGGTCATTCAGACACCGGATTCCAGAGTTTTCTCAAGGCGGTGACAGACGCCGTTCAGGTGGCCAACGCCGCCTATATGCGCGAGGGCGGGCTTGCCGGCATTTCCACCGGGCTGATCGACATGGACCGCAAGCTGGGCGGGCTGCACAAATCGGACCTGCTGATCATCGCCGGGCGCCCGTCGATGGGCAAGACCTCGCTGGCGACCAATATCGCCTACAACATCGCGCGCGCCTACAGGAAGGGCAAGCTGCCCGATGGCAGCGAGGGCGCCGTCGAGGGCGGGGTGGTCGGGTTCTTCAGCCTTGAAATGAGTGCCGAACAGCTGGCCGCGCGCATCCTGTCCGAGGCCGCCGAGGTGCCCAGCGAGCAGATCCGCCGCGGCGACATGACCGAGGCCGAATTCCGCCGCTTTGTCGAGGCGGCCAAGGCGCTGGAATCCTGCCCGCTGTTCATCGACGACACGCCCGCACTGCCCATCAGCCAGCTTGCCGCCCGCGCCCGGCGCCTGAAACGCACCCATGGGCTGGATGTGCTGATGGTGGACTATCTGCAGCTGGTGCGCCCGGCCAGCGCCAGGGACAGCCGCGTGAACGAGGTCAGCGAAATCACCCAGGGGCTCAAGGCCATCGCCAAGGAGCTGGACATTCCCGTTGTCGCGCTGTCGCAGCTGTCGCGCCAGGTGGAAAACCGCGACGACAAGCGACCGCAGCTGTCGGACCTGCGGGAATCGGGGTCGATCGAGCAGGACGCCGATGTGGTGATGTTCGTCTATCGCGAGGAATACTACAAGGAGCGCGAAAAGCCCGGCGATCATGACGTCGAGGCGATGATGAAGTGGCAGGAGGAAATGGAGCGCCTGCACGGCAAGGCCGAGGTCATCATCGGCAAGCAGCGCCACGGCCCCATCGGCACCATCGAGCTGAGTTTCGAGGGCAAGTTCACCCGTTTCGGCAATCTGGTAAAGGCCTATCAGCAGAATATCGGCAATGATTTCGGCTGAGGGCGGTTATTGCCGAAAGGCCCCGGACAAGGGGCCGGCAGGTGCATGTCCGGGCCGCAAGCGCCCCGGACGATCGAGTATTTGGGCAAAGAAGAAGACCAGATTGCCTTCAGTCAGAGCTGGCCTTCTGCTGCCAGCGGCCGCTTTCCTGTGACCAGTATTTTGCGGGCAGGCCT
>CAZWXK010000038.1:12140-16533 GCA_964637875.1 uncultured Rhodobacter sp.
GGCCTTCTGCTGCCAGCGGCCGCTTTCCTGTGACCAGTATTTTGCGGGCAGGCCTGCGGCCACCACCTGTTTCCAAAGGGCGCGTGCGTCATTCAGCGCGGCCTCGTCATTGCCGTCGAACAGGATGCAGGCGCGGGTGAAATTGCCCAGCTCGTCCGCTGTGGCAGCGGCGCCGTCCACCAGAAACAGCAGGTCGGCCTTGTTGGGGTTGTCGGCGGCGGTTGTCAGCAGCACCGGCTGGGCGGCGTCATGCGCACCGCCCGCCAGCCCATGGGGCAGAAAGCCGTCATCGGAGGCGACCCACAGCCGTTCGTCCAGCCATTCGAGGTGGTCCTGCCGCCGGCCGCGCACCAGCGCACGCCAGCCGCGCGCCAGCGTCTTTTCCAGCAGCTCGGGCAGGGTGGCCTCGAGCGGCGTGCGCGTCAGGTGGTAGAACAGGACCTCGGCCATCAGCCCTCGAACCGGTCGCGGATCAGGCGGTCAAGCGCCAGCACGCCCCAGCCGGTCGCGCCCTTGGGGGCAAGGTCGGTTGCCTCCTTGCGCAGGGCGACGCCGGCGATATCGAGGTGGATCCAGGGCATGTCATCCTTGATGAACCGCTTGAGGAACTGCGCCGCGGTGATCGAGCCCGCCGGCCGGCCGCCGGTGTTCTTGATGTCGGCGATGCGCGACTTGATCAGCTTGTCATAGGCATCGCCCAGCGGCATGCGCCAGGCGCCTTCGCCCTCGGCGCGGGCGGCGCGCAGGAAGGCGTCGCACAGGGCATCGTCATTGGCGAATACCCCGGCGTTTTCGTGGCCCAGCCCGATGATGATCGCCCCGGTCAGCGTGGCCAGGTCGATCACGCCCGCGGGTTTGAATTCCTGCTGCGCATACCACAGGATGTCGGCCAGGACGAGGCGGCCCTCGGCGTCGGTATTGATGACCTCGATCATGTCGCCCTTCATGGATTTCACCACGTCGCCGGGGCGCTGGGCACGCCCGTCGGGCATGTTCTCGACCAGCCCGACCACGCCCACGACATTGGCGCGTGCCTTGCGCAGCGCCAGCGTGCGCATGACCCCCGACACCACGGCCGCGCCGCCCATGTCCATGGTCATGTCTTCCATGCCGGCGGCCGGCTTGATCGAGATGCCGCCCGAATCGAACACCACCCCCTTGCCGACCAGCGCCAGAGGGGCCTCGCCGGGGCGGCCGCGGTTCCAGCGCATGACGACAACCCTGGACGGGCTTGCCGAGCCCTGCCCCACGGCCAGCAGCGCCCGCATGCCCAGTTTTTCAAGCTGGTCCTTTTCCAGGATGGTGACATCGACGCCCAGTTCCTGCATGGCGGCCAGGCGGGCGGCGAAATCGGTGGTGGTCAGGATGTTCGAGGGCTCGTTCACCAGATCGCGGGTAAAGAACACGCCCTCGGCCAGCGCGGCCAGCGGGGCGGCCTCGGCGGCCACCCTTTCGGGGTTGTTGACCAGGAAGGCAACCTGCCCCGGGCCCTTGCCCGGGTCGGACTTGCAGCTGTTGAAATCATAGCCCCGCAGGGCGATTCCAAGGGAAATCTGGGCCGCGCGCGGATGGGTAGCGGCCAGGACGGTCAGCGCGCTTTCGCCGGCGAATCCGGCCATCCCGGCGCCTGCCTTGCGGGCAGTCAGGGAGTCGCAGTTGCGGGCCAGTTTCACCACCAGAACGGCCTCGGCGGCGAGGCCCGCCGGAAACCACAGCGCATGACCACGGCCCTCTTTCAGGTCGGAAAAGACCTTGCTTTCGGCAAGCCGGGCGACGGCGCCCCGGGTGAGGCTGTTGACCTTGCGCGCAAGCCTGTCCATCCGCCCGTCGGGGGCAACCAGAATGGCGATCCGCCCCTCGGCCGGGGCGATCGATGCGGTATCGGCTGGCTGAAATTCGATTCTTGCGGGTGTTGTCATGACGCGCATCTTCCTGTGCTGGAATTCTTCCTGTCCGACAGGTAACGCGGGGGCGGTGAAATATCCAGATAGCTCTGTTGTCAAAATCCGTTTTGGGCTAGTTTGCGCGCGAAATCGGGCAGCGTGAACAGTGCGGGGGACATTCTTGGCAAAGCTTGACAGATATATCCTGTCGCAGCTGACGGGGCCGTTCGCGCTCTTTGCCCTGATCCTGATCGGGGTCTACTGGATCGGTCGTGCGGTCGGCCTTTTCGACGAGCTGATCGGAGACGGGCAGCCGGTTGCGACATTTGCCGGCTTCATGATCCTGTTCCTGCCCCAGGTAGTGGCGATCATCCTGCCGGTGGTTGCCTTTTCGGCGACGCTGTTTGTTGCCAACCGCCTGCATGCGGACAGTGAAATGGTGGTTCTCCAGGCGGCCGGGATCTCGCCCATGCGGCTGATATTTCCATATGCGATATTCGGCCTTCTGGTGGCCATTCTGGCGGGTGCGCTCAGCCATTATCTGGTGCCGGTCAGCTATGTTCAGCTGGACGAGCGCAGGCGCGCCATGGCCGAGGATGTCGCCGCGCGACTGATCGTGGGGGGACGATTTCTGCATCCATCCGAGAATGTCACCTTTTTCGTGCGCGACGTGCGCGACGATGGCAGCCTGATCGACATCTTTCTGCACGACCAGCGCCCCAGGGGGCGCGACATCACCTATACCGCACGCAAGGCGATCCTGTTTCGCCACCAGGACGAGGCGCGCCTGGTGATGTTCGACGGGGTGATCCAGACGCTTGACGAAAAACGCCTGTTGCTGAGCACCATCCAGTTCGACGAGTTCGTTCTCGACATCGGCTCGCTGGCCCGCAACGGCATGACGCGGCGGCGCAGCATTGCCGAATACTCGACGATCAAAGCCCTGTTTCCCACCGCGCGGATGCTGGCCGAAAGCGGACAGAGCGCGGCCAGTTTCAGGATCGAGGCCCACAAGAGGATCGAACAGCCGCTGCAATCCTTGATCTATCCGCTGATCGCGGTGGCAATCCTGATGCTGGGCGGGTTCAGCCGGTTCGGGGTCACCCGGCAGGTCTTTGTCGCGGTGGGGGTGGTGGTCGCGCTGGCCACGATCGCGGTCCCGATGCGCAATCTGGCGATCGGCAATATCGCCTATTGGTGGCTGCTGTATCTGCCCGATCTTCTGGGTCTGCTGATCGTGGCCCTCGTGATGTGGCTGGCCATGCGGCGGCGGACCCCGGCGCCATCGCGCCCCTCGCCCGCGGGACCGCATGATGACGCCACGGCACCGGGCGGGGTGGCGACATGACGTTGCATCTGTATCTGGCCCGGCGCTTTCTGTGGCGTTTCCTGGCCCTTTTCGGTGCCTTCTTTGCCCTTGCCGTGGTGACGGATGCGACCGGCCTTCTGGGCCAGTTCGATTCCGACAGGGTGGGTCTGCTCGAAACGCTGCGACTGGCGGCCCTGCAGGCGCCCAACGGCGTGTATCAGCTGCTTTCGATCATTGCCGTCCTTGCCTCTCTGGTGCTGTTTCTGGGGCTCAGCCGTTCGAGCGAGCTGGTCTCGACGCGCGCGGCCGGGCTGTCGGCATTCCAGACGCTGGCGGCGCCGACATTGACCGCCTTTCTTCTGGGGGTGGTCGGGGTGGTTGCCCTGAACCCGCTTGCCTCGGCCAGCCTGCGCAAGTTCGAGAGCGACACGGGACGATACCGGAGCAACGCGCTGTCGGCATTCTCGCTGTCGCGCAAGGGGCTGTGGCTGCGCCAGGGCAGCGAAAACGGCCAGACCGTCATCTTTGCCGAGCGCGCCAATTTCGACGCAACCCGTCTGCTGGGCGTCACCTTCTGGGAGCTCAGCAGGAAAGGTATCGCCGTGCGCCGGATCACCGCCGCGCGCGCGACCCTGAGCGATGGCGCCTGGCAACTGGGCTCGGGCAAGTTGTGGGAGCTGGGTCGACCGGACGAGGTCCCCGACCGCACGGCCCGCAGCTTTGATCGTCTGACCCTGCCTTCGGATCTGACCAGCAGCCAGATCCTCGACAGTTTCGGAAACCCGGCGACGGTATCGGTCTGGGAAACCCCGCGCTTCATCGAGCGTCTGCGGCGGGCGGGTTTCGCCACCCGTCGCCACGAGGTGCATTTCCAGGCTGTCCTTGCATCGCCCCTGCTGCTGGCGGCGATGGTGATGATCGGTGCGGCCTTTTCCATGCGCCATGTGCGGGGCGCGGGGCGCGGGGCGATGATTCTGCTGACGGTCATGACCGGACTTGGGATATACATCATCCAGAATTTCGCCGAGATCCTGGGCGCAAACGGGGCGGTGCCGGTACTGGCCGCCGCCTGGGGCACGCCGGTGGCGGCGATCCTGTTTGCAACCGGACTGGTCCTGCACATGGAGGATGGATGAATGCGCACACCGCCCCGAACCGGAACCCTGACGGCCGCATTGCTGGCGCTGCTGTCCGCATCGCC
>CAZWXK010000038.1:16633-25315 GCA_964637875.1 uncultured Rhodobacter sp.
GGCAACCGGCGCCGGCCGGCGGTCGCGGGCCATCCCGGCCGATCTGCCCGCCGCGCTCAAGGCCGATCGCATCGTCTTTACCACCGGCTACCGGATGCTGCGGGCCAGCGGTAATGTGGAGATCACCTATGGCAGCGTCATGCTCAGCGCGCGCGCCCTGACCTATGACGCCGTCAACAACCGGATCACCGCCGAAGGGCCGATCCGCCTGCGCGACGGCGACTCGGTCACGATCCTGGCCGATTTCGCCCGCCTGACCACCGACATGCGCGAGGGAATCCTGCGCTCGGCGCGGATGGTGCTGAACCGCCAGATGCAACTGACCGCGACCGAAATCCGCCGCAGCGGCGGGCGTTATACCCGGCTGTTCCGCGCCGCGGCATCGGCCTGCACCATCAACCGGGCACGCCCGACGCCCCTGTGGCAGATCAGGGCATCGCAGATCATCCACGACCAGCAACGCAAGCTGCTGTTCTTTGAAAACGCCGAGCTGCGCCTGGGTGGCGTGCCCGTGGCATGGCTGCCGCGGCTGCGCCTGCCCGACCCCTCGGTGCGGCGGGCCAGCGGTTTTCTGGTGCCCGAGATCGCCAATTCCGACCGGCTGGGCCTGGGCCTGTCCGCACCCTATTTCGTGACCCTGGGCGATTACGCCGATGCCACCTTGACACCGACGCTGTACAGTTCGGGAACGGCAACCCTTGCGGTCGAGCTGCGCCGACGGTTCCGCAACGGGGCGATCACCGCCACCGGGGCGGTCAGTCGCGACAGCGTGTCGATCCATTCAAGCCGGGCCTATCTGTTCGCCGATGGCGCCTGGCGTCTGGCCGGAGGAATGCAGCTCGGCCTCAGGCTGCAACTTGCCTCGGACAGGGATTATCTGCGCGAACACGGATTTTCGGCCACGACCCGGCTGGAAAATGCCGTCACCCTGAACCGCACCCGCAGGGCCAGCCAGCTCTCGGCCGCGCTTGCCGTCTATCGGCCGCTGGCGGCGATCAACATTGCCGACCAGATTCCCCAGCTGCTGGGCGATGTTTCCTACCGGCGTCGCTGGCAGTCCGCCCTGGCCGGCGGACAGATCGGGATGACGGTTTCTGCGCTGGGCTATGTGCGGCGCTCGACCGCCGACATCCTGGGCCGCGACGGGCGACGGCTGAGCGCGCGGCTGGACTGGAGCCGGCAATGGATCACCGGGCGTGGCCTGCTGCTCCAGGCGACCGCGGCGGTCCGGGCCGACAGCTATGGCGTGCAGCAGGACAGCCGCTTTGCCCCCATGATCCAGCGCACGGTACCGCTGGTTGCGCTGGACTGGCGCTGGCCGCTGGGGCGTCGGCGCGGCCAGGTGCAGGAGGTGCTCCAGCCACGCCTGCAACTGGTGTGGTCGCCGGGTTCGTCGGTCGCGGTGCCCGACGAGGACAGCCCGCTGGTAGAGTTCGGGCCGGCAAACCTGTTCAGCCTGGATCATTTCAGCGGAACCGACCGGGTAGAGAGGGGGTTGCGCGCGAATGTCGGCATCACCTGGTCGCGCCGCGCCGCCGATGGATGGAATTTCGAGGGCCTGCTCGGGCGGGTGATCCGCCTGTCGGACCAGGGGCAGTTCACCGCCGCCTCGGGCCTGTCGGGGGCCAGCTCGGGGGTGGTGGTGGCGGCCCAGGTCACCCGGATGGACAGGCTGCGCATGGTCCAGCGGATGGTATTCGTGCCCGGCGGCGGCATCAGCCGCAGCGAAACCCGCCTGGCCGTGGCGGGCAAGCGTTTCGACATCGACAGTTCCTATCTGTGGCTGGCGCAGAACAATGCCGGCAACAGCCTGCGCGACCGCTCGGAATGGCTGGTGCAGGCCGGCTGGCAGATCGGCCGGGGCTGGCGATCCCAGGCCAACTGGCGCTATGATCTGGTCACGGGGGCGCCCAGCGATGCGGGGGTTCTGCTGACTTATCGCAACGAATGTCTGAAAGTTGATCTTTCCCTCTCGCGCAGCTTCCTGTCCTCATCTAATGTAAGCGCGTCGACGAATATCGGAATCAAGGTCGCGCTCGAAGGTTTTGGCACAGGTTCGCCGGCGGCGGCCGGCAAGACGTCCTGCGCCCGGTTTTGAGGGATGAAACGGGAAACGGAGCCGCACGGATGAAGCTGAGAACCCTTCTGTGCAGCCTTGCGCTGCTGCTCATGCCTGCCCTGGCGCCTGCACAGACAGGACAGGCGCAAACGGGACAGGAGCAAACGGGACAGGCGCAAACGGGACAGGACCCGTTGCGCCCGGTCGTCACCGTCAATGGCGTGGGCATCACCGCATTCGAGCTGGACCAGAGGGCCAGGCTGCTGGCGGCGCTGGGTGATCGGGGCGATGTTGCCAAGGCGGCGCTCGACGCGCTGATCGACGACAGCCTGCGTGAATTCGCCGCGCGCCAGATGGGCATCACCATCAGCCAGGACGAGCTGGACAAGGGGCTGGCCGAATTCACCGCGCGCGCCAATCTGACCCCGCAACAATTCATGGACGAGCTGGCCAGGCAGGGCGTCTATCCCGAGACCTTTCGTCAATTCGTGCGCACGGGGCTGGCGTGGCGCAAGCTGGTGGTGACGAAATTCCGCGCCAGGGCCTTTGTCTCGGATGCCGAGCTGGATACCGCGATCGAGCTGGGCACGACCTCGGTCGGGGCGTCGGTGCTGATTTCCGAACTGATCCTGCCCTTTCAGCCCGGCACCGAGGGGCAGGCGCTGGAACTGCTGAACCGGCTGCGCGGCACGATCCGCAATGCCGAGGATTTTGCCAATGCCGCGCTGACCTATTCCTCGGCTGCCTCGCGGGCCAATGGGGGGCGGCTCGACTGGATGCCGATCGGCAATCTGCCGCCCGAGGTGGGCAAGATGGTCCTGACCATGCGCATCGGGCAGATCTCGACCCCGGTCAGGCTGGGCAACAACGCCTATGCCATCTTCATGCTGCGCGGCCTGCGCGACAACCGCGAGGTGGCGGCAAAAACCATCGCCTATGATTATGCCACATTGCTGCTGCCCGGCGGGCGCAGTCCGGCCACGCAGAAGATCGCAGCCGCCATCAAGGGGCGCGTCGACAGCTGCAACGACCTGCTGGCCGAGGCAGGCGCCTATCCGCCCGAGGCATGGAAACGTCAGGTCGTGCCCGTGGGCAAGGTCCCGCGCGACATCGCGACCGAGCTGTCCCATCTGGACCGCAACGAGGTATCGACCAGGCTGACCCGCCGTGACAAGAGCGGCGAAAAACTGGTTTTCCTGATGCTCTGCGGGCGCACCAACCAGATTTCCGAGGGCAATCGCGAACAGGTGCGTCAGACCCTGCTGGCCCAGCGACTGGAAGCCTTTGGAAACGGCTATCTGCAGGAACTGCGGGCCGACGCCATCATCACGCGAAAATGACCGCGCCCATTGCCCTGACCTGTGGCGATCCGGCCGGGATCGGCCCGGAAATCGCCCTTGCCGCCCGGCATGTGCTGGGGGGCGATCTGCCATTCTTCGTGATCGGGGATATGGGCCATTTCCGCGCAATCGCAACGAATATCGGGGCCGGGGATGTTCCGGTGGTTGAAATCACCGCCCCGCTTGAGGCGATCGATGCCGCGGCCAGGGGCCTGCCGGTGCTGCATCACCCCTTTCCCGCCCCTGCCAGACCGGGCCGGCCCGACAAGGCCAACGCGACCGCGGTGGTCGAGGTCATCGGGCGCGCCGTCGAACTGGTGCGCGCGGGTCAGGCCGGCGCGCTGTGTACCAACCCGATCTCCAAGGAGCTGCTGCACAAGGGCGCCGATTTCGCCTTTCCGGGCCATACCGAGTTTCTGGCCCATCTGGCCGGCGTGGATCGGGTGGTGATGATGCTGACGGCGCCGGGGCCTGCGGGCGCGCCGGGTCTGCGGGTCGTGCCGACAACCATCCACATAGCCCTGCGCGACGTGCCCCGCGCGCTGAGCGCCGATCTGCTGCGCGACACCCTGACCATCACCGACCGCGCCTTGCGGCGGGATTTCGGCATCAACAGCCCGCGTATTGCGGTGGCCGGCCTCAACCCCCATGCGGGCGAAGGCGGCGCCATGGGGGACGAGGAAATCACCCTGATCGCGCCCTTGCTGGACGAGCTGCGCGCAAGCGGCATGAGCCTGACAGGCCCCCTGCCCGCCGACACCATGTTTCATGCCGAGGCCCGCGCAACCTATGACGCCGCTGTCTGCATGTATCACGACCAGGCGCTGACCCCGATCAAGACGCTGGATTTCCACAACGGCACCAATGTCACGCTGGGCCTGCCCTTTATTCGCACATCGCCCGATCACGGCACCGCCTTTGGCATTGCGGGAACGGGGCGCGCCAATCCCTCCAGCCTGATTGCCGCGCTCAGGCAGGCGGCGGAACTGGCCGCGCGGCGCGGGGGCGCCAGCTGATGGCCACGATCGACGGTCTGCCGCCCCTGCGCGAGGTCATCAACCGGCATGGTTTGCGCGCGCGAAAATCGCTGGGCCAGAATTTCCTGATGGATCTGAACCTGACCGCCCGCATCGCGCGCCAGGCGGGCGATCTGACGGCCTGTGACGTGCTCGAAATCGGCCCCGGCCCCGGCGGGCTGACCCGCGCCCTGCTGCACGAGGGCGCGCGCCATGTGCTGGCGGTGGAAAAGGACCCGCGCTGCCTGGGCGCGCTGGCGGAAATCGCCGCCCGTTACCCCGGCCGCCTGACCGTGGTCGAGGGCGATGCGCTCAAGATCGATGTCACGCAATATCTGCGTCCGCCCGTGCGGGTGGTGGCCAATCTGCCCTATAATGTGGGGACCGAGCTGTTGATCCGCTGGCTGACGCCACAAACCTGGCCCCCCTTCTGGGACAGCCTGACCTTGATGTTCCAGAAAGAGGTCGCCCAGAGGATCACGGCGCAGCCGGGCTCCAGGGCCTATGGACGGCTGTCGATCCTGACCCAATGGCGCGCGCGGGCGCGCATGGTGATGGAAATCCCGCCCGCCGCATTCACCCCACCGCCCAGGGTGACATCGAGCGTGGTGCAGATCGAGCGGCGCGCGGAAATGCTGTTTCCGGCTGACGAGGCCATCCTGACCCGCGTGGTCGCTGCCGCATTCGGCCAGCGCCGCAAGATGCTGCGCGCCAGCCTGCGCGGCCTGCACCCGCATATCGAATCGGTTCTGGAAAGCGCCGGCATCAAGCCGACGGAACGGGCCGAGAATGTCTCGATCCAGGGTTTCTGTGCCCTGGCCCGGGCGCTGGAACAGCCCGGCAGGCCAGCCGGGTGACAACAGACGGGTGACAACGGACATGCGTGGCAGGGGCGATTCAGTGGCAGGGGCGATTCAATTGCCCTTGGCAAGGCTGTCGCGCAGCCTGACATCGACGCGCAGGATATGGCTGGCCAGCCAATCGTCGATCATGTCGAGCAAGGCGGCCGCTGCGGCAGGGGAATAACCCTCGGCCTGATAACGAGCGGTCTCGCGCTCGATCAGTGTCAGGAAATGGCCGTGCTCTTCCTTGTTGCGGCAGGCCGCAGGGCATCGGGCGGCACGCATGCACTGTTCCTCGTAACCGAAATGCACCCTGACATAGATCCCGAGGAATTCGAGAAAACCCTCATAGGCGCCGACACCATGGCCCGCATGGAGCACCTCGCGGAAATCTTCCGAAAACTCGAACAGCGATCGGTGCTGCCGGTCGATCTCGTCGTCGCCGGTGGCATAATCGTCTTTCCATTTCATCCGGAAAACCTCGCACGGAAGGGATTGCGCGGATGGCGGCCGAAAAGGGCGATGCCCTGCCCGTCGACCTGACCCCTGCGCGCAGAATGTCCAGACATCTGGGGGCTATGGTACGGCCAAGGTCAAGGGTTATTCGGCCGCCTGATCGTTGTCCGGCCGTTTTTTCGGGGCCGGGGCTGGCTCGACCGGCTGCCCGGTGGGCTGGTCCATCGCAGGGGTTTCGGCTGGGGTCGCGGCGGCGGCGTCCTGATCCCGGGATGCGCGCCCGGATGCCCGTCGGCGCCGGTTGCGCGGCTTGCTTTCCGGGGTCTCGACCAGCCCCGAATCCGCACCCTGTACATCCAGAACATCCGGGATCACGTCGCCCGCCACCTCGGCGCCGGCCATGGGGATTTCGACCGCGATATCGGGCTGCTCGCGCTCGCGCGGGTCCTGTGGCTGGGCCGGGTTCCGGCCCTGCGGCTGGGTCTGCGATTGCGTCCCCGCACGCGCGCCCTGTTGTTCGCGGCGCTGGGCTTCCTGTTGCTCTCGGCGCTGGTTCATCTCGCGCTGAGCCTCTCCCAGAAGGCGGATGTAATGCTCGGCATGCTGAAGAAAATTTTCCGAGGAAACCCGGTCGCCTGCGACCTGGGCATCGCGGGCGAGCGTCTGATATTTCTCGATGATCTGCTGAGGCGTGCCGCGCACCTTGCCTTCGGGGCCGGAAGAATCGAACACCCGATTGATGATGTTGGCCGTGGAACGACGGTTATGGTTCTTGCTGCGCGAACGCGACTTGTTGGGAGATCTCATCTTTTCCGGTTTTCTGCCCGTGTCGGGGCGTGTTGGGGGTTTATGGCCTGTGCAGCATGATCTGCTGCTGCTTTCCCAAAGATTACTTTTCGAGAGCGATCCTGCGGTCGAGATTCGATGTCGATCAATCCACGTCGATCAATCGACCGCCTCCGCAAACCCTATACAGTGCGGCGCGGGCAAGACAAGCGAAAATGCCACGGATCAACCCCATTTTTTCGGCTTGCTTGCAAAAATGTCAGTCCCCGAGGTCATATCGCAGTTCGACCACCCTTTCGCGCCCGTCCATGTCGGCATGCGCCGCAACCGGGGAAAATCCGGCCGCGGCGAAAATTGCGCCGACATCGCGCGCCTGACCCACACCACATTCCAGCAGCAGACGAGCCGGCGGCGCCAGAAACGGCGCCAGGCCGGCGGCAATGATTTCATAGGCCTCAAGGCCGCTCGGCCCCGGTGTCAGCGCATGCATCGGCTCCCAACGCAGGATCTCGGGGGCAAGTGCAGGCATGTCTCCAAGCGGGATGTAGGGCGGGTTGGCAACCACCAGGTCGAAGGTGCCGACGACGCGCTCGAACCAGTCGGATTGCGCAAATATCGCACGCTTTTCCAGCCCCAGCACCGCGCGGTTGCGCACAGCAAAATCCAGCGCCTCGGGGCTGATATCGACACCCATGCCGGTTGTGCCGTCGCGCTCGGCCAGCAGGGTCAGCAGGATGCAGCCCGACCCGGTGCCAAGATCAAGCACCCGCCTGAACGGCTGCTCCAGCGCCTTTTCGACCAGGGTTTCGGTTTCGGGGCGCGGGTCCAGCACGGCGGGGCCGACGGCAAAGCTGCGGTTCCAGAATTCGCGCTGCCCGGTGATGTGCGACACGGGCTTGCGTTCAAGGCGTTCCTTCAGAACCTTGTCGAAATCGGCCAGAAGGTCAGGCGTCAGGGGCTCTTTCAGGCGCAGGATCAGGCCCGCCGCATCAAGGCCCAGCACATGCGCCATCAGGCGACGCGCGTCGGTCTCGGCGCTTTCGATGCCAGCCTGTTGCAGCTCGGCCGCGGCCGCGCGCAGGGCCGATTCAAGGGTTGTGTCACTCATTGTTCCAGCTCCGACAGACGCGCGGCCTGGTCATTGGCCACCAGCGCGTCGATGATTTCGTCAAGATCGCCCTGCATCACCTGATCCAGCTTGTAAAGCGTCAGGTTGATGCGGTGATCGGTCAGCCTGCCTTGCGGAAAGTTGTAGGTGCGGATCCGTTCCGAGCGATCGCCGCTGCCCACCTGCCCCTTGCGGGTGGCGGCGCGTTCGGCATCGGCCTGCTGGCGTTTCAGGTCATACAGGCGCGAGCGCAGCACCTGCATGGCGATCTCGCGGTTGCGGTGCTGCGATTTCTCGGCGCTGACCACCATGATGCCGGTGGGGATATGGGTGATGCGCACGGCCGAGTCGGTGGTGTTCACATGCTGCCCGCCGGCGCCGCTGGCGCGCATGGTGTCGATGCGGATATCGGATACGGGAATGTCGATATCGACATCCTCGGCCTCGGGCAGCACGGCGACGGTGGCGGCAGATGTATGGATCCGCCCCCCCGATTCGGTTTCGGGCACACGCTGCACGCGATGCACGCCGCTTTCGAATTTGAGGCGCGCGAAAACCCCCTCGCCACGCACATGGGCGACCACCTCGCGAAAGCCGCCCAGTTCCGTCGGGGTCGCCGAGATGATCTCGAATTTCCAGCCCCGGCGTTCGCCATAGCGCTGATACATGCGCAAAAGGTCAGCGGCAAACAGCGCCGCCTCGTCACCGCCTGTGCCCGCGCGGATTTCCAAGATGGCGGAACGATTGTCGGCCGCGTCCCGGGGCAGCAGGGCCAGGCGAACGGCCTGTTCGGCCTCGGGCAGGGCCGCGCGCAGCCGGGCAAGCTCTTCCTCGGCCAGATCCTTCATTTCTGGGTCGGAAAGCATCTCTTCGGCCGACGCGATGTCGTCAAGCATCTGCCGATAGGCGCGGATCTGTTCCACCACGGGCTTGAGTTCCGCATATTCGCGCGCAAGCGCGGCTATGTCGCCGCCCGAAGCGCCCTCGGCCATCCTTGCTTCGAGAAAGGCGAACCGCTCGGTAATCTGCCGGAGTTTTTCCATCGCAACCATGCACGCGGGTTTGCCCCGATCCA
>CAZWXK010000039.1:0-1804 GCA_964637875.1 uncultured Rhodobacter sp.
GGGCCGTTGCGTTCGAGCCAGGCAAAGAAATCCTCATCCCCCAGCACGCCGTATTTGACAACCTCGCCATAGCCGGCCAGGAAATCGCGCGCCGGCAGCGTGTCCAGCACCGCGATGTCGGCCAGCACCAGGGCGGGCTGGTTGAAAGCGCCGATCAGGTTCTTGCCCTGTGGCGAATTGATCCCGGTCTTGCCGCCGACCGAACTGTCCACCTGTGCCAGCAGGGTCGTGGGCATCTGGACAAAGCGCACGCCGCGACGCAGGATCGCCGCGGCAAAACCGGACAGATCGCCGATCACGCCGCCGCCAAAGGCCAGGATCATGTCGTCGCGCTCGACCTTGCGGGAAAGCATCCATTCGACCACCCGTTCCAGGGATTGCCAGCTCTTGCTGCCCTCGCCGGGCGGCAGCACCAGGTGGAAATGCACGATCCCCGCGGCATCGAGCGCCGCCTCCAGCGCCGACAGATGCAGGCGGGCCACATTCTCGTCGGTGACGATGGCCAGGCGCGGCCGGTCGAGCATGGGCGCGATCTCGTCGCCGGCACGCGCCAGCAGTCCCGGGGCGATACGGATTTCATAGGCCCGCTCGCCCAGCCCCACATCGACCGTCGAAGGCCCTGCCGCCATGTCGGTTTTCGTCATGTCACATTCTCCAGAATGCCCGATGGATGGGTCAGCAGCGCGGCGCGCACCCTTTCGGCCATGTCCTGCACGCTGAGATCGGGCAGCGAGTCGACGATCAGACCGGCCCGGGCATAGGCGGGTTCGCGCGCGCGCAGCAATTCGTTCAACCGGGCGCGGGGGTTATCGACACGCAGCAGCGGGCGCGTATCCTTGTGGCTGACCCGCGACCACAGCAGATCGGGGCTGGCGCGCAGCCAGACGGCCAGCCCGCGTTCGGCGATCATGCGCCGGTTTTCTTCCTGCAGGAAGGCCCCGCCCCCGGCCGACAGGATGCAGGGCGGCCCATCGAGCAGGCGCGCCAGAACCCGGCTTTCCCTGTCGCGGAAAAATGCCTCGCCATCGCGGTCGAAGATCTCGGCAATCGACATGTTGGCCGCCTCTTCGATCTGGCGGTCGGAGTCGACAAAGGGAACGTCCAGCATGCGGGCAAGGGCGCCGCCGACCGCTGTCTTGCCGGCCCCCATCATGCCGACCATCACCACCGTTGCGTTCAGCTTCCAGCGCGACATCCTGCCGATCAATCCCCCGATCCGGTTCAACTCGCGCCTCTTTGACGTGAAATCCGTTGCAAAGCAATATATACTGGCGCAAGGAATGGCAAATTCCGCAGGCAGGGCGCAGGAGACCGAAACAGGATGAAATGGCTGATCAGATGGCTGCTGAAATGGGTTGCGGTGCTTGCACTGCTGGCGCTGGCCGCGGTGGCCGTCTATGCGCTGGTCGGCAATTTCGACCCTCCCCAGGCCGATCAGACCCGGCCGGTCACGATCGATGTCCAGTAGAACGATCCCCGGCGCAGCGACCGGCGGCCGCGCCCGTTTCGGGACGCTCCATCTCAGGGGGGGGCTTGTCGGAACGGCCCTGCTGGCGGCGGTGGCAATGGCGCCAGGGCCCGCGCCCGGCCAGGAACGTCCGCTTTCGGCCATCGACTGGTTGTCGAAATCGGTGCGCGAGAAAAAGCCCCCGCTCCCGAAAAGGCAGCCCGGCACCGTTCTGCCCGCCAGGCCAGCTGTTCCGCAAGGCGGCGCCCCGGCGGGAACGACTGCCCCGGGCGACCGCGCGCCCGGGCCGGCTGCGGGGCCGAGGGCAAGTTCGGGGGCAAACCCCGGAACGAACCC
>CAZWXK010000039.1:1904-3190 GCA_964637875.1 uncultured Rhodobacter sp.
CCCGTCAACGGCCCTGGCAGCACGACCGGAACCGGTCGCGCCACCGGCCCCGCGCCCGAGCGCGGCGTGACGCCCGACATGACAGCCACACCGCCCGAACCCCTGGTTCCCGACCGGATCACGGTCAGCCCGCTGAGTGCCATCCGCAAGGATTCGGTCGGCCTGCTGCCGGTCTCGGTCACCGGTCTGCCCCGCGACTTCTGGGGAGATTCCGACGTCACCACCCTGGCCGAGCTGATTACCCGCCAGCGGCCCGACGCGCTCCCCGAGGTTCTGGCGCTGCTCTACCGCATCCTTCTGGCCGAGCTGGATGCCCCCATCGGCGACAACAGCGGCCATGGCGAGACCCTGTTGCTGGCGCGCATCGACAAGCTGCTGGAACTGGGCGCGCTCGATCAGGCGCAGGCGCTGCTGGAACGCGCAGGGCCCGATGACATTGCCCTGTTCCGACGCTGGTTCGATGTCAGCCTGCTGACCGGTCACGTCGATCATGCCTGTGCCGCCATGCGCACCACCCCCGGTTTTGCCCCCACGCTGCAGGCGCGCATCTTTTGCCTGGCGCGCGAGGGCGACTGGAACGCGGCCACGCTGACGCTGTCCACCGGTCGGGCGCTGGGTTTCCTGGACAAGCAGCAGACCGAGCTGCTGGCGCGTTTTCTGGACCCCGAACTTTATGACGGCACCCCCGATCTGCCGCCGCCCGAGCGCATGACGCCGCTGGTCTTTACCATGCGCGAGGCCCTTGCCCAGCCGCGGCCGGCCGGCACCTTGCCCCTGGCCTTCGAGCAGGTGGACCTGTCGCCCAATGCCGGCTGGCGCGCGCGCATCAAGGCCGCCGAACGCCTGGCGCGCACCCGCGCCATCCCGCCCAACCAGCTGATCGGCCTGTATAACGAGGGCAAGCCACCGGCCTCGGGCGGCGTCTGGGAAAGGGTGCGCGCGGTGCAGGCCTTTGATGTCGCCCTCTTGTCGGGCGATGACGCCGCCATCGCCGCGCGCCTGCCGCAGGCCTGGAAACAGATGCGCATCGCCGGCCTGGAAGAGCCCTTTGCCCGCTATTACGCCGACCGCCTGCTGGGACGACCGCTGCATGGCGAGGCGGCCGAGATCGCCTTTCGCCTGGGCCTGCTGTCGCGCGATTTCGAGCGTGTCGCCCGCGCCCACAAGCCCCATGACCCGCGCGAGGCATTTCTGCGCGGCATCGCCCTGGGCCGGCTGAGCGGCATCGACGCCCCCGACACGCTGGGCCAGGCGATCAAGGCTGCCTTCGATCGAACTGCGACCGC
>CAZWXK010000039.1:3290-4459 GCA_964637875.1 uncultured Rhodobacter sp.
CTGCCCCCGTCTCTGGCCGACCTCCTGGGCCGGGGCAGGCTGGGCGAGGCCGTGCTGCGCGCGATGCTGCGCCTTCAGGGCAAGGCACGGGCCGATCCCGGTGACATCACCGCCGCGCTGCGCACCTTCCGGGCGGTCGGGCTGGAGGTCGAGGCGCGCCGTGTCGCGCTGCAGCTGATGCTGTTGCAGCCGCCACGGCAGGGGGGCTGAGCGCCATGAAAACCCGGCCCCTTGCCCTGTGCATCGAACGCTTTCTCGAAGCGGCCCAGGCCGAGCTGGGCGCCGCCCGCAACACGGTTCTGGCCTATCGGCGCGACCTGGCCGATTTCGGCGCGTGGCTGGCAGGGCGCGGACTGGACTGGCACGAGGCCACGCGCGCCGACATCGAAACCTATCTGATCGACCTGCAGCAGGCGGGGCTTGCCCCGGCAACGCGCGCGCGGCGTCTGTCGGCCGTGCGACAGTTCTATCGTTTCGCCCTGGACGAAGGCTGGCGCGACGACAACCCGGCGGCAATGATACACGGCCCGCGACAGGCGCGCAGACTGCCAGCGAACCTGTCCGAGGCCGATGTCGATACCCTGCTGAAAACGGCGCGAAGATTCGGGCGCAACAAGGCCGAGAAGACCCGCAACGCCTGCCTGTTCGAGCTGCTCTATGCCACCGGCATGCGGGTGAGCGAACTGGTCTCGCTGCCGGTCTCGGCCGTGCGCGGCGACCCGAGGATGCTGCTGGTGCGCGGCAAGGGCGGCAAGGAACGCATGGTCCCGCTGTCGGCGCCGGCGCGCCGCGCGCTGAAACGCTGGCTCGGGGCGCGCGAGGCCATCGAGGCCGCGCGCGTTGGCCGTGGCGCCCGACCCTCGGCCTTTCTGTTTCCCGGCCATGGCCGCCAGGGCCACCTGACACGCGAATGGTTTCACGGCCTGGTCAAGAAGATCGCCCGACAGGCGGGCCTTGGCCCGCGGGACATCTCGCCCCACAGCCTGCGGCACGCCTTTGCCACCCACATGCTGGCCCATGGCGCCGATCTGAGGGTGATCCAGACATTGCTGGGACATGCCGATATCTCGACAACCGAAATCTATACCCATGTCCTGGACGAACGCCTGAAGGCGCTGGTACTGGAACACCACCCGCTGGCCTGAGAGCGGGCAGGCCGGATCAGCCCC
>CAZWXK010000039.1:4559-18762 GCA_964637875.1 uncultured Rhodobacter sp.
CCCCCGCTCAGCCCGGCTTGCGCCGCATGGCCCGGGGCAGGATGTCCTCGCTCGGCCAATAGCCGCTTTTCAGGGCACGATCATAACCCTGGGTCAGACCCGCGGCATGCATGGCGGCAACGGCCCCCTTGACATCATATTCGAGCCGCTCCATCCGCACGCCGTCATCGCCCAGCACCGCGAAACAGGTTTCCGGCAGCCCGTCATGGGGCGGCATGCCGATCGCGCCGGGGTTGATCCAGCTGATACCGTCGATGTTGCGCTCGAAGGGCACGCCGCAATGGCCGGCAATGACCATGTCCAGGGCGCCGACCTGTTCCTGCAGGAGGCTGATTTCATCCCAGAAATCATCTTCGGGGCTGATCGGCCACAGGAACCGGCTGATATCCCCCGCGCCCCCGTGAATGACCACGCAGCGGCGCCCGCCATGGCGAAACACCACGCGATCGGGCAGATCCGCCATCCAGTCGCGCTCGGACGGGCCGATCTTGCGGCGGGCATATTCGTACCATCCCCGTGCCAGCGTGGCACAGCTGCTGCCGTGTTCGAAACCGCAGCCGCAATCGCTGCTTTCGGCGGCCAGGGCCTTTTCGCAGTTTCCCGCGATCGTCACGCATCCGCTGCGCCGCATCAGCCCCACGCAGGCGACCGGATCGGCGCCATAGGCCACCACGTCGCCCGTGCAGATGCGCCGTTCGGGCGGTATGCCGGCCTGCGCGGCCCGTTCCATCAACGCCCACAGCGCCTGATAGTTCGAATACGGCCCGCCAAAGAGGAGAATCGGGCCCTCCAGCTCTCCGAGATCGCGAATGCGCATCCCCTACCCCATCTTGAAGCAAAAGGGCTTTGCCCCCATAACAGGACCACCCCGCGACATTTTAAGGACAAACACCAGCATGGAAAGCCCGATACCGGATATTGCGCCGCTCGACACCGCTTTCTGGATCAGTATTTCCGCGATTGTGGCACTTTTGATTCTGTCCGCGTTCTTTTCCGGCTCGGAAACGGCCCTGACCGCCGCCAGCCGCGGCAAGCTGCGCGCGCTGGCCGACAAGGGATCGCGCGGGGCGGCGCTGGCGCTGAAGATCACCCGCGACAACGAACGCCTGATCGGGGCGGTTCTGCTGGGCAACAACCTGGTCAACATCATGGCGGCGGCCCTGGCCACCAGCCTGTTTACCCGCCTGTTCGGCTCGGGCGGGGTGGCGCTGGCGACCCTGGTGATGACCCTGCTCGTCCTGATCTTTGCCGAAGTGATGCCCAAGACCTATGCCATCAGCAACCCCGAAAGCGCAGCCCAGAAGGTGGCGCCGATCCTTGCGCTGATCGTGGTGGCCTTTGCCCCGGTGGTATCGGCCATACGATGGTTCGTGCGCCTGATCCTGCGGCTTTTCGGCCTGCGGACCGATCCCGACCGGTCGATCCTGGCGGTACAGGAGGAAATCATGGGAACGATCGAGCTGGGCCATTCCGAGGGCGCCATGCCCAAGGCCGAGCGCGACCGCCTGCTGGGGGCACTCGACCTGCGCGACCGCACGGTCGAGGAAATCATGCTCCACCGATCCAAGATCGAGATGGTCGATGCCGACGATCCGCCCGAACGGATCGTCGAACAATGCCTGCGCTCGAATCACACCCGTCTCCCGGTATTCCGGGGCGAGCACGAAAACATCGTCGGCGTCCTGCACGCCAAGGACCTGCTGCGCGCGATCCACCACCTCGATGACCCACGCGACCTGAAAACCTTTCAGGTTCTCGATGTCGCGATGGAACCCTATTTCGTGCCCGAGACCACCACGCTCGACGACCAGATGCGTGAATTCCTGCGCCGGCATGTGCATTTCGCGCTGGTGGTCGACGAATACGGGGCGCTGCAGGGGCTGATCACGCTCGAGGACATTCTCGAGGAAATCGTCGGCGAAATCACCGACGAACACGACATCGACGGCGAAACCCCGATTTCACGCGACGCATCCGGCAATTACCTGGTGGACGGCGCCATGACCATCCGCGACCTGAACCGTGAAACCGGCTGGAACCTGCCCGATGAAAATGCCAACACGATCGCCGGCCTTGTCATCCATGAAAGCCAGTCGATTCCGACCGTCGGGCAGGTCTTCAGCTTTCACGGCTTTCGCTTCGAGGTGATCGAGCGGCGCGACAACAGGCTCACCCGACTGAAAATTCGCCCCCTGTAGGGCCGCGCCTCCCCAACCCTGCGCGACAACCCCGCGCAAAACCCTGGCCCGGGCCTCAGATCGCCAGGCTGTGGCTGTTTTCGTTCATCGAATAGGCATCGAATTCGCGGGCGATCATCCGGGTCAGGGATTGCCCTTCGGGCAGGATCTCGAGCACCGCCCCCTCATGCCGGGTAAAGGGTGCGAATTTCTGATGCACGCGGGCCAGCTCCAGCCGCAGATCGACGGGCGCGGTATCGAATTCGGCCTCGACCGCATCCAGATCGACACGGAAGGTGCACATCAACTCCTCGATCACGCGCGCGCGCAACAGGTCGTCGCCAGCGAATGCGTGCCCCCGGGCCGAGGCGAACCTGCCGTCACGCACCTGTGCCAGATAGCTGGCGGTCGCACTGATGTTCTGGACATAGCCCTGGCGGAAACGCGAAATCGCCGAGGCCCCCAGCCCGATCAGCGTATCGGCCGGATCGTCGGTGTAGCCCTGGAAATTGCGCCGCAGACGCCCCTCCTCCAGGGCCCTGTCCAGCCCGTCGCCGGGGCGGGCGAAATGGTCGATGCCGATCGCCCGATAGCCCGCCGCAAGAAACAGCTCGCGCGCCTTGTCGAACAGGCCCAGCCGATGGGTCGCGTCGGGCAGGTGCTCTTCCGGGATCATGGTCTGACGCTTGGCCATCCATGGCACATGGGCATAGCCATACAGCGCCACGCGATCGGGCCCGAGGCTCAGCAACTTGTCGGTCGTGTCGGCAATGCTTTGCGCATCCTGATGGGGCAGCCCGTACAGGATATCGGCATTCAGGCTGTGAATCCCGCGCGCGCGCAGCTTGTCGGCGATATCCCGGGTCAGCTCGAAACTCTGCTCGCGGCCTATGGTCTCCTGTATCTTCGGATCGAAATCCTGAATCCCGATGCTCGCGCGGTTCATGCCGGCCGCTGCCAGCGCATCGAGGCGCGCGTCGTCCACCTCGTTGGGATCCACCTCGACGGAAAACTCGGCCCCCTCGGCAAAGGGCAGGCGCGAGGTGATCGTCCCGGCCAGCGATTCGATCATGTCCGGCTGCAACAATGTCGGCGTTCCCCCGCCCCAATGCAGACGCGACAATCGGACGCCCCCCGGCAGGGCATCGGCCACCAGCCGGATTTCCTGTTCGAGCGTCGCCAGATACGAGCGCACCGGATCGTCGTTGCGCACCCCCTGGGTACGGCACGCGCAGAACCAGCAGAGCCGCCGGCAAAAGGGAATATGGATGTAAAGCGACACCTCGCCCCCCGCGGGAACGGCGGCGAGCCAGCTGGAAAACTGTGCGGTCTGGACGCTCGTAGTGAAATGCGGCGCGGTCGGATAGCTGGTATAGCGCGGCACTTTGGCGTCAAACAAACCGAGCTTGGCGAGTTGCGTATTCCGGGTCATTCGCTTACTTATGGAGAATGCAAGGACACACGCCTTGATCGAGATCAAAAACGGGAAGATTGATGAACACAGCCCCCAGAACCCTTGCACATACGGATTGCGGCGATTGCCCGATCCGCTACCGGGCGGTGTGTTCTCGATGCGAGCCGGACGAGTTGGAAATACTCGACTCCATGAAATCTTACAAGACCTACGAAGCCGGGCAGACGATCTGCTGGGCCGGCGACCACCTGCAATATGTGGGCTCGGTGGTCGAAGGCGTTGCCGCGCTCTCGCAAACCATGGAGGATGGCCGCCGTCAGATGGTAGGCCTGCTGCTGCCCAGCGATTTCGTCGGTCGCCCGGGGCGCGAAACCGCCCCCTTCGACGTTATCGCCGCAACCGAAGTCACGCTCTGCCTGTTTCACAAGGCCCCTTTCGAAGAACTGCTGAACGCAACCCCCACCATCGCGACCCGTCTGCTCGAGATGACGCTCGACGAACTCGACGCCGCGCGCGAATGGATGCTGCTGCTGGGGCGCAAGACGGCCCGCGAAAAGATCGCCAGCTTTCTGGCCATCATCGCCCGGCGCAATGCCGTCCTGCAAAGGAAACCGGCCGCCGGGCGGATGGAGTTCATCCTTCCACTGTCGCGCGATTCCATGGCCGATTATCTGGGCCTGACGCTCGAGACCGTCAGTCGCCAGATGTCGGCACTCAGGCGCGAGGGCCTGATCGAGCTCCATGGCAAGCGCCAGATCACGATCCCCGATTTCGCAATGCTGATGAACGAGACCGGCGACGACACCGATGGCGGCATGCTGAGCTGAGCCCCGGCCCGATGTCGCCACCCCCGCAACCCGGCACCATCGCCCGCCTGTTCCCGCTGTTCCAGGCCACCGCTTCTTCTTTGTCCAAATACGCGCGGGGGTGAATTGCCGCAGGCAAGAGGGGGCAGCCGGCCCCCTCCCCCCTTTCCGGGCCCCGCCCCGTCACCGGCAATGGGCCATCAGAACCGGAATCTTCACATCCGTCAGCATGTCGCGCGTCGCGCCGCCCAGGATGGATTCCCGAAACCGCGAATGCCCATAAGCCCCCATCACGATCATGTCGGCCCCGAAATCGCCCGCGTGACGCTGAATCTGCTCGGCCGTGCGCGGCAGTGTACGGGGCAGCAGGCTGACCGTGACATCGGCACCGTGACGGGCCAGCATCCTGGACAGCTCGACCCCGGGATCGGATTCCATCTCGTCATGTTCGGGTGGATCTATGATCGCGATATCGACCGCCTCGGAGGTGGCGATCAGGGGCATTGCCGCGCGAATGGCGGCCAGCGCCTCGGCACTGCGGTTCCAGGCAATGACAATTCGCCGCCCCGGCATGACATCGGGCCTGACCTCGTATTCCGGCGGGCAGACGAGCACCGGCGCATGCCCGTCGAACATTGCCGCCTCGACGATGAATCCGGCCTCTTCGCCGGCGTCGGTTCCATAGGGGCGCGGCAGGATCACGAGGTCATTGTAGCGCGCGATCGAGCCGACCGCAAAACCGACACCGCTGATCTGGGCCACCATGACCTGGCAGGACCAGTTGAAATCGGCCCCCTCCAGCATCTGGCGGGCGCTTTCCTCGCTGGCCTTGGCCTCGTTGCGCGCCGATTCGATTCCGTCGCTCAGCATGGCCGGCGTCGCCCCCGCGTAATACAGCCCCGGCTGGATCCGGTCGATTCCCAGACACAGCACGTTGAGATGCCCTGACGAAAGCTCGGCCATGCGCATCGACAGCTCGAATGCCGGTCTGCCGGTTTCGCGCCCGTTCCAGACCGTCATGACTGATTTGTATTCCATGGCTCTTTCCCCTTCTTCCTGCCGGCGACCATTTCGTCTGCGGCCCTTTTTTGTGATAACCTGTCACTCACACCGGTTCCATGATGTTGATCAAGTGCTGTCATGGCCCGCGCCGGACAGTTGCCGATTCGCCCCGGATCATCCCGATCATCCCCGCCCGTGGCGCCATGACCGCCCTTGCGCTTGATCACGGTCAATCCCCCCCCGGCCTGCGCGGATTCGCGCAGCCTGCCGCGTTGACCTTGATGCAAATCAAGGAATAAAAGCGCCTTGCCCGTGGCAATCGAACCTTCTCTTGATGTGTGTCAATGTGCGGTACGGGACAATATTGCACAGTCGAAGATGGAGCAAATTTGACATGGATCAAGGAATCCATCGCCGACTGGGGGCAGGGGGATAATACGGGACAGGACCGAACCGTGCCGATTCTGCGCGCGCGGAAGAAAAGAAGGGACACTCGATGCTGAACTATATCAAACTGATCGTGCTTGCGGTGCTCACGCTGCTGGCGGCAATCGTGGCGAACTTCGCCCGCGATCTGCCATATGCCATCCACATGATCATCTTCGCAATCGCGGGTGCGGCGACATTCATCTATGTGCTGCGCCACACCAATGATCCACCCATGCCCGAGCCGACCGGCTATAACGACGCGGTCATCCGCGCGGGCGTGATCGCGACCGCCTTCTGGGGGGTCATCGCACTGGCTGCCGGGGTGCTGATCGCATTCCAGCTGGCCTATCCGCATCTCAACCTGTCGCTGGGGGGCGGTTATCTCAACTTTGGCAGGCTGCGTCCGCTGCATACGTCGGCGGCGATCTTTGCCTTTGGCGGCAACGCGCTGATCGCGTCGTCGTTCTATGTGGTGCAGCGCACCAGCGCGGTGCGCCTGTGGGGGGGCGGTCTGCCCTGGTTCGTGTTCTGGGGATATCAGCTGTTCATCGTGCTGGCGGCCACCGGATATGTCCTGGGCGTCACCCAGTCCAAGGAATACGCCGAACCCGAATGGTATGTGGACATCTGGCTGACGCTGGTGTGGGTCGCCTATCTGGCGGTGTTCTTCGGCACCATCGTCAAGCGGAAGGAACCCCACATCTATGTGGCCAACTGGTTCTTCCTGAGCTTCATCGTCACCATCGCGATGCTGCATGTGATCAACAACCTGGCGGTTCCCGTGTCGATCTTCGGATCGAAATCGGTGACGGTTCTGGCCGGCGTGCAGGACGCCCTGACCCAGTGGTGGTACGGACATAACGCGGTGGGCTTTTTCCTGACCGCGGGTTTCCTGGGGATGATGTACTATTTCGTGCCCAAACAGGCCGAACGCCCGGTCTACAGCTACAAGTTGTCGATCATCCACTTCTGGGCGCTGATCTTTCTGTATATCTGGGCCGGTCCGCACCACCTGCACTATACGGCGCTGCCCGACTGGGCGCAGACGCTGGGCATGGCGTTCTCGGTCATGCTGTGGATGCCCTCCTGGGGCGGCATGATCAACGGCCTGATGACGTTGTCGGGCGCCTGGGACAAGCTGCGCACCGACCCGGTGCTGCGCATGCTGGTGATCTCGGTCGCCTTCTATGGCATGTCCACCTTCGAGGGGCCGGTCATGTCGATCAGGGCCGTCAACTCGTTGTCGCACTATACCAACTGGACGATCGGCCACGTTCATTCCGGCACGCTGGGCTGGAACGGCATGATCATCTTCGGCGCGCTGTATTTCCTGGTTCCGCGTCTGTGGAACAAGAAATCGCTCTACAGCATCCGCATGGTGTCCTGGCATTTCTGGCTGGCGACCATCGGGATCGTTCTGTACGCCTCGTCGATGTGGGTCGGCGGTATCATGCAGGGCCTGATGTGGCGCGAGGTCGATGCCCAGGGCTTCCTGGTCAACTCGTTCGCCGACACCGTTGCGGCGCTGCACCCGATGTATGTCGCCCGTGCGATCGGCGGGGTCTTCTACCTGACCGGCGCGGTGCTCATGGCCTATAACCTGCGCAAGACCGTGACCAGCGTCGAGGACAAGGCGACCCCCGATGCCGCAGTCGCAGTTCCGGCTGAATGAGAGGGACAGGAAACATGTCGATACTTTCCAAACACAAGGTCATCGAGACCAACGCCACGTTGCTGCTGATCCTCAGCTTTCTGGTGGTGACGATTGGCGGCCTCGTCGAGATCGTGCCCCTGTTCTTTATCCAGAACACCATCGAAAAGGTGAAAGGGGTTCGCCCCTACACCCCCCTCGAACTGGCGGGGCGCAGCATCTATATCCGCGAGGGCTGCTATGTCTGCCACAGCCAGATGATCCGTCCGCTGCGCGACGAGGTCGAGCGCTATGGTCCCTACTCGCTGGCAGCCGAGTCGATGTATGATCACCCGTTCCAGTGGGGTTCGGAACGCACCGGTCCCGATCTGGCGCGCGTGGGTGGACGCTATTCCAACGAATGGCATGTCCACCACCTCAGCGATCCGCGTTCGGTCGTGCCGGAATCGATCATGCCGACCTATGCCTATCTGCTGAAGAAGGAGATCGACGGCAAATACATCACCGACCTGATGAAAACCAACCGCACCGTCGGCGTGCCCTATACCGACGAGGATCTTGCCAAGGCGCGCGAGGACTTCAAGGCACAGGCCAACCCGGATGCCGACACCGAGGGGCTGATCAAGCGCTATCCCGGCGCCAAGGTGGCCAATTTCGACGGGCAACCGCAGCTGACCGAGATGGACGCGCTGATCGCCTATCTTCAGGTTCTGGGCACGATGGTCGATTTCTCGACCTTCATTCCCGACGCAAGCCGCTAGGAGGAGGGGAACATGGATATCTTCACTTTTCTCGAACATGTCGCCCGCGCCTGGGGGCTGCTCTGGATGTTCCTGGTCTTCGTTGCCGTGGTGATCTTTGCCTTCAGGCCCGGCAGCAAGCCGGTGCATGAGGCCAGCGCGAACATCCCGCTGCGCGACGGCGACAACCTGCAGGACGACCTTGCGGCCATCGAGAGGGCCAAGCAAAGCCTGACGCACAAGGAGGCCGGAAAATGAGCAAGAAAGACACCAACAATACCGACCCCAACACGACAGGCCCCAACACGACAGGCCACGTCTGGGACGGCATCGAGGAATTCGACAACCCCCTGCCCCGCTGGTGGCTGTGGACCTTTTATGCCACGATCCTGTTCGCGATCGTCTGGACGATCCTCTATCCCGCATGGCCCATTTCGACCAGGGGCGCGACCCCGGGTCTGCTGGGCTACAGCTCGCGCGCCGCGGTCGCGGCCGACATCGAGCGCTACAAGCAGGCCAACGCGGCCGTCAACAAGAAGCTGACGACCGTGCCGCTCGACCAGATCGAAAAGGATCCCGAGCTGGTCAGCTATGCCCTGAACGGCGGCGCGGCGGTGTTCCGCACCTTCTGCGCCCAGTGCCACGGCGCGGGCGCCAACGGGAACAAGGGCTTTCCCAGCCTGATCGATGACGACTGGCTGTGGGGTGGCACGATCGACGACATCTATACGACGATCAGCCACGGCATCCGCTATGCCTCGGACGAGGACACGCGCGATTCCGAAATGCCCGCCTGGGGCGATCAGCTGACCAGGCAGGAAATCGCCGATGTGGTGCAATATGTCCGGTCGATTTCCGGGCAGAAGGCCGACGCCGCGCTGGCCAAGGCGGGCGCGACCGTCTTTGGCGACAACTGCGCCGCCTGTCACGGCGATGACGGCAAGGGCAACCGGGACATCGGCGCGCCCAACCTGACCGACCGGATCTGGCTGTATGGCGGCGATGTCGAGACCCTGACCCAGACCATCACCCATGGTCGCAAGGGGGTCATGCCCGCCTGGGCCGGGCGCCTGTCGGAAGCGCAGATTCGCGAGGTCGCCGTCTGGGTTCACCAGCAGGGTGGCGGCGAATAAAGCATGAGAAGACCCCGGGCGCTCCCTCTTGTGCCCGGGGAACGGGCACCGGCCTCCCAGTCCTGTTCACACTCACAGGGGGCCGGTGCTTTTTCGGTTTTCCCTCACCATATAGGGGGATATCGGGGCCCGGAATGCCCCTGAGCAGCAGCAACGTCCCCGAGCAGGACAAGGAAAGACCCGTGTCATGAGTTCCACCGACAAGGATGCCCCCGCCCTCTATGCCCCGCGCGAGCCGATCTTCCCGCGTCGGGTGTCCGGTTTCTTCCGAAACCTCAAATGGGGCATAATGGCCGTCACGCTGGGTATCTATTACCTCTTTCCGTGGATCCGCTGGGAACGCGGCCCCAACCTGCCGGATCAGGCCGTGCTGGTCGATCTGGCCCATCGGCGGTTCTTCTTTTTCTGGATCGAGATCTGGCCCCAGCAATTCTATCTGGTGGCGGGCCTGCTGGTCATGGCGGGGCTGGGGCTGTTCCTGTTCACTTCGGCGCTGGGGCGTGTCTGGTGCGGCTATGCCTGCCCGCAAACCGTATGGACCGACCTGTTCATCACCGTCGAACGCTGGATCGAGGGCGATCGCAACGCCCGCATCCGCCTGCAACGCGCCAAATGGGATGCCCGCAAGGTTCGGCTGCGCCTGACGAAATGGACAATCTGGCTGCTGATCGCAATCGCCACCGGCGGTGCCTGGGTGTTCTATTTTGCCGATGCGCCGACGCTGCTCGGGGAACTGGTGACGGGGCAGGCCCCCATGGTGGCCTATGGTTTCATCGGCGGTCTGACCTTTACCACATTTCTTTTCGGCGGCTTCATGCGCGAACAGGTCTGCATGTACATGTGCCCATGGCCGCGCATCCAGGCCGCCATGATGGACGAAGACACGCTGACGGTCGCCTATCGGTCGTGGCGGGGCGAGCCCCGCGGCAAGCATCGCAAATCGGAAGATGCCGACAAGCTGGGCGATTGCATCGACTGCATGGCCTGCGTCAATGTCTGCCCGATGGGTATCGACATTCGCGATGGCCAGCAGATGGAATGCATCACCTGTGCGCTGTGCATCGACGCCTGTGACGCCATGATGGCCAAGATCGGCAAGCCACGCGGCCTGATCGACTATATGGCCCTGACCGACGAGGAGCACGAGAAAAAGGGCGAGCCCCCGATCCCCATCTGGAAACACATCTTCCGGGTGCGCACCATCGTCTATACCACGCTGTGGACCGGCATCGGCGTCATGCTGATCCTTGCCCTGTTCCTGCGCTCGGATATCGATGTCGATGTCTCGCCGCTGCGCAACCCGCTCTATGTCACGCTTTCGGACGGATCGATCCGCAACACCTATCGTGTAAGGATCCGCAACATGAACCCCGAGGCACACCCCTTCGAGATATCGGTGATCCCCAAGGACGTGTTCCGCCTGGCCCTTCAGGGCAGCAAGACGACGACAATCACCGTTGCCCCCGATGCCACGGGCACCCATAAACTGTTTGTCATAGCACCGCCGGATTCCGCGCCGGCCAACGCGGAACTGACCGAGATCCACATCTGGGTCAAGGATCTGACAACCGGCAAGCGGGCCCATGCGGAAACCGTGTTCACCGGCAGAAAGAAAGGAAACTGACATGATCAAGGAATTCACCGGCCGCATGGCGTTTCTGACCTTTACCGGCTTTTTCGTCGTCATCATCGGCGTCAACATGGCCATGAGCTATTTCGCCCTGGGCACATTCCCGGGCCTCGAGGTCGAGAATTCCTATGTCGCCAGCCAGGAATTCAACGGCAAGCTGGCCCAGCAGATGCGCCTGGGCTGGAAGACCGAGCTGCGCTATGACGGCAAGACGCTCAGCCTCGACATCCGCGACCGCAATGGCAGACCGGCCAATGTGGCCGAAATCGCCGCGACCATCGGACGGGCGACCACCGACCGCTATGACCGAAAGCTTTCGCTGGTGCTGAGCAACGGAAAGTTCATCGAACCGATCACCCTGAAGCCCGGCAAATGGGAGGTCCGCTTTGTCGCCCGGGCCCCTGACGGAACCGCCTTTCAGCAACGCAAGCATGTGATCGTGAAACCCTGAGATGTCACCCCGGGCCCTCCCCCGGCCGGCGGTCTGCCCCGCCTGCACGATCCCGGCCCCGGAAATCCGCCCGACCGAGGCCGTCGCGCCGGGCAATATCGTCCTGTCACTGCCGACCATCCATTGCGCCGGCTGCATCTCGACCGTCGAGCGCGGGCTGGGCGCGGTCGAGGGTGTGCGCTCGGCCCGGGTGAACCTGTCGCTGAAACGGGTCAGCATCGAGGCCGCGCCCCATATCACCGCGCAGCAGCTGGTCGAGGTGGTCAAAGGGCTGGGATACGAGGCGCACGAGCTGGATCCCGCGCTGCTGGCGGAAAGCCGCATCGACAAGGTCGGGCGCAACCTCCTGATGCGCCTGGCCGTTGCCGGATTCGCCGTGATGAACGTCATGCTGTTTTCGGTCGCGGTCTGGGCCGGGGCCGAAGGCAGCACGCGCGATCTGATGCACTGGTTCTCGGCGCTGATCGCGCTGCCGGCAATTGCCTTTGCCGCCCAACCCTTTTTTGCCAATGCCTGGTCGGCCCTCAGGGCACGGCGCCTGAACATGGATGTGCCCATATCGCTGGCGATCCTGCTGGCGGCGGGGATGTCGCTGTATGAAACCGCCCGGAGCGGCGAGAACGCCTATTTCGATGCGGCCCTGTCCCTGACCTTCTTTCTGCTGGCGGGGCGCTATCTCGACTACCGGACGCGCGCAAGCGCGCGGTCGGCCGCACAGGAGCTGGCCGCGCTCGAGGTCAACCGCGCAACCAGGCTGGTGGATGGAAACGAGGTCATCACCCCGGTGGCCGAACTGAAGCCCGGCGATATCGTCGTCGTCAGACCGGGCAGCCGCGTTCCCGTGGACGGCAGGGTGCTGACCGGCGAAAGCGAAATCGACCGCGCCTTCCTGACCGGCGAAAGCCTGCCCGCCTATGTCGGCCCCGATGCCGGGCTGCGCGCGGGCGAAATCAACCTTACCGGCCCGCTGACCATGCAGGTCACGGCGCGCGCGCAGGATTCGACCCTGCAGAAGGTGGCCAATCTGGTGGCGCTGGCCGAAAGCGCGCGCAACCGCTACACCTCGCTGGCCGACCGGGCCGCGGCCATCTATGCGCCCGGCGTGCACCTGCTGGCGCTGGTCGCCTTTGTCGCCTGGTTCGCGATTTCCGGCGATCTGCGCCTGTCGATCAATATCGCCATTTCCGTTCTGATCATCACCTGTCCCTGCGCGCTGGGCCTTGCCGTTCCGGCGGCCACGACCGCCGCCAGCGGGCGCCTCTATCGCCACGGAATCCTGCTCAAAAGCGGCACCGCACTCGAACGTCTGGCCGAGGCCGACAGCGTGATCTTTGACAAGACCGGCACGCTGACACTGGGCCAGCCCCGCCTGCGCGACAGCGGCGATATCGCCGATGACGATCTGCGCCTTGCTGCGGCACTGGCCGTGCACAGCACGCATCCATTGGCCCGGGCGCTGCTGCAGGCGGCACAGGCGCGCGGCCTCGCCGACGACCTGCCTGCTGTGGAAGATGCCCGCGAACATCCCGGCCACGGTGTCAGCGCGCGCCTGGATGGGCGCGAGATCCGTCTTGGGCGGGCGGCGTGGCTGGGCGTTGCCCCGACCGAAACCACCGCCACCTGCCTGGATGCCGGCGACGGCCGCAAGGTGATCTTTGCCTTTGACGACGCGCTGCGCCCCGGCGCGCGCGCGCTGATCGATGCGCTGGCCGGGATGGGACTGGATATCCACATGGTTACCGGCGACACCCCAGCCGCGGCAAGGCAGGTTGCCGATGCGCTGGGCATCGACAAGGTCACGGCCTCGGCCCTGCCCGAGGACAAGGTTGCCCTGCTTGACGATCTGTCCGGGCGCGGCCGCAAGGTGCTGATGGTGGGTGACGGCCTGAACGATACCGCCGCGCTGGCCAGGGCACATGTCTCGGTCTCGCCGGCCTCGGCACTGGATATCGCGCGCGTGGCCTCGGATATCGTGGTGACGGGGCAGAACCTTTCGCCCGTCGCCGAGGCCCTGCGCACCGCGCGCGCCACGCGCCGCCGGATCAAGGAAAATTTCGCGCTTGCCGCGGGCTATAATGCGGTTGCGATCCCCCTGGCCGTGCTGGGCCATGCAACCCCGCTGCTGGCGGCGCTGGCCATGTCGGCCTCGTCGATCACCGTCACCCTGAACTCGTGGAGGCTGCGCTGAACCATGGACATGCTGGTCTATCTGATACCCGCATCCCTTTTCATGGGCGGCGCCGGTCTGGCCGCCTTTTTCTGGATGCTGCGCTCGGGTCAGTTCGACGATCCCGACGGGGATGCCAACCGCATACTGCGCACGGATTACGACGACCACCCCAAGGAATAGGGCATGTCGCGTCAAATCACACCTGCTCCGCCCGGGATCGGCCAGTGAGGATCAGCCGGTGAGGATCAGCCGGTGGGGCCGAGGATCTCGCAATTCTGGCGCCAGACCCGCAGGCGCGAACAGGCCCGTTTCGCCCTGCCCTCGGTCAGGCCGACAAACTGTGCCTGATAACGCCCCTTGCGCAGCACCACCTTGCGCAATGCCCCGTCGAGCGAGCTGAGATCCTCGAGCGCGGTGCGCAACAGAACCTTTTCGGCATCGACCCGCGTGGGATAGACACCGATGCGAATACCCCAGCCGCGCCCGCCCGAGGTGGACATGCGCATGACAACCCTCTGGCCATCATCGCCCTGCATCCGGTCGCGCGGCGCCGGGCGAAGCCCCGACACCGGCTCCGATACCGGCTCCGATACTGGCCCC
>CAZWXK010000039.1:18862-24413 GCA_964637875.1 uncultured Rhodobacter sp.
CCGATACTGGCCCCAACACTGGCGCCGGGGTTGGAACAGCCGCCCGGGCAATGCGCCGTAGCGGGGCCGTCGGCGCGTCTGAACCCGGCACCGGCAAGGGCGCCGCCGCGGTGGCCGCGGCCCGTGATACCGCCGCGCTGACGGCCAGCTTCATGCCGGCCGACTCGACCGCGCGGGTGGATGGCCTTGCCATCGGGCGCGGGCTCTTGCTGACGGCCGATGCCACCAGAACGGGTTTGCGCGGGCCATAAACCGGCAGGGGCGGCGGCACCACGCGCACACTGGCCGCCGCGCGCCGGAATCCGAGGTCCAGAAGACGCGCCATCCTGCTGTTGCGCTGGCTGACCGACCGACCGCCGAATTCGGCCGCGATGATCCGCTTGCCACCGCGCCGGGCCGAGGCCACCAGGTTGAAACCGGCGGCCTGGGTATAGCCGGTCTTGATCCCGTCGGCACCACGATAGGCGGCCAGAAACTTGCGATTGGTATTGCGAATCGTCTTGCCCGCGGCAACCGCGCTGCGGCGCGAGAACAGCCCGTAATACTGGGGAAAATGGAAAAACAGCGCACGCCCCAGGATCGCCATGTCGCGCGCAGTCGAAAGATGCCCCGCCAGGGTCAGCCCGTTGGCATTGCGAAAGGTCGTGCGCGTCATGCCCAGGGCGCGCGCGGTGCGGTTCATGCGTCTGGCAAAGGCCTGTTCGGATCCGGCGATCGCCTCGCCGATGGCGGTTGCGGCATCATTGGCCGACTTGATCGCGGCCGCCCGGATCAGCTGGCGCAACGCGACCTTCTGCCCCGCATGCAGCCCCAGGCGCGAGGGCGGCTCGCTGGCCGCATTGCGCGAGATCGACACCTTTGTGTCCAGGGTGATCTCGCCATTCCTGATCGCCTCGAAGGCAATGTACAGCGTCATCATCTTGGTCAACGAGGCGGGGTATAGCCGCTCGTCCGCGTTCTTTGAATACAGCACCTGGCCGTTGCGCATATCCATGACGATGGCAGCATATCTTGCGGCCATCGCCGATGCGCCCGTCCATACGAGTGCGATCGCAAGGAAAACCCCGCTCAATACCTGCCTTGGCATCGGTTGCTCCGATGTTATTGCTGCCTCGGTCGCCGCGTTGCCGCGATCTGCCATTCTGCCGCCCACCCTAGCATGTGTTCGGCTGCGCGAAAATCTGTTTTTTCACCTGTTTCCGGCAACGGGTGGCATGCCCGTCCGGGTGGGGGCCGCAGGGGCGATGGCAGGATGGAATCCGGGGGCATGGACATTGGCGATCGCCCCGACCTTGAAAATGCGCAATTCACTTTCCATTTGCCCTGACGTATATTCGGAATCCACAATGGACGACTCTGAACGGAGGGATCACTTGGATCACTGGGCACCAGACCAGGGACCAGACCGGGCACCAAGCTGCGCGGCCGGCAAGGACGATGACGGGGATACCGCCGTCGTCACCAAGACGCGTACGAAAACCCGGCGTCCGCCCATGTACAAGGTTCTTCTGCTGAATGACGACTACACGCCGATGGAGTTTGTCGTCTATGTGCTGGAACGCTTTTTCGGAATCTCGCACAGCCAGGCCGTCGACATCATGCTGACCGTGCACAACAAGGGGGTCGCCGTCGTCGGCGTCTATTCCTTCGAGGTTGCCGAAACCAAGGTTGCACAGGTCATGGAACTGGCGCGGCGCAATCAGCATCCGCTTCAGTGCACCCTGGAAAAGGAATAGGCCCCGGCCTGCCCCCTCACATGCCGCATTCCCGCCTTGACAGCGCCCTCAGCCGATCCGGCCTCGTTCTGCCTGCACAGGGCGATATCGCGGTTCTGCGGGCCCGGCCTGCCTTTGACCACACGATTCTGCCCCGTGATCGCCTGCATCTGTTCAACAGCTTTCGCCCCGATCACGACCGCCTTGCCGCCGCCGGATTTGCGACTGCCGCCCGTCCCGACCGCGAACAGGAATTCGCCGCCGTTCTGGTCGAGATCACCCGCTCCAAGGCGGAAACGCTGGGGCTGATCGCACAGGCCCTGGAGATGGTCGTTCCCGGGGGGCTGGTGCTGGTGGATGGCGCCCGCACCGACGGCATCGATTCGGTCCTCAGGCACTGCCGGGCAGCGCTTGCCGTCGATGACGTGCTGATCAAGCATCACGGCCGGCTTTTCTGGATGACGCGGCCGGATCAATTGCCGCCCGAGCTCGCCCGCTGGGCCAGCGCGCTGGAATTGCACCCCAACCGCGACGGGTTCGTGACCGCGGCCGGGATGTTCTCGGCCGACCATGCGGATGCGGGCTCGGCCCTGCTGGCGGGCCATTTCGACAATCGCCTCGGGGGCAATGTTGCCGATCTGGGTGCAGGCTGGGGCTGGCTGGCAATCCAGGCCCTCGGGGCAGGCCGGATCGACCGTATCGACCTGTTCGAAGCCGAGGAAACCGCCCTGACGGCGGCGCGCGCCAATATCGACGACGCGCGGGCGCGTTTCTTCTGGGCCGATGTGACCGACCCGCATTCCCGGCCCCGCCCGCTGCAAGGCGATGGGGCGGGCCGACCCGCCGACAGCCCCCTTGCCACCTATGACGCGGTGATCTGCAACCCGCCCTTTCATCAGGGGCGCGCGGCGACGCCCGCGCTGGGGCTCGACTTCATCCGCCGGGCGCGCGATCTGCTTGCCCCCGCGGGTACGCTGTGGCTGGTCGCGAATCGGCAGATGCCCTATGAATCGGTCCTGCGGGAATGCTTTGCCCAGATCATTCCGCTTGCGGAAAACAGCGCCTTCAAGGCCATCCTGGCCAGCAGACCGATCGCCGGGGCACGCAAACAGGGCCACCGCACGATCACACGCGCCCGCTGAGGCGCCGACCAACGGGGGAAAACCATGTCCTTTTCCATAGCCGGAAAATCGGTGATCGTCACCGGCGCCGCCAACGGCGTCGGTCTGGCGATTGCCCGCCATTTTGTCAGCCAGGGCGCGCGGGTCATGTTTACCGACATGGACGAGGAAAAGCTGTCCGCCGAGGTCAAGGCCATCAGCGGCGACAAGGGGGATGCGCGCCTTTTCGCCGGCGATCTGCGCGAACGTCTGACACTGGCCAACCTGCTTTCGGCCACGATCGACGAATTCGACCGGGTCGACATTCTGGTGAATGCCGCCCGGCAGGTGATGTGCTCGGATCCTCTGAATCCCGATGACGATGCCTTTGCGACCATGCTGGAACAGAACGTCACCACCACGCTGCGCCTGAGCCAGATCGTTGCCAAGCGCATGATCCATCAGGCCGAAGAGGTCGAGGGCGAGGCCACCTCGAATGGCGACATGATCGGGGCCATCGTCAATCTCAGCTCGATCGCGGCACGACGCACACATCCCGAGCTGATGTCATATTCGGTCGCCTCGGCCGCGCTCGACCAGCTGACCCGTTCGATGGCCGTCGCCCTTGCCCGCCACCGGATCAGGGTCAACGCCGTGGCCATTGGCAGCGTGATGAGCGCAAGCCTGCGCAACACCCTGAAAACCAGTTCCGGCCTGCGCAGCCGGCTGGTCGACACCACCCCGCTGGGCCGTATTGGCGAGGCCGACGAGGTGGCCGAAGCGGTGCAATATCTGGCCTCGGAGAGCTCGTCCTTCGTGACCGGACAGATCCTGACCGTGGATGGCGGGCGCACGCTGGTCGATCCGGTCGACGCCCCCATACACTGATCCCCGTACACTGAGCCCCGTACACCGGGGCACCGTACACCGGGGCCCGCGCATGGCGCCCGGGCGCGCACGGGGGGGCTCGTGCCTGCGGTGCTGCCTCCTGCAAGGCCACCCCTCGACGCGCCGGGCGCGCCGTGGCACACAGGGGCCATGCCGCTGTGGATCCCGATCACCATCTTTGCCGCTTTTGCGCAGAACCTGCGCTTCATGTTGCAAAAACACCTCAAGGACACCCGCCTGTCCACCGGCGGGGCCACCTTTTCGCGCTTTGTCTTTGCCGCGCCGCTGGCGGTTGCGCTGGTGCTGGCGCTGACCGCATCAGGCCTGCGCGAGATGCCCGCCATGAGCGCGCGTTTTCTGGGTTTTGCCGCGATCGGGGGGCTGTCGCAGATTCTGGCAACCCTATGCGTCGTGGCCCTGTTTGCCAGCCGCAATTTCACCGTCGGGATCACCCTGAAAAAGACCGAAACCGTGCAGACCGCGCTGATCGCGCTGGTCCTGCTGGGGGAACGGATCTCGACCGCCGGGCTGGGCGCCATCGTGATCGGGCTGGTCGGCGTGATCCTGCTGGCCGACCCGCCACGCCCGGCCACACCCCTGCCCTGGCACCGGCGGCTGGTCAACCGGGCCTCGGTTCTGGGGCTGGCATCGGGGGCGCTGTTCGGGGTGTCGGCAACCGGCTATCGCGGCGCGTCGCTGGCGCTGGAGGGGGGCGATTTCGTGATCCGGGCGGCGGTGACACTGGCCTTTGTCACGGTTTTCCAAAGCCTTGTCATGGGCGCCTGGCTGGCCTGGCGCGAGCGCGGGCAAATTTCGACTGTCGCGCGCAGCTGGCGCGTGACGGCGCTGGTGGGGCTGACCGGGGTGCTGGGGTCATATGGGTGGTTCATGGCCTTCACGCTGCAACATGCGGCCTATGTCAAGGCGCTGGGGCAGATCGAGCTGCTGTTCACCTTTGCTGCCTCGACCCTGTTCTTTCACGAACGCCACAGCGGGCGCGAGCTTGCGGGCATGGCGCTGGTGGTGGGCAGCATCTTGATGCTGGTGATGGTGACATGAAAGACGGGCCGCCCTTCAGCCAGCACCCTTGCATCACCGCCCCGCCTGCCCGATATTTGCCGCCATGAGCCTGCCACCCGGATTCCTTGACGAACTGCGTTCGCGCGTGTCGCTGGCGGCCGTTGCCGGGCGCAAGCTGACGTGGGACGCGCGCAAGTCGAACCCGGCCAGGGGCGACTATTGGGCCCCCTGCCCCTTTCACCAGGAAAAGACCCCGTCCTTTCACCTCGATGACCGCAAGGGATTCTATTACTGCTTTGGCTGCCACGCCAAGGGCGACGCGCTGACCTTCGTGCGCGAAACCGAAAATGTCAGCTTCATGGAGGCGGTCGAGATCCTTGCCCGCGAGGCCGGCATGACCATGCCCGCGCGCGACCCCAGGGCGCAGGAAAAGGCCGATCTGCGCAGCCAGCTGGTCGAGGTGATGGAACAGGCCGCGCAATTCTATCGCCTGCATCTGAACATGGCCGAGGGCGCACGCGCGCGCGCATATCTGCACGACCGCGCGCTGTCGGATGAAATGATCGCGCGTTTCGAGATCGGTTTTGCCCCCGACAGCCGCACCGCGCTGTTCCGGCACCTTGTCGGCAAGGGGGTCGCGCCCGATCTGGTGGTGCAGGCGGGGCTGGCAATCAAGCCCGACGACGCCAGCCCCCCCTATGACCGTTTTCGCGGCCGCATCATGTTTCCGATCCGCGATTCCAGGGGCCGCTGCATCGCCTTTGGCGGCCGCGCGCTGGACCCGAATGCACGGGCCAAATATCTGAACTCGCCCGAAACGCCGCTGTT
>CAZWXK010000040.1:0-23726 GCA_964637875.1 uncultured Rhodobacter sp.
GCGAAAACAGGCTGTTCCCGACCAGCCATGCAAATATTCGATAGCCGATATGCAGGGCTGCGACGTTTTTTGGTCTTGATAAGTCAGCCCCCCATCCCTATTTCAACTCTCGAAGGCGGTGGTTGAGTGAAGCTCCTGCCTCCTTCACCTCCCTGTTGGACTTAAGGCCGAGCTTGTCTCGGCCTTTTTTTTGCCTGTTGCGGGGTGGGCGGGATTGCCGGTCCGCAAGGCGGGGGCCAGCCCCCGCGCCCCCGGCGTATTTGCACAAAGAAGAAACCGGGAGAGGAACATTCCCCACCCGGTTCCGTTTCGTGCCCGTTTCATGGATGCGTGTCGGTTTCAGCCGAACACCGTGGTCAGGGCGTTGTCCATGGCGGTGATGATCTCGTCGATCTCGGCCTTGCCTACGATCAGCGCCGGGCTGAGGCACAGCGTGGTGTTCAGCCCGTTGAGCGAGCGGTTGGTCACCCCGATCAGCACCCCCTGGGCCAGACATTCGGCCACCACCGCCTGGGCCTGTTTTTCGTCCACGGGCTGTTTGCTTTCGCGGTCGGCGACCAGCTCGGCGCCGCAGAACAGGCCCATGCCGCGCACATCGCCGATGACCTCGTGACGGTCCATCAGCGCGTGCAGGCGCTCGATCAGATAGGCGCCCATCTCGTTGACGTTGGAAAGCAGGTCTTCGTCCTCGATGATGCGAAAGTTTTCCAGCGCCGCCGCCGGGCCGGCGGTGCAGCCGCCGAAGGTGGAAATGTCGCGGAAATAGTCCATCGGGTCGTCGGGGTTTTCCTTGAACATGTCGAACACCCGTTCGGTCGTCACGGTGCAGGAAATCGCCGCATAGCCGCTGGCAACCCCCTTGGCCATGGTCACGAAATCGGGCTCGATGCCGAATTGCTGATAGCCGAACCACTTGCCGGTGCGCCCGCAGCCGCAGACGACCTCGTCGATATGCAGCAGGATGTCGTATTTGCGGCAGATCTCCTGCACGCGCGGCCAATAGCCCTCGGGCGGGACAATCACGCCACCGCCGGCGGTCACGGGTTCCAGAACGATGGCGCCCACGGTCTCGGGGCCTTCGCGCAGGATGACCTCTTCGATGGCATCGGCGGCGCGGCGGCCGTATTCCGCATCAGGCACATCCCATTGCTTGCGGTAAGCGAGGCAATGGGGCACCTCGACGAAACCGGGCGTCAGGGGGCCGTATTGTGCGGCCCGCTGCGGCTGGCCCGAGGTGGACAGCGTGGTGATGGTGGTGCCGTGATAATCGCGGTCGCGATAGAGGATCTTGTATTTCTTGCCGCCATATTTCTTGTGCGCGATCTGGCGCACCATCTTGTAGACCTTTTCATTGGCCTCGGAGCCCGAGTTGCTGAAATAGACGCGGCTCATGCCCGGCATCTTTTCCAGCAGCTTTTCGACAAACAGCGAACCGGGGATCGACCCGCCCGAGCCCGCGAAATAGTTGAGCTTGACCAATTGATCGCGCACCGCATTGGCGATGCTTTCGCGCCCATAGCCGACATTCACCGTCCAGACCCCGCCCGAGACGGCATCGAGATAGCGTTTGCCGCGGGCATCCCAGACATGCATGCCCTTGCCCTCGACGATGACAAGGGGATCCGAGGTTTCGAATTTCTTGTGCGGTGTCAGATGATGCCAGACATGGGCGCGATCGGCCTCGATGATGTGGTCCATGTCATTGGCTGAAAATCCCGTATCCATTCCGTTCGTCCCTTGCTGCGCACGGCCATGGGCCGGTGCGGTTTGCATTGCCGGCCCGAGTCTGATCCAGCCGAGTAACCGGTCATAGGTCCAGTTGGTATCGTGACTAAGGCCAGAAAAGAAGCGGCCGGGGGGCGTTGCTGCGGCCTCTGGAGGCCCCTTGAGACCCCCTGATCGGGCCGAACGGCGCGCCAGCGGCGTTTTCGCGGGCGCGCCACCATCAGGAGATCGGCCGACTTGCGGCATCGGCCTGTGCCAAGTGTGGCCGAGCGCGGGCGGTGGTGTTAGGTCCAGATTCAGTGGACAATGATGCCAGCAATCACGCCCTGCCCCGACGGGCTCAGACGGGCTCAGACGGGTACACCGCGCGCATGCTTGATTTCCTTCATCACCAGATTGGTGCGCACATGCTGCAACCCCGGCAGGCGAAACAGGAAATCGTCGAGAAAGGCGTTGTAGGCATCAAGGTCTGCGCAGCGCACGCGCAGGTGATAATCGGATTCGCCGGCCGTGGCGAAACAGTCGAGCACCTCGGAGCGCGCGGTTATTGCGCGAATGAAATCATCCACATAACGCCCGTCATGGCGCGCCAGCTGCACATTGACGATGGCGTGAAAGCCCATCCCGCATTGACGCGCATCCAGCACCGCCATGTAGCCGGTGATGACCCCGGCCCCTTCCAGTGCCCGCACCCGGCGCCAGCAGGCCGAGGGCGACATGCCCGCGGCCTCGGCCAGCTCCTGGTTGGATATGCGTCCATTCTGCTGCAACAGGCGCAGCAGGCGCCGGTCCTGTTCGCCCAATTCCATCCGGGCCCTCTCGGTTTGTGAAATAGCTTGTCGGGAACAGGGTATCATACGGAAACATCTTTCTCAATATCGGGGGGAGTGGCTGCAAACTGGACAGTTTTTTCACTCTGCAGGGTGTAAAATACCAGTTGAAGAGGGAGAATAATTCATGACCATCCATCCATCCTTTCTGGACGAATATGCCCTGGACGACCGCTATGGCCGGGTGGAGGGCCGCGTCTTTCTGACAGGAACGCAGGCATTGGTGCGCATCCTGCTGGATCAGGCGCGACGCGACCGCAGGGCGGGGCTGAACAGCGCGGGGTTCGTGTCGGGCTATCGCGGCTCGCCGCTGGGTGCGCTGGATGGCGAATTGTGGAAGGCTGAAAAGGCGCTGAAGGGGGCGGGCGTCGAATTCCTGCCCGCGGTGAACGAAGATCTTGCCGCAACCGCGGTGCTGGGCACGCAATCGGTCGAATCCATGGCGCAGCGTCGCGTCGATGGCGTCTTTGCCATGTGGTATGGCAAGGGGCCGGGGGTCGATCGTTCGGGGGATGCGCTGAAGCACGGCAATGCCTATGGTTCCTCGCCCCATGGCGGGGTGCTGGTGGTGGTGGGCGACGATCACGGCTGTGTCTCGTCGTCGATGTCGCACCAGTCCGATGCGGCGCTGCTCAGCTGGTTCATGCCGGTGCTGCACCCGGCCAATGTGGCCGAATATCTGGAATTCGGCGAATATGGCTATGCGCTGTCACGGTTCTCGGGTGCATGGGTCGGCTTCAAGGCGATCTCGGAAATCGTCGAATCCGCCGCCTCGATCACCCTGCGGCCCGACCGCAATTTCGCGCGCCCCGACTTCACCCCGCCCGCAGACGGCCTGCATTACCGCTGGCCCGACCTGCCGGGACCGCAGATCGAGGAACGGCTCGAGGCCAAGAAACACGCGATCCTTGCCTTTGCCGAGGCCAACCCGATCGACCGCCATATTCACGAGATCGCCGACGCCCGCTTTGGCATCATCACCACCGGCAAGGCGCATCTCGACACCATGGAGGCGCTGCGTCTGCTGGGCGTGGACGAGGCCACCTGCCGGCGTCTGGGCATAGACATCTACAAGGTGGGCATGGTCTGGCCGCTGGCGCGCCGCGCGGCGCTGGATTTCGTGCGCGGCAAGCAAGAGGTGCTGGTGATCGAGGAAAAGCGCGGCATCATCGAAAGCCAGCTCAAGGAATATTTCTATGACTGGCCCGGCGACAAGCCCGCCCGCATGGTCGGCAAGCGCGATGAAAACGGCCAGCGCCTGGTGCCCTGGACGGGCGAGCTTTCGCCCCGCCTGCTGGCCCCGATCGTTGCTGCGCGCCTTGACCTGCTGTTCCCCGGCGAGGGCTTTGCCGCCCGCGCCCGCAGCCTGACCGACACGCCCGTGCCCGCGCTGAACCTGCCCGTGGGACAGCGGACGCCGTATTACTGTTCGGGCTGCCCGCACAACACATCGACCCGCGTGCCCGAAGGCTCGCGCGCACAGGCCGGCATTGGCTGCCATGTCATGGCCAGCTGGATGAACCGCAACACCGGCACCCTGACCCAGATGGGCGGCGAAGGGGTCAACTGGGTGGGCGCAAGCAGGTTCACCGACGAGGAACATGTCTTTCAGAATCTGGGCGAGGGCACCTGGTATCACTCGGGCTCGATGGCGGTACGCCAGGCGGTTGCGGCGGGCGCCAACATCACCTTCAAGATCCTCTACAACGACGCAGTTGCCATGACCGGTGGCCAGCCGGTTGACGGCCCCGTCAGCGTGCAGTCGATCGCGCAGACCTCGCGCGCCGAAGGGGTGCAGCGCATCGCGCTGGTGTCGGACCGGCCCGAAATCTTCCGCCACGCCGATTTCCCATCCGGCACCACCTTTCACCACCGCCGCGACCTCGACCCCCTCCAGCGGGAATTGCGGCGCCTGAAAGGGGTGTCGGTCCTGATCTATGTGCAGACCTGCGCCGCCGAAAAGCGCCGCCGCCGCAAGCGCGGCCTGATGGCCGACATCAAGCGCCATGTCATCATCAACGAAGCCGTCTGCGAGGGATGCGGCGATTGCTCGGTCGCCTCGAACTGTCTGAGTGTCGAGCCCGTCGAAACCCCGCTGGGGCGCAAGCGGCGCATCAACCAGTCAAGCTGCAACAAGGATTTCACCTGTCTCGACGGGTTCTGCCCGGCCATGGTCACGGTCGAGGGCGAGCGCCGCAAGGCCAGCGCCGAGCTGCCCGACCTCGCTACCCTGCTCAAGGGCATCAAGGCGCCGGAACTGCCGGCGCTGGACCATCCGTTCGACCTGCTGGTGACAGGGGTCGGCGGCACCGGCGTTGTCACCGTCGGTGCGCTGATCACCATGGCCGCGCATCTGGAGAGCAAGGGCAGCAGCGTGCTGGATTTCACCGGATTTGCCCAGAAATTCGGCCCCGTGCTCAGCTATGTGCGCCTGGCCGAGCGGCCCGAACTGCTGAATCAGTTGAGGATCGACCGCTGTTCGGCCGACGCCATGATCGGCTGCGATGCCGTCGTCTCGGCCTCGCCCAAGGCCACGCCGCTGCTGCACACGGGCACCCGCAGCGTGCTGAACACGGCCGAAATGCCCACCGGCGAAATCGTGCTGAACCGCGATGCCAGCCTGCATGTGGATGCCCGCAGGCGGGCGATCGAACGTCTGGTCGGGGCGGGCAATCTGTGGGCGGTCGACGCCAATGCCCTGGCCGAGCGCTATCTTGGCGATGCGGTCTTTGCCAATGTCATCATGCTGGGCTTTGCCTGGCAAAAGGGGCTGGTGCCGGTTTCCGAGGCTGCCCTGCGCCGCGCGATCGAGCTGAACGGCGTTGCCATCGAGCGCAATCAGGCCGCGCTGGCATTGGGGCGCGTCCTGGCCGCCGCCCCCGAGCGCCTGACAGGCCCGGACACCGGCAGCGCCAACCATGCGGACGGCGAAAACGACAGGCTGGATCACCTGCTGGCGCAACTGTCCGACCATCTCAAGGCCGGTCACGGCCGGAATGCGGCCGCGCGTTTCCGCCGCAAGGTGGCCGATTTCCGCCTGAAAAGCGGCGATGACATGCTGGCCCGGATTCACGCCCGCAGCCTGTTCCACCTGATGGCAACCAAGGACGAATACGAGGTTGCCCGTCTGCTGACGGAAACCGGTTTCGAAACCCGCCTTGCGCGCGAATTCGAACCCGGCTTCAGGGTGAACTATCACCTCGCCCCCGAATTCCTGCCCTTCCGGGGGCGGGACTCCAGGGGACGGCCGCGCAAACACCGCTTTGGCCCGTGGCTGCGCCCGGCGCTCGGGCTGATGACACGCATGCGGTGGCTGCGGGAAACCCCGTTCGACCCGTTCCGCTTCCAGAAGGACCGCCGCGAGGACCGGGCGCTCCTGCGGTGGTATGACGATCTTGTCGCGCGCTGCCTCGAACAGGCTGGTGGCGGAATGGATGCCACCCTGTGGGCCGAAATCCTGGCCGCCCCGCTGGATATCCGCGGCTTTGGCCCGGTGCGCGCGCAGGCCGCAAGGGCCGTCCGCGCCAGGGTAGAGGAGCGCCTTGCCCGGCAACCGTCATCGAAACGGGCCTCATAGAAACGGGCCTCATGGAAACGGGGTGCCGCCCGAGAGCGGCGCCCCTCGGGCCATCCCGCCCGCGGGGGACACCCCCGAAAAGGGCTGTTTCACGCCATTTCACCAGCCCGTCAGGCAATCGCCCCTGCCCTTGCGCATCGCGCCGGTCGGCCCCATTGTCTGTATCAGGGGGGTAAACCGCGCGGGACCCCCCTGAAAACAGCCTGACAGGGGAACGGCATGATGGACGAGAAACGGATCACCTTTCCGGGTCATGGGGGAAACATGCTGGCAGCCCGGTTCGACCACCCCGAGGGGCCGACACTGGCGACCGCGCTGTTTGCCCATTGTTTTACCTGCTCCAAGGATATCGCCGCGGCAAGGCGCATCTCGCAGCGCCTGGCGCGCATGGGAATTGCGGTTCTGCGTTTCGATTTCACCGGGCTTGGCCATTCCGAGGGCGAGTTTGCCAATGCCGGGTTTTCGGGCAATGTCGCCGATCTTCAGGCAGCGGCGGCGTGGCTGGAGGCCCGGGGACAGGCGCCCGCGCTTCTGATCGGTCATTCCCTGGGCGGGGCCGCGGTGCTGCGCGCGGCACCCGAGATCGCCTCGGTCAAGGCGGTCGCGACCATAGGCGCGCCTTTCGACCCGGCCCATGTGATCCACAATTTCGGCCCCGCCCTCGACGAGATCAGGCAGCGCGGACAGGCCCGGGTCACGCTGGGCGGGCGCAGCTTTACCATCACCCGCGAATTTCTGGATGACATCGACAAGGCCCGCCTGGGCCCCGCGCTGGGCCGGATGAAGGCGGCGCTTCTGGTCATGCATGCCCCGCGCGACACGGTGGTGGGTATCGAAAACGCCGCCGAAATCTTCGGGGCCGCGCGCCACCCCAAGAGTTTCGTCACCCTCGACGGCGCCGACCACCTGATCTCACGGCCCGAAGACGCCGAATATGTGGCCGATGTCATCGCAACCTGGGCGCGGCGCTACCTGGCCCTGCGCCACCCGGTGCCGCCACCCGGCGCCCCCGAAGGCGTGGTTCGCGTCCGCGAGGCCGACCCCGAGGGATTCCTCCAGGATGTCGATGTCGGCCCGCGCCACCATGTGCTGGCTGACGAGCCCGTTGCCTATGGCGGTACCGATCGGGGGCTGTCGCCCTATCAGTTCCTGTCGGCGGGGCTTGGCGCCTGTACCTCGATGACGATCCGCATGTATGCCCGGCGCAAGAAATGGCCGCTGGAACATGTCGAGGTGGACGTGACCCATGACAAGGTACACGCGCAGGATTGCGAAACCTGCGAAGGCAGCCGCAACAAGATTGACCTGTTTACCCGGGTGATCCGCCTGCGCGGCCCTCTTGACGAGGCCCAGCGCAAGCGTCTGCTGGAAATCGCCGACCGCTGCCCGGTGCACCGCACGCTGCATTCCGAAATCAGGGTCGAAACCCGGCTGGAATGATTCGCCGGTCCGCCGGCCCGGCGATCAGTCGTCGGGCAGCAACAGCGAACTGTCGCCATAGCTGAAAAAGCGATAGCGGTTGCCGATGGCGTGGTCATAGATCCGCCGGATGCGCTCCTGCCCCATCAGGGCCGACACCAGCATCAGCAGCGTCGATTTCGGCAGGTGGAAATTGGTCATCAGACCATCGGTCACCCGAAAGCGATAACCCGGCGTGATGAAGATGTCGGTTTCACCCCGGAAAGGGTGCATCCGGCCGCCCTCGTCAGCCGCCGATTCGATCAGGCGCAGCGCCGTGGTGCCGACCGGAATGATGCGCCCGCCCGCCGCGCGGGTGGCGTTGATCTCGTCCGCGGCCTGTCGGGACACCTCGCCCCATTCGCTGTGCATCCGGTGTTTCGAGATATCATCCACCTTGACCGGCAGAAATGTCCCCGCCCCCACATGCAGCGTCACATGGCTGAAACCCACGCCACGCGCCGCCAGCGCCGCAAGCAGGTCGTCGTCGAAATGGAGCGAGGCCGTGGGCGCCGCAACCGCCCCTGGGTGGCGCGCAAAGACCGTCTGGTAATCCTCGCGGTCGCGCGCATCCACCGGGCGCAGGGCGGCAATATAGGGCGGCAGCGGCATCATGCCCGCCTGTTCCAGCGCCTGGTCGAATTCCTTTCCCGTCAGGTTGAAGGAAAGCGTGACCTCGCCCGGGGGCCGCTCGGTGACACGCGCGCGCAACCCGGCGGAAAACACGATCTCTTCGCCAACCCGCAGGCGCCGCGCGGGCCTGGCCAGCGCGCGCCATGCACCCCCCTCAAGCGGGGCCAGCAGCGTCACCTCGACCGATGCGCGCGTCTCGCCCTGGTCGGAATGGCGAATGCGCTGCCCCGCAAGGCGCGCCGGAATCACGCGGGTATCGTTCAGCACCAGCCGGTCGCCAGGGCGCAGCAGGCGAGGCAGGTCGGCAACATGCAGATCCTCGATTTCATCGCCGCGCGCCAGCAACAGCCGCGCCGCCGGGCGCGGACGCGCCGGCCGGGTGGCGATCAGGTCCTCGGGCAGGTCGAAATCGAAATCCGACAGTTTCATCCGCTGGCCACCCTGGTCTGAACCGCTTTCATCTGTATCGCCTTGTTCTGCACTGCTCTCATCTGCCTTGGCCCGTGCCGCCGCCCGTGCCGCCACCCGTGCCGCCGCCCGTGCCGGATGGCGTTTGCCCGCCGCCGCCGCCCGGGCGAGACCCCCTCATCCCCGGGATCGGCTGGCGGAAGATATCCCGAAACAGCCCCGGCGTCAGGATCGACAGCGGGTTTACCCCCACCCTGGGCGAATCGACCGGCCCCCGCATGGTATAGTTGAAGCCGAACAACCCCTCGCCCTTCTGGCCGCCAAAGAGCTTGCCGAACAGCTTGCTCTGTTCCAGCAGGCCGTTCAGCATGTAGATCGGCGTGATCACGCCCCGCATGTCCAGGCTCTGGCTTGCGAAATCATAGATCCCCCGCATGGTCAGCCCCAGTGACGCCCCAACCGCGCTGGAACGATACAGCTTGACCGCATTCGGGGTCAGCAGGAACTCGGCCTCGATGTCGTTGAACAGGATGCCTTCGCCATCCAGCTGTTCGAGCAGGCCGACGACGCTGATGGCCGAAAGGATCTGCGCCAGACCCGACGCATCGCGCACCCTGGTCTTGCGGATCGACATGCTGCCACGATACGCGCCGGGGGCCGATCCGGGTTTGAGCAGCATCTCCAGCCGCCCGCCATGGGCATTGGAAAAGACCCCCGCCGCCCGCAATGCCGCCCCTGCATCGGTCGAGGTAAAGCGCACCGCCGTGCCGCCCTTCAGCGGGGCAACCGCACCGATGATTCGGGCCTTGCCGTTGATTGTGCCCGTGAACGAGCCGGTCAGCCCGCCACTGGTATTGAACTGCCCGCTCAGCCCGGTCAGGGCGATGCCCCGGCTGACGATCAGGCGATCGAGCCGCACATTGATGGCATTGCCCCTGCCCGGGCGTGCGGCGATGTCTCCGAACCGGTTGCGACGCAGGTCCAATGTGCCGCCATCCAGTGAAAAACGCATGCTGCCGCCCGGCCCGGGCCGAATCTCGACCGGCGATTTCAGCCAGCCCCCGACATCCACCCGGTCAAAGCGCGCAACCTCGAGCTGCCCCTTGCGATCGAGCCTGATCCCCCCCTCGGCGACCAGCCCCGGTGCCGCCAGATGCAGAAAGGGAATTTTCGGCGGCGTGCCAAAACTGCCCCGGACATCGAGCTTGCCGGCCACCCTGGCCGGCTTGCGCCATCCCACCGCATCGAGCGCCAGCACAAGGCCGCGCAGATCGCTGTCGAGCGTGAACTGCGGGGCCTTGCCCTTGTCCAGATGGATGACAAAGTCGCCGCTTCCCCGGCCGGAAACCGTGTCGGGGGGCAGTGCGATGCCGAATTCGCGCAGGAAACGGCGCGACAGCTCGATCCGGCCGGTGACCTTGCTGTGCCCCCTTGCCTGCGGGCCGAAATCCTGCCGCCACGCGCCCGACACGGGCAGTTGCCCCAGCCGCGCCCGCCCCGCGATCGTCATCCCCGTATTGTCGACACTCAGGTCAAGACGATCCGCGCTCAGCACGCGCCCCTTGATCAGCTTGTTCGACCGCAGCTTGCGCATGGCCCCGTTGATCGACAGGCGCACATCGCCCGGGCCCAGCCTTTCCACCAGGGGAAAATCCAGCCTGCCCTCGACCTGGGCCAGGCCTTCGGCCAGATCGGTCCCCAGGCCCGCCCCGGAAAGATAGCGAAAGGGCGCAAGATCGAGCACCGACAGCATTGCCCGGATCGTCGCCCTGCCACGCAGTTCGAGCTGGGCCGGCGCGCCCTTGATGCGGGTATCGGGAATGGCAAAGCGGGTTCCCGCCAGATTGATCTGCCCGCCTTCGGGCGCCCTCACCACCCCTTCCTGCAATGTCAGATCCAGCCGGTTGCGGTTCCAGCTGCCAAACCCCTTGCCCTGTTCGATGGGCGGCTGTCCTTTGAGGTAGCGCAACGAGAGATCATGAAAATCGAAGCCGACCGAGATCGTCGGCGCCGCGCCCGGGCGCGCCCGGAAGGCGGCGTTTACCCGGTTGAGATGCCCGCCCAGAATGTTGTCGGCCATCCAGGCGCGGGTTTTCGGCTTGTATATCAGCGGCCAGAATTCCTTGAGCCGGGCAAGGGGAACATCGGCAATCGACAGGTCCAGGGCACTTGTCCAGCCCCGTGCGCCGGCAGACATTCGCCCGCGCAAGACATAGCGCGACTCGCCATCCACCAGCACCAGCTGCCCGATATCGACGGCAAGCGGGCGCACCTGCAAGCGCATGTCCAGCGCGCCCACATCGAATTCCAGCGGCTTTTCGAACACGCCCTCGGGATCGAGCCGCAGCTTGCGGAACCGGAACTGGCCGATCAGCCCGCCCACCGTGCGGTCCACGCGGTCGGACAGATAGGCCTGCCCCTCGGCCTCGACATGGGCGGCATCGGTGTCCAGGACGATCTGGTCAAAGGTGAATTTCTCGTCCTCGGGATCGTAGGAAAGATAGGCCTTGGCTCCGCGAAAGCGCACCGGCGGGGCCGATTCCGGCTGGCGCACCCGCCCCGCGCCGATATCCAGCACGCCATGCATCCGCCCGAGGCCGCCATCGGCGCCGATATCCATCGTCATTGCCCCCGAAAGCGGCGCATCCAGCACCCTCAGCCAGTCAAAGGCCACCACCTGATCGGCAAGGTCCAGCGTGCGCACGCCACTGAAGCGGGTCGAGAATTCGGAATTGCCCTGCCCCTTGAGCCTGCGCCAGGTAAAGGCGGCGTGGGCCATCGCGCCCCGCTTGTTGTCGAGAACGAAATTGACCGAGGCCTCCAGCCCGCCCTCGCGCCGCCTGATTTCCATGGCGCCATCGCGAAATGTCCAGCGCCGCCCCGAAACCCGGTCATCCAGAAACAGCACGGTATCGGTGCTCTGAATCTGATCAAGCCGCGAAAGAACCGGCCATTCCAGGATACGGTCAAGCCGCGCGATGATGTCGCGCAGGCCGCCCGAAATGCTGGCCGGGGCGCCCGGAACGGGCTGAAAGTCGCGGATCAGGGGCACCGTAGCACCCGCATCGCCCCCGCCGCGCCCCGTACCCGCGCGCGCGCCCTCGGGCGGGGTCTGCTCGGCAGCGCGCCCGATGCTGATGTCAAAGCGTCCGCCCGGTGCGCGCCTGAGCAGGATCCGCGCACCGCTCATGCGGATCTTTATCGGCCTGATCCTGCCATCGGCCAGTGCACGGGCCGAAAAGGTGCCGGTCAGCCGCGGCAAGGCGACGCGCAACCGCCCGTCGGCGTCGCGCAGCTCGGCGCCGATGATGCTGAGCGAGGGGTTGAGGTCGGGGCCGAACGGTGCCAGGCGGATCTTGGCAATGACCACCCGCATGCCCGAAAGATTCTGGTTGATCCGCTGCTCGATCCGGCTGCGCAGCCAGTCGGGCGCCGTCACCCCCGAGGTGATGACCAGCCCCAGCACCACCCCCAGCGCGAACACACTCAGCACCAGCCCGGCCAGAAAGCGCCAAAGCAGTCTGAAAAATCGCGATTTTTCCCGTTTTCTCAAGATCGTCATTCCGTGGCTGGCCGTGGCTGACCGGGGCGTGTCCGTGGCTGTCCGGGGTCTGGCCGGGTGGCGGCCGGATCTGGACCGGGGGTGGGCCGGGGGTGGGCAGGGACTGCGCGCAACCGCCCCCTTGCCCGCGAGGGGCCGTTTCGGCCTCTCTGCCCCGTTGCCCGCGCGGACACAAGGCGGCAAAAGGGACGGCACAGGCAGGCCCGACCGCCCACATCCCCGATTTCCGGGACAATAGCAACAATGGCGCCAAGGAAAACAGGCAAAGGAACCCGACGCCCCCGATCGGCGCGATCCCGCCAATTGCATGACGCCAAACAGAATTTCCATCAGCGGAAAACGGCGATATTCCCCCGTTTTTCCACGGTAATTCAACAGTCTACCCGGTAATTGTTTCCAATCCGCGAACATTCAGCGCAGGATCCGGGAAAAGAGTTGAAGAATACGTGACATTTTATTAGAAATCGCGTGGTCTCGTGACCTGGCCCGGCATCGGGGCTCTCCCAAGGGCGATCGAGGGAATCCGGCGGGCGATCCCGGCGGGCGGAGGACGGGTCATGGCAGATCGGTGCGACCCGGACGGGCCGCGAGGGGGATGTCGACGTGCCCGACATGCCTGCGTGATGGCCCGCATGGGGTCGAGCGCCGGAATCAGGGCCGGAATCAGGGCCGGAACAGGCAGGGGTTGGATCATTGAAAACGCGGATCAAGGGCAGGCTGAACGCACTTGCTGCCAGACATTTCGCCGAACAGCGCCTCTATCTGCGCAACGACAGCTCGACCCGCTATTTCCGCCTGACGCCACTGACCCAGCTGGGGCTGAGCATCGCGGGCGTCGCCCTGTTCGGCTGGCTGATCTTTGCGACATCGGCCTTCATGATCGGCATGCTCAGCGCCGAAAGCGACCGCGCCCAGGTACGCCTGCAGCAGCTCGACTATGAAACGCGGCTGAACGCGATTTCGGCCGAACGCGACCAGCGCGCGCTCGAGGCGCAGCAGGCGCAGGAACGTTTCTATGTCGCGCTCGACCAGATTTCGGCCCAGCAGAGCGCGCTGCTGGCGTCCGAGGATCGCCGCAAGGAGCTGGAAACCGGTATCGAGGTGATCCAGCGCACCCTGCGCAAGACCATCCATGAACGCGACCAGGCCGAGCGGCAGTCGGACAAGCTGCTGGCCGAATTGCAGGCCGCAACCGGGAAACTGAGCACCCGTTACGGCGAGACCGAGGAAATCGGCACGACCCTCGACTATCTGAATCAGGCGCTTGCCGAAACGGTCAGGCAGCGCGATCAGGCCAGAACCGAAGCCCGCCAGCTGAGGGCGCGGGTCGGCGAACTCAAACGCAAGGCGCGCCTGATGCGCGAGCGCAATCAGCGGATTTTCGCTCGTCTCGAAACGGCCGTGAACGTGTCGATCAAGCCGCTCAAGAAGATGTTCGAAAATGTCGGCCTTTCCACGGACAAGCTGATCAAGGACGTCAAGCGGGGCTATACCGGCATGGGCGGCCCATTGCTGCCGGCCGCGGTTTCCACCAGGGGAGTGCCGCCCGACGCCATGACCCTGCGCGCCAATGACCTGCTGGTCAAGCTGGACAACCTCAACATGTTGCGGATTGCCGCCCGGCGCATACCATTTGCGCTACCCGTTCGCCGATCATTCCGCATTACCAGCAAATTCGGCATGCGCAAGCATCCGATCACCGGCAAGTACAAGATGCATGAAGGCTATGACATGGCCGCACCCCTGGGCACGCCGGTCTATGCAACCGCCGACGGGGTGGTGTCCTTTGCCGGCTGGGCCGGCGGATATGGCCGTGTCATCAAGATTCGCCACGCCGACGGATTTGAAACCCGCTTTGCCCATCTGTCGAAAATTCGCGTGAAAAAGGGGCAAAGGGTCTCGCGCGGGGACCGGATTGGTGATATGGGAAGCTCTGGTCGCTCCACGGGCTCGCATGTTCACTATGAGGTCCGGATCGGCGGCAAAGCGGTCAACCCCATCAAATACATCAAGGCAGCCAGAAATGTTTTCTAAGAGCAAAATCCATGACCCGGCCCCGAAACCCAAGACGGGCGGTGAAACCCCTGCAGCAACCCCCAGCAGCACGCCTGCGCCCAAACCTGCGGCAGAGGCCCCATCCACCCCCAAGCCCAAGCCGGCCCCCTCGATCCTGTCCTCGGACCTGATGATCAAGGGCAACCTCAAGACGACCGGCGACATCCAGATCGAAGGCATGGTCGATGGCGACATCCGCGCCCATCTGCTGACAGTCGGCGAGGGCGCCACCGTCAAGGGCGAGATCGTCGCCGACGACGTGGTGGTCAATGGCCGCGTGGTGGGCCGTCTGCGCGGCCTCAAGGTGCGCCTGACATCGACCGCACGCGTCGAGGGCGACATCATCCACAAGACCATCGCCATCGAAAGCGGTGCCCATTTCGAGGGATCGGTCCAGCGTCAGGACGACCCCCTCAACCCGGCCAAGGCGGCGAAACCGGCGGCCAAGGCGGCGGCAAAACCGGCAGCATCGACCGCAAAGTAACCCGGCACCGGCAACCGCCGAGGCGACGATCGGAAATGACAAGGCCCCGCCACATGCGGGGCCTTCTGGTCATGAGCGCCCGGCTATCCGGCCCGGCTATCCGGCTTGGGCCTCGGCGCGACTCTTGCCCGCAACATCACGGGCCAGCACGGCCGCCATGAAATCGTCGAGGTCGCCATCCAGCACACCCTGGGTATCGGATGTTTCGACATTGGTACGCAGATCCTTGACCATCTGGTAGGGCTGCAACACATAAGAGCGGATCTGGTTGCCCCAGCCCGCATCGCCCTTGGCCTCGTGGGCCTCGTGAATGGCTTCGTTGCGCTTGCGCATCTCCATCTCGTACAGACGCGATTTCAGCGCGGCCATGCAGTTGGCCCGGTTCTGGTGCTGGGATTTTTCCGAACTGGTCACCACGATTCCGGTCGGGATATGGGTCATCCGCACCGCCGAATCAGTCTTGTTGACATGCTGCCCGCCCGCCCCCGACGACCGGAAGGTATCGACCCGTATATCGGACGGGTTGATCTCGATCTCGATATTGTCGTCCACCACAGGATAGACCCAGACACTGGAAAACGAGGTATGCCTGCGCGCGTTGCTGTCGTAAGGGGAAATCCGCACCAGACGGTGCACGCCGCTTTCCCCCTTGAGCCAGCCATAGGCGTTATGGCCGATGATCTTGTAGGTCACCGACTTGATCCCCGCCTCTTCGCCCGGCGTCTGCGAGATCAGCTCCACCTTGTAGCCATGCTTTTCGGCCCAGCGCACATACATCCGCGCCAGCATCGACGCCCAGTCACAGCTTTCGGTGCCGCCCGCGCCGGCGTTGATTTCAAGGAATGTGTCATTGGCGTCCATCTCGCCATTCAGCAGCGCCTCGATTTCCTTTTGCGCCGCCGTCTTGTGCAGCTTTTTCAACGCGGCCTCGGCCTCGGCAATGACCTCGTCATCGCCCTCCATCTCGCCCAGTTCGATCAGCTCGATATTGTCGTCCAGTTCCTGCGAGAGGCCCTTGTAGGTGTCGATCGCATCCACCAGCGCCTGACGCTCGCGCATCAGCTTCTGCGCCTTTTCGGGATCGTTCCACAGATCGGGATCCTCGCTCAGCGCATTGAATTCCTCAAGCCGGTGCTGCGCGGTATCCCAGTCCATCCGCTGGCGCAACAGGTCCAGGGATTTGCGTATCCCGGCAACGATATTTTCGATTTCCGCACGCATGGCGCATCAAACCTCGGCTTTGGGGGTCATGTATCTCGCGCTTTCTAATGCAGTTTGCAAGACGTTGGAACCGCTTTCGCGCAGCTCTTCTTCTTTGCCCAAATACGCATGCCGCGCCAATGGCGCGGCGCGGGAGGTCCCCTCCCGCACCCTCCGGCGTATTTTCACAAAGAAGAAGGAGATGGGGCAACTGCACGCTTTCCCGCGCACCGAAAAGACGATAGGGGAAAAGCATGGAACTGAAGGTCACGAATCTGGGATGCCGACGGGGCGAATTGCGTGTTCTTTCCGGGGTCAGCTTTTCCGTGGGCGGCGGCACTGCCCTGATCCTGCGGGGGCCCAACGGTTCGGGCAAGACGACGCTGCTGCGCACACTTGCCGGGCTTGCGCCCGCCGATGGGGGGACGATCAGCATCCCCCGTGAATCGCTGGCCTATTCGGGACATGCCGACGGGATCAAGGCCCAGCTGAGCGTGGCCGAGAACCTGCGGTTCTGGGCCGATGTATTCGGCCAGGATGGAATCGATGCTGCGCTCGACACGTTCGATCTGCGCTCCCTTGCCCACAGGCAGGCACAGCATCTGTCCGCAGGCCAGAAACGCCGCCTGGGGCTGAGCCGTCTGCTGGTCACAGGTCGGCCGATCTGGCTGCTTGACGAGCCCACCGTTTCGCTGGATGCCGAATCGGTTGCAATATTCGGTCGCATGATCGCGGGCCATCTGGCCGGTGGCGGGATGGCCATTCTTGCCACCCATATCGAACTGGGCCTGGCAACGGCGGAAACGCTGGATATCGCGCAGTTTCGCGCAACCGGCCAAGACAATGCCAACCCGTTTCTTGACGACGGCTCTGCCGACTGGGGGGAGGCATGATCGCGCTGATGAAACGCGACCTGCGGCTGGCGCTGCGCTCGGGCGGGGGGTTTGGCCTGAGCCTCGCCTTTTTCCTGATCGTTGTGATGTTCGTTCCCTTTGGCGTCGGCCCCGAAAGCGAGGTTCTGGCCCGCATCGCCCCGGGCATATTGTGGATCGGCGCGCTCCTGGCCTGCCTGTTGTCGCTGGATCGCATCTTTCAGCTGGATTTCGAGGACGGCTCGCTGGACCTGCTGGCAACGGCACCGCTGCCGCTGGAGGGAATCGTCGCAATGAAGGCCGTTGCACACTGGCTGACCACCGGCCTGCCGCTGACCGTGGCGGCACCGGTACTGGGGTTCTTGCTCGATCTGCCGACCGAGGGCTATCTCTGGGTCTTTCTCAGCCTGGCGGCGGGCACGCCCGCGCTCAGCTTTCTGGGCACCTTCGGAGCGGCCATCACGGTAGGGCTGAAACGCGGGGGCTTGCTGTTGTCGCTGCTGGTTCTGCCTCTTTACATCCCGACGCTGATCTTCGGCGCGCAGAGCGTGACGTTGATCGTTCAGGGGCAATCGAACAGCACTGCCTTTCTGATTCTGCTGGCAATCAGCCTGTTCACATTTGCCCTCATCCCCTTTGCCGCCGCGCGCGCGCTGAGGGTCAATATAAGGTGAACTGCCTGCGGCGCCCTGGCCCGTTGCAGGCCGGGCCAAGCTTGGATAGGGTGCGCTTCATGTCGATATGGGAATTTGCAAATCCGCGCCGTTTCGTGCGCCTGACAGATGCGCTCCTGCCCTGGACGACGGCGGGAACGATCCTGCTGATGGGGGTCGGGCTTATATGGGGTTTCTTCTTTACCCCTGACGATTACACGCAAGGCTCGACCGTCAAGATCATCTTTCTGCATGTCCCCAGCGCCATGCTGGCCATCAACATCTGGTTCATGATGCTGGTGACCTCGCTGGTGTGGCTGATACGCCGCCACCATGTCAGCGCGCTGGCGGCCAAGGCCGCTGCCCCGATCGGGGTGACGATGACGCTGATTGCGCTGTTCACCGGCGCCATCTGGGGCGAGCCGATGTGGGGAACATACTGGGCATGGGATCCGCGCCTGACCTCGTTCATGATATTGTTCGTGTTCTACCTGGGCTATATCGCGCTCTGGGCAGCCATCGAAGACCCCGACACGGCAGCCGACCTGACCTCGATCCTGTGTATCGTCGGGTCGGTCTTTGCCTTTCTGTCGCGTTACGCGGTGATGTTCTGGAACCAGGGTCTGCATCAGGGCGCATCGCTGTCTCTGGACAAGGCCGATCATGTGGCAAACGTGTTCTACATTCCGCTTGTCATTTCGATCGCGGGGTTCGTGTTGTTCTTTATCACGCTGGTGCTGCTGCGCACCCGCAGCGAAATCCGTGCGCGCCGGATCAGCGCGCTGCTGGCCCGCGAAAGGCAGGGATGATGCCCGATCTCGGAAAATACGCATTGCCCGTTCTGGGGGCTTATGCCGTTGCGATCGTCCTGATCCTGGCGTTGACCTGGCTTTCGCTCAGGCGTTCGGCCCGGTTGCGAAAGGAGCTGCGTGAACTGGAAAGGAGGCAAAAGAGGAATGGCTAGGATTTCTCCGCTTCTGGTGGTGCCGCCGGTCCTGTTTCTGGCCATTGCCGGCATGTTCATGTGGGGGCTGGGACGCGAAAACCCCAATGAGCTCCCTTCCGTCCTGCAGGGCAAGGACGCGCCGAAGATCCAGCTCGAGAGGCTGGGCGAGATGCCGCTGCTGACCGACGACATGATCCGCAGACCCGAGGTCAAGCTGGTGAATTTCTGGGCCTCGTGGTGCGTGTCCTGCCGCGTCGAACACCCCAACCTGATGAAACTGTCGAAGATGGGGCTGATCTTTTACGGCATCGACTACAAGGACAAGGCCAAGGACGGGCTGGGCTATCTGCGGCGCAAGGGGAACCCCTATCGGGCACTGGGCGCCGATTCCGGGAGGCAGGCGATCGATTTCGGGGTCTATGGCGTGCCCGAGACCTTTGTCATCGACGCGCGCGGCAAGATCATCCTGCGTTTTCCCGGCCCGATCACCGCGCGCACCTGGAATGAAACCCTGCGCCCGGCGATTCTGAAAGCGGGCGGAACGGCGCCCGAGCTGCCCGAGAACTGACCCGGAAACCGCCCCGAGGTTGCCTGAAAGCCGACGGGGCCCGCGCCGGAAACAAAACGGGTGGGGAATAAAAGGCGTCCGCCCCTCAGACCCCCAGACAATACCGCATGATCGCCTTTTGCGCATGCAGGCGGTTTTCGGCCTCGTCAAAGATCACCGATTGCGGGCCGTCCATGACCGACGAGGTCACTTCTTCGTCGCGATGTGCCGGCAGGCAATGCATGAACAGGGCGTCCGGCGCGGCATGTGACATCAGTTCGTCATTCACCTGATAGGGCCGCAGCAGGTTGTGCCGGCGCTCGCGCGAGGACTGGCTGTCATGCATCGAAACCCAGGTATCGGTGACCACCAGATCGGCGCCTTCGACCGCGCGTCTTGCGTCGCGCTCGATACTGATGTCGGCGCCCCTGGCGCGGGCCTCGTCCACAAAGCCCGGTTCGGGATCGAGCTGCGCCGGGCCGGTAAAGGTGAAATCGAACCCGAACTGCCCGGCGGCATGGATGAAGGACGCGCAGACATTGTTGCCGTCGCCGCACCAGACCACGCGCTTGCCCCGGATGGGGCCGCGATGTTCCTCGTAGGTCAGGATGTCGGCCATGATCTGGCAGGGATGCGTGCGGTTGGTCAGCCCGTTGATAACCGGCACGCTGGCATGTTCGGCCATTTCAAGGATGGTGTCCTCCTCAAAGGTGCGCATCATGATCAGATCGACATAGCGCGACAGCACGCGGGCGGTATCGGCGATGGTCTCGCCATGGCCCAGCTGCATGTCGGCGCCCGACAGCACCATCGTCTGCGCGCCCAGCTGGCGCGCACCCACGTCAAAGCTGACGCGCGTGCGGGTGCTGGGTTTTTCAAAGATCAGCGCAACCATGCGCCCGGCAAGCGGCTGCTGGTCATCGGGTGCGCCACGGGGGCGGCCGGCGCGGGCCTGTTTCATGGCGGCGGCCTGGTCGATGATGGCCCGCAGCGCGGCGGCGTCGGTCTTGTTGATGTCCAGAAAATGGGTCATTGGGCTGCCTCGATCGTTTCTGCCGCCTTGTGCAGGCGCGCGATTCCCTCGTCTATTTCTGCGTCCGTGATGTTCAGCGGCGGCAGCAGGCGGATCACGTTGTCGCCGCCGGGCACCACCAGGACATGGGCCTTGTAGCCCGCATTCACCACGTCCATGTTGGCAACCTTGCAGCGCACACCCAGCATCATGCCCAGGCCGCGCACGGATTCGAACACCTCCGGATGCGTGGCAACCAGCCCTTCGAGCTTCTGGCGCAGCAGGCCTGCCTTGCGCCGCACCTCGGCCAGGAAATCGTCATCGGCGACCTTTTCCATGACCTTCAGCCCCACCGCACAGGCCAGCGGATTGCCCCCATAGGTCGAGCCATGCGTGCCCGCGACCATGCCCGAGGCCGCGCGCTCGGTCGCCAGACAGGCCGCCAGGGGAAAGCCCCCGCCGATGCCCTTGGCCACGGCCATGATATCAGGGGTGATTCCTGCCCATTCATGGGCAAACAGACGCCCCGTGCGCCCCATGCCGCACTGGATCTCGTCCATGATCAACAGCAGGCCATGTTCGTCGCAGATCTCGCGCAAGCCTTGCAGAAAGGTGTCATCGGCGGGCCTGATGCCGCCCTCGCCCTGCACCGGCTCGACCAGGATCGCGGCGGTGCTGTCGTCGATGGCGGCGCGGGTTGCGTCGATGTCGCCAAAGGGGACATGCACGAAACCCGGCATGTCGGGGCCGAAACCGCTGACCAGCTTGTCAGAGCCGGCCGCCGCGATGGTGGCAAGCGTGCGGCCGTGAAAGGCGTCGGCAAAGGTGATGATTGTGTTGCGCTGCTCCTGGCCTGCGGCGCTGAAATGCTTGCGCGCCATCTTGAGCGCGCATTCCACCGCCTCGGCCCCGGAATTGGCAAAGAACACGGTATCGGCGAAAGTCGCGTCAACCAGCGCCTCGGCCAGCTTTTCCTGATTGGGGATGCGATACAGGTTCGATGTATGCCACAGGGTTTCGGCCTGCGCCCTGAGCGCCGCGACAAGATCCGGGTGGGCATGGCCCAGCACGTTGACCGCGATGCCCGCGCCAAGATCCAGATATCGGCTGCCATCGGCCTCGGTCAGCCAGCTGCCCTTGCCCGAGACAAAGGAAAGGGGCGCGCGCGCATAGGTCGGCAAAACGGCGGGTATCATGGCGAAAACCTTTCGTGGAAGGCCCGTGTAAAGTCTGTGATGTGACGCAAAGTCACGGGCGAGTCAATTGTCGGTGGGTGGATGATCGGGACTGTACGCACATGCCCGGCAACGCACATGCCCGGCGGGCAGCGCGCGGCAGGGCGGCATCAACGTCGGCGCCGGGCCGGGTTATGACTGCGGGTCGTGACCATGGCCGCAAGGCATAGCGCCGCCCTTGCCGATTGTCCAGAGGGGATGTTGTCGCGTGGCCCTGCCGGGCGGGTGCGCAAGGGGTGCGGATAGGCGCGATGCCTTCGTGCCCCGCCCTGACGCGCCTGCGCCCCTCAGACCATCGCCATGCCGCCATTCACATGCAGCGTGGCGCCGGTCACATAGGCGGCCTCGTTGCTGGCCAGATACAGCACCGCCGCGGCGATTTCCTCGGGGCTTCCCATCCGGCCTGCCGGGATCTGGGCGTTGATCTTGTCCTTCTGATCGTCGGTCAGCTTGTCCGTCATGGGCGTGGCGATGAAACCGGGCGCCACACAGTTGGCGGTTATGCCGCGGCTGGCCACCTCGTAGGCGATGGATTTGGTCATCCCCACCATGCCGGCCTTTGATGCGGCATAATTGGCCTGCCCCGGATTGCCGGTCGTGCCCACGATCGAGCTGATATTGATGATCCGCCCCCAACGCGATTTCATCATGCCGCGAATGGCCCCGCGGCACAGGCGCATGGTGCTGGTCAGGTTGATATCCAGCACTGTCTGCCAGTCGTCATCGGACATGCGCATGAAGATGTTGTCGCGGGTGACGCCGGCATTGTTGACCAGGATATCAAGCGAACCCATCGCCTCGACCGCCTGTTTTGGCAGCGCGGCCACGGCCTCGCCGTCGCCCAGGTTGCAGGGCAGGACATGGACGCGCTCGCCCAGCGCGGCGGCCAGTTCCTCAAGCGGGCCGACCCGCGTGCCCGACAGGGCCACGACCGCCCCGGCGCCGTGCAGCGCGCGCGCAATCGCACCGCCGATCCCGCCCGAAGCCCCCGTGACCAGCGCATTCTTTCCCGTCAGATCAAACATCATGCCTCTCCGTTTTCCTTTGCCGCCGCAATCTCGGCCACCGCGGCCAGCACGTCATCAGGCGTGCCCACGGCGCGGGTGGATGCCGACCGGTCGATGCGGCGGATCATGCCGCTGAGCGCCTTGCCGGCACCGATTTCGAAATAACTGTCCACGCCCTGTTCGCCCATCCAGATGACGGATTCGCGCCAGCGCACGCGCCCCGTGACCTGATCGACCAGAAGCGAGCGGATGAGTGCGGGGTCCTCGACCGCGCTGGCCACGACATTGGCGACCAGCGGCACCGCCGGCTTGCCGATCCTGACCTCGTCCAGCGCGCCCGCCATGACCGAGGCCGCCGGCGCCATCAGGGCGCAATGGAAGGGGGCCGACACCGGCAGCAGCATCGCCCGCCTTGCGCCCTTCTCCCTGGCCAGGGCAACGGCACGTTCGACCGCCTCCTTGTGGCCGGAAACGACCACCTGTCCCGGGTCGTTGTCATTGGCCGCCTGACAGACCTGATCGCCGGCGGCCTGTTCGGCGATTTCGCTGACGGACTCGAAATCCAGCCCCAGGATGGCGGCCATGGCGCCCACGCCCACGGGCACGGCCTCCTGCATGGCGCGGCCGCGGATGCGCAGCAGGCGGGCCGTGTCGGCCAGGGTGATGGCGCCCGCCGCGCACAGGGCCGAATATTCGCCCAGCGAATGGCCGGCGACAAAACCTGCGGCGGTGATGTTGACGCCCTCGGATTCCAGCGCGCGCATGGCGGCGATCGAGGTCGCCATCAGCGCGGGTTGCGCGTTTTCCGTGAGCGTCAGTTCCGCGATGTCCCCCTCCCGGATCAATGCCGAAAGGGCCTGGCCCAGAACCTCGTCAACCTCGTCAAAGACGGCGCGGGCGGCGGGATATGCCTCGGCCAATGCCTTGCCCATACCGATCGCCTGAGCGCCCTGTCCGGGAAATACGAATGCAGCAGTCATGATGCCCCCAAGAATGATTTCGCGCCGAGGTCTAGCGCAGAACCCGGCCCGATGGAAACATGTTTTGTTGTCGCTGTGGCCCGTGGGCAGTCACCGGGTCGCATTGCCGTTCCCCCGGAGGGTTTGCGCCCCGGGCAAGGCGCGTGCGATCGGGTGCAAGCCACCCCCCGGCCCCGCCACCGGCGCATGGGCGCCGGCGGCAGCCGCCCTCAGCCGAATTCGAGATCGTCGCCGTGACCGCCGGTCAGATAGTCGTGGTCATGCAGAAACATCATGCTGGTCTTGTTTTCGTGCTTCTTGTGGCCGTCCGAGTGGCTGCTGTCGCCGCGCCCTCGGGTTGTGCCGCCCCAGTCGCCCTTGCCGTCGGGGTTTTCTCCGGCCTTGCCGACCTTCTTGTCGTTGCCGGGGTCGCCTTCGGCTGTCTTTGACTTGTCCGACTTGCCGCTGGAACTGCCCTTGCCCGAGGACTTGTTCTTGTCCTCGCCGGGTTTCTTTTCGTTTTCGGCGGATTTGGACGTGCCGCTGGAGCTGCCCTTGCTGGC
>CAZWXK010000041.1:0-22797 GCA_964637875.1 uncultured Rhodobacter sp.
GTGACCCACTGATTAAAAGTCAGTTGCTCTACCAACTGAGCTACGGGCCCACGCGCGATGCGGTAGGTATAAGGGCACGGGATTTTGGTCAAGGGGAAATCGGCGGGAAATCGGCAAAAAGGGCGTGAAAACCGTCGCTCCACCCCGCCATGCGACCCGCGCGGGGCGAAACTGGTCAAGCGCATGGCAAATCGCTATATGCAGCCCATGGAAAACGCGTTTTCGACAAAAGGCCTGCCATTTCGCAAGATGCACGGACTCGGCAACGATTTCGTCATCATCGACATGCGCGGCAAGACCAACCCGATCACCCCCGCGCTGGCCCGCGCCGTGGCCGATCGCCATTTCGGCGTGGGATTCGACCAGCTGGCGGTGATCCTCGACAGCAGCCGGGCCGCGGCAAGGCTGCAGTTCTGGAACGCCGACGGATCATTGTCGGCGGCCTGTGGCAACGCGACCCGCTGCATTGCCGCGCTGCTGTTTGCCGAAAGCGGCAAGACCCGCCTCACCCTCGAGACCGATCACGGCCTGCTCCCCTGCGAGGATGCCGGCAACGGAATCTATCGCGTGAACATGGGGCCACCACAGCTGAACTGGCGCGATATTCCCCTGGCCCGCGATGTCGATACGCTGCACCTCCCGATCCAGGGCGATCCGGTCGCCACCGGCATGGGCAACCCGCACTGCACCTTTTTCGTCGAGGATGTGGCAGCCGTCGATCTGCAAGGCCTGGGCGCAAGGCATGAACACCACCCCCTGTTCCCCGCCCGCACCAATGTCGAATTCGTGCAGGTGCTCGACAACGCCGAAATCCGCCTGCGCATCTGGGAGCGCGGCGCCGGCGTTACCCTGGCCAGCGGCTCATGTGCGTCGGCGGCGGCGGTGGCGGCGGCGCGGCGCGGCCTGACAGGTCGGCAGGTGCGGGTGCATGTCGATGGCGGGATGCTGGAAATCGACTGGCGCGCCGATGGTGTCTGGCTGGCCGGGCCGGTTGCCCATGTATTCGACGGCGTGCTCAGCGAGTCATTCATGGCGGAACTGCCATGACCGGCGCGGCAACGGGCACACCCCCTCTTTTCGAAACCCTCGGTTGCCGGCTGAACGCCTATGAAACCGAGGCGATGCGCAATCTCGCCGCCCATGCCGGCATGCGGCAGGTCATGGTCATCAACACCTGCGCCGTCACCCACGAGGCCGTGCGCCAGGCCCGCCAGAACATCCGCCGCATGAGACGCGCCCATCCGGAACGCAAGCTGATCGTGACCGGCTGCGCCGCCCAGGTCAACGCCGCCGCATTCGCCGCCATGCCCGAGGTCGATCTCGTGCTGGGCAATCACGAAAAACTCGACCCCGCGGCATGGGCCCGCATTGCAGGCGGCAAGGCTGCGCGGGTCGATGTCGGCGACATCATGCAGATCAGGACGGCAACCAGCCCCCTGATCGACGGATTCGGCACCCGTGCGCGGGCCTATGTCCAGGTCCAGAACGGCTGCGATCACCGCTGTACCTTCTGCATCATCCCCTTCGGGCGCGGCAATTCGCGCTCGGTTCCCGCCGAAACCGTTGTCGAACAGGTCCGCCGGCTGCGCGACAAGGGCTTCAACGAAATCGTGCTGACCGGCGTCGACATGACAGGCTGGGGCGCCGATCTCGATGGAACGCCGCGGCTTGGCGATCTTGTCATGCAAATTCTCCAGGACGTACCCGATCTGCCGCGCCTGCGCATTTCCTCCATCGATTCGATCGAGGCCGACCCCGCGCTGATCGAGGCCATCTGCCACCATCCCCGCCTGATGCCGCATCTGCACCTGTCGCTGCAGGCAGGCGACAACATGATCCTGAAACGCATGAAACGGCGCCACACCCGCGAGGACGCCATCGCCTTTTGCGAAATGATCCGCGCGGTACGCCCCCAAACCACCTTCGGCGCCGACATCATCGCGGGCTTTCCCACCGAAACCGATGACATGTTCGAAAACTCCATCAACCTGGTCAGGGATTGCGGCCTCACCTGGCTGCATGTCTTTCCCTTCTCGGCCCGAACCGGCACGCCGGCGGCCCGCATGCCGCAACTGGACAAGGCGGTGATCCGCGCCCGCGCCGCGCGCCTCAGGGCACTGGGTGCGCAATGCATACAGGCCCATCTTTCCACCCAGATCGGCAAGCGCCACCGCATTCTGATGGAGGGCCCGCGGATGGGCCGGACCGAGGGTTTCGCCCCCGTCCGCCTCGACTCCGATCAGGCTGTCGGCCAGATCATCACCGCCCGAATCACCGGCTGGCAGGACCAGACCCTGGTGGCTGACATTTGACCCCCTTCCTTCTTCTTTGCGCAAATACGCCGGGGGTCCGGGGGCTGGCCCCCGGTTCACGATCAACGCTTTCCGACACCCCTTGAACAGATGCAATTGATTTGCCTCACCCGCACCGCGGCGCTAGGCTGACGACAGGGACCATCCCAGGGGGCCATCCCAGGGGGGTTATTCCGGGGATCGGCCCGCCACCGCCCGCACATCAGGGCCCGCACGCAACCCGCACGCAAAAGGAAAATCCGCCATGCCCCTGCCCCTTGCCCCGATCGCGTCATTCGCACTGCGCCGTGGCGCGGTGGCGCTGGCGGGCCTGGCGCTGGCGCACGTGCTGCCCCGCGTGTTGGCCCGCGTACTGGCCCGCCACGGGACCACGCAATCCGCCACCGCCGCGCAGAACCGCAGACCGTCGGCAGCGGCGCTCGGCGATCTGCCCGAGGGGATCGGTTTCGACATCCACGGCCACAGGACCGGGCTCGACATCGGACGCGACATCGCACTCGACGCCCGGGGGCGCTGGCGGCGCGTTCTGCGCCTGGGCCGCCGCGGCCCCGGCTTCGAGATCGACCTTGCCGGGATCGCACGCATGACAATCAGGAAGGTTCGAACATGAATCTGTTTCAATCCCCCACCTCGCCATTCGTGCGCAAGGTCAAGGTTCTGCTGATCGAATCCGGCCATCTCGACGATGTCGAGCTGATCGCCGCCTCGGGCACGCCGCTCGACCCGGCCACGATGCCGGTCGCCCACAATCCGCTGGGCAAGATCCCGACCCTGATTCGCGATGACGGGCGCGACCTGTTCGACAGCCGGGTGATCTGCCGCTATCTCGATCATCGTTTCGATACCGGGCTTTATCCCGATCCACCCCGCCTGTGGGACAGCACCACGCTCGAAGCGCTTGCCGACGGTATCTGCGATGCCGCGATCCTGATGGTCTACGAGGCCCGCCTGCGCCCCGAGGATTGCCGCCACGACCCCTGGGTACAGGGCCAGTGGGCCAAGATCGTGCGGGCACTGGACTCGCTCGAAAGCGGTTGGGCCGATCACCTCGACGGGCCGTTGTGCATGGGCCAGATCGCATTGGGCTGTGCGCTTTCCTATCTCGATTTCCGCCATGACGCGCGCAACTGGCGCGCAAACCGCCCGCTGCTGGCCGCGTGGGAAGAGCGTATCAGCGCCCGCGACAGCATGAAGACGACCGCTCCCGTCGAATAGGCGGCCGCGCAGGCAGCCACTTCCTTGCCCCCCGCCGCCGCTGGGGGAACACATCTGACAATCGCGCGAGGATACCCCGCCCGGCCTTGCAATCGGCGATGGCAGCAGGCATCACCCCGTTACAGCCCACCCGAACGGATTGCCGATGACATTTCGCCCGAACCTGCCCGACGACACCCGCCCTGCGCTGTCGCGCCTGCCGGCGCGGGGGTTGCGCCGGGCCATGCCGGCGCTCATGGGGGCGGCCATGCTGTTGCCGACCTTCGCTGTCGCCACGGCGTCGGCGCATGCGGTGCGTTTCACCGACGGCTGGAAGGCGCTGGAATTCTTTCGCATCCCGGCAACCAGCTATCGGATGGGCGGAGACGTGGTGGACATCCTCGCACGTCAGAGCTCGTCGGTGATCTTCTCGCCCCTGCCGCCCGAGGACCGGAACGCCACCAGCGCCCGCTGGCGCTGGAGCACGACCCGCTCGGTCCCCCCCACCGATCTGACCGTCAAGGGCGGAGACGACCGCAACATCGCCCTGTATTTCGTCTTTCTCGATTCCGCGACGGCACGCAGGATCGGCCAGAGCGCCAGCATCCGCAAGCTGCTGACCAGCCGCGCCGCGCGGATCCTGGTCTATACCTTTGGCGGCGACCGCCCCGCCGGAAGCCTGTTGCCAAGCCCCTATCTGGGCGCGCGCGGCGCGATCATCATCAGACGGCCGGCAATGACCGGGAGCTTTTCCGAAAAGGTCGATCTTGCCGCCGATTTCAGACGCGCCTTCGGCAGCGCGCCCCAGGCCCTGGTCGGGCTGGCGCTGGCATCGGATTCCGACGATACCGGCAAGGTGGTCGAGGCCCGGGTCGCCGACCTCGTGGTGGAATAGGACGGTTTGCGCGGGATATTGCCGGAAACGCCGCCCCGGCCGGGACTCGCCCGCGTGATGCTCAACCCCGCCACCGCAGGCGGCGCCACCATGCACGCGGACCTCGGCGCCGAAAGGCGCGGTCGCCCAGCCATCCGATCAGCGCGCCGATCAGCACCTGCCAGATGTCATGCGCCCGCGCCTGGATGCGCGAGCCCCCGACAAAGACGGCCGTCGCCCAGACCACCGCCTTGACCGCCGGGTTGCCGGCAATGCAGCGACGGGTCAGATTGCTGGCTCCGAAAAAGGCCGCCGCCGCATGCCCCGACGGCATGCCCCGGTAATTGCCGTTCGGCCGCCGGTTGACGGGCCGGGTCCCCAGCGCCTGTTTGGTGCCCTGCACCGTCAGCCATTGCGCCGCAAAGCGCAGCGCATATTCCCCGGCCTCGCCATTGGCAACCGAGCACCCCAGCGCCAGCACCGGCAGGGCAATCTGGAAATTGTCGCCCAGCCGCTCGATCCGCCAGGGCGACAGCACGAGGGTCAGCGCCAGCACCGCCAGGATCGCGCGCACGCGCCATATGACGGGCACGCTCATTGCGCCCGCGCCCCCCGATCCCGGGCCGCGCCCTGGCGCAGGGCCTCGGCCAGCACGATTCCGGCGGCCACCGCGACATTCAGGCTGCGCCCGCCGCCGGGCATGGGAATGCGCACACGGGCATCGGCGCGCGCCGCCACCGCACGGGGCACGCCGGCACTTTCGCGCCCGGTCATCACGATGTCGCCCGGCGCGAACCGGAAATCCCAATGGGCCTGTCGGGCACCGGTCGTCAGCAGCACCAGACGCCGGGGCGCGCGCGCCTGCAGGAAGCATTCCCACGAATCATGGCGCGTGATGCGTGCCCGCGCCGTGTAATCCATCGCGACTCGTCGCAAGGCCTTGGCCGAAAGGGGGAATCCGCAAGGCTCGATGATGTCCAGCGGCACGTCGAAACAGGCGCAGATACGGATCAACGCCCCCAGATTCGGGGCCATGTCCGGCTGATAGGCAGCCAATGCGATCACGTTTTCCCTCCTGCCTGTCCTGCGCCCTAATGTCCGCTGGACCTTCGCCCTTTCAATGTGTAGTAACCGCGCAGGAGCCTGTGGGCAATTTTTTCGGGGCTCAGGAATTCACTATCGGCCCGAAATCCGGGTAGGGCAAAGGAGAGAATCTCGTGTCTCAAGCAGAACACAACGCAGGCACGCGTCGGGACTTCCTTTATGTGGCCACGGCGGCCACCGGGGTGGTTGCCACGGGCGCGGCGGTCTGGCCGTTGGTCAACCAGATGAATCCCAGCGCCGAGGTGCGCGCGTTGTCCTCGATCGAGGTCGACGTGGCCGACATGGAGACGGGCACCCAGCTGACCGTCAAGTGGCGCGGCAAGCCGGTGTTCATCCGGCGCCGCACCCAGAAGGAAATCGACGAGGCACGAGCGGTCTTGCTGGCGGATCTGGTCGATACCAGCGCCGAGAACGTGAACCGGCCGGGCGCCGAGGCGACCGACCAGAACCGCGCCCTCGACGACAAGGGCGAGTGGCTGGTGATGATCGGGGTCTGCACCCATCTGGGCTGTGTTCCGCTGGGCAACAATTCCGGCGATTACGACGGCTGGTTCTGCCCCTGCCATGGCTCGCACTACGATACCGCGGGCCGTATCCGCAAGGGCCCGGCGCCGCGCAACCTGGACATTCCGAAGGCCAAGTTCGTAGACGCAACAACAATCAAACTCGGTTAAGGGAGAAACCAAGATGGCCGGTATCCCACACGATCATTACGAGCCCAGAACCGGGTTCGAGAAATGGCTGCACGAGCGCCTGCCCATCGTGGCGCTTGCCTATGACACCCTGATGATCCCCACTCCGAAAAACCTGAACTGGATGTGGATCTGGGGCGTTGTCCTTGCCTTTGCGCTGGTGCTGCAAATCGCAACCGGCGTGGTGCTTGCAATGCACTATACCCCGAATGTCGATATGGCCTTCGACTCGGTCGAAAGCATCATGCGCAACGTGAACGCGGGCTGGGCGCTGCGCTATGCCCATGCCAATGGCGCCTCGCTGTTCTTCCTTGCGGTCTATCTGCACATCTTCCGCGGCCTCTATTATGGCTCGTACAAGTCCCCGCGCGAGGTGACCTGGATCATCGGCATGCTGATCTATCTGGTGATGATGGGGACCGCCTTCATGGGCTATGTGCTGCCCTGGGGGCAGATGTCGTTCTGGGGCGCAACGGTGATCACCGGCCTGTTCGGCGCCATCCCCGGCATCGGCGACGTGATCCAGACCTGGCTGCTGGGTGGACCGGCGGTGGACAATGCCACGCTCAACCGGTTCTTCAGCCTGCACTACCTGCTGCCCTTCATCCTGGCGGCGCTGGTCATCGTGCATATCTGGGCCTTCCACACCACCGGCAACAGCAACCCCTCCGGGGTCGAGGTGCGCCGGGGCTCCAAGGAAGAGGCCGCCCGCGATACCCTGCCCTTCTGGCCCTATTTCGTCATCAAGGACCTGTTTGCCCTGGGTGTGGTGCTGATCGGCTTTTTCACCATCGTCTACTTCATGCCCAACTTCCTTGGCGAGCCGGTGAACTACGTCAAGGCAAACCCGCTGGCGACACCGGCCGAGATCGTGCCCGAGTGGTATTTCCTGCCCTATTACGCGATCCTGCGCGCCTTTACCCAGGATGTCTGGGTGGTTCAGATCGCAAGTTTCCTGACCGGCGGAATCGTCGATGCCAAGTTCTTTGGCGTGATCGCCATGTTCGGGGCGATCGTCGCGCTGGTGCTGGTGCCCTGGCTTGACACGTCCAGGGTGCGCTCGGGCAAGTATCGCCCCAGCTTCAAGTGGTGGTTCTGGCTGCTGGCGCTCGACTTTGTCGTGCTGATGTGGGCCGGCTCGCAAAAGCCCGAGGGCATGGTTCCGGCGATCTCGCTGATCGGGGCCAGCTACTGGTTCGCCTATTTCCTGGTGATCCTTCCGGTTCTGGGCCTCTTTGAAAAACCGCTGCCGGTTCCTGCAACCATCGAGGAAGATTTCGATGCTCACTATCCGCCGAAAGACGCGCAAGCGTCGGCGGCCGAGTGATCTGACTGAGAGGACAGACGAGATGATCAGAAAATCCATACTCGCGGCACTCGTTGCACTCGGCCTGGGGGCAACCGGCGTCATGGCGCAGGAAGGCGAGGTGACCGATTACTCCTTCTCCTTCGAAGGTCCCTTCGGCACCTATGACAAGGCCCAGCTTCAGCGCGGTCTTCAGGTTTTTACCGAGGTCTGCGCGGCCTGCCACGGCGTCAGCCAGCTCTATTTCCGCAACCTGTCCGATCCCGGCGGCCCCGAGCTGACCATCGATCAGGTCAAGGCCTATGCCAAGGAAATCGAGGTCTATGACAAGGAGCTGGACGATACCCGCCCGGCCAAGCCATCGGACCAGTTTCCGCCCAACACCGATGCGGGCGCGCCCGACCTCAGCCTGATGGCCAAGGCGCGCGCCGGGTTCCACGGGCCGATGGGCCTGGGCATCAACCAGCTGCTCAAGGGCATGGGCGGGCCGGAATACATCGCCTCGATCCTGACCGGATTCACCGGCGAAACCAAGGAGGAAGGCGGCTCGACCTTTTACGAGAACAAGACCTTCCCCTCGGGCTGGATGAAGATGCCGCCGCCGCTGGAAGACGGGCTGGTGGAATATGCCGATGGCAGCCCGAACGATGTCGTCAGCATGGCCAAGGACGTTTCCGCCTTTCTGATGTGGGTGGCCGAGCCCAAGATGACCGTGCGCAAGAAGACGGGATTCGTCGTGATCGCCTTTCTCGTGCTGCTGACCTCGCTTCTGTATCTGACCAACAAGAAGCTCTGGGCCGGACCCAAGCGCAAGGGCTGAAACGCCTGACAGAATTGAAAGGGGCGGGCCGCAACGGCGCGCCCCTTTTTCGTTGGCAACAAGTCAGCCCAGATAGTCGCGCAACGCCTCGGGCGGGTTGTCCAGCAATTCCCGGGTCGGCACCGGTGCATGGGCATGCCCGTCGCTGACCAGGGATGTGAGGTCGGCCACGCGCGCCGCATCGCGCGGGTCATGCGTCACCATAACCAGGGTTGCGCCGCTCTGGTCGGTGATGCGCGCAACAAGATCCAGCATCTCGGCCCTCAGGGCGGGACCGAGGGCGGCGAAGGGTTCGTCCAGCAGCAGCAGCGGCCGGTCCCGCAACAGGGCGCGCGCCAGCGCCACCCGTTGCCGCTGGCCACCGGACAGCGCCGCCGGCAGACGCCTGTCCATGCCGTCCAGACCGACCTCCTGCAGGCTGCGCGCGACCTGATCGCGCTGCTGGGGGGACAGTTTCAGATCCGGGCGCAGGCCCAGCGCCACGTTCTGCCAGACGCTGAGATGGGCAAAGAGATTGTGTTCCTGAAACAGCAGGCTGACCGGTCGCTTGCCGGGGGCAACGCCGCGCATGTCGCGCCCATCGATCAGGATACGCCCCGCATCGGGTTCCAGGAATCCGGCGATTGCGGCCAGCAGCGTCGATTTTCCCGCGCCCGAAGGTCCGATCAGCGCCAGACGCACACCCCGCGCCATGCGCCAGTCGGCGGCAAGGGTGAAATCCCCCTGTCGAATCTCGACACCCGCAAGATGCAACATCACGCCCCCTTTCCCAGCCGGTCGAACAGGCGGAACAACAGGATCGATGCCGCCACCAGAACCAGCGCAGCCCCCTGTGCGGCCTCCATCCTGTAAGACCCCATGAGGCGATAAAGGTAAAGCGGGAGCGTCGCCGCATCCGGGTCGGCAAACAGGGCAACCACCCCGAGATCGCCCATCGACAGCGCCGCCGCCAGCCCCGCGGCAAAGCCCGCCGCCGGACGGATGAAAGGCCAGGTGACCAGACGGAACCGCGCCCAGCCCCCCATGTCCAGACTGTCGGCCAGTGCGCCCTCGACCGATTGCACATGGCGCATCGCCGGCACCAGCGCGCGCAGCGCGAAGGGAAGGCTCATCACCGCGTTGACCAGCGCGGTCACCGCCAGCGCCACCGCGGCCGGATCGACGAAGGGATACAGCAGAATGAACAGCCCGGTCCCGATCACCATGGGCGAGGCCGCAAGGCTCAGATGTCCGGCGCTTTCGATCCAGGGCGCCATCCGCCCCGCCCGGCGCCGCGCAACCGCCGCCCCCAGCGCCAGCGCCAGCGCCAGCGTCAACCCGGCCGACATCAGGGCCACGATGACCGACCGCAGCAATGCGGCCCATACGCCCGCATCCAGCAGGCCCAGCCCCATCACCCCGCGCAGGCCCACCATCGCCAGCGGCGCCAGCAGGAACAGCGTCACCGCCCCCAGAATCGCGGCATCGCCAACCCGTGAAAGCGGATGCATGCAATCCCAGCGCCGCACGGCCCGCCCGAGCCCCGGATCCTGCGCCGCATCACGGGCAAGGCGCCAGGCAAGAACGGCGGCGCCCAACCCGATCGAAAACTGCATCAGGGCCAGCAACGCCGCGCGCCCCATGTCGAAATCGAAACGGAATGCCTGATAGATCGCCAGCTCGATCGTGGTTGCCCCTGGCCCGCCACCCAGAGTCAGCGCGACGGCAAAACTGGTGACGCTCAGCAGAAAGATGGTGGCGAATGCGCCGGGCAGAACCGCGCGCAGGATCGGGCGCTCGATCACGCGGTTGATGTCGCGACTGCTCATGCCCAGCTGGGCGGCCAGCAGGAAGTGCTCGCCCGGCACGCGCTGCCAGCCCTGCAACAAAAGGCGCGTCGCCAGCGGCAGGTTAAAGAACACATGCGCCAGCACCACGCCGCGAAAGCCGTAGATCGACAGCGGCCCCAGGCCGAAATGCACCAGCACCGCGCTGATCAGTCCGCCGCGGCCCCAGACCGCAAGCAACCCCAGAACGGCCACGATCACCGGCAGGATGAAAGGCGCCCCCAGCAGGGTAATCAGCAGGCCGCGCCCGCGAAATTGCCGCCGGGCAAGCGCGCGGGCAACCGGCACGGCAAGGGCGGTGCTGAGCGCGGCCGAGACCAGCGCCTGAGACAGGGTGAATTTCAGCGCGGCCCAGTCCCCTGCCCCCAGGCGCATGGGGGACGCGGCGGCCCCCGCGACAACCGCAACGGTCCCCAGCGAAAGCGCGGCCACCAGAGCAGCCGCGCCCAGACCGGCCACAAGGGCCCGGGTGATTACTGGCTCAGCGCGCTCTGCCATTCGGCCAGTGCCGCGTCACGCGCTGCCTGCGCGGCCTCGGGCGACATGATCAGCGCCTTGTCGGCAGGGATCGGCGCGGCAAAGCCCCTGGGCAGGCCATCCTTGAGCTGCACCGCCGGATACATCCAGTTGGTCGTGGGGATCAGCGACTGGAACTTTTCCGACATCATGAATTTCAGGAACTTGTCGGCCAGCGCGGGATGCGGCGCCGTGGCCATCTTGCCGGCGACCTCGATCTGCATGTAGTGGCCCTCGTCAAAGATCGCGGCGGCCTTGCTGTCGTCGTTCTCGGCAATCAGGTGATAGGCGGGCGATGTGGTATAGGACAGCACCATGTCGGCCTCGCCCTTGAGGAACATGCCATAGGCCTCGGACCAGCCCTTGGTCACGGTCAGGATATGGGGCGCCAGCCCCTTCCAGATCTCGGGCGCCTTGTCGCCATAGGCCGCCTTGACCCACAGCAGCAGCCCCAGACCGGGGGTCGAGCTGCGGGGATCCTCGATCACGATCTTCAGGCTGTCGGGTGCCGCAGCCAGTTCGCGAAAGCTGCGGGGAACCGTCCTGAGCCTGGTCTTGTCATAGACAAAGGCGAAATAGCCCCAGTCGAACGGCAGGAACAGCGGATCGTTCCAGCCCCCCGGCACGGCCAGGTTTTTCGGCGTGATCCCGTGGGGCGCAAACAGCCCGCTTGCGGCGGCACGCGCGGTCAGGTTGGTATCCAGCCCCAGCACGACATCGGCCCTGGAACGCTTGCCCTCCAGCTGCACCCGCGCCAGCAGCGCCGCGCCATCGCCGGCGGTGGTGAATTTCAGGTCGCAATCGCAGATCGCCTCGAACGCCTTTTCCACCTTGGGCCCGGGGCCCCAGTCGGATGCGAAACTGTCATAGGTATAGACGTTGAGCACGGGTTTTTCCGCGGCCATCGGCGCCCCCGCAAGGGTAAGCGCCAGTCCCGCAGCCATCAGTGAGATTCGGATCATTTCCATCCTCCAATAAGCTACAGGCGCAGGTTGGGTAGAGGACGAAATGCCATACCTTCCCTCCGCCGGTATTGTCCGGTTCAGGTTCAACGGGTCATGCGTGATGCAAGTCTCAGCCCAGGACGGGCTCCCCGAGGTGGGGCCAGCATAGGCGCCATTTCGGACGGGGGCAAGGGGGCGACAGGCGTGGCATGGCCACCTTGCGGCCCCATTCATGTCGGCGGAAATCGGCAGGCTCCGGCGTGCCGGGCCTTGTGGTCGCTGACACTGTCTGCGGAACATGCTAGGATTGCAGCAAGCCGGCCCTGACCACCCCGCACCCCCCGAAATGGCGGGTTCGGGCCAGGCCGGAACCAAGGGAACCGGGAACAACCCCGCCGGACATGTCGATACCGGCGGAACAGGAAAGAGAAAGAGCATGAAACACGCAAACATGATGGTAACGCTTGCGCTCGGGGGTCTGATGGCCCTGTCGGGCCCGGTCCTTGCCCAGAGTTTTCCCGCGCTGACGAAAAGCGCAAATACCCACGCGGTCATCGCGACCGTGGTTGACAGCTATCCGGTCTACAAGGCGGCGACCAAGGCGCGGCGCGTCTGCGAGCGGGTCAGGGTTCCGATCTATCGCCGTCCGGCGCCCGACCAGCAGGCCGGCAATATCGTCGCCGGGGCGATCATCGGCGGCGCTCTGGGCCAGGTCGTCACCGGCAACAAGAACGGCGCCACGGCGGGCGCGGTGATCGGCGGCATTGCCGGGGCCAACCAGAACAAGGAACGGATCGTCGGATACCGGACCGAGCGCAGATGCCGAACCGTAAAGAGCGCCGGCCACAAGAAGGTGCTGTATTACGAATCCCAGGTTCGTCTTGACGGCCAGATCTATCGTATCCGCACCGCAAATCCGTTCGACCCGGGCGACAGGGTACGTCTGTACATGCCCGACTGACGGTCCCGGCTGGGTGTATGGCGCCCCGGGCAGGTGTGGCAGCGGGGGCGCCGGGCGACTCAGCGCCCCTTCAACGCGGCCGTGATCCCCTCGGCCCAGGCGTCGAGGAAATCCTCGATGGATTCGATGAAATCGGGATCGTGCTGCCGCCTGTTGATGGTGGCATGCAGCACCACGCGATCGGGCCGCGGGGGCAGCCCTGCGGTCACGGTCCAGGCCAGCGCATTGGGACAGGTCGGCAGCGCAAGGCGCACCCCGCCCCTGATCGGCATGCGCTGCACCTCGAAACTGCCCCACAGACACGCGATCCGCGCATTGTCGCCGTCAATGTCATGGACCGCGCCTATCTCGCGGCACAGTTCGGGCAGGGCAGACAGGACCACCACCCTGCGCAGGTTTTCCTGATCCGTTTCCAGGGGCAGTTCGCGAAAGAACTCCATGCCGCGGCCCGCCTATTTCGGCGCCATGCGGATGGCACCGTCCAGCCGGATCACCTCGCCGTTCAGCATCGAATTCTCGATGATGTGGCGGGCCAGCGCCGCGTATTCGGCGGGATTTCCCAAACGCGACGGAAACGGCACCTGTGCGCCGAGGCTGTCCTGCACCTCCTGCGGCAGGCCGGCCAGCATGGGCGTGCGAAAGATGCCCGGCGCGATGGCCATCACCCGCACCCCGTCGCGGGACAGGTCGCGCGCCATGGGCAGGGTCATGCCGACGATCCCGCCTTTTGACGCCGAATAGGCCGTCTGCCCGATCTGGCCGTCGAATGCGGCCACCGATGCGGTGTTGATGATGACGCCGCGTTCGCCATCATCGGTGACGGGATCCGCCGCCACCATCCCGGCGGCGGCCTGCGACGAACACAGGAAGGTGCCGATCAGGTTGATGCGGATGACGCGCTCGAAAAATGCCGGGTCCTGCGGGTTTCCGTCGCGATCGACCGTGCGCGCGGCAACCCCGATGCCGGCGCAGTTGACCATGATGCGTTCCTGCCCCTGCCTGGCGCGAGCGGCCTGGAACCCTGCGGCAACCGAATCGGGATCGCCGACATCGACACGCAGGAAATGGCCGCCCAGCTCATCGGCCAGGGCCTGGCCGCGTTCCTCGTTCAGGTCGAACAGGCAGACACCCGCCCCGGCACCGGCCAGTTCACGGGCGACGGCCTCGCCCAGCCCGGATGCGCCGCCGGTGATGATTGCCTTGATCTGTGGCTCCAGTTTCATGTTCGAACCCCCTTGTTCGTGCCATTGTGCTGTCGATTTTCTATGACGCCTCTGGCGCCCGCGCAAAGGGGAATCGCCTGCGCGACGTGGCGAAATTACCGCGCGCGGTCCCCGTGGCGCCCCCGTTGCAACCCCCTGCCCCCCCCGGCAGGTCGTCACGCTCCATCCGCCCCCGTCGCCAGCTCGCCCAGGCTGGCCTGCAGCAGGTGCCTCGTATAGGGATGGGTCGTGCGCCGCGCGCGCATGTCCCCGACATCCAGTGTCTCGACGATTTCGCCCAGCTGCATCACCGCAACCGCGCTGCACATATGCCCGACCACCGCCAGATTGTGGCTGACCATGAGGTAGGTCAGCCCGCGCGCGGCGCGCAGATCGACCAGCAGGTTCAGGATCTCGGCCTGCACCGATACATCCAGCGCCGAGGTGGGTTCGTCCAGCAGCAGTATGCGCGGCTCGGGGGCCAGCGCACGGGCAATGGCCACCCGCTGGCGCTGGCCGCCGGACAGCTGATGCGGATAGCGGAAACGGAAGGCAGGCCCCAGCCCCACATCGTCGAGCAACCTGAGGATCCGCGCATCGATATCGCGAAAGCCATGCAGGGACAGGGTCTCGCCCAGCACCTGATCGACCGACTGTCGCGGATGCAGCGAGGCATAGGGATCCTGAAACACCATCTGCACGCTGCGATAGAATTCGCGATCGCGTCGGCGCCCCAGTTCGCGCCCCAGCACCGCCATGCGCCCCGACCATGTGGGGACAAGCCCGGTCAGGGCCCGCAGGATGGTGGATTTGCCCGAACCCGATTCACCGACCAGGCCGAAACTGCCGCCCTCGGGCACGCGCAGCGACGCCCCCTTGACGGCATCGACGCGCGCCTCGTGCTGGCCGAACCAGACATTCAGGTTTTCGATCTCGATCCCGGGAGCTTGCGCGTTCATTGGCGTCCGCTTACCCCTGCCTCGTCCCGCCAGGCGGGATCGCGTTTCAGTACCTCGAGGCGCGCGCGTGGCGCATCCAGCCGGGGCAGCGCATTCAGAAGGCCCCGCGTATAGGGGTGGCGCGCCTCGTGCAGCCTGCCGGCCGGGCAGGTTTCGACGATGCGGCCCCCGTACATGATCAGCACCCGGTCGCAAAAGGCCGAAACCAGGTTCAGGTCATGGCTGATGAAGATCAGCCCCATGCCGCGCTCGCGCACCAGCTTGTCCATGATGTCCAGAACCTGCATCTGAACCGAGACGTCCAGCGCCGAGGTGGGCTCGTCCGCAATCAGGATCTGCGGGTCGGGGATCATCATCATGGCGATCATGATGCGCTGTCCCATGCCGCCCGAGACCTCGTGCGGGTACAACCGGGCGACGCGCTCGGGGTCGCGGATGCGCACGGCCTCCAGCATCTCGAGCGTCTTTTGCCGCGCCTGCCTGCGGCTGGTGGCGGCGTGCAGAAGATAGGCCTCGGCGATCTGCTCGCCCACCCGCATCACCGGGTTGAGCGAAAATTTGGGATCCTGCATGATCATCGAGATCCGCTGCCCGCGCACCGCGCGCATCTCGCGCTCGGACAGGGCCATGAGATCGCGGCCTTCCAGCGCGATCCTGCGGGCCTGCACCCTCCCCGGCAGGCGGATCAGGCGCAGGATTGCGCGCCCGGTCAGGGACTTTCCCGAACCCGACTCGCCGACAATGCCAAGCCGCTCGTGGCCCAGCGAAAGGCTGACACCACGCACGGCCTCGAACATGCCGCTGCGGGTGGGGAAGCGCACCCACAGATCCTCGACATCCAGAAGCCGGCTCATTGCGATCCCTCCTTGGGGTCCAGCACGTCGCGCAGCCCGTCGCCCAGCAGGTTGAAGGCCAGCGACACGACAAAGATGGCCAGCCCCGGCATGGTGGCAACCCACCAGAAATCGAGGATGAACTTGCGCCCCTCGGAAATCATGGCCCCCCATTCGGGCGTGGGCGGCTGCGCCCCGAGGCCCAGAAACCCCAGCCCCGCGGCGGCCAGGATGATCCCCGCCATGTCCAGCGTCACCCGCACCACCAGCGAGGATATGCACAGCGGCCAGACATGCCGGGTGATGATCCGCAGCGGTCCGGCCCCTTGCAGGCGGATCGCGTGAATGAAATCCGAGTTGCGGATGGTCAGGGTCTCGGCCCGCGCGATACGGGCATAGGGCGGCCAGGCAGTCAGGCTGATGGCCAGAACCGCGTTCTCGATGCCCGCCCCCAGCGCCGCGACAAAGGCCAGCGCCAGAACCAGACGCGGAAAGGCCAGAAAGATGTCGGTGATGCGCATCAGGATACGGTCGGTCCAGCCGCCCGCATAGCCCGCGACGGTGCCGACGAACAGCCCGGCGACCGGGGCGACCAGCGCCACCAGCGCCACGATATACAGGGTGATCCTTGCGCCCCATATCATCCGGCTGAGGATGTCGCGCCCCAGCCCGTCGCTGCCCAGCAGATAGCCCGCTGTGCCGGGCGGTTTCAGACGGGTCGCCAGATCCTGGGCAAAGGGGTCGTGCGGGGCGATCCAGGGGGCAAGGGCCGCGATCAGCACCAGGGCGATCAGGATGAACAGCCCGAACATGGCCATGTGGTTGCCCCTGAAGGCCAGCCAGCCCTGCCACAGCGCGCTGATGCGCGCATGTCGGCGCGAGGTGGGCGTGTCGGTCAGCAGCCAGTCACGCCAGCCTGTCGAACTGTTCGGCTGGTTGGGGTCGGAAATGCTCATTGCGCCCTCGGATCGAGAAACCTGTACAACAGGTCGGCAAGAATGTTCAGCAGCACGAAAACCAGCCCCACGACGACCGTTCCGCCCATGACCGCGTTCATGTCGGCCGACAGCAGCGAGGTGGTGATATAGGAGCCGATCCCCGGCCACGAGAAGATGATTTCGGTCAGAACCGACCCCTCCAGCAACCCGGCATAGGACAGGGCGATCACGGTGATCAGCTGTACCCTGATATTGCCGAAGGCATGTTTCCAGATGACCGCGCGCTCGGACAGGCCCTTGACCCGCGCCGTGATCACATATTCGGCGTTCAGCTGTTCCAGCATGAAGGACCGCGTCATGCGGCTGATATAGGCCAGCGAGTAATAGCCCAGCAGCGACGCCGGCAGGATGATATGGGCAAAGGCGTTGCGGAACACCTCCCAATTGCCGGCAAGGGCGGAATCCAGCAGGATCATGCCGCTGCGCTGGGGTACGATATCCTCGAAGAAAATGTCCAGCCGGCCCGGCCCGGCAACCCAGCCCAGGATGCCGTAAAAGATCAGGAGCCCGACCAGCCCCAGCCAGAAAACCGGCATCGAATACCCGATCAGCGCGACGACACGCGCAACCTGGTCGATCCACGACCCGCGCCTGACGGCCGCAACCACCCCCAGCGGCACCCCCAGCACGACACCCAGAAGGGTGCCCAGCGTGGCCAGCTCCATGGTGGCCGGAAAGACGCGGCGGATGTCGTCGGACACCGGAAAACCGGTGCGCAGAGACTGGCCGAAATCGCCCTGAACGACATCGCGCAGATAATAGAAGAACTGCACGACGATCGGCTGATCCAGCCCCAGCGCGCGATAGGCGGCGTCATAGACCTCCTTGCTGGCGCGCTCGCCCACGATCGACAGGACCGGATCCACGGGCATGACGCGCCCGATGACAAAGGTCACGAACAACAGCCCCAGCATGGTGACGGCAATGGTTGCCAGCGTGCCGGCCGTCGCCCCGGCAAGCGACAGAAAGGGCGACCTGCGCCGCCCTTTCCGGGTATTCGAGCCCGCGGTCATCTATTTCGTCACGACCCAATAGGAAACGGCGGTGATGGCGCCGCCCAGGCTGAGGTTCCTGACCTTTTTCGAGCGCCCCGTCTGTTCGATCTTCTGGAACATGATGGCAAAGGGAGACACCTTCTGGTGCTCGCGCTGAATCTTTTCATACATCTGCGCGCGCCTGGCCCGGTCGGGTTCGACCATCGCCGCCTCGGTCTCGCGGGTCATTTCGGGAATGTCCCACGCGTTGCGCCAGGCCAGGATACCGGTCAGGCCCGCCTCGTCGCGATTGTCCGGGTTCATGGCAAAGGTCGAGGCATTGGTATTCGGGTCCGGGTAATCCGGCCCCCAGGCGCCAAGATAGATGTCATGCTTGCGCGCGCGATAGATGCCCAGGATCTGCTTGCCGGTGCCGACCGTCAGCTTGACCTTGATGCCCGCCTTGGCAAAGGTATTCTGGATCGACTGGGCCATTTCCAGCCGCTCCTGCGCGTCGCGCACGATCATGCCCACCTCGAATCCATCGGGATAGCCCGCCTCGGCAAGCAGTTTCCTTGCCTTTTCGACATTCAGGGAATAGGGCTTGTCATCAATGGCGCCAAGGAATGTCACCGGCAGAAAGGCCTGGTGGATGACATATTGCCCCTTCAGGAAACTGTCCTGCATCCCCTTGTAATCGATCAGATATTTCAGCGCCAGCCGGACCTTGGGATTGGCGAGGATCTTGTTCTTCTGATTGAAGGCGATATACATGATCCGTCCGCGCAGCTCGGAGTCCACCGCCAGGGAGGGGTTTTTCGAAATGCCGGCGATATCCTCGGGGTTCAGGTTGCGGGCAATGTCGATATCGCCGCGTTCCAGCAGCAGACGCTGGGTCGAGCTTTCCTGGATATGGCGCACCACCACCTTTTTCATGGCCGGCTCGCCGCCATAGTAATTGGGGTTGGCCACCAGCGTGATCGATTCATTGGGCTTCCAGCTGCCCAGCACATACGGCCCCGAGCCCGCGGTATGGGTCCGCAGCCATTCATTGCCCATGTCGCCATTGACCTCGTGCGACCTGACGACCTTGCTGTCCACGATGCCGCCGATGGTGGCGGTCAGGCTGTTGAGCACGAACGAGGTTGCATAGCGCTTGTCGGTGGTGATCTTGAGCGTCATGTCGTCAACCGCGACGATGGTCTTGTCCACATTGTCGGGGCTGAAACCGAACTGGGTCAGGATGAAGCTGGGCGTCTTTTTCAGCAGCACCGCCCGGCGCAGGCTGTATTCGGCATCTTTTGCCGTCACCGGGTTGCCCGAGGCGAACCTGACGCCCGGGCGCATCTTGAAGGTGATGGTCCTGCCGTCGTCGGAAACGGTCCAGCTTTCGGCCAGGTCGGGACCATAACCCGCGTCCAGATTGAGTGGATCGAAATTGACCAGCTTGGAATAGATGTTGCGGCTGACATCGCCGCCGGCAAATTCGAATGACTGGGCGGGGTCCAGCGTGGTGATGTCGTCGATGCGGTTGGCGATCACCAGCATGTTGTCGGGCGTCGCCGCCCCGGATGGCACGGCGCCAAGGCCGGTCATCACCGCAAGCCCCGCCGCAAGCAGGGAATGGCGTAACAAAGACATTATTTTCCTCCCGGTTGTCAGTTGTATGGAATCCGAATGATTCAAGTAGGGGGGTTTTCACCCCTCCAGTCAACATCTTTGGCGCGCTTTGCCCCGACGGAATCAATTGCCCCAGGTCAATTCCAGAACCCGCAGCCAGTTATCATGGAACAATTTTTTCATCAGCCGGCGATCCACGCCATGCGCAATCAGGGCAGCGCGCAACGCGGGCAGGCCGGCAACGTCACCAATCGCTTCGGGAATCATCGCGCCATCGAAATCGGAACCGAAGCCCACGCGATCCTCGCCCAGTCGCCCGATCAGGTGATCGAGATGACGCAGGATCACCTCAAGCGGGGTATCGGCACGCATCTGCCCGTCGGGGCGCAGGAACGCGGTGGCGAAATTGATACCCACCATGCCGTCGCTGTCGGCAATCGCGTCCAGTTGCCAGTCGGTCAGGTTGCGCGCGGTCGGACAGATGGCGTGGGCATTGGAATGGGTGGCCACCAGCGGCGCATCGGAAATCGCCGCGACATCGCGAAATCCGGCCTCGTTCAGATGGGAAAGGTCGATCATGATGCCCATGCGGTTGCACTGGCGCACCAGATCCTTGCCGGCCCCGGTCAGCCCCTCGCCCGTGTCTGGCCCGGAAGGAAAGCGAAACGGCACGCCGTGGCCGAATATGGTCGGCCGGCTCCAGACCGGCCCGAGCGAGCGCAGACCGGCACGATACAGGATTTCCAGCGCATCGAAATCGGCATCGATGGCCTCGGCCCCCTCCATGTGCATCACCGCCGCCATCCGCCCTTCGTTCAGGCAGGAACGGATCTGGCCAGCCGTGGTGCAGATTTCCACGGCACATTCGCGTTCGAGCGCCGCCAGAATGGCCGCCTGGCGCATGACCACCTTCAACGCCTCGTCCTGGCCGATTGCCGCCGGCAGCGCAAGGTCGTAACGCGCACCGCTCATCGCCTTGAAATGATCGGTGCCATCATCGGGCGACGGCACGTAGATGGCAAAGAACCCGCCGCCAAAGCCCCCCTTGCGGGCACGCGGCAGATCGACATGCCCGCCACATCCGCGGATGAAATCCTGTGCTTCGCGGCCACGCGCGTGCCCCATCAGTTTCAGCAATACATCGTTGTGGCCATCAAGGAGCGGCGGCGTCAGGGTGTCGGTCATGCTGGGCCTTTCATGTCGGCAGGGGGCCAGGGCGATGGTCGGGGCGATGGTCGGGGCGGGGGTCGGGCTGCGGATCGGGGCGCGGGAAAACCCGCAACGCGGCGATCAGGGGCCGTCAAAGGCACCCACGGTGATACCCGCGTTTTCCAGGCGCATCCGCACGGTTTCGGCCAGACGCACCGCGTCCGGGTTGTCGCCATGCACACAGACGGTCTGGGGCCTGACCGGAACCTTGACGCCGTTGATCGAGGTAACCGCCTGCTCCTCGACCATGCGCAACACGTTGTCGGCGGCAACGGCAGGGTCGTGAATGACCGCGCCCGGCTCGTGCCGGGAAACCAGGGTCGCGTCGTCATTGTAGGCGCGATCGGCAAAGACCTCGGACACATACGGCCCGCCGACGGATTCGGCGGCGCGCTGGATCTCGGTTTCAGCGACCGCCATGATGACCAGATCACCCGACAATTGCCGCACCGCGCGGGCAAAGATCCCGGCCATCCACCCATCGGTCATGCACATGTTGGACAGCGCCCCATGCATTTTCACATGGCGCAGATGGGTGCCCTCGGCGGCCGCAATGGCCTGCAGCGCGCCGATCTGATAGATGATCATTGCCGCCAGTTCGCCCGCGGTATTGCCCGTGATCCGCCTGCGGCCGAAACCGTGCAGATCGTCGAAACCGGGATGGGCGCCGATGCCCACCCCCTTGTCGCGGCACAGGCGGGTGATGCGCACCATCTCGGCCGGGTCGCCCGCGTGAAAGCCGCAGGCAACATTGGCCGAGGTCACGATATCCAGCATCGCGTCGTCATTGCCCATGCGCCAGGGGCCATAGCTTTCGCCAAGATCGGCATTCAGATCAATCGAGGTCAAGGTCATCTCCATTGGTTACGCCGCTCACCAGATTGTACGACAGGAGGTCGGGAATGTCTCGCGGGTCGCGGGTGACGGGCATGGCCTTTGACGCAAGGGAATCGAGCGTCCTGCGGTGACGCGCCAGCGCCTCGACCGCCTGACGGCGCGAAACCAGCCGAAAACGGAAGGTGCCGCCTGCGGGAATCTGTGCCAGCGCCGCCATGTCGGCGCTGGCCAGCGTCGCGATTCGCGCATAGCCGCCGCTGGAACCCCGGTCGGCCAGCAGCACGGTCGGCGTTCCGTCACCGGCAACCTGGATATCGCCGGGATTGATCGCATCCGATGCGATGGTCAGCCCCCGGTCGGCATGGATCGGCCCCGAATCCAGCGCGATCCGCATGCCCATGCGGTCGCGGCGGGGGGTAACGGTGATGGTGGCGGCCAGCAGGCGGTCGCGCTCGGCACGGGGAAAGACATCGGATTGCGGCCCCCACAGCAGGCGCAGCTCGCGCCGGTCGAAATGGTCGGGACGCGGCAGACACATCGCCACAAGGTCGCCGGGCTGCGGCGCAACCGGCAATATCTGACCGGCAGCCGGGCGATGCCCCAGCCCGGCACGCAGATGGGTCGAGCGCGAACCAAGCACAAGCTCGGTCAGGAAACCGCCCCGGACGTGGAGATATCCGTAAACCCCCTCGCGCACGGCACCGATTTCGACGACATCGCCCCGATCCAGCCGGAACGATTGCCGCCAGGGCTGCGGCGTGCCGTTGACCCGCAGGGCCATCTCGGCCCCCGAGCAGGCCAGCCACAATGTCGAAACTGCCCTGAACCGCCCGCCCATGCCGGCAAATTCCAGGGCCGCATCATCGCGCCCGTTACCCAGCAGGGCCTGACCCTCGGCCAGCGCATGGTCGTCCATCGCGCCCGAACTGGTGACACCATAGCGCAGCAACCCCACCCGGCCCCGATCCTGAATCGTGGCGGTGGGGGCGATCGACAGGATTTCCAGCCCCGTTTCCAGCCCCGTTTCCGCCCCGGATCGCTGCCCGCTCATGCCCCCTCCTCGTGCAGCAGAGCGTCCATGTCATAGGCGCTGTAGGCGGCATAGGCGGCCTCGTCCACGGGCTCGAATCTCAGGCTGTCGCCGGGTTGCAGCAGAAAGGGCGTATCGCTTGCCGGATTGAAGCTGCGGAAAGGCGTGCGCGCGATCTGGCGCCAGCCCGTGGGAATCGGGGTCGAGGGCAGGACCGTCTGGCGTACCGCAACCAGAACCGCGCCGGCGGGAACCTCGGGGTTCAGGGTCGTGCGGCGCGCGATATCCCAGATCTCGGGCAGCTGCCCCAGATAGGCAAGCCCCGGCGAAAAGCCCAGCATCGCCACCGTGAACGGCGTGCCGGCATGGCTGTCGATCACCTGGTCCTCGCGCAGGCCCATGAGATCGGCCACCTCGCCCAGATCGGGGCCGCGCATGCCGCCATAGACCGCCGGGATCACCCATTTCCTGCGCCGCGCGGGGGGGCCGGATTCATACCAGTCGCACGATTCCAGCATGCCCGACAGGAGATCTTCGAGCGCCGCGCAATCCAGCGCCAGCGGATCGAACCGCACCAGAAAGGACC
>CAZWXK010000042.1:0-20640 GCA_964637875.1 uncultured Rhodobacter sp.
CCCCGTGCCCGGCCGAATGGATGTCGTCGAACGGGCGATCGCGGCAACCCATGCACCCACCCATGGGGAAAATCCCGTCGCCCTCGGCCCCGCCCGCAAGGCCGCCGTCATCATCCGTCTGCTCAAGGGGGCGGATGCGCCGCTGCCGCTCGACCGGCTGCCGTCGCGCACCGCGGCACGCCTGCTGCACGAGATGACGGCAATCGGACGGCTCGATGCCCGGGCCACCCTGGCCGTCATTGACGAATTTCTGAACCATCTCGCCCGGCCCGACCTGGTGTTTCCGGCCACCATCGAGGACGCCCTCGCCCAGTTCGGCGACGACCTTGCGCCCGAGGTGACGGCGCAGCTCGGCCACAGACCCGTTGACGAGACCGCCGCCGCCTGGGACGAAATCGCCGCCGCCGATGCGGCCTGTCTGGCCGAAATCCTGTCGGATCAGGGCCTGCAGGTGCGCGCGCTGGTCCTGTCGCGGCTCGACCCGGTGCAGGCGGCCGCGCTGCTGGCGCAGATGCCGCCCGAGGACGCCGACGCGCTGGTCATGGCGGCCGCGACCATGGGTCCGGTCTCGCAACAGGTGCTTGACGCCACCGGCCGCGCCCTGGCCGAAACCCTGCGCGCGCGCCGCCAGACCGGCGCCCTGCCCGGCCAGCCTGTCACCCGGGTTGCCGAAATCCTGAATTTCGCGCCGGGAACCCAGCGTGACGCCCTGCTGGAGCGTATCGAAAAGACCGATGCCGACATGGCCGGTCGCCTGCGCCGGGCCATGTTCACATTCGCCGACATCCCCGCCCGCCTGCAACCGGCCGATGTGCCCAAGGTGGTGCGCGAGGCCGACAATGCCGATCTGGTGACGGCGCTCGCCGGCGCCTCGGGTGGCGATGATCGCGCCGCCGCCGATTATCTGCTGGGCAATATCTCGAAACGTCTTGCCGAACAGATCCGCGAGGAAATGGCCGAGCATCCGGCCATCGACCCGCGCGATGCGGATGCGGCAATGACCGCGATCATTGCGGTCATCCGCCGGCTGGAACGCGCGGGCGAGATCACCCTTGTCATGGCCGAGGACGACGATCAGGAGGGCAAATAAGAGGGGCGCGGGCATTCGGGGCCGCGCCCGTCGGGGACGGGGCCGGGCGCTGTCGGGGCTGGTAGCCCCGCATCCGCCCGAATACGACCCCGGATCCACCCCCATCCAGGCGCGACGCAGGGCTTGACGGGGTTGTCAGACCTCGTTCATCAGCTGTTCCTTGGCCACGGCCAGGGTCTCGGCCAGCTTGGCCCGGATCTGCTCCTCGCTGGCCCTGTCGCCCAGATCGGCCATCAGACGGCGTACCACGTCGTCGATTCCGGCCTCTTCGAAATCGGATTTGACGATTTCCATGGCATAGGCATCGGCCGCCTCGCCCGTCTTGCCCAGCAGCTCGGCCGCCCACAATCCGGTCAGCTTGTTTGCCCTTGCGCGGGCCTTGAACTGCATCTCCTCGTCATGGGCAAACTTGGCCTCGAACGTGTTTTCGCGTTCGTCAAATGTCGTCATGTCCGTCTCCGCAGAACCTGGGTTTGTGTGTCTCTCCTATATGGCGGCCCGCCGGCAGTGGTGCAAGGCCACTGTTGCATCATCGCGCGGCCGGGGCGCGAGCCGTGCTTGCCCCTTGCCAGCGCAGCCTCTATAGAGGCGGCAAAGCAGACTCGGGGCGCACGGGCGCGCACACACCCCGCGACAGGGGTTGCGCGCGCAAGTCGCGTGTTGCGCCCCCACCGGCCGTGATCGGAGAGCACATGGCACGCCGCAAGAAAATCTACGAAGGCAAGGCCAAGATCCTGTACGAGGGCCCCGAACCGGGCACGCTGGTACAGTATTTCAAGGACGATGCCACCGCGTTCAACGCCGAGAAACACGCGGTGATCGAGGGCAAGGGCGTGCTCAACAACCGCCTGAGCGAGTTCTTCATGCAGGGGCTGACGGCGATCGGCGTGCCCAACCACTTTATCCGGCGCCTGAACATGCGCGAGCAATTGGTGCGCGCGGTCGAGATCATCCCGCTGGAGGTGGTGGTGCGCAATATCGCGGCCGGCTCGATCAGCAAGCGCCTGGGAATCGAGGAAGGCACGCAGCTGCCGCGCCCCATCGTCGAATTCTATTACAAGGACGACGCGCTGGGCGACCCGCTGGTTTCCGAGGAACACATCATCGCCTTCAACTGGGCCAGCCATCAGGACATGGACGACATGGTGGCGCTGGCGCTGAGGGTCAATGACTTTCTGTCCGGGGTGATGCTGGGCGCGGGCATCCGTCTGGTCGATTTCAAGATCGAGATCGGACGCATCTATGACGGCGATTTCCAGCGCCTGATCGTGGCCGACGAGATCAGCCCCGACAGCTGCCGCCTGTGGGACATCAAGACCGGGGCGCATCTGGACAAGGATGTGTTCCGCCGCGATCTGGGCGATCTGGCCGATGCCTATACCGAGGTGGCCAGACGCCTGGGGCTGATGCCCCGCAACGGCAATCGGGGCGCGGGGCCCAAACTGGTGAACTGAAGGACAATTCGATGAAGGCACGCGTATTCGTGACGTTGAAACAGGGCGTTCTCGACCCTCAGGGCGAGGCCGTACGCCATTCGCTGGATGCGCTGGGCTTTGGGGGCGTGAACGCGGTGCGCCAGGGCAAGGTGATCGAGCTGGAGCTGGCCGAAACCGATGCGGCGCGCGCCCGGGCGCAGGTGAACGAGATGTGCGAAAAGCTGCTGGCCAATACGGTAATCGAGGATTACCGCGTGGAAATGCTGCCATGAAGGCCGCGGTCATCGTCTTTCCCGGCTCGAACTGCGACCGCGATCTGGCGGTGGCGTTGAGGGATGCGTCGGGACAGCAACCCGCGATGATCTGGCACAAGGATACCGCGCTGCCGGCGGGAATCGACATGATCGGCATTCCCGGCGGGTTTTCCTTTGGCGATTATCTGCGCTGCGGGGCCATTGCCGCCCGGGCGCCGATCATGCGCGCGGTTGCCGATTTCGCCCTGCGCGGAGGATATGTGCTGGGTATCTGCAACGGGTTCCAGGTATTGACCGAAACCGGCCTTCTGCCCGGTGCGCTGATGCGCAATGCGGGGTTGAAATTTGTCTGCAGGGATGTGGATCTGACGGTGCGGACGAATGACAGCGCCTTTACCGCGGCCTATGCCAGGGGACAGCATGTCCGCATTCCCGTGGCCCATCATGATGGCAATTACGTCGCCGATCAGGCCCTTGTGGACAGGCTGCGCGGCGAGGATCGAATCGCGTTCACCTATGACGACAATCCCAACGGCTCGGTTGCCGATATCGCCGGGATCCTGTCGGAAAACCGCCGCGTGCTGGGCATGATGCCCCATCCCGAACGGATGAGCGACCCCCGGCTGGGCGGCGCGGACGGGGCGGCCATGTTCCGGTCGCTGGCCGAGGCACTGGTTTCGGCCTGACCGCCAGGCGGGCGGGACAGGGGGGCAAGGACAAGGGGGCTGGCGGCCCCCTCTTGCCTGCGGCAATTCACCCCCGCGCGTATTTGGACAAAGAAGAAGCGGCGGTTGGCCTACAGATAATCCGAGCGGCTGAGGCCGTATTTGGCCATCTTTTCGTTCAGCGTCCGGCGCGGGATCCTGAGTTCCTCCATCACCCCGGTGATCGACCCCCGATGGCGGCGCATGGTATTGTCGATCAGCATGCGTTCGAAGGCCTCGACATATTCCTTGAGCGGCTTGCCTTCGGCAACCATGACCGAGGGGAGGTCGGCATTGTCCGACAGCAGCAGCGCCCCGATCGAGCCCGTGCCGCGACGCCTCTGCAGGACGGTGCGTTCGGCGAGGTTGATCAGCTGACGAACATTGCCCGGCCAGGGCGCCTGCAGCAGCTGGGCGGCCTCCTTGGCGGAAATTTCGGGGGGCGCGCAGCCATATTCCTCGGCAAAGGTTTCGGCAAAGCGATTGAACAGGGTCAGGATGTCTTCGCCACGCTGGCGCAATGGCGGCGGGGCGAGGCGCATTGCCGCCAGCCGGTAATAGAGATCGGAACGCAGGACGTCCTCGCAACGGGTGTCGGAATCCGAGAGGTTGCAGATGGCGATGATACGCAGGCTGGGAGGCTGGCCACCGATTTCCTGTTCGTTGATCAGATTGACAAGTCTTGCCTGCAGCGCGGCGGGCAGGGCCTCGATATCCTCGAGGCACAGGGTGCCGCCCCGGGTCTGTTCGATCCAGGTCAGCCCGGCCCCCTCGGGCGGGGGGCCGAACATCAGGGCGGCCAGTTCTTCCTCGTCATGGGCGGCGCAGCTGACCGCCAGGAAGCGGCGCCCCTGGCGCGGCCCGCAGGCGTGCAGCGCATGCGCGACCAGGCTTTTACCGGTGCCCGTCTCGCCGTCGATCAGCACATGGCTGTCGGCCTGTGCCATGTCGAGGATGTCCTCGCGCAGGCGCTCCATCACCGGGCTGGATCCGACCAGCTTGCGCAGCAGGACGGTTCCGTCGGAAAGTTCGCGCCTGAGCGCACGGTTGTCGAGGGCGAGGCGCCGGGCATGAATGGCCCGGCGCGCCAGATCGCCCAGGCGTTCGGGATCAAAGGGTTTTTCCACGAAGTCATAGGCGCCGATACGCATCGCCTCGACCGCCATGGGGACGTCGCCATGGCCCGTGATCAGGATCACCGGCAGCGCCGGGTCCATCATCATCACCCGGCGCAGAAAGGCCATGCCGTCCATGCCGGGCATCTTGATGTCGCTGATGATGATGCCGTTGTAATCGGGCGCGATATCGGCAAGCGCGGCCTCGGCGCTGGCATAGCTGCGGGTGTTGTAGCCCGACAGCGACAGCCATTGCGAGATGGAAAGGCGCATGTCCTCTTCGTCGTCAACGATGGCTATGGTCATGGAATCCGGCATCATGTCGCTGTCTGCCCGTTTTGCGCGCCCTTGAGGCCCTGGTTACTGCTGTTACTGCGCCGCCCTTGCGCTGTCATCGATCAGCGGCATCTGGATCTCGAAGACCGCGCCGCCGCGGGTGCTGTTGCGCGCAATCAGGCGCCCGCCCAGATCGTTCACGATCCCCGACGAGATGGCAAGGCCCAACCCGACCCCCTCGCCCGGTTTCTTGGTGGTATAGAAGGGTTCGAACAGCTGGTCCAGATCGTCGATTCCCCGACCGTTGTCGTGAATCGCCAGCTTGGCCACCTCGCCCGCGGTGAGAAAGACGTCCACGGCGGGATTTTCCTGCTCCCTGACCGCATCCAGCGCGTTGCGCAGCAGATTCACGATCACCTGTTCCAGCCGCAGCTGGTCGCCCAGCACCCGCACGGGCCCGGACGGCAGGCTGCGGGCAAGCGAGACCTGCATCTGGTTCAGCTGGGGTTCCATCATGGCCAGTGCGGTGTCCAGCGCCTCGCGCAGATCGACCGCGACCAGTTCGTCCCCGCCCTTGCGGGCATAGGATTTCAGCTGTCGGGTGATCGCGCTCATCCGGCCTATCAGGTCATCGATGCGCTGGAACGAGGACAGCGCCTCTTCGGTGCGGTGGCGTTGCAGCAGAAGGCGCGCGCCGGCCAGATAGGTCTTCATCGCGGCCAGCGGCTGGTTCAGCTCGTGGCTGACCGCGGCCGACATCTCGCCCAGGGCGGCCAGTTTCGAGGCCTGTTGCAGGCTCTGTTCGGCGACACGCAGGCTCTGCTCGACCTTTTCGCGCTCCTCGATTTCGCGCGAGAGGCGCTCGTTCAGGGCGCGGAGTGCGATCGACTCGCGCTGGAAGAGGGCCGACTGCTGGACCGCGCGGCGCGAAAGCACATAAAAGACCAGCGCGACAAGGATCGAGAAGCCCATGATCTCGATCGCCAGCACGCCGTTGACGCGCTCGCGCACCGAGGCAAAGGTCGAGAAATAGGTGATGCGCCATCCCTGAAAGCCGATCTTGCCGTCGATGCGCAGGATTGCCTGCCCCTGGCTGATGGCGTCGGCCGGGCTCTGCTCCCAGTCGCCGGTGGCCCCGAGCGCGCGCTCGATCGCATTGGGGGCCGAACGCACCTTGAGGGCCTCGGCCACGGTCTGGTATTTCCAGCGCGGCTCGGACGACAGGATCACCCGGCCCTTGGAGTCGGTCACCATGATGGCCTCGCCCGCAAAGGCCCATTTCTTTTCCAGGCGCGACAGGTCCACCTCGACCACGATCACGCCGATTCCCTGTTTGCCGCTTTCGATCTTGCGCGAATAGCTGAACTGCAGGCCCCCGGATGCCAGCGTCTCGGTGGTAAAGACGGTTTCCTTGTTGCGCAGGGCGGCGACGAAATAGGCGGCGTTGCGGTGCTGGGTGCCGATCAGCTTGCGGTCGGTGGCGGCGACGGTACGCCCCACCCCGTCGAGCAGCATCAAGGAGGCGGCGCCGATCTCGTCCCTGATCGAGATGAGCCTTTGCGAGGTGGCAACGAAATCGCCCGAGTTCAGGGCCGAGATCAGGACCGGATCGCGCGACAGCAGGAGCGGCACGACCGAGGTGCGCTTGAGCTCGCTGAGGATGTTGCCGGCATAGAGGGCAAGCCGCAGCTCGGCCCGCGAGCGGGTTTCCTGGGTAAAGCGCTGGGTCAGGTACATGTTCGAAACCCAGATCAGCAGGATCGCGATCGCGATCACCACGCCCACCACCAGCCGGGCGACAAGGGTTGTCCGGGGGGATGTCGGGGGCGTGTCTGTGCCGGATGCGGTCGTGCCCCGGCGCGGGGGGTTCTTGCTGGCCATTGCCCGCAATCCTACGCCCGTGGGCGCGCGCGCTCAAGGCAAATGGCGCAAATCATGCCCCGTGCGGCGACTGCATGCTTGTCTTGGCTGGCAACCGGGGCCATAACCGCCCCGACAGAACCCCGACAGGACCGGGACAGCAGATGACACAGACAGCCCCCCCAACCGACAATGAAACCGATCCCGCCGGGCAGGAAGGGCCGCGGGTGATCTTTACCCCCTCGGGCAGGCGCGGTCATGTCGCGCCCGGCACCACCGTGCTGGATGCGGCGCGCGCGCTGGGGGTCGATCTCGATTCGGTCTGCGGGGGACGGGGGATATGCGCGCGCTGTCAGGTCACGCCCTCATTCGGGGCCTTTCCCAAGCATGGCGTTACCGTAACGACCGACGCCCTGTCGCCGTGGAACGCGGTCGAGGAACGCTATCGCAGCAAGCGGGGGCTGGCGCAGGGGCGTCGCCTGGGCTGTCAGGCACGCATCATGGACGATGTCGTGATCGACGTGCCCGCGGAAAGCCAGGTTCACAAGCAGGTCGTGCGCAAGCGGGCCGAGCTCCGCGCCATCACCATGGCCCCCCCCATCCGCCTGCATTACGTCGAGGTCGCCCGACCCGACATGCATGACCCCTCGGGCGATCTGGAACGGCTGAAAAAGGCGCTCGGCAGCCAGTGGGGCATTGCCGATCCCGAGGCCGATTTCGCCATCCTCGCCGATCTTCAGCAGATCCTGCGCAAGGGCGACTGGAAGGTTACCGTCGCCGTGCATATGGGCGACAGCCGGCGTCCGGGGCAGATCATCCGCCTGTGGCCCGGCTTTTTCGAGGGGCCCGTTTACGGGATGGCGATCGATCTGGGTTCGACCACCATCGCGGCACATCTGTGCGACATGCAATCGGGCGAGGTAGTTGAATCGAATGGCGTGATGAACCCCCAGATCCGGTTTGGCGAGGATCTGATGAGCAGGGTCAGCTATGCCATGATGAACCAGGGCGGTGCGGCCGAGATGACCCGCGCGGTGCGCGAGGGGCTGAACGGTCTTTGTGCCGGGATGCTGAAACAGGCGGGGATCGATGCCGATCTGGTGCTGGAAGCGGTGATCGTATGCAACCCCGTCATGCATCATCTGCTGCTGGGAATCGATCCTTACGAGCTGGGCCAGGCGCCGTTTGCGCTGGCCACGGCCGATGCATTGAACCTGTGCGCCGGGCAACTGGAGCTTTCCGCCATCTCGCAGGCAGCGCGCATCCACATCCTGCCCTGCATCGCCGGTCATGTGGGGGCCGATGCCGCCGCCGTGGCCCTGTCCGAGGCACCGCACAAGTCGGACGAACTGATGCTGGTGGTCGATGTGGGCACCAATGCCGAGATCATGCTGGGCAACCGCGACCGCCTGCTGGCGTGCTCGTCGCCCACGGGGCCGGCCTTTGAAGGCGCGCAGATTTCCAGCGGCCAGCGCGCCGCCCCCGGCGCCATCGAGCGCGTGCGCATCGACCCGGCCAGCAAGGAGCCCCGTTTCAAGGTGATCGGCTGCGATCTGTGGTCGGACGAGCCGGGCTTTGCCGAGGCAACCGCCGCGACCGGAATTACCGGGATCTGCGGATCCGGCATCATCGAGATGGTGGCCGAGATGCGCCTGGCCGGCCTGGTCGATGCCTCGGGGCTGATCGGCAGTGCCGAACAGACCGGCAGCAGGCGTTGCATCGTCAACGGGCGCACCCATGAATACCTGGTCTGGGACGACAGCGCGACCGGCGGCGCCCGGATCACCGTGACCAATCGCGACATCCGCGAAATCCAGATGGCCAAGGCCGCGCTCTATTCCGGGGCGCGCCTGCTGATGGACCGTTTCGGCACCGATCATGTCGATTCGATCCGCCTGGCCGGGGCCTTTGGCGCCCATATCTCGCCGCTGCATGCAATGATTCTGGGAATGATCCCCGACTGCCCCCTGGAACGGGTTTCAAGTGCCGGAAACGCCGCCGGCACGGGTGCGCGCATCGCCCTGCTGAACATCGACGCGCGCCTTGAGATCGCCGAGCTGGTGCGCCGCATCGACAAGGTCGAGACCGCCATCGAGCCCCGCTTTCAGGAGCATTTCGTCAATGCATCGGCCATTCCCAACGCGGTCGAACCCTTTCCCATCCTGCGCGGCATTGTCGATCTGCCCGATGTGTCCTTCAACAGCGGCAAGGACGGCCCGGCAGGGCGCGGCCAAAGGCGACGGCGGCGCGGCCAGGGTTAGGCGGGGGCCGGGCGGGGGCTGTCTGCCCCCGCACCCCCGAGCGTATTTGTGCAAAGAAGAAGAACCCCCTGTTTTCACGGCACGGGCCGGCAGGAGGCGGGCGATCGAGCGCATTTCCCCGCTTGACTGAATCGCGCGGGCGCCTTACCTAACGGCCTGCGCGGGTATGGTGAAAAGGTATCACGCGAGCTTCCCAAGCTTAAGTTACGGGTTCGATTCCCGTTACCCGCTCCATCCCCCGACTGCCCGTTCCCCGGACAGCCGACAGAGTGCCGCGGCGCAGTGGCGCGCGCCTTCAATAGCTGCAGGCGTCGTAGATCCTGCTCAGGTCGCCCTGCCAGTCGCCGTGGTAATGTTCCAGCAACTCGTCAGCCGGTGATTTTCCGGTGCGGATGGTTTCCTCGAGCGGACGCAGATAGGGGACCTCGTCCGAAAGCGGGCCGCCCGGTTCGACGCGGGCGCGCGCCCTGAGCCCGGCGCGCGAGATTTCCAGCACCTCGGCCGCCAGATCCAGCATGGGCCGGCCCCCGACCTGGGCATGGATGCCCCCGACCGAGGCCATGACACGCCATTGCTCGCGGGTTTCGGCGTCCCAGTCCTTGCAGATGTCCCATGCGGCGTCGAGCGCGCTCTGGTCATACATCAGCCCCACCCACATCGCCGGCAGCGCACAGAGTCTGTTCCATGGCACGCCGTCGGCGCCGCGCATTTCGAGGAACTGCTTGATGCGGGCCTCGGGGAAAAGGGTGGTCAGATGATCTGCCCAGTCGGAAAGAGTCGGCTTTTCCCCTGGCAGTGCCGGGAGCCGGCCATCCAGGAAATCGCGGAAGGACTGGCCCAGCGCGTCGATGTATTTTCCGTCGCGATAGACGAAATACATCGGCACATCCAGTGCGTAATCGACCCAGCGTTCGAAGCCGAACCCGTCCTCGAAGACAAAGGGCAGCATCCCGGTACGCGCCGGGTCGAGGTCGCGCCAGATACGCGCGCGCCAGCTCTGATGGCCGTTCACCCTGCCCTCGAAAAAGGGCGAATTGGCAAACAGCGCGGTTGCGACCGGTTGCAATGCCAGCGCGACGCGCAGTTTCTGCACCATGTCGGATTCGCTGCCGAAATCGAGATTCACCTGTACCGTGCAGGTGCGATACATCATCTGGGTGCCATGGGTGCCCACCTTGCCCATGTAGCCGGTCATCAGGCGGTAGCGCCCCTTGGGCATGACCGGCATCTGGTCGTGGGTCCATTCGGGCGCGGCCCCCAGACCGATAAAGCCCGCACCGATACGTTCGGCCACATCGCGGACTTCGCGCAGATGCTCGGACACTTCGTCGCAGGTCTGGTGAATGGTTTCGAGCGGTGCGCCCGACAGTTCGAGCTGGCCGCCCGGTTCGAGCGAGATGTTGGCGCCATCCCTTTCCAGCCCGATGATGTTGCCCGATTCGAACAACGGTTGCCAACCATATCCGTCGCGCAGCCCCTCGAGCATCGCCTTGATCGAGCGCGGACCGTCATAGGGCAGAGGCAGATGCGTGTCCTTGCAATAGCCGAATTTCTCGTGCTCGGTGCCGATGCGCCAGCGTGCGCGCGGCTTGCAGCCCGCCTCGATATATTCGACCAGCTGCGCCTTGTTCTCGATGGGTCCGCCGCCGGATTGTGGAATGGACATGGGCCTGCCGCCTGTTTCACTGAGTCTGTGCCTGTCGCTAAACGCTTGGCGCCGCGGGATCAAGCCATCCCGTTACTGCAGGGCCGGCCTTTGGCGGGAACGTTGCCAGATGGTGTCGCAATCGACAGGCGGATTCTGGCGCGCGGCCACCAGACGCGACGAATCGATGCCGGGCAGCGCCAGCAGCGCATCGAACAGCTTTTCCGCCCCCAGGGCCTCGACCGGGATGAACAGCGAGGGGCCGCCCTCCTGGCGCAACACCCAGCAGGGGCCGGTATCGCGGCCGGTGCATATTTCAAGCCTGGTGATGGCGGCAAGGTCGACAGCCCCGCCACCGGCTGCCGTCATGTAGGTGATCTGGCGTTCGTCCACCTCGACCAGGCCCGGCCCCTGCCCGTGGCCGGTGAACAGGGCCCTGCGATAGCCCGCCCAGGCGGCGGCAAGCCCGCCAAGCAGGACGGCCCCGCCGATTGCCTGCAGGAACCACGCGCCCAGAGACAGGCCGCGCCACAGCACGCGCGCACCCAGCGCCGCGATGGCCAGGGCGACGAGGGGCTCGCTCCAGCGACGCAGCCACGCACGCGCGGCGGGGCGGAGGAAGCTGCTCATCTCCAGTCGCCGAGGGTCAGTTGCCACAGGGTCATCGCCGCAACCGCGGCCGTGTCGGCACGCAGGATGCGTGGGCCCAGACTGACCGGAACGGCCTGTGCCATGCCATGCAGGCGGGCGCGTTCCTCGGGGGAAAATCCGCCCTCGGGGCCGATCAGTATGGCCCAGGGACGGTTGGCAGACGCGTTCGCCAGGCCCTCGGGCACGCGCCCGGTCCCCACCAGGGTTTCGTCGCAGAACATGATCCCCCGGCCCTCGGGCCAGTCGTCCAGCACCTGGCCCAGAGGCCTGAGCGGCATGACCGGCGGCACGAAGGTTCCGCCGCATTGCTCGGCCGCCTCGATGGCATGGGCCTGCAGACGTTCCTGCCGGATGCGCTCGGCGTTGGTGAAACGGGTCTGCACCGGCTGGATGCGCGCGGCGCCCATCTCGGCCGCCTTTTCGACGATGAAATCGGTGCGTGCCTTTTTGATCGGCGCGAACAGCAGCCACAGGTCGGGCGGCATCATCTGCCCCGCGCTCTGGCGCAGGCAGCGCAGGATACCGTCGCGCCGGCCGGCACCCGCCACCTCGGCCAGCCATTCGCCGTCGCGGCCATTGAACAGCGCCACGCGATCGCCGATGCCAAGGCGCATCACCGAAAACAGGTAATGGGCCTGGTCCCGTCCCAAGGTCACCGATTGCGCCGGCCCGAGGGTTGCGTCTACATATAGCCTGACTTTTGCTCTCTTCTCTGCCATAGGCCCTATCTATGACCCCGAACGCCCGAACGCCAGAGCCGGAAAATGCGCCCGATCAGGATGGCCGCGTCGCCGATTCGGTTGTGAACTGGGTCGATCGCCTCGCCCCGCGCCGCACACGCCCCTATCTGCGCCTGTCCCGGGCCGACCGTCCCGCGGGCACATGGCTGCTGCTGATTCCCTGCTGGTGGGGCCTTGGGCTGGCCATTGCCGCCGACCCGGCCGGGCCGGGCTGGATGGATGGCTGGATCGTGCTGGCAACCGCCATCGGGGCATTCCTGATGCGGGGCGCGGGATGTACCTGGAACGACATCACCGACCGGGAATTCGACGCGCGTGTTGCCCGCACGCGGTCGCGCCCGCTGCCCTCGGGGCAGGTGACGCTGCGCCAGGCGGCGATCTGGATGGGGGTGCAGGCGCTGGTGGCCTTTGCCATCCTTCTGACCTTCAACAGCGCGGCAATCGGGCTGGGCATCCTTGCCCTGCTGCCGGTGGCAATCTATCCCTTTGCGAAAAGGTTTACCTGGTGGCCGCAGGTCTTTCTGGGTCTCGCGTTCAACTGGGGCGCATTGCTGGGCTGGGTGGCCCATGCGGGCAGCCTGACATGGCCGCCGGTACTGCTGTATCTGGCCGGGATCATGTGGACGCTGTTCTATGATACCATCTATGCCCATCAGGACCGCGAGGACGACGCCCTGATCGGCATCAGGTCGACCGCCCGCCTGTTTGCCGACAACACCCATCGCTGGCTGGCCGGATTCCTGGTCGCGGCCGAGCTTTTGATGGGTGGCGCGGTGATCCTGGCGCTGGCGGGTGGCGCGCCGGTCGCGGTGCTGGTTGTGGCACTGGCCGGCGTCTGGGCCTTTGGCTGGCACCTGTTGTGGCAGTTGCGGCAGCTGGATATCGATGATTCCGATAACTGTCTCAGGCTGTTTCGCGCCAACCGCGATGCGGGGCTGATCGTTGCGCTGTTTTTTGCCGTCGCCGCAATGCTTTGATTGAATGCAACGGCCCGGAGGGCTAGAAGTCTGGCGGACTGGCAGGGAGCGCAGGCAGAGAAGATGCACAGACTGGCCCTCATCATCGCGGCTGTGGCGCTTGCGCTGGCAGCCTCGGCAAGTTTTCTCCTGGCCAACCTGACTGCGGATTATGTCGAGACCACCACCGCCGCCAAGCTGCGTGAAAGGCTGGTCGCGCAGGGCTTCGACTGGGTTTCGGTGCGCACCGACGGGTTGCTTGTCCATCTGGCCGGCGCCGCCCCCAACGAGGCCGCGCGGTTCAAGGCGCTGGCCGCCGTCAAGGGCGTCGTCAATGGCGCACGCGTTCGCGACGGAATCAGGGTGGTTGACCCGGACTCGCTGCACCCGCCGCGATTCTCGCTGGAAATGCTGCGCAATGGCGACGGTATTTCCCTGATCGGCCTGCTGCCCGGCAAGGCCGAGCGTGCAAAGGTGCTGGAATCGATTCGCACACTGGCGGGCGGAGCCACGATCGGCGACATGCTGGAGACCGCGGACTACCCTGCCCCCGATGGCTGGTCGGCGGCGCTCAAATTCGGGCTCGACAGCCTGCGCATGCTGGCGCGATCAAAGATCTCGGTGATGCCCACCAGGGTGACGATCACCGCCAGCACCGACAGCCAGGCTGAAAAGCGCCGGATCGAGGAAACCTTGCGCAGGACGCGCCCCGAGGGGTTGGAGCTGCGGCTGCGGATCAATGCCCCGCGCCCGGTGATCTCGCCCTTCAGCCTGCGCGTGACCAGGGACGAGACGGGGCTGCGTTTCGACAGCTGCTCGGCCGACACGCCGGCGGCGATCGACCGGATCATGGCGGCAGCGCGCAAGGCGGGGTTGAAGAAGAAGGCCGATTGCCGGATCGGCCTTGGCGCCCCCTCGCCCCGCTGGGCCGAGGCCGTGGCGCGCGCGATCGCGGCACTGGATGCGCTGGGAGGAGGCGATCTGACCTTTTCGGACGCCGACATCACGCTGGTGTCGAATGCCGACACCACCCAGGAAAACTTTGACCAGGTCGTGCACGAGCTGGAAACCGACCTGCCCGACGTGTTTTCCGTGCACGCGATCCTGCCGCCCAGGCCAGTGGTCGAAGGCACCGGGAAAAAGGCGCCGCCGCCCGAATTCGTCGTCACCCTCAGCCCCGAGGGGCTGGCCCGGATGCGCGGGCGACTGCGCGATGCGCGCACCCGGCTGGCGGTGGACAATTTCGCGCGCGCGCAATTCGGCTGGAAGAATGTGGATGATGCGACCCGCATCGACCCCGCCCTGCCCGACGGCTGGCCGCGACGGGTCATGGCCGGGCTGCAGGCACTGGCCAGGCTGCACAACGGGCTGCTGACGGTCACCCCCGATGTGGTGAGCCTGCGCGGCACCGCCGATCGCCCCGAGGCGCGCACCGAGATCACCCAGATCCTTTCGTCATCGCTGCTGGGACAGGGGCGTTTCACCATCGATATCAAATATGTTGCCGCCCTCAACCGACAGAAGGCCCGGCCCACGCCGCGCCAATGCGTCGATCGGATCAACGCCATTCTCAAGCGCAGGCAGATCACCTTTGCCCCTGCCTCGGCCCGGATCGACGCCGATTCGATGGATGTGATCCAGAAGATCGCCGACGCGCTGGAGGGGTGCGAGGACGTGCGCATGGAAATCGGCGGCCATACCGACAGCCAGGGGCGGGAATCGATGAACCTGACCCTCAGCCAGGCCCGTGCCGAGGCCGTGCTGGATGCGCTGCTCAATCTCGATGTGCTGACGACCAATCTCAGGGCTAAGGGCTATGGCGAGAGCCAGCCCATCGCCGACAACAGCACCGAAGAAGGCCGCAAGGCCAATCGCCGCATCGCGTTTCGCCTGATCGGCGCCGACGGCAAGGTCATCGGCGAGGCGCCGCAATCGGCCGATGCGCCCCCAACGCCGCCAACCGAAAAGGCGCGCCATGTGCCGGGCGACGGGAAACCCGATCGAGCCAGGCCGGCCACAGCCATGCCAGGGGGAAAAAATGGGAAGAACTGAGCTTGTCGTCATCACCGCGGTGATCCTGTTCACGGCCTTCGTGCTGGGCTGGCTTGCCCACTGGCTGGTGCAGCGGTTCAATCGTGTCGAAACGGCCAATGTGGCCGAGCTGGATCACATGGCCAGCGCCCTGCATGACGCCGAGGAAGCCCGCGATGCGGCGCTGGCGCAGCTTGAAGCGCGGGAATCGGAACTGGTGCACGAGCTGAACCAGACCCGCGCGGAACTGCAGGCCGCCATGGACGGGCTGGGAAATGCCCGGCGCGAGGCCGAGGAGCTGCGCGCCTATATCGAGGCCAACAGCTGAAAGGGGGGCGGCGGCGGGGGCTGGCTGCCCCCTCTTGCCTGCGGCAATTCACCCCCGCGCGTATTTGGGCAAAGAAGAAGGGCTGCGCGGGCGCGCCTACCAGCGGTCCAGCGCCTTTTCGTCGGTTTCCCGCGCCGCAACCCATTCAGCACTGTCGGAGGTGACCTCTTTCTTCCAGAAGGGGGCGCGGGATTTCAGATAGTCCATCAGGAATTCGGCCGCGGCAAAGGCGTCGGCACGATGGGCCGAGGCAGTGGCAACCGCCATGATGCGCGCGCCGGGCGCAAGACGGCCATGGCGGTGGATGACCAGCAGGTCGCACAGATCCCAGCGGCTGCGGGCCTGTCTGGCGATGGATTCGATCGCGCCCCGCGTCATGGCCGGGTAATGTTCGATTTCCATGTATTGCAGGTTGCCGGCGTCATTGTTGCGCACGATGCCGGTAAAGGTGACGATTGCCCCTGCCCCGTGGCCGAAATCGGCCAGCTCGGCGGCAAGGTCAAAGTCGCCCTCCTGCACGCGCACCGTCATGTCGGCCCCACTGTCGCCCGCCCTGTCGGTCCCCATGTCAGCCCCCCGTCATGGGTGGAAAGAAGGCAACCTCGCGCGCGCCTTCCAGCGAGGCGTCAAGATCGACAAGGGTCTGATCCACGGCGGCACGGATGGCGCCGCGATCGGAAAAGGCCAGCGCATAGCGTTCTTCGCGGGCGCTGAGTTCGTCGATCAGCTCGGCCACGGTTGACGCGCCGGTTTCGACCTGTTCGCGCGGCCGGCCTATACGTTCGCGGACCCAGGCGAAATAGACGATGTCGATCATGTCGTTTCTTCCTCCTCGCTCAGATGGGGCAGTGCCTTGCGGAAATAGTCATACCCCGTGATCAGGGTGAGCACCGCAGCCAGCCAGAGCAGAATGATGCCGGCATACTGGGCAATGAAAAAGCCGTCATATTTCCAGCGCAGGCCATAGAGATCCTGCTCGGCGCCCTTGAGGATGGCGTCGGCCATCTCGCGGGTGAACCCGAAAGCCAGCACGCCATAGTAATACTCGAACAGGCCCTGGACGAAAAGCACCACGATGGCCAGCATCTGTACGGTCGTCTTCCATTTGGCCAGACGCGTGACCTTTAATCCGGTCGCGCGCGCACCCAGATATTCGCGCAGCCCCGATACCAGCACCTCGCGAAAGACGATCAGGGTCGCCGGGATGAGGACCATCGTTGCCTCGTCCATATAGATCGAACCCAGTGCGAATGGCCGCCCGTTCATCAGATAGACAAGCAGCATCAGGGCGAGGATCGTCATTGCCTTGTCGGCGATCGGGTCCATCATCTTGCCGAAGGCGCTGACCTGACTCCAGTACCGGGCGAGAGCGCCGTCGACATAATCGGTGGCCGCCGCCAGGGCAAAGGTGATCAGGGCGAGCCAGTCGGAGACGGGCCGGGGAAAGACGATGAACAGGACCAGCAGCAACGGCGCGGCGACAAGGCGCAGAAGGGTAAGGATATTGGGCAATGTCCAGCGCATGAATTGGGTTCCCCGGATCTGTTGCCGTCTGTTTAGCGCAACTGTGGCCGGGGCGGAACCGTCCAGTTGCGGCAGGTGGCCAACAATTCGTGACCTGTGCAGAGCGCGGGCTCAGCCCAGGTCCTGAAAATGGTTGTAGATCGTTTCGGCCAGCCGGCCGGACACCCCCTCGACGGCCTTCAGGTCGGACAGTGACGCGCGCGCCACCGCCTTGGCCGAGCCAAAATGCGCCAACAGCGCCCGCTTGCGCGCCGCCCCCACGCCGGGGATGTCGTCCAGCGGGCTGGCCCCGATCGCGCGGCTGCGTTTCGCCCGGTGGGCACCGATCACGAAACGGTGGGATTCGTCGCGCAGGCGCTGGATGAAATACAGGACCGGGTCGTTATGGGGCAGGGAAAAGGGCCGTCTGCCGGGGATGTGGAATTCTTCCTTGCCGGCGTCGCGCTCCTCGCCCTTGGCGACACCCACCAGCGGCACATCCCGCACCCCGAGATCGCCCAATATCCCCGCCACGGCCGAGACCTGCCCCGCGCCTCCGTCGATCAGCAGCAGATCGGGCCAGTTTTCCGACTGCCGATCGGGGTCTTCTTTCAGCAGACGGGTGAATCGGCGCGACAGAACCTCGCGCATCATGGCAAGATCATCGCCCGGGGTCAGCTTGTCGGACTTGATGTTGAACTTGCGATAGGCCGATTTGACGAAACCCTCGCGCCCGGCGACGATCATCGCCCCCACCGCATGGGCCCCCTGGATATGCGAGTTGTCATAGACCTCGACCCGGCGCGGAGGTGCCGGCAGGCCGAATGCCTGGGCCAACCCTTCCAGCAGGCGCCCCTGTGCCACGGTTTCGGCCAGCTTGCGCGCCAGCGATTCGCGCGCGTTGCGCCGGGCGTTTTCGACCAGCTCGGCCTTTTCGCCGCGTCTGGGCACGCTCAGCACCACCTTGCGGCCCAGCTTGTGGGTCAGGGCCTCGGCCATCAGGTCGGCATTGTCGATGGGATGCGAGAGCAGAATCAGCCGCGGCGGCGGGCGGCGGTCGTAGAACTGGCCGATAAAACCCTCCAGTATCTCGGCGTCTTGTGCGCCCGAACCCGTGCGCGGGAAATAGGCGCGGTTGCCCCAGCTTTGATGCGCGCGGATGAAAAATACCTGAACGCAGGCCTGCCCGCCCTGGCTGTGCAGGGCGATGATGTCGGCCTCGGCCACATGGCGGGGGTTGATGCCCTGGCTGGCCTGGACCTGGGTCAGCGTGCGGATGCGGTCGCGCAGGGCGGCGGCGCGCTCGTATTCCATCGCCGCGCTTGCGGCCTCCATCCGGGCGGCGAGTGTGGCCTGGATACGGCTGGAACGCCCCGACAGGAACGCCACCGCATCATCGACGAGGCGGGCGTAATCACGTTCCGAGATCTTGCCCGCGCAGGGCCCGGCGCAGCGGGCGATCTGGTATTGCAGGCAGGGGCGCGTGCGCGACTGGAACATGGCATCGCTACAGTCGCGCAGCAGAAACACCTTTTGCAGCTGGTTGAGGGTGCGATTGACCGCGCCGGCACTGGCAAAGGGGCCGAAATAGTCGGCCTTTTCGCTGCGCTTGCCGCGGTGCTTGGCAATGCGCGGAAAGGGATGGCTGCGCGAGATCATGATATGCGGAAAGCTCTTGTCGTCGCGCAGCAGCACGTTGTAGCGCGGCTTGAGCTGCTTGATGAGGTTCTGCTCCAGCAACAGCGCCTCGGTTTCGGTGCGGGTGGTCAGGAACATCATCGAGGCCGTCGCCGCCACCATCCGCCCGATCCGCGCCGTGTGCCCGCTGGCGCGCGCATAAGAAGACACCCGCTTGCGCAGGTTGCGCGCCTTGCCGACGTAAAGAACCGCCCCCTTTTCATCGAGCATCCGGTAGACCCCCGGCGAATTGTCGAGCGTGGGCAGATAGGACTGGATGCAGCGATAGCCCCGCAGGCGACCGTCGGCGCGGGGGCGGCCCTCTTCCTCGTATCGGGTGATGCCGGATTCGGTTGTGTTCATCATGCGACCATAGGCGATTCTCGATCGAGTTGCGTGGTCGCGCCGGAAAAATCAAGGGGAAAACTATCCACCAAATCTGTGGAAAACTCTGTGGGGAACCGGCGACGAGCCGTGATTTCCCTTTTGAAAAAGGGGTTTTCACCGGTTTGCCCAATTATTAGGCAATTTTCCAAGCCCTTGAAAAGACGTGAAATTAATCTTTTCCATCGGTCAAATTCTTGAAATCATTAAAAAAACATCACCGAAATGTCACAATTTTCCGGGACGTGGAAAACCCGGACAGCAGATCGTTGTCGCAATATCGCCCCGCAGCGCGCGCCCGGCGTGCCCGGGCGGCACGATGGCGCGACCTCAGCCCGGCTCGGTGCCCAGCACATCGGGGGTTTGCCAGGCCAGATGCTGGCCGCCATCGATGCACAGCAACTGCCCCGTCAGCGCCGGAGAATCGAGGATGAAATCCATGGCGCGGGTAATGTCGGCGGGATTGGCACCCCGGCCCAGGACGGTCGAACGCCGCTGGGCGGCAAAATGCGCATCGCTCTGTCGCGCACCGCGCAATGTGGGACCCGGGCCGATGGCGTTGACGCGGATATCGGGGGCCAGCGCGCGGGCTGCCGTCTGGGTAAAGGCCCACAGCCCCATCTTGGCAATGGTATAGGACATGAATTCCGGGGTCGGCTTGCGCACCCTCTGGTCGATCATGTTGATGACGCAGGCACTGGCCACGGGCTCGTCCATGTCATCGGTTGCGCCACCACGAACCTGGGCCGCGAAATGCTGGGTCAGGACGAAAGGCGCGCGCAGGTTGCTTTCGATATGACGATCCCAGCTTTCGCGGGTCGCGCTGCGGATGTCGTCATGTTCAAAGATCGACGCGTTGTTGATCAGCACCGCAAGCGGCCCGCCCAGGGCCCCGGCCGCCCGCGTGACCAGGGTCGATGTCTCGTCCTCGGCCAGCAGGTCGGCCTGCAATGCAACCGCCCGCACACCCAGGGCACGGGCCTCGGCTGCGGTGGTCTCGGCCGCGGCGCGCGAACCCGCGTAATGGATCGCCACATCGATTCCGCGCCGCGCCAGCGCCATAACCATCGCGCGCCCCAGCCTGCGCGCGCCGCCGGTCACAAGGGCCCCGCCTGTGTACTTCATCTTCCCCCCTGCCCGTCCTGTCGTTTGGTCATCCCAGCAGGACCAGAATGTATCCGATATACAGCGCCGTGAGAACCGCCCCCCACAGCCGCGTGATGTTGAGCCCGAGAAAAACGAAAGGACCGATCACCACCGCGCTGGCCAGCATCACCCACAGATCGAACCGCAGGATGCCCGGCGGCATGTCGAGCGGGCCGAAAAAGGCGGTGATGCCCATGATGCCCAGCAGGTTGAACATGTTCGAGCCGATGACATTGCCCATGGCCACATCGCCATGTTTGCGCAGGGCGGCCATGACCGTGGTCGCCAGCTCGGGCAGCGAGGTCCCCACCGCCACCAGGGTAAGGCCGATCACGGTTTCCGAAACGCCGAGCTCGCGGGCAATCCCCAGCGCGCCGTCGATCAGCAACTCGGCCCCCAACGGCAGCCCGATCGACCCCAGCACGATATAGAGGATGATCTTCCACCAGCTCAGCGCGGGGTCGACGCCCTCGATCTCGGCCGGCATGTCGCAGGGTTCGCACAGAATCGTGCCATCGGCCTGCGGCGCGGGGACGACCGCCCCCGAAACCGCCCCCGAAACCACCTCGGGAACTGTCTCGGG